>NZ_CP104900.1:3600000-4200000 GCF_025449215.1 Shewanella seohaensis
GGCCATGGGCCATAGGTTATTGGTTAGCACTCGCTATCCTGTTAGTTTTGTTAATTGCCGCAATTCTTTGGCTCAAAAAACGTGCCGCCTACTTAGCGCCTAAAAAAGCCGCCCAAGGGTTATTTGCAGCACTTGATCCTCATTCGAGCCAGTATCCCTCTGACGTGAATCAGCTGTTAAAGCGCACCGCCTTAAGTTATTTTCCAAGGGAAGTGATAGCGAAACTCGACGGCCCCGCGTGGGCAAACTGGTTAGATAGCCATTTGCCCACAAAGCAGCGCGGCCGTATTGGGCCATTATTGGATAAACGCCACCAGGCTAAACCACTCAGCGCCGAGGAGGCCCAGGAGTTACAGGCCCTCGCCCGCAGTTGGTTTGCCTCAAAAGCCAAATTAAGCGCACCGATAATGCACACTGCTGCAAGCCAAAACCCGACTTCGTCGGCAACAGTAACACCGGCTCCAGCTAAGCCTGCGGAGGAGCAATGTTAACAGTCGCATGGCCTTTGGCATTGATTTTACTGCCTTTACCTTTTATTTTTGGCGTCGCCAAACGGTGCAAGCCGAAGGTGGCCGCCTGCAATTGCCCGGCATTAGCCAAACGGGCAAGGCCAATATCACTAGCCACAGCCGCCAAAGCCGCAAGCGCTATTGGTTGATGTGGAGCTTGTTAGTGCTTGCTATCGCCCGCCCACAATGGCTTGGCGATCCGATTGAACTACCAAGCCAAGGGCGGGATCTGATGCTGGCGGTGGACTTATCCGGCAGTATGCAGATTGAAGATATGGTGATTAACGGCAAAGTCGTCGACCGTTTTACCCTGATCCAACACGTGGTCAGTGAGTTTATTGAGCGTCGCAAAGGCGATCGTATCGGTTTGATTTTATTTGCCGATCACGCTTATCTACAGGCACCACTCACCCAAGATAGACGCTCTGTCGCCCAGTATTTAAAGGAGGCGCAGATTGGCCTTGTCGGTAAGCAAACGGCGATTGGCGAGTCGATTGCGCTCGCGGTCAAGCGCTTCGACAAAATGGATGAGAGTAACAGAGTCTTGATTTTATTGACTGACGGTTCAAATAACGCCGGTAATATCGAGCCTGAGCAAGCGGCACAAATCGCCGCTAATCGCAAAGTGACGATTTATACCGTGGGCGTGGGTGCCGATGTTATGGAAAGACGCACCCTGTTTGGTCGTGAGCGCGTCAATCCGTCGATGGATCTCGATGAAAACCAACTCAAGCATATTGCCGATGTTACCCATGGCCGCTATTTCCGCGCCCGTAACAGTCTAGAGCTGGAACAGATTTATCAAGAAATTGATAAACTGGAGCCCGTGAGTCGCGATCAACTCAGCTATCGCCCTCAAGCGGAACTATTCTATTGGCCGCTCGCCCTCGCGCTACTCACCAGTATTTGGATAGCCTTAGGTCAGTTATCGCTGTTTTCGCGGACTAAAAACCCTGTTCCATCCGCAACACCACGGGGGATGTTCGTTAATGAGCCTGCATTTTATTCGTCCAGAATGGTTACTCGCCCTGTTGCCACTGGCTATCATCCTGTGGGCGCTATGGCGTCAACACCAGAGTAACAGTGCTTGGAATCGCTATATTGCACCGCACTTGGCCAAAATATTGGTCACAGAGGGCACGCAAAAATCCCGTCGACCATTGCATATCTTGGCTTTCACTTGGGTAATTGCCACCTTGGCCTTAGCGGGGCCGGCGCTCAATAAGCAAACTTTGCCGGTTTTTGCGGCCGAGCAAGGTCGAGTGTTGGTGATGGATATGTCTGTCTCCATGTTTGCCACCGATCTGGCGCCCAACCGTTTAACCCAAACTAAGTTTCGAGCGACGGATTTGCTCCGCGGCTTAAAAGAAGGCGAAACAGGCCTGATTGCCTTCGCCGGCGATGCCTTTACCATAAGCCCGCTCACCCGAGACACGGGCACGCTGCTTAATTTATTACCCACTTTAAGCCCTGACATTATGCCCGTGTTGGGCTCAAACCTAGCGGCCGCCCTAACCCAAGCTAAAAATCTACTGGCACAGGGCGGGCATCTACGGGGCGATATTATTGTGATGACAGATGGCATCACCCCGAGGCAATTCGATGAGGCCAACTCGGCCTTAGCTGGTAGCCAATATCGACTCGCGATCATGGGATTTGGTAGCCCCCAAGGCGCCCCCATCCGCTTACCCGATGGCCAATTACAGCGCGACAGCAGCAATGAAGTCGTTGTCGCCAAAACCGACTTTGGTTTACTGCAAAAATTAGCCGATAACCATAATGGCATCATGATCCCCAATCGTGCCGATGGTCAGGATTTAGCACAGTTGCAACACTGGTTGAGTGACAGTGGCGATGCCAAAGCCACGGATCTCGATGGAGAAACCTGGCAGGATCTCGGCCCTTACCTCGCCTTACTCTTAATCATCCCTGCCCTGCTGAGCTTTAGGCAAGGTATGCTCGCCAACTGGCTGCTGATGGGATTGGGCGGTCTATTGCTCAGCGCTGCGCCGCAAAACGCCCATGCCAGCGCATGGGACTCGCTCTGGCACACCCAAGAGCAACAGGCGATGCAGGCCTATCAAGCCGAGGATTACGCTAATGCCGCACAAAAATTCGAAACGCCCCAATGGCAAGGCGCGGCGCAGTACAAGGCCGGCGAGTACGAACAGGCACTAAAAAGCTTTGAGCAAGATAACTCAGCCAATGGCCTTTACAACCAAGGCAACGCGCTGATGCAACTCGGTAAACCCGACAAAGCCAAGGAACGTTATCAGGCCGCACTCGACAAGCAGCCCGAGTTCCCACAGGCCAAAGCCAACCTTGAGTTAGCTGAGAGATTGCTGAACCAGCAGCAGTCGCAGCAAAATGCTGACAATCAAGATAAGCAGTCTCAAGGCGATCAAAACCAACAGGGACAGAACCAGAACGATCAGCAGCAGGGACAAAACCAGCAGCCGGGAGAACAACAATCCTCGCAAAACGACCAAGCTCAACAGCAGTCTCAAGAGCAGCAGTCCCAACAGCAAAATAATCCCGATCAAGCGAACGAAAAACCGTCGCAGGAGCAAAACGCCTCATCACAGCAGAATGAACCTGAGCAAGGCGCACAAGATAAACAGCAAGCGAGTGATGATAAAGCTAAGCAAGACCAGCAAGATTCGCAGCAAGAACAACAGCAGGCCGAGCAACAAGCTAATCAGCAAAACGGCGCCGATGACAATGCTGAAGATAAAGAAGATCCAGCCAGCAACGAGGCAAAAATGCAGGCAAAGGTCGAGGATGATAAGTCCAACGCCGAGCAAAAACAGCAACAGGCCGTAGCGCAAAAAGCGGATAAAGAGAAACAGGCGCAGGCGGATAAAAAACCAGATACCGCAATTGAGTCTGTTGAAGCGCCGCCGAGTAACAGCGAGCCTTTGCCCGCGGAGATGCAGCGAGCACTGCGGGGCGTGAGTGAAGATCCACAGGTGTTGCTGCGTAATAAGATGCAACTCGAATATCAAAAACGCCGTCAAAATGGCCAAATATCAAGGGATAACGAACAGTGGTGATCAGACAATTTTTTATCCTCCTCACGCTTTGCATCGCGGTCATTCAACCCGCCTTTGCCCTGAGCAAACTCGAGGCGTCGGTCGATCGCAATCCGGTAATGGAGGGAGAGTACTTTGTGCTCAATGTCAGTGCCGACGATGAGGTCGACACGGGTAAACTCGATACCTCCATCCTGCTCAAGGATTTTATCGTGGGTCGCACCAGCGTGAGTCGCAGCACCCAGATAATGAACTTCGATGCGGTCAAAGAGACCCGCTGGCAAGTGCTGCTTGCCCCAAAGCAAAAGGGCCAACTGACCATTCCATCCTTTAGCATTGATGGCGTCAGCTCCGCTGAAATTCCCCTCAGGGTGGTCGAAGCGGGCGCACAACCTGAACAGGCCAAGAATCTGTTTATCGATGCCAAAGTCTCGACCGATGAGGCCTACGTCGGCCAGCTTATTACCTATAAAGTAAAGCTTTATCTTGCGGTCGAACTGCAACGCGGTGTGCTCAATGCCCCGGTAATCGAAGGCGCGCAGATTAAGCAAATTGGCGAAGACAAAGACGGCTCAGAGATTATCGAAGGCCGTCGTTACCGCGTGATTGAGCGCACCTATGGCATCATTCCTGACTTACCCGGCCAAGTGAATATCAAAGGCGCGACCTTTTCTGGCGATGTATTAGTGGAATCCCAACGCCGTGGCGGCATGTTTGGCTTTAACGAGAGCCGCCCAATGCAGGCTGGCGCGCCTTCCTTAAGCATCCAAGTCGAACCTGCACCAACGAGCTTCCAAGGCCAATGGCTCGTGGCCGATTTAGTGGCCTTAAAAGAAAGTTTTCCTGAGGATGTAAAAGAGTTTACCGTCGGTAGTCCCATCACCCGCACGCTCACCTTATTGGCCTCCAATGCCGATGAGAATAGCTTGCCAGATATCGCGCAAAACCTGCCGCCTGAGCTCAAATCCTATCCCGAAAAACCCCAGCGCCAGAGCTTTGTGCGCGACGCGCAGATAGTGTCCCAATACAGTATTACCTCGGCTATCGTCCCCAGTAAGGCGGGCACTTTTACCTTACCCGAAGTGAAAGTACCTTGGTGGAATCCGCATCTTAAACGCCAAGAAATGGCAACCCTGCCCGCCCGCACCATTCAAGTAAAAGGTGGCGCCGTGGTCGATACGCCCATCGAACCCAACTGGCAGGCAAATACCAGCACGAACAGTGAAAGTCATTGGAGCGCGAATCTGTTCGCCCTGCTGTGGCTGGTGACATTAGTCGCTTGGGCCGTCACTTTTGTCGCTTGGCGACGTGCGCTGAAGCGCCAAACAACAGTCAATACACCAGTAGTCACGCAACCGCTCGTTCTTAGCACTGGCCTTAAGGGCTTAGAGCAAGCCTGCGCTAAAGGTAATGTCAGTGATATTTTGCAGCAATTGCAGCAATACTATAGTGAGCAGGCCGCTCGCCCTATGACACTCGATAAAATTGCCGCGCAGTCGAGCGAGTTAGCTGAGGCGATTCGTCAGTTGCAAGCCTTAGCCTACGGCGGTAAAGCCAATAGCGACGCCCAACTGGCAAGCGCAGCAAAAGCATTGTTAAGCGCGGTGAAAAGCGGCAAGTTACACCCCATGGCGCAGCAATCCACGCCATTACGCCCGTTGAATCCCAATGGCTAAACACAGATGGATAAATCAAAACGACGCACGGCTTAATCGAATGAGTAAGGTGTAATTTTTTGAATCGTAAAATAAAAAGAAAATATCGAAAAAATGTTTGCTAACTGGCGAAAGAAATCCGTCGAGCCTGCGGTCTCTTCTGACATGCTGAGCAAACAACGACGATACAACAGCCTAGTCAAGGCGCTGCACGCCGATATCTTCCGCTATGCCTTTTGGTTATGCGGCGATAAGCAGGTGGCAGAGGACATCACCCAAGAAACCTTCTTGCGGGCATGGCGCTCTTTAGATTCCCTACAGGATGATAAAGCGGCGAAGGCTTGGCTGATCACGATTCTGAGGCGCGAAAATGCCCGTCGATTCGAGCGTAAACAATTTGATTACGCCGATGTAGAGCAAGACAGCTTAGAAGATCACATTGCCTCCAGCACCGAAGAGCAAACCGAGCAGTACTGGTTAAGGCGACAAATCGCTAAGCTGGATATTGAATATCGGGAGCCCCTATTGCTGCAGTTAATCGGTGGCTTTAGCGGTGATGAAATCGCCCAGCTCTTGGACTTAAACCGCAACACTGTCATGACGCGCTTATTTCGGGCGAGGAACCAATTGAAAGAACTACTTGAGAAAACCGATGTGAGAGGTCAATCCAATGGATGAGCTTAAATTTAGGCGTCAAGCTTATGAAGATCCTCATAATCAAGATCCCGAGTTTGTTGCGCAAATGCAGGAGAATGCCGAATATCAGGCGTTCGTCGCAGAGCTTAAGGGCCTCGATGCCAAAATCACTCATGCGTTAAAAGTGGATGTGCCAGAGGACTTGGCCGACAAACTTATTCTGCGCCAACAATTGCAGCAGCACCATAAACAGCGCCGTCAAACGGGCTTTTTAGTCGCCATGGCCGCGTCGATTGCCTTTATTGTGGGGATCAGTTTCAGTTTATTGCGCTTAGGCCCAGTGGATTTAGCCGAGCATGCCTTAGCCCATGTTTACCATGAAGGCGTAGCCTTGCAGGTGGACCAAAATGTTAACTTTAGCCAAGTGAACGCGCAGCTCGCCTCTCTAAAACACTTAGAGCATGCCAAATTTACTGGGCAACCTGGCAAGGTCTATTACACCTCTTACTGTGATTTTCAAGGGGTTAAGAGTCTGCACTTAGTGCTGCAAGCTGAAAAAGGTAAAGTGACGCTGTTTATTGTGCCCATCGAAAAACGCATGGTGCTGGATAACACCTTTGCCGATGGTAAATATCAAGGCATGGGCTTTGAGGCCGGTGATGCATACATTTTGCTTGTGGGTGAAGATCAGACAGACCTTAGCTTTGTAAAAGACGAAATCAAGAACACCTTTATCTAAGCTATTAATAGTAAATCCTTTCTTTTAACGACCTTCGATCTTTTCTCATGCTCGGAGGTCGGATTTCGATCACATCTTTATCTACTAATGGGTTCTTGCTCAAACATCTGGTAGCATGCTTGCCACTTTGAATAATAACAAGATGGGATAAAGACAATATGACGATTGAAACCCCGATTTTAATCACATTTGTTGGCTATTTAGTATTGATGATGGGCATAGGATTTTGGGCTTACCGTGCCACCGATACTGTTGATGATTATATTTTAGGCGGCCGTAAAATGGGCCCCGCCGTGACCGCGCTCAGCGTGGGCGCCTCCGATATGTCAGGCTGGTTGCTCTTAGGCTTACCTGGCGCCGTTTACTTAGGCGGCTTAGGCGAAGCCTGGATCGGTATTGGCTTGGTTGTCGGCGCTTGGCTTAACTGGTTGTTTGTGGCTAAACGCCTACGCATTTACACCCAATTAGCAGACAACGCCCTCACCCTGCCCGACTTCTTCGAGAAACGTTTTCACGATAAACAGGGTTACCTCAAACTCGTCTCTGCGGTCACGATTCTGGTGTTTTTCACCTTCTATGCATCTTCTGGCATGGTGGGCGGCGCCATTCTGTTCGAAAAAGTCTTCGGCCTCGATTATAACGTTGCCTTAGTGATTGGCTCAGCCATCATTGTGGGTTACACCTTTATTGGCGGTTTTTTTGCCGTGAGTTGGACCGACTTCTTCCAAGGCTGTTTAATGCTGATAGCCCTGCTGATCATCCCCTTTGCGGTGTTCTCTCACCCAGAGAGCCATGCGGGAATTGAGTCTATCGACCCAGCCATGTTGGCACTGATCAGTGACAAAACCACAGTGATTGGCTTGTTATCACTGCTCGCATGGGGACTGGGTTATTTCGGTCAGCCCCATATTTTGTCGCGCTTTATGGCCATTGGCAGCGCCGATGCACTGCCGCTGTCACGCCGTATCGCCATGAGCTGGATGATGTTATCTCTCATCGGCGCGTTAGCCACAGGCTTAGCGGGTTCACTGTATTTTGCCAACCAACCCTTGGCCAATGCCGAAACCGTGTTTATTCATTTAGCCCAAGCCGCCTTTAACCCTTGGATTGGCGGATTACTGATCGCCGCAATTCTGTCGGCCATTATGAGTACCATTGATTCGCAGTTGTTGGTGTGTTCGAGCGTGATCACCGAGGACTTTTACCGCAAGTGGTTACGCCCTCAAGCAGACGATCGCGAGCTGATGATGGTAGGTCGTATGGGCGTGCTGGCCATTGCCGTGATCGCGGGGATCATTGCCCTAAATCCTGAAAGCAGTGTATTAAGCCTAGTCAGTTATGCTTGGGCAGGTTTTGGTGCCGCCTTTGGTCCTGTCGTACTGCTATCACTCTTCTGGAAGCAGTACAGCCGTAACGGGGCGATTGCGACCATTATTGTCGGCGCATTAACCGTGGTGATTTGGAAGCAGCTCACAGGTGGCATTTTCGACCTGTACGAAATTTTACCCGGATTTGTGTTTGCGATTATTGCTGGTGTCATCGTCAGTAAAATATCACGCCCTGCCGAAGCCATTACCGCAGAATTTGAGCAATTTAAATCCGCGTTATAACAGCTAATTTTCTGTCCCTAATTGTAAAAAGCGTACATGTGTACGCTTTTTACAAATTGTTTAAATTTATTAACTTTCTTCTCGTTACAAAACATTAACCTCAATTAAAACTTCCCTCCCCAATAAAAACCAAAGATACCAAGCATCTGGCCAGACCATTCGTTCATGCTAAAGTACGACCCCGTTTTAATTAACTGTTAATTAACAAATTTCAAATCTGGTCGGACTTGTTGAGGTTACGCACAGTCCCTACCATGCCGGAGATTATAAAAGGATTTGCGCCTTGTTCTGGCAACTAGGACCGAACAAAATCCAATACCAAAATAATGAGAGAATAATAATGAAATCATTCAACAAGACACTGCTTGCCGTTGCCGTTGCACTGGCGAGTTCACAAACTTTCGCATCGGGTTTCCAATTAAACAGCCAATCAGCCACAGGTATGGGCCGTGCATTTGCCGGTGACGCCGTCATCGCTGATAACGCTTCAGTGTTATCTCGTAACCCTGCAGCGATGGCGCTCTTTGATAAAGACGCAATCTCTTTCGGCTTAACCTATGCCGATATTACTGTTGACGTTAAAGACGTTAACTTTGCCGGTGGCGCTTATGATTTAGGCAGTATCGACGATGCGGGTAGCTCTAAAGTTATCCCGAATATTTTCTACATTCACCCAATCGACGATAAATTCGCCGTGGGTTTTGCCGCATTCTCTAACTTCGGTACCGGTACCGATGCCAGCTCACTTTCGAAGAATTTGCCAGCAGGCTCAGCTGCACCTTATGACCTACTTGGTGAAACTGAAGTCACTACCGTTAACTTCAACGCCAGCGTGTCATATCGCATCAACGATATGTTCAGTATCGGCGCGGGTCTGGATGCCGTCTATGGCGAAGGCCGCTTAACCCGTAATATGGGCACTACACCTCTGGTTGACGTAGACGCTGATGGTTGGGCTTTCGGTGGTATCGTAGGTGCTACTATTGAGTTAGATAAAGACAACCGTTTCGGTATCAGCTACCGTTTCAGCCCAACCGTAAATGTTGAAGGCGATATCAATACTGTCTCGATGACAACCATTCCTGGTGTAGGTGCAGTACCAGTTACGACCAGTTTTGATAGCTTAGATGTACCGTTAGCGGATATTTTCCAAGTTGCCGGTTTCCATCAAATCACCCCTAAATTTGCCCTGCACTACACAGCCCAGCACACTCAGTGGGGCAATTTTGATCAAATCACCGCGAAAGACGGTACAGCAACGATTGCCGCTGTGGGTGTGACTCAACCTGTAGGTGATGTAGCCCTGAAAGAATACCAATGGAAAGATTCATGGTTATTCAGCGTGGGTGGTACTTACACCATCAACGAACAATTCACCGTTCGTGCAGGTTACATGCATGACCAAGGCGTTGTGGACGAAATCAGCTCGATTTCATTCCCAGACTCTGACCGTAACTGGTACACAGCGGGTATGAGCTACCACATCAACCCACAAAACACCGTTGACTTCGGTATCGCTTACATTAAAGGTGAAGAAGTTCACCTGATTGAAAACAGCGCAATCACAGGCCCTGTGAACGCGGTAACTGAATCAAGCGGTATGTACTATTCAGTACAGTACAGCTACCAGTTCTAAGCTGTTTCGAACTCAAAAAAGCCGCATTTTTGCGGCTTTTTTGTATCTTACGTATTTATTGCCTAAAGTTAATCCATCCCCCACTTACACTGTCACCCTTATGGCAAAAGTCATTGGACTTGGTGGTATTTTCTTTAAAAGTACTGATCCCGTCGCGTTAGCCGCTTGGTATCAAAACCATCTGCAAATACCAATTGAAAACTGGGGCGGTGCCGCCTTTTATCACAACGATAAACCGACCCCCGGTTACCATGTGTGGACCCCTTTCGACCATAACACTAGCTATTTTGCCCCGACCGACAAAAGCTTTATGTTTAATTTTATCGTTGACGATCTGGAGCAGGCCCTACAGCAAGTCACTCAGGGCGGCGGCGAACAAATTGGGGAGATTGAAGACTCGGAATTTGGCCGTTTCGGTTGGTTTATCGACCCCGATGGCAATAAAGTCGAATTATGGCAGCCAAGCCCTATCCCTCCCGTTAACTAAGTGGTTAACTCATAAGCCGCTTTTACAACCGCGTATCAATCCTGAATAGCAGCTGAGCATTTTCAATAAAGCTCAATGCTTTCTTATTTGTCTATCCCCAAAGTCACATAATTGCAGTAAGGTAGCTTCAACAATCCCATCGAGTGAGTATGTTATGCAACGCAATTATCTTCTTCCCGCCCTCTTGCTTGGCGGTTTCTTATGTGCAGGCATGGTCTATGTAGGACAAAGCGCCAGTTCGGCGCTGTTAGAGATGAAAGCCCTAGAGCGCACAGTCACTGTTAAAGGGCTGGCCGAAAAGGAAGTGAAAGCCAATATCGCCATCTGGCCGATTAACTTCACCGAAGTCGACAATAACCTGCCTAAGCTCTACGACACAGTGCAGCAAAAAACCGACAGAGTGGTAGCCTACCTCAAGGAACAGGGTTTTAGCGATAGCGAAATTACAGTCTCGCTGCCGACAATAGAAGACAGACAGGCTCAAGGCTACGTTGACCCGAATGTGCGCTATCGTTACTCGGCAAAGGTGAATCTTTCTGTCTACACCCCACAAATTGATTTAATGCTCAGCACGCGTAAGCAAATGATAAATCTAGTTAAAGAAGGCATAGCCATCGGTAGCCAAGATTATGAAAACCGTACCGAGTTTTTATTTACGGCACTCAATGATGTGAAACCGCCCATGGTGCAGGAAGCAACGCAAAATGCCCGGGAAGTGGCCGAAAAGTTTGCCAAGGACTCACAATCGCGTCTGGGTAAGATTAAGAGTGCCAGCCAAGGCCAGTTTACGATTTCCGACCGTGACAGCAGCACGCCTTACATAAAACAAATTCGCATTGTGTCTACGCTGACCTACTATTTAAACGACTGATATTTAAAGCTGGACAAGGACCAGAGTGATGACATGGCGATTGATGTAAGGGAAGATTCATTCGCCGTTTCCCTATATTAGTGAAATCGATTACATTAAATTTTTCTAATAAATATTGATTGCCTAATCAAAACAACTCCATTAGAATTTACTCATGAATTATTTTTGGGATGATTTGGTATGGCTGCAATCTCACGTACTCTATTCACATTATTCGTTTTTTCCCCTTTGCCACCCAGGCTGCGCCCTTGGCGACCCTCGAGGTAATGAGCAAACCTTACGCGAATTGGGTGACCCTAGACGCCAGTATCGAGGCCGTCAAAGCGGCTACCGTCTCGGCGCAAACCTCGGGGCGTATCGTTAAGCTCAACTACGATGTTAATGATGTTGTGCCAGAAGGCGCGGCGTTACTCGAGATCACCAGTAAAGAGCAAGGCGCGGAACTGGCAAGCTATGAGGCCGATCTCGCCAAAACCACAGCCCTAAATGTGGAGGCGCAGGCCCAATACAAACGCTATAAAGAACTCTTTCCCCAAGGTGCGATTTCAAAAGGCGCCATGGATGAAGCGACCGCCAATGCCAAGGCCGCCGAGCAAGCCGTGAGTGCCGCCAAAGCTAGGGTCATTAAAGCCAGCGAATCCCTCAAATACACTGTGGTATCGGCGCCATTTAGCGGGATTGTCACCGAGCGTTTAGTCGAATTAGGCGAAACCGTGAGTGTCGGTCAGCCACTGCTATCTGGGTTTTCACCGAGCCAAATGCGCGCTATCACCCAAGTGCCACAGCGCTATATTCAGCAACTGAAAAACGCGCCTGAGTTTATGGTGCGCTTAAGTGACGGCCGTGAACTCACCTCCAAGGACCTCACTATCTTTAGCTTTGCCGATCCTGTGAGTCACAGTTATCAAGTGCGGATTAACCTGCCAAAGGATGAACCCAACCTTCAACCCGGAACCTGGGCTAAGGCGCTGTTTAAAAATGGCGAGCGGGAAAAATCCAACTGCCGACCTCGACCCTTATCACCATGAATGAACTCAGCAGTGTCTACCTGAAAAAAGGCGAGCAATTCGTTCTCACCCAGGTGCGCGTCTCTGAGCCTGTCGATGGTGAAGTCGAAGTCCTCGCGGGGCTGCGAACTGGTGATATTGTCGCCGTGGATGCTTACCAAGTGTTGCTTGAACAAAAGCAATAAATTCCCTAGCGATATCAACTTGATGAGGTTGTTGAATGAAACACGCTACTGAATCTTCGACGTCACTTGGCATTTCGGGTCGTATTGCGGCCGCATTTCAAAACAGTGCCATTACGCCACTGCTGGCACTGCTGGGCTTGCTGCTCGGCTTATTTGCCATCTTAGTGACCCCAAAGGAAGAAGAACCGCAGATTGACGTCACCTTTGCCGACGTCTTTATTCCTTTCCCCGGCGCGACCCCGACCGAAGTGGAAAACTTAGTCACCCTGCCCGCCGAACAAGTGATTTCTGAGCTCAAAGGGATAGACACACTCTATTCTTTCTCCCAGCCCGATGGCGCGATGATCATTGTGATCTTTAAGGTCGGCGTAACCCGCAACGATGCCATTGTCAGCCTCTACAACCAGATTTATTCCAATATGGATAAACTGCCGCAGGGCGCGGGTGTTGGCGAGCCATTGATTAAACCACGCGGTATCGATGATGTGCCGATTGTCAGCCTAACACTCTGGTCCAAGGACAAACAGGTCTCGGCCGAACAGTTGACCCATGTGGCATTAGGGCTAGAAACCGAAATCAAGCGGATCCCGGGTACGCGGGAGATTTACACCGTTGGCCAACATGAGATGGTGGCCAATGTTCGCATCGATCCCGCTAAGATGAACAGCTTTAATCTCACCTACGACAAGTTGAGACAAAGCCTGAATGACAATAATCACATCTCGATGCCTGCATCTTTAGTGCAAGGGAATCAAGAGATTAAGGTTCAGGCTGGCCAGTTTTTGCAAACTATAGACGATGTAAAACAGCTGGTAGTGAGTATTTCGCAGGATAAACAGGGTAAACCTATCCCCGTTTATTTAGCCGATATTGCCGATATCAGTTTAAAGAGTGATATTCCCACCCAAAGCGTTTGGCATAGCGACAAGACGGATATTTACCCCGCGGTGACTATTGCCATTGGTAAGCAGCCGGGGCAAAACGCCGTCGATATTGCCGATGCCACCCTCGCGCGCATTGCTAAGGTCAAGAATGTGTTGATCCCCAGCAATGTCGAAGTGACTGTTTCGCGCAACTATGGTGAGACGGCGGCGGATAAATCTAACACCCTTATTCTTAAGCTGATTTTTGCCACCAGCGCCGTTGTCGTATTGGTGTTTTTAACCATGGGCGCCCGCGAATCACTGGTGGTAGGTGTCGCCATTATTATCACCTTGGCGATCACCCTGTTCGCCTCTTGGGCGTGGGGATTTACTCTTAACCGAGTGTCACTCTTCGCACTGATTTTCTCCATCGGGATCTTGGTCGACGATGCCATTGTGGTGGTGGAGAATATCCATCGGCACATGGCGCTCGGTAATAAATCCTTTAGTGAACTCATCCCCGTTGCGGTCGATGAAGTGGGCGGCCCAACGATTCTTGCCACCTTTACCGTTATCGCAGCACTGCTGCCGATGGCATTTGTGTCGGGATTAATGGGCCCTTATATGAGTCCGATCCCCATCAACGCCAGTATGGGCATGCTGATTTCGCTTGTGGTCGCCTTTATGGTAACCCCATGGCTGAGTCGTAAACTGCTCAAACACCATAGTGGTTCAGCCACTGACACCGCACACAGCAGCGATGCCTCTGCTCAGATAAACGAGAGCAAAATGGTGCGCCTCTTTACTCACTTAATTGGTCCTTTCCTGCTTGGTAAAAATGCCCGTAAGGCAAGAGTGGGACTGGCAGCCGGCGTATTTGTGTTAATCGGCATCGCCGTCGCGCTCCCTGTCGGTCAGCTCGTGGTGTTAAAAATGCTGCCCTTCGATAATAAATCCGAGTTCCAAGTCATGGTGGATATGCCTGAAGGCACGCCAGTGGAACAAACCCAGCGCGTACTTCAGGATTTAAGTCGCTACCTTGCCACTGTGCCCGAGGTGGAGCATTTGCAGCTGTATGCCGGCACCAATGCACCGATGAACTTTAACGGCTTAGTACGCCACTATTTTCTACGTCACAGCCAAGAGCTTGGCGATATTCAGGTCAATCTAGTCGATAAAAAGCATCGCAAGCGTGACAGTCACAGTATTGCGCTGTCGGTCCGTGAAGAATTGCAGCATATCGGCGCCAAGTATCAGGCCAATGTGAAAGTCGTTGAAGTACCACCAGGCCCGCCAGTCTGGTCACCAATTGTGGCCGAAGTCTATGGTCCAAGTCCTGCGATTCGCGAACAAGCGGCCTACGAGCTGCAGTCGCTGTTCCGTGAGACCAAAGATGTGGTCGATATTGATATTTTCTTGCCCGCAGCACAGCAAAAATGGCAAGTGATGATCGACCGCTCTAAGGCCAGCCTAATGGCGGTGCCTTATAGCAATATCGTTGATTTAATTGCAACTTCGGTTGGCGGTAAGGATGTAAGCTACTTGCATATCGCGCAGCAAAAGCAACCTGTGCCTATCCGCCTGCAACTACAGGAAGGGGCAAAAATCGATTTAGAGCAAGTGCTGAATATGAAGCTACAGAGCCAAACGGGGCAATCAGTGCCCGTGTCTGAGCTGGTGACGATTAAGCGCGGTAAAATCGATGCTCCTATCATCCATAAGAATATGATCCCTATGGTGATGGTAGTTGCCGATATGGCCGGTCCGCTCGACAGTCCGCTCTATGGCATGTTCGACATGGCGGGCAAAATCGACGGCGATGGTGGCTTAGGTTTCGATCAGCATTATATCCACCAACCAACCGGGCTAGACTCGGTCGCCGTGCTCTGGGACGGGGAATGGAAGATCACCTATGAAACCTTCAGGGATATGGGAATCGCCTATGCCGTGGGGATGATTGCGATTTACTTATTGGTCGTCGCCCAATTTAGATCCTATCTGGTGCCGCTCATCATTATGGCGCCAATCCCACTGACAGTGATTGGGGTGATGCCGGGGCATGCGCTGCTCGGTGCGCAATTTACCGCGACGTCAATGATTGGCATGATTGCCTTAGCGGGGATTATTGTCCGTAACTCGATATTATTAGTGGATTTTATCAATCAGGAAACCGCCTCAGGGGTTCCCTTTGAGCGCGCTGTCATCCACTCGGGCGCCGTGCGGGCCAAACCGATTATGCTGACCGCTTTGGCGGCCATGATTGGCGCCTTGTTTATCCTGGACGACCCAATCTTCAACGGGCTTGCGATCAGTTTAATTTTCGGGATTTTTATCTCGACCTTACTGACCTTAATCGTCATCCCAGTGCTTTACTACGCGGCGATGAAAAATCGCATAAACTTAACTCAAACAGCCGATTAACCCACAATAGGCAGCCATAGCGCTGCCTCTAGGAGCAACCTATGTCACTCGAACGCAGCATTATGGCCTTTGCCGGATTTATGGTGTTACTGTCTTTGGTGTTAACCGCTTTTGTGCACCATAACTTTATGTGGTTAACGGCCTTCGTTGGCGCTAACCTATTCCAAAGCGCTTTCACGGGTTTTTGCCCTGCGGCCATGGTATTACGCAAATTGGGCGTCAAATCCGAAGCCGAAATCGCGAAACAAGGTTAATGCACATTTGCAAAGGAGAAAGTCAGTGTTCAACAAGTTACTGTGTCGCAGTAAAACCTTACTGGGGGTGGCTCTCTTGAGTCTGTCATCACTCGCCTTAGTCCCGAACGCGGCAAGTGCCGCCGATCAAGAGCCCCAAGTTGCGTGGCAGAAAATCGCTGCTGGCGCTATGGTGCTCGATGTGCGCACCCCAGAGGAATTTGCCGCGGGCCATTTAGCCAATGCGGTTAATATTCCCTTTGAGCAAGTCGCCGCCGAGTTTGCTAAGCGCGGTATCGCCAAAGATGCGCCCGTGGTGTTGTATTGTCGTAGCGGTCGACGCAGCAGTATCGCAACCGAAGCCCTAGTCGCGGCGGGTTACACTCAAACCTATAACGGTGGCGGTTATCAGACCTTAGCCGACGCTCAGCCTAAAACAGAATAACTCGCTGTTGAGATCGATAAAAAGCGCCTGATGGCGCTTTTTATATTTCGGCCGATGTTCATTCAGCTCACCAAGAACGACCAGTCGATTATCCTGCCCTGACGATGCACAAAAGCCAATAAATTGGCAAATGCCAAAGCATCGACGCATAAATGCAATAAAATCGCATAATCAATCACTTGAAATAAACTCAACATCAAGCAAAGAAAAACACTCTGAATTTTGTTACTTTTAATTCCAAAAAATTATAAATATTAATTTCAACAAATTAGACATTAACAATAATCCATCACCCGCTGTTAAGGCCGATAAAATTCGCTTTTGCTTATTCACCTTTTCCACATAAATAAACAAAAATCGTGCTAAATATTCGTTACAACTTGTAACATGTGATTTTTTATTCAATAAATCCGCTTATTACTTCAAGATACTTTACCAACCGCCATACCATTAACATTTAATTTACAAACACTTACACCAAAGATAAATTCACTAACCGAGTAGCATCTGAGTCGTAGTTATTCTTTAAAATCACAAAATAATAATGATTAACACTAAATTGAACATGGAAGAAAAACATGACAATCAATCGAACCACTAAGATAGCCCTGAGTTTATCTAGCTTAGCTATTGCGATCTCAGCAGGTGTTAATGCTGCCCCCGATGCACCGGGTTTCGCCGCAGCGATGCAAGCACAGACCTCTCCTCTGCCAAAGCGCTATATCGTTAAATTTAAAAATGCCGATGCGCCAGCCCTGATGTCTGAAAGCAGCCTGCAAAGCAGCGATCAGCTCGCCACCACCATGAACTATCAGCCTCAAGTAGCTGAAATTAGCGCCCAGCACAGTGTGCTGAACAAGGCGCAAGCCAAAGAAATGAAGCGTATCGGCCGCAGTAACAGCTACTCAGTTAAGCTGGACAACAATGGCATTAAGGCATTAAGAGCCCGCGCCGATGTGGAATATGTGGAAGAGGACATGCCACGCCACCTGCTAAGCGAAACAACGCCTTGGGGACAAACCTTTGTGGGTGCAACCCAATTGAGCGACAGCCAAGCAGGCAACCGCACCATCTGTATTATCGATTCAGGTTATGACCGTGGTCACAGCGACTTAAGCGGTAACAATGTCACGGGTACCAACAACTCTGGCACAGGTAACTGGTACGAGCCCGGCAATAACAACGCCCATGGTACCCACGTGGCTGGTACTATCGCGGCGATCGCTAACAACGACGGCGTGATTGGCGTGATGCCAAATCAAAATGCCAACATCCATGTGATTAAAGTCTTTAACGAGTCTGGTTGGGGTTACTCCTCATCCCTCGTATCAGCCGTAGATACCTGTGTGGCGAATGGCGCAAACGTGGTCACCATGAGCTTAGGTGGCGCGGGTTCCAGCACCACTGAGCGTAACGCGTTAGCGGCTCACTACAATAACGGCGTGCTGTTGATTGCCGCGGCCGGTAACGATGGCAACAATACCCACAGCTACCCCGCTTCGTACGATGCGGTGATGTCTGTGGCATCGGTCGATAATCATAAAGACCACTCTGCTTTCTCTCAGTACACCAACCAAGTCGAGATCTCAGGCCCTGGTGAAGCAATTCTCTCTACCGTGACTCGCGGTGAAGGTCGCTTAGCCGATATTACTATCGGTGGTCAGTCTTACTTCAACTCAGGCGTTGTGCCGCACAATCGCTTTACGCCATCGGGCACCAACTACGCGCCCAATCCATACAATGGCACGGCAACCGCAACCTTAGCCGAATGTACGGTTAGCGGCTCGACCTTCAACTGCGGCAATATGACCAACAAGGTGTGTTTAGTTGAGCGTGTGGGTAACCAAGGCACTTCGTACCCAGAAATCAACGCGGTAAAAGCCTGTAAGAATGCCGGCGCGAGCGCAGTTATCGTGTACAGTAACAGCGCCTTACCTGGGCTACAAAACCCCTTCTTGGTCGATGCTAACAGCGAAATCAACATGGTGTCAGTGTCTGTTGACCGTGCAACTGGTTTAGCTCTACGCAACCAATTAGGCGCAACCGTTACCGTAAGCAACCAAGGCAATAAAGACTACGAGTATTACAACGGTACATCGATGGCGACCCCACACGTTTCTGGTGTGGCGACCTTAGTGTGGAGCTACCATCCAGAATGTAGCGCCGCTCAGGTGCGTAACGCGCTCAAACAAACCGCAGAAGACTTAGGCACTGCAGGCCGTGATGATTACTATGGCTATGGCCTGGTCAATGCCGTTGCAGCGAAAACCTTCTTAGATGCTTCCTGTAATGGTCCTACGGATCCGGTTGACCCTACACCAACTGACAGCGTGTTAGTGAACGGTGTGCCAAAAACCGGTCTAAGTGGCGCCGCCAGTGAAGAACTGCATTTCTCTTTTGAAGTGCCACAGGGTGCAACTAACTTAGGTTTTGTGATGAACGGTGGCACGGGTGATGCGGATCTGTACGTACAGTACGGTGCAGCACCAACGACCTCAAACTACGATTGCCGTCCATACAAAGGTGGTAACAGTGAATCTTGCCCAATCAGCAACGTTCAATCTGGTACTTACTACGCGATGGTAAAAGGCTATTCAGCCTTTAGCGGTGTATCGTTAACCGCAAGTTACACAGCCCAAAGCGGCGGTGGTACTCCTACCACGCCAGCAAGCTACACCAACACCGATAACTACAATATTCCTGATAACAAAACCACTGGTATCACGAGCCCAATCACAGTGACTCGCACGGGTAACTCAGGCACTGTGACAGCCGTGGTGAATATTGTTCACCCTTACATTGGTGACTTAAAAGTGCAGCTCATCAGCCCTACAGGCCAAACAGCAACACTGCATAACAACACTGGCGCAGGCGCAGACAATATCAACAAGAGCTACACAGTTGATATGACTGGCGTTGAGTCAAGCGGTGTGTGGAAACTCAAAGCGGTTGATAGCGGCCGTGGCGACGTAGGCTATATCGATAGCTGGGAACTCAAATTCCAATAATCTTCGTCTAAACAAAGAGCCTGCAATTGCAGGCTCTTTTTTATTGGTCATCTTTAAGCATCTCGGGCTCGATAAGCACGCTGTGTTCATTATTCGATAACCAGACTTGTCCTTCACTGATAGACGCCTGCAGCGACATAGTACGGCTCACTAAGGTCTCCATCGCCGTCACCGACTCTTCAGCAATATTCCACACTTTAAGGTTTTTATAACGCTCTAAGGCCGCTTGATTCTGCTTCCACCAAATAGGGACACTACGTCCGCCGTAAGTAAACAGCTGCACCGCTTTCGCGCGACCGCTCGCCTTACGCAGCCACTTCTCATCGGCTTGGCCAAACTCAATCCACAGGTCCACTTCACCGGAGAGACTCTTGTCCCACAGCTCAGGCTCATCGTCGACGCACAATCCCTTAGTAAAACTTAAGGTCTCGGAAGCGTTCAGGATAAAGGCCAACAAACGCACCATCATGCGGCCATCGGTCTCGGAGGGATGCTGCGCTAACGTCAGCTGATGATCTTGATAATAACCTCGATCCATATCGGCGATCTGAAGATTGACCTTAAACACGGTCGCTTTGAGAGCCATAGTACATCCTAAACTTAACGATAAAAAATAACGGCGAGTCTACCTAAGACTCGCCGTCAGCTCAAACAAACTGCGATAAATAAGGCTAAATCGCGCCAGGACGTAAATGTTTCGCCACCGGAAAATGTGCCTTAAGTTGCGCAATCTTCTGGGTATCGGCAACCAACAACATGCGCGAGCCTTGCTCATATTCACGGCTGATATCACTCAGTGCGGGAAGCGCTGCACGATTAGCATCGCGGCGCACCAGCTCGGCCAAGTCCTCGGCTAAGCCTGCTTCGCTGTAAATCCAATCGAGGCGCTGTAATAACGGCATGGCCGCCAGCGGCAATAACTCGACGGGCGTGGCATCGTCCAATAACAGGATTTCCCCGCGGCTAACGATATGGTTAAAGGCATTCTGATAGTGCTCGGGGGTGCGCGCATCAAACCTATCGCCATTGGTGTCGAAAAAGCGCTCCCAGAATAATCGGCGCGTCGCGGTTTTGGTGAGTCTTTGCTGCACTTCGAGACGCTTGTCGGCCACAAAGTCGAACAAGGGCTTAAGGGATTGCGGCAGGCTGGTCTCTAAACGAGCTCGAATGGTGCGCGCAAACACAGGCGCTGCACCCGCCGTGCTGATCGCCACCACAAGACGCCCCCTATCGACAATCGATGGGGTAATAAAGCGGCAATAGGCGGGATTATCCACGGCATTGACCCAAATTCCCCGCTCGGTAGCTAAGGTGGCTAATTCAGCATTGAGCTTATCGTTCGCGGTCGCTAAATAGATAAGATCATAATTTTGAATATCGGCCTGCACCACGGGCCGCTCAGACAATAAAATCCTGCCTGTATCGGCATAGGCCTTTACCTCGGGATTCACCTCGGGGGCAATCACATGGATATTGGCTTCGGTACGCGTCAGCAAGGCCAGCTTACGACTGGCAACATCCCCCGCCCCCACTAACAGGACATTTAAATTCACAGTATCAATAAACAGCGGGAAATATTGCATGCCACTCGCCTATAAAAAGTAAAACCAGCCTAAATTACTCTTGCACCACGGGTAACTGGCGTTGGATCCAGCCCTTGTAACCACCAATCAAGGAGGCGACCTTTTGGTAGCCCATTAGCTGCAAACTGCTGGCCGCCAGCACTGAGCGTGCACCGCCCGCGCAGTAAAGCAACAGAGGCGTATGTTTATCGGGAAAGCGCTGTTCAATGTCGCGCTCAATAATGCCGCGGCTCATGTGCTTCGCCTGCGGCAGGTGATCCTGTAGCCATTCATTATCTTCGCGGACATCTATCAACACCCAAGCGTCATCGGCTTGATAGGCTTCAATACTCACTTCAACAACATGGGGACGAATCGATTCGACAAGGGCTGAAAAAGCACTGGATGGATGCATCAGTTCCTCCTTAGATAAGGGATTGAATGACTTAGCTAATATGAATTGAAGTGTAATTCGCTACGCGGGGAGACGCAATCCTTGCGGTTAACGACATGTGACAATCGCGGGCTTTATGAGCCAGAGCGTGCGTGAAGTGGAATCCCCCGCCTCTTAGCCTTGTTCGGGTAACCTTAATAGGCGCTTGATGCTGATAGCAAGCCGCATTGCCAGCGCTGTGAATTCAACGCTTGGCAGTGCTAGCAGTTTGAGGCCAAGTGTATGGAGAAGTTTAGCGGCGATTAGTTATGGCTTTCGCTGCGCTCGGCGCTGCAATGCCAACATAATTCAAAGTTGCCCTCGTTCATCTCATGGCATTGCACACATTGCCACTGGGGACTCACCACGTCCAAGGCACTTAACTGGGCCTGTGCTTTTGCCAATTGCGACTCGCGCACCCAAAGCTCAATGTTATGCAGCCCAGCGGGCAGCTCACCCACGCCGCCTAATAAGGCCTCGCCACGCAACTCCACATGAATACCACAGGCTTCTAATAATCCCTTCCATGTGTGGGCCTGCAATAAATTTCCACCAGCAACTAACGTCTTACGTTCTTCCATGCGACATCCTACAACAATACTCTCTAGATATGGGCAGCCGACATCCTACTGTGAAATAACCGAGCCTGTCGAGCGCTGTTTTTTGCAGCAGTTGTTAATAAAATTAACATTTAGGTTTTACAGCATTAGTCACTATAAAGTTGTGAGTTTGCTAGCAGATTATCGGAAAGGTCCAAATCGACCGAAAAAAGCCACCTTTATGGTGGCTGTTTTTTCAACAGTCGTGATACACGACCTCGAGTCTCAATACCCGATTAAGGCATCATCGAAGGCTGGTCAGCGCCTTCTTTCTCGACTTCAACTGGCATCATATGCTCACGGCAAATACCCAGTTTGATCGCAAGGTAACTTGCTACGTAGATAGAAGAGTAAGTACCGACGAAAATACCCAACAAGAGTGCTGTCGCAAAACCGTGGATCATAGTGCCGCCCTTCAGGAACAGCGCCACAACGGTCACCAGCGTCGTACCCGTAGTGATAATGGTACGGCTCATGGTTTGCGTGATAGAGACGTTGACCACTTCTTCTGGCTCGCTCTTACGCATCTTGAGGAAGTTTTCACGGATACGGTCAAACACAACGATGGTATCGTTGAGTGAGTAACCCACAACGGTTAACACGCCGGCTAATACGGTCAGGTCGAATTCCAGTTGGAACACAGAGAACACACCTAAGGTCACAATCACGTCGTGGGCAAGTGCTGCTACCGAACCGAAGGCTAAACGCCATTCGAAACGGAAAGACACGTAGATCATGATACAGATAAGCGCGACCAATACCGCTAAACCGCCCTGTTCGGCCAGTTCTTTACCCACTTGGGGACCAACGAATTCAACACGTTTCTGTTGAACACCCGCATCCACTTGTTGAGCCGCAGCCATGACAGATTTGACCTGTACATCGCTGCTCACGCCTTCTTTCACCGATAGACGCACTAATACGTCACGGCTCGAACCGAAGTTTTGCACCACTGCACCGTCTAATTCAGGTGCAGACAGCTTAGTACGTAACACGTTCAAATCAACGGGTTGAGTAAACTCCATCTCAACCACAGTACCGCCAGTAAAGTCTAAACCCCAGTTAATGCCTTTGGTCGCCAAGGACACCAGCGAACCAAATACCAAAATGGCAGACATGATACTGATAGGCAGCGCATGACGGAGGAAGTTAACCGTACGTTTTAAAGATAAAATTTCTAACATTATCGCTTCCCCTTAGATAGACAGCGTCTTCACGCGCTTACCGCCCCAAATCGCGTTCACGATTGCGCGAGTACCCACGATAGCGGTAAACATCGATGTCGCAATACCGATCATCAGGGTCACCGCGAAGCCTTTGATCGCGCCAGTACCCACGGCGAACAAGATCAAAGCTGTCAAGAAGGTCGTGATGTTAGCGTCGGCGATGGTAGAGAATGCGTTACCGTAACCTTCGTGAATCGCCTGCTGTACGCTGCGACCTGCACGTAACTCTTCACGGATACGCTCGTAAATCAGTACGTTACCGTCAACCGCCATACCCACTGTTAACACCATACCCGCAATACCAGGCAGGGTTAATACGGCGCCAGGGATCATAGACATCACCCCAACCACCATCACTAAGTTGGCCGTTAAGGCTAAGTTAGCGATCAAGCCGAAACTACGGTAGTAAACCAGCATAAAGATAAGTACGACTGCCATACCCCAAATCATGGCTTGCACACCGCTTTCGATGTTTTCTGCACCTAGGCTTGGACCGATAGTACGTTCTTCCACAATCGATACGGGCGCAATCAGGGCACCGGCACGCAGCAGCAGTGCGAGGTTTTGTGCTTCACCATGGCTTAAGCCGGTGATCACAAAGTTACGGCCTAAACGCGCTTGAATGGTCGCCACAGAAATCACTTCTTGGATTTTCTGCATCTTAACGCTGCCATCGGCGTTACGCTCACCGCTGTCTTTATATTCGATGAACAAGGTCGCCATCGGTTTACCGATATTGTCCTTAGTCACGTTAGAGAAAATGGTACCGCCTTTAGCATCGAGGTTGATGCTCACCTGTGGACGGCTGTATTGGTCGAAGCTAGGTTGTGCGCCAGTGATATGATCACCCGTTAGCATCACTTCCTTCTTCAATACCACTTGACCGCCTTCACGGCGTTGATACACCTCAGAACCCGCAGGTACACGGCCAGATTGCGCCGCATTGGGGTCGGCCTTATCGTCCACCATGTGGAATTCAATCGATGCGGTTGCACCTAAGATTTCCTTAGCGCGGGCAGTGTCTTGTACACCTGGCAGCTCAACGATAATACGCTCAGCACCTTGGCGTTGAACCACAGGCTCAGCTACCCCTAACTCGTTCACACGATTACGGATAGTGGTAATGTTTTGCTGTAGCGCTTCTTCTTTAATCTGCTTAAGATAGGTTTCGCTCATGACGGCTTGCAGGGCAAAGTCTTCACCCTTGCTCACATCGCTGAACATCATATCGTTGCTTCGAGATTTTAAGAAACGTTCTGCACTGACTAAACTTTCGGCATCACGGAATTTAATCTCGATACCTTGCGCATTGTTGCGAATGCCTGCGTAACGGATTTTTCTTCACGTAATTGAGAACGGAAATCGGCCACTTTGGCCTCTTCCATCTTGCGGATGGCTTCGCCCATGTCCACTTCCATTAAGAAGTGCACACCACCACGAAGGTCCAGACCGAGTTTCATTGGGCTACCGCCCATAGACTCGAGCCACTGCGGTGTGGCAGGGGCAAGGTTAAGTGCCACGGTAAACTTGTCACCTAAATCTTCGGCGATGGTTTCCTTGGCCAGCAACTGTTGATCCGCGTTTTGTACGCGAACCAACAATTGACCTTTTTCAAGCTCAGAGCGTTTTACCGCAATGCCCTTACTGGCTAACAGCTCGTTCACTCTGGCTTGGGTAGATGCCGTGACTTCAGCACCTCGAGTCGCCACTACTTGCACCGCATGATCTTCACCGAACAGGTTAGGTACGGCATAGAAACAACCTATGGCGATGACGAGCACCACCATAATGTTTTTCCACATTGGGTATTTATTTAACACGCCTGAGCCCTCTTGGCTTACAACGACTGGATAGAGCCCTTAGGCAATACAGCTGCAATGTAATCTTTTTTAATTGTAATTTGAGTCGTGTCGTTCAAGCTCAGTAACACGTAGTCATTTTCATCGCTGATCTTTGCAATCTTACCTAAGATACCGCCGCTGGTCAGGACTTCGTCGCCCTTGGTTAAAGATGACATCAGGTTCTTGTGCTCTTTTACACGCTTAGATTGCGGACGGAAAATCATGAAGTAGAAAATCAGGCCGAAAATGACCAACATGAAAACCAATTCCATGGTGCCGCCACCCTGTGGAGCGCCTGCAGCATTTGCATATGCATTTGAAATGAACATAGTTTTCTCTTCTTATTAGCAGTAAATTAATCGACTAACTCTGGTACTTCGCGACCTTGACTGGTATAGAACTCCTTTACAAAGGCGTCTAATGTACCTGTCTCGATTGCACCACGCAAACCTTCCATCAACATTTGGTAGTAACGCAGGTTGTGGATGGTGTTTAAACGTGCACCTAAAATTTCATTACAACGATCTAAATGGTATAGATACGCCCGAGAATAGTTCTTACAGGTGTAGCAATCACACTTAGCATCGAGTGGTGAAGTATCATCGCGATGACGCGCATTGCGGATCTTGATAACACCTTCACTGGTAAACAGATGACCGTTTCGAGCATTACGTGTTGGCATGACACAGTCAAACATGTCGATACCACGACGCACACCTTCAACTAAATCCTCTGGCTTACCGACCCCCATCAGATAGCGAGGTTTGTCCGCAGGAATTTGTGGACAGACATGCTCAAGAATGCGGTGCATGTCTTCCTTAGGCTCACCTACGGCCAAACCACCGACGGCATAACCGTCGAAACCAATTTCGACTAAGCCTTTTAAGCTCTCGTCGCGTAAATCTTCATAAACACTGCCTTGGATGATCCCGAATAATGAATTGGGGTTTTCCAGACGGTCGAACTCGTCGCGTGAACGCTTAGCCCAACGCAGTGACATCTGCATTGACTTGCGCGCTTCATCTTCTGTCGCCGGATACGGAGTACATTCGTCAAAAATCATCACCACATCACTGCCCAATGCATGTTGAATTTGCATTGATTTTTCAGGATCTAAGAAGATTTTCTCGCCGTTGATTGGCGAACGGAAATGCACACCTTCTTCGGTAATTTTACGAATGTCACCCAAACTGAACACTTGGAAACCGCCCGAATCGGTCAGAATAGGACGCTGCCAGTTCATAAAATCGTGCAAGTCACCATGCTTACGCATGATTTCTTCGCCGGGACGTAACCACAGGTGGAAAGTGTTACCGAGCAGAATGTCCGCACCAGTAGCACGCACTTCTTCAGGCGTCATGCCTTTTACCGTGCCGTAAGTACCAACAGGCATAAAGGCTGGGGTTTCCACCGTGCCGCGTTCAAAAATCAAGCGGCCACGGCGCGCACGGCCGTCGGTAGTGTCGAGTTCAAATTTCATAATTCACCTCGCCAGATAAACAGTCTGACTACATTTGTAATGGCACGCGCCATTTTGATTAACAATAGAGATAGGGGCAGATCCAAAAGGTTCAACCTTCGGCTGAAAAAATTACCGCCCAAACTCAATGTGGGCGGCTATTTTAAAACAAAATCTTGGTCTAGTGAGCTTTTTTCGTCACAAACATGGCATCGCCATAGCTAAAGAAGCGATATTTTTGCGTGATTGCATGTTGATACGCCGCCATAACATGATCAAAACCGGCAAAGGCACTGACCAACATGATGAGCGTCGATTCCGGCAGGTGGAAGTTAGTGATCATGGCATCGACGATTTGGAACTGATACCCAGGATAGATAAAGATATCGGTATCGCCGCTAAAGGCTTTCAGTTCGCCTTCACTTGCACGGGCCGCGCTCTCCAGTGAGCGCACGGACGTCGTGCCCACAGCGACCACACGCTTGCCTGCCGCTTTAGTTTGGGCAATTAAATCCACCACATCCTGCGGCACATTGGCCCACTCTGAATGCATTTTGTGCTCGAGCACGTTATCAACGCGCACGGGCTGGAAAGTCCCTGCGCCGACGTGCAAGGTCACAAACGCGATATTCACGCCCTTGGCCTTTAAAGCATCGAGCATTGCATCGTCAAAGTGTAATCCCGCCGTTGGCGCGGCAACCGCTCCGGGGTTTTGGTTATACACGGTTTGATAGCGCTCTTTATCGGCATCCTCATCGGGACGGTCGATATAAGGAGGCAGTGGCATATGCCCTACTGCTTCGAGCACTTCTAAAATCGTCAAGTCGGATAAGAGTTCGAGTTCAAATAAGGCGTCGTGGCGCGCAGCCATTTTCATCTCATAACCGCCATCGAGGTGGATAATGCTGTCCACCTTCGGGGATTTAGAGCTACGCACATGGGCGAGGATGCGCTTATCGTCAAGCATACGCTCAACTAAAATCTCGAGTTTGCCGCCGCTGGCCTTTTGGCCAAATAAACGCGCTGGGATCACCCGAGTATTGTTAAATACCATTAAATCGCCGGGATTAATCATCCCCAGCAGATCGGTGAACTGTTTGTCGGCGAGCGTGCCAGTATTGCCATCTAAGGTTAACAGACGTGACGCATTGCGTTGCGCCATGGGATAACGAGCGATGAGTTCGTCGGGAAGATCGAAGGAAAAGTCTGTTACGCGCATGCAAAGGCCTCTAGATAGCTTAGAACGGCGGCTAGTCTATGGTTAGAGGCCAATAAGATCAAGATTACTTGTTCGCGATATCCATATCTGCGTCTGACTCATTTAGCACATTTGAGGCTAACGCATCATCGACATCATATTTAGGCCGAGTCCGCGAAAAATGATCCATACGAAAGCTATGTTGCTCATAGGGTATATCGACAAGCACTTTTTTACGCTTAGGGCGCGCGTCTTTACCGAGCATTTTGGTAAACCAGTTCCACATCATCCATGATCCTTAACAGGTTAATTGATTGGTGCATTTTCAGTCCCGCGTCAGCATTTACCCTCCAATTGAAACGCTAACGTAAGCACTCCCTTAGAAAAGCACACGATTTTTGCCTATTTGCGCTTTCCTCAGCGCGCCCGCCCATGATACCGTGAACTAACGCGATTAACCAAGCACAAAAAATGAACATTCTTACACACTTACATCTGGCCGAGATCAGTAAAACCCATCTAGGCGCCAATCTGGCAGGCAATTTTATCACCGCGCCAATCGATTCTGCGCCGCAAGCACTTCGCCAAGGACTGTGGTTAAACCAAGAAATCAATCAGCTCTGCGCCACCCATGAACTGACCCAAGAGCTGATGGCCCTGTTCCCTGCCCAGTTAACAAGCATAGCAGCAGATTTGATGTTCGTAAGTTTCGATCATTATTTAGCTTACTACTGGGAAGAATATCATCACCTACCACTACCCGAGTTTAGCCAAAAAGCCTATCGCGAACTGGCAGAATTTGCCGCGCAAAACGATGAGTATCACCCACAGTCCTGTCTGGACATCATCGCCGATATGCGCAGTCAAGATTGGTTAAACACATACGCCACGCCTAAAGGCATTCAACAGGCATTAGCACAACGGGCCAAAGGTCATCCGCACAGTGACTTATTTAACGGCGCAGATAAGCTGTTAGCGAAAATGCAGATAGATACAGAAACCGCCTTTCGCACCTTCTACCCTCAGTTGATGGCCTACACCCGTATTTGGAGTCGTAAAACCCCGAGTGACTATTTACCCAGTGGCTCAGCCGACTAAGCTCTAAGTCGAACGCCTGTATTCTGGTATCAAGCCTTGTTTAAGCCTAAGCGTTTACTCTAACGCCTTTGCGATAACGCCTATTCAGTGAGGTTTCCGTCACAGTGACGTCAGCAAACTCAAGCCCTAAGCCAGCTCAACCACTCAGTTGGCGCCAAAAACTGCAAAGCCCGCGCTTTTGGCTTAAACAGCTTAGGGATCTTAGCATCATGGCGCTGGTGCTCTACGGCGTCAGCCTCTATTTGCAGCGGGATATGATCACCGGTCAAGCGCCAGTATTAAACGGTATTGCCATTGATGGCAGCCAGCTTGCTCTTAATTCCGCGAAGAGTGAGCCAACATTGGTGTATTTTTGGGGCACTTGGTGCCCGGTGTGCCGCGTCACCTCCCCTATGGTTGAGAGTATCAGCCAAGACCATAAGGTGATTTCAGTGGCCGTGGCTTCTGGCAGTGATCGCGAGATCCAGCACTATATGGACGAGCATCAATATCACTTTCCGGTGCTAAACGATGACAATGGTGAGCGAAGTACTCAGTGGGGCGCGATGGCATTTCCGGCTATTTATATTATCGATACCCAAGGGGAGATCCGTTATGTCACCTCGGGAGTCACCTCGACTTGGGGCATGAAGTTCAGATTGTGGTTGGCTCAGTTCTAGTTCAGTTTTAACAGCCTCAGCCAATGCCAGCTCGAGAATATACTGCTTAGTGACTGATATTTTGCTAGTATGACCGCGCAAATGATGAGGATACGATGCAGATATTTGATTACCAGCCCCCTTCAGTCCCTTGGATAGATCTTCGCTATCAAGATAGGGATTTGATCATTATTAATAAACCTTCTGGATTGTTGTCTAATCCCGGCCGAGCCGCACATACCTTCGATTGTGCCCTCACCCGACTACAACGCTTGTATCCTGACACCATTCTCGTGCATCGACTCGATTGCGCCACCTCAGGCATTATGGTGTTTGCTCGCAACAAAAAGGCTGAGTCCCAGTTAAAAACCCAGTTCCAAGATAGGCAAAACGAGAAAGTGTATGTAGCCGAGGTCATGGGTTTGATTGCAAAGGATGCTGGGATAATCGATTTAGCCATCGCGCCCGATCCCGAGCACCCGCCCTATCAAAAGACTCAAATGCCGGGGACGGCTGGCGCAAAGAGTGCTCAGACCCATTACCGAGTGCTAGAAAGACGCGAAAACAGCACCTTAGTCGAATTAACGCCACAAACGGGCCGAACCCACCAACTGAGGGTGCATATGCTTGCCTTGGGGCATCCCATTCTTGGGGATGAATTTTATGGCGATGATGAAGTGATAAAAGCCAGACCGAGACTCTGCCTTCACGCCCAAAGTTTACGTTTTACCCATCCTTACTCGGGTAAAGCCATGCATTTTTACAGTAAGCATCCGTTCTCGGTTTAGCGCATAACCTTAAGCAATAACCCTAATTAATGGATAGGCCTTAAAAAGACACGAGGTCGCCTTAAGCGACCTCGTATTTAGCCAATCGGCTTAGTATTTGCCGATTTATTGGTTAGCGTATTTCACTGCGACTCATTAAGCCACGCGCTGATTGAAATCAATATCCGCCATCAACTTATCGACTTGGAAATAACTGCCCTGCTCATTGCAAAACTGGAGTTGCATAGCAGGCGTCACCATAAAATATTCACCGAAGAAGTTGCCGCCGACATCTTCCACTTTTTGGCCCTGCGGCGTATTGGACAGATTCACTTCATCCAAACTATGGCAGCCATCGCTAAACCAAGTTTCTAAATAATATTTGTCCGCTTCTTTATAGAGGGTAATTTTGTCACCAAGCAGTGGACGCTCATCTAACCAACGACCAATAATTTCTCGATTTTGCATATCTGACTCCCGCCAATGAAGGCGACGGCGTTTTTCAATCCCAGACATCCTGATATCCTTATGCAATACCCACTCACCTAAAGTGAACGTCAGTTGTGGTAGTACATTAAGCATAGAACCCATTTACCGCTTTACTCCCCCGAGTCGCAAATTACCCCAAATCCACCATAAAATGTAATTTTTTGGTTAAATTAAATTTGCTAAACGTTTAAAAACTAAAAGATAATTTAGCCTGATTAATTAATCGGCAGTGTAGCTTAATTAGAAAATAAAAACGCGATCTTTATCACTATTTACCTATCGCTAAAGTAAAGATAAATACCTTATTTCACATCTTGCGCATTCATCCCCACGAATGAGCTTGTTACATCTTTTATTATTCACTCAGCTTAGGATTCTGATATAACAAACGGGATATATATCGCCCTACAAATAATCAAAAATAATGCAGGAAGCTTATGCACAATATTCATCGCCGCCATTTTCTCAAAGCCGCGGGCGCCGTTACCGCAGGCCTAGTTACGGCCAATATTGCCCTCAGTGCCAACGCCAGCAGCGTTGCCCCTAAACCCCGCGTTGGAAAATCCGTTATCGGACTTATCGCCCCGAAAATGGAGCTGGTTAGAGTCGGTTTTATCGGTGTGGGAGAGCGGGGTTTTAGCCATGTCGAACAATTCTGTCACTTAGAAGGCGTAGAACTTAAAGCCATATGTGATACCCACCAAACCGTTATCGATAGAGCCGTTGAGCATATCGTTAACCAAAACCGGCCCAAACCTGCGGTCTATACAGGGAATGATCTCAGCTATCGCGAACTGTTAAACCGCGATGATATCGATATTGTGATTATTTCGACCCCGTGGGAATGGCACGCTCCCATGGCCATAGATACCATGGAAAGTGGTAAACACGCCTTTGTGGAAGTGCCATTAGCACTGACAGTGGAAGAATGCTGGCAACTTGTCGACACCGCCGAACGCACTCAGAAAAACTGCATGATGATGGAGAACGTCAATTACGGCCGAGAAGAATTGATGGTGCTCAACATGGTACGCCAAGGTGTGTTTGGTGAACTGCTCCACGGTGAGGCCGCTTATATCCATGAGCTGCGCTGGCAAATGAAGGAAATCGACCATAAAACCGGTTCGTGGCGTACCTACTGGCACACCAAACGCAACGGTAACTTATATCCTACTCACGGCTTAGGGCCGATTTCTCAATATATGAACATCAACCGCGGTGACCGTTTCGATTATCTCACCTCCATGAGTTCACCCGCGCTCGGGCGCGCGCTGTATGCCAAACGTGAGTTCCCCGCCGATCATGAGCGTAATCAGCTCAAGTATATCAATGGCGATATGAGCACTAGCCTGATTAAAACCGTTAAGGGCCGAACCATAATGGTTCAGCACGATACCACCACCCCTCGGCCATACAGCCGCCATAACCTTATCCAAGGCACCAATGGCGTTTTTGCCGGGTTCCCAAATCGGATTGCCGTTGAGCACGGCGGTTTTGGTAAGAGTTACCACGAGTGGGATATGGACATGCAAAAGTGGTATGACAAATACGATCACCCACTGTGGCAACGAATCGGTAAAGAAGCCGAAATCAACGGCGGTCACGGCGGGATGGATTTTGTGATGCTCTGGCGTATGGTCTATTGCCTACGTAACGGCGAGGCGCTCGATCAGGATGTCTACGATGGCGCCGCTTGGTCTGTCGTAAATATATTAAGTGAGCAATCGCTGAATAACCGCAGCAACTCGGTCAACTTCCCCGACTTTACCCGCGGCGCGTGGGAACATGCCACGCCCTTAGGGATTGTCGGCGCCTAAATCGCTCGAAAGCGGGCGGTTAACGTAAAGGGATAAACTCAGGTTTATTCCTTTAATAGCAACCTATCGATCTAATCCTCAACGAAAAATCACCACTTTGCTGCGCGCCAATCACCAGCCCTATGCTAGTCAAACGGCTTAAATCGATCGCAGCACGCTCAATCGGTTTACCACGGCACTGGGGATGAAACGCCGTAAAAGGAATTTCGATACGCTGCCAGTGAATAATACTGCCACCATTAACGCCAAAGGATTGATGCTTAGCATCGGGCATTGGCGCCTGATAAACCGTACTCTGCGGTGTATCGGCATCCTTAAGATTCACTTTGTAATGCTTGCTCCTGTCGCGGTCGAGTTCGAGGTAAATCCCACTAAACTCCCCGACATCAAGCGGTGCAAACTCGCAGCGCACCGAGGCAAACCCACCACCATTGGCCAGCGACACATGGCCGCTAAACATCCCATAACCTAACGGAGAGATGGTGAGCTTACTGCGTGACAGGCCGCCCATCACAGTATCATTGACACCATACCAAGACTTAGCCGCACCTAAGTCCTTAAAATCGAAAAGGATCATAACTACTCCCATAAAAAAAGCAGCCACCGAGGTGACTGCTCTTATGATACTTTTTCTACACTAACAACAGCACACTTTATCCAAGTTTAGCTTTGTTTTCAGCGGCTTCACAAGCTGCGGCGGTAAAAATCACGTCCGTAGAGCTATTCAGTGCGGTTTCGGCCGCATCTTGGATAACCCCGATAATAAAGCCGACGGCAACCACTTGCATGGCCACATCATTGGAAATACCAAACAGGCTACAGGCCAACGGAATAAGCAGTAACGAACCACCAGCCACACCAGATGCACCACAGGCCGAAATCGCCGCCACTACACTCAGCAGTAACGCCGTTAATAAATCCACCTGAATGCCTAAGGTATGCGCCGCGGCTAAGGTCAGCACAGTAATGGTAATCGCCGCGCCGCCCATGTTAATAGTTGCGCCTAGCGGGATAGAGACAGAATAGGTGTCTTCATGCAGCTTTAATTTTTCACACAGCGCCATGTTCACAGGAATGTTCGCCGCACTTGAACGGGTGAAAAATGCAGTTACGCCACTTTCGCGCAAACAACGGATCACTAAAGGATAAGGATTACGTTTAATTTTCACGTAAACAATCAGTGGGTTAACAATTAAAGCTATGATCGCCATCGCGCCGAGTAACACGGCCAACAGCTGAGCGTAACCGGCAATAGCGGCAAAACCAGTTTCGGCAAATGTTGCCGCTACCAGACCGAAGATACCGATAGGTGCTAAGCGAATGATAAAACGCACCATTTGCGAAATACCATGGCTCACATCGGCAAACACTTGTTTGGTCGAATCATTCGCATGGTGCAGGGCTAAACCTAAACCCACACCCCAAGCTAAAATGCCAATGTAGTTACCCGTCATTAACGCATTAACTGGGTTATCAACCAGTTTGAAGAGTAAGGTATTTAATACTTCACCAATACCCTGCGGTGGACTGGTGCCCTCAACGCCAGCAACCAACACTAAATTGGTTGGGAACAGCATGCTTAACACCACGGCGGTTAACGCAGCAGCGAAGGTACCAAATAAGTACAGCACCACAATCGGGCGCATATTGGTTTGAGTATTTTTCTTTTGATTGGCGATGGAAGACGCCACAAGGATAAACACCAGAATAGGTGCGATGGCTTTTAATGCACCTACGAAGAGACTACCTAAAAACGCGACTTGCTTTGCGGCTTCATGTGAATAACTGGCTAAACTCACACCAGCGATGATCCCCACGAGAATTTGCAGCACCAAACTGCCATTAGCCAACTTGGCTAAAAAAGATGATTCTTGTTTCATGACTTAACCTGTCGTTATTATATTTCGGCTGAGTTTCCCCACCCCACACCTTCAACATTGAGGCCAATAAGGTTTTTATAGGATGTGATGGAACTTGTCTAGCTTTGCAGGGAAATAAGCCGATTAAATTACCCAGCCCCTGCAAAACCCTTACAAAAATCCAACATAGCGCCCAGTTTGACGCTTAGTTTGATGCCTTGTTTGGCGCAGAGCTTGCCCGCTTTGCCGCTAAATCGGCGCCCCGTAGCATGGCTTCCACCAGCTCGTGGGCATCAAACTTAGTGAGCGCCTCATTCGCGCCAACTTGGTGGGCTTGGCTGACACTAATCTCGCTCGAAAGTGAGGTATGCAAAATAATATAGGCATTGGCTAGGAGTGGATTATCCCGGACTTCAAACGCCAGCTCATAGCCATCGAGCCCTGGCATTTCAATATCGCTCACCAGAATATCAATAGGATGATGCTCGGCGGCGGCCTGCTCCATAATCGAGAGCGCATCTTTACCGTCCGGGGTCACAAAATAAGGAATGTTAATGCTATCGAGCGCATCAGAGAGTTGTTTACGCGCGACCTTAGAATCATCCACCAGCAAAATACGCATGGGTTTTAGCTTCTCGCGCTGCACGTCAGTTAAAATGGCACGATTAGCCTCGGGCGCATCGGGGAACACCTTCGACAGCAACAACTCAACGTCGAGTAACTGCACCAACTGATTATCGTAACGTGTTACTCCGGTTAAAAAGGCATTGCGGCCTAAATTAGCCGAAGGCGCCTCAATATCACGCCAATTACACTCGATAATCTTATCAATCGCCCGCACCAAAAAGCCGATAATCATCCGCTGACAATCGGTAATGATGATATAGCAATGTTGGCGCTCTTCATCGCTGATGGGGCGGTAACCAATCGCTGCCGCCATATCCACCACGGGAATGGTATGGCCGCGAATCGTTGCGGCCCCCATGATAGTAGGGTGAGATTGAGGAATTTTACTCAGCGGAGTGTATGGCACTAACTCACGGATTTTTAGCGTGCCCAGAGCAAAGACCTGTGTTTGCGATAACCGAAACAGTAATAGCCCTTGCGATTGACTTGCCTTGCTTTTCATAAACCTAAATTCTCATTAACGATTCTGTTTTTATCATAGCGGTTCGCAAAATGAGTTGCGACAGCTAAAACCGCTATTTAGTCACCTTAGCTTATAACTGTGACTCTATTGGCAGTAACCCGAGGAAATCGGCGACAAAAATACGCCAAAATCCCGCGTCGGGCTCACTGTCGTAGCGCTGCTTGTTGGCATCATCCCACCACACCAACTCGCCCTCTTCTAAAGCGAGCCGATAGGTGTTGCTTGCCAGTTTTTCCTCAATTTTGTGAGCCACTTGCTGACTAAATTGCGGTTGAGTGATCAGCAATCCAAGCTCGGTATTCACCGCCGCAGAACGGGGATCAAAGTTAAATGAGCCCACAAATATCTGATTATTATCAAATACAAACGATTTGGCATGCAGGCTACTTTTTGAACTACCATGCCAACTGTGTGAGCGCTCACCCGCCTGTGCTTTCACTTCGTAGATTTCAACGCCCGCGGCCAACAAGGCTTTACGATACTGCTTATAACCTGCATGCACCGCCAGCACATCGGTTGCCGCCAGACTATTGGTGAGCACACGTACCCGTTTGCCCGACTGCGCTAAGAGAGTAAGCAGATCGGTTCCAGATTGCGTCGGCACAAAATAAGGCGAAATGATGAGTAACTCGGACTCCACCTGCGTCAGGTAAGGTAATAACTGGCTGAGCAGCCAAGTGGATTTATCGCCTTGCAGCAACTTATCGGGCGGGTCAACCAACACTAGGGCTTTGCCCCAAAACCAAGTCATGCTATCGCTCTGCAGATTTGCCAATAACTGGCTTTGGGCTAAACGCTTCACATATTCGCTGGAGTTGGACTGTTCACGCTGCTCGCTCATTTGCTGCGCTAGCGCTTCAAGCTCCGCCTGCGTGGGGTTATGATCGCTCAACACTTCAATCGAATGGGTGGAGTCGGCATTCCAATATAGGTCAAATTCATCGGATACCTTAGGCACTGCATCGCCCATGGCTAATAGATCAAAATCGCCAAATTCGAGGTCACGATTCGCCGCAAAATACTCATCACCAATATTACGTCCACCGACAATGGTCATTACATTGTCCACGGTGAACGACTTATTGTGCATCCTATGGTTTAAGCGACTAAAACCAAACAACATGGCAAGGCCGCGGTAATTACGCTCGGTGCTCGGGTTAAACAGTCGAATACTGATGTTAGGGTGGCGAGCGAGGGCAATTAGCTGCTCGTCCATGTCTGCACTTGTCATATCGTCCAGCAATAAACGCACTCGCACCCCGCGATCCGCAGCATCCAATAAAAACCACGTCAGCAAGCGGCCCGTTTCATCATTACGATAAATATAATATTGCAGATCGATACTGCTGACAGCAGACTCAATCAGCAACAAGCGGGCGACGAAGGCATCGACCCCATCACCGAGGGGGAACACGCCAGTTTGATCGGGATGCTGCGCCATGGCGGTTTTTACCGCCTGATACAGGGTGGAGTTTTCGGCTAAGGGATAGGCTGTTTCAATTGATTTTGCGGGTAATTCTGCCATTGAGCTACAACCGTTAATCAACAGGAGCAAAAGCCCCCAAAAGGGAAGCGAGAGACGAAATACCATTTGTTTGACGGAATAAATTTTGCGATTACGCCCTATCACTTTAGCAAGATGTTGAGCGAGTTTGTTGGCGAAAACGGCGCCACAATTGCGCGATGATATCCCGAATATCGTCACTAAATGGTATTCCTTATTTTATGAATTCAGATGGTTAATCCTGTAACGCATAGAGCACATCGAAGGCAAACTGATCCCAACCTTCGGCAGTAAACGCAATGTCGCGAATGCTGCGCACTTGGCTAACGGCATGCAAAGGCGCGGCGCCATTCACCATCAAGTAATAGGCCATAATAAGCCCTGTACGGTCTTTACCCGAGCGGCAATGGATTAGCACAGGCAAGTTATCGGCTTCACACTGCTGAATAAAAGCCAGCGCCCGCGGTAACTGGGCAACACATATAGCAACATCCCCTTCCTGCGGCGGGACATTGCGGGAAAAAGGAATGCATTCATAACGTAGTCCGTGGTGCTTAAAACTGCCCGGCTCACATCCTTCTCCGCCATTCACGGATAACACCGCACGGATCCCCAAAGACTTAAGCTCGGCTAAATCCCAAGGGTCCTTGTTGGGGCCACTTCGACCCGCTATCTTGCCTTCAACTAACCAAAATAGATGCTGCATACTGCTCCCACAAACCAGATGCGAAGGGACATGAGTTGCACTAAGCATAACTCACGCCCAAGGAATTAAGACTTTTTACCCCAAAATTCAAGGTTCGCCGCGGGTAACTGTTTACGCTTTTTCTTGCCGGTACCTTCGGGTTTCGCCTGCGGTTTTTCCTGCGCTAACACTTCGAGTGGCATTTCGGCATTCGCTTCAAATCCTGGGATTTGTTCACGTACAAGTTTGATTTTGTTTTTCTTTTCAATCACGCCGAAGTGATGATATTCCTCATGGGAAATCAAGGTCACCGCCAAACCTGCCTCTCCTGCGCGGCCGCTACGGCCAATACGGTGCATATAATCTGCCGGACTTCTTGGTAAATCGAAGTTAATCACCACAGGGAGTTTATCAATATCAATACCGCGGGCTGCGATATCGGTCGCAATCAACACACTGATGTCGCCACTTTTAAAACCATCGAGCACCCGAGTTCGTGCGCCTTGCGCCTTATCACCATGGAAGACTTCGGCACTGATCCCACGTTTAGACAGCTTCTGTGCGAGGTGATTACAGGTGTTTTTAGCGCTAACAAAAATAAGCGCCTGCGACCACTGATGCTGTTTAATCAAGTGTGCCAACAGCGCCGTTTTTTGTTCACGGTTGACTGTGATAACGCGCTGTTCAATGGTGCTTTCTTGCTCACTTTGCAGATGATATTCAAGCGGTTGATGGAGTAATTTGGCCGTGAGTGCACGCACTTCTTCAGGGAATGTCGCCGAAAACAATAAGGTTTGTTTCTTGGCGGGAAGCGCCTCAAGCACTTGATTTAATTCATCAGTAAACCCAAGGCTTAGCATGCGGTCCGCTTCATCCAGCACTAAGGCCGAGACGCGATTTAACTTAAGCGCATTGCTGGCTAATAAATCCAATAAACGGCCTGGCGTTGCCACCAGCACATCGGCTCCCGCGCGTAAGCTTTGCATTTGCAAATTAACAGACACGCCGCCAAACGCGGCAACTATCTTAAGTTGGCCATTGAAGTGAGAGGCATAGGATAAAAAGCTATCGGCAACTTGCTGCGCCAATTCGCGGGTTGGCACGAGTACCAAACAACGCACTTGGCCTGCCGATTTTTCCGCGGTTTTCGCCTCAAACAGGCGCTGTAATAACGGCACGGCAAAGGCAGCCGTTTTGCCAGAGCCCGTATTCGCCCCCGCTAATACGTCCCGGCCACTGAGCACGGCCGGAATAGTCGCCGCTTGTATGGGCGTAGGCGCCGCATAGGTCAGCTCAGTGAGTCGATTACACAGGGGCGCAATAATGCCAAGTTCGGCAAAGCTGGCAACGGAGGAAGAAGCTTGGGTCATAAAAAATTACATGGCTCATCAATAACAAATATGACCGCTATTCTAACGTAAAATGCGCTCCCTTGCTTGTCGATTCCAGCATTAACAGCTGTTGTTTCATCGTAAGTCCATAGGCATAACCGGTTAATTGGCCATTTTTACCAATGATACGGTGACAGGGCACAATAATCGCAATGGGATTGGCGCCATTAGCGGCACCTACCGCCCTAACGGCTTTTGGCCTGTCGATACGCTGGGCGATATCGCCATAACTGCAACTCTGCCCATAACCGACCTGCACCAGCGCCTGCCACACCTGCTGCTGAAACTCGGTGCCCTTAGGCGCTAAACTTAAGTGGAACTCGGTTAGCTCACCGCGAAAATAATCTTGAAGCTGCGCCTTTGCCTGCTCAATATGGCTTTTGGCCCGCGCAAGTTCGTCATTAGTTGCAACCTTTAGCGGGATCTCCGTTCGGCTCGAGCCCACGACCGTTAAATGGCTCAATCCGTAGGCATTAGCATTGAGTTGTAGTTCGCCCACTGGGGTACTTAAGGTATCGACAGCGCAGGGCTGATAATCTTTGGCCGTTGGCGCGCTAATTAGTTGGGAGAAATTCTGGCTCATAATGGTTCTCGTAAACGGCTTTAGTACAGTGTTTCGTACTGTGTTTCAAATAATGTTTCTATTAGTGGCTCTCATATGGAGCCTAGGTATTGGATCCATAACGCGTGGCCAGAAATACCTTATGCATTGGACCACAGCTGAAAGGTTAAATAACTCCCCCAAGGGGCGATATCCGCACTCACCTGCTGTGCAAGCGTTGTATAATCCAGCTGTTTTACCGCTTCAATATCCACGCCTTTTTGCGCGGCAACACTGGCTAATAATTGTTTTTTAACAATTAAATCCGTGTGCAAGAAGATATTCGGATCGCCAAGTCCACGCAGTTTGGCATAGGCAATGGTCCAAGGGCCGATGCCTTTTACCCCAATCCACGCATCGACTGAGGCTTCGGGCTGCTCACAGATAAACGCCGCAAGCGCATTGAGCGCCAGTTTGCGTGCGCCGGGCATTTTAAGCTCATCGAGACTCGCCTCACGAATCGCCTGCGGCGTGGGGAACAGGCGATATTCGCGCCCGTTTAAACTAAAGCGCTCGCCATAGGCTTCGACCAATATATTCAGTAATTTAGTGGCCTGCACTACGCTCACCTGCTGGCCTAAGACTGCTCGACAACCCGCCTCAAACACCGAGCCTGCGCCCGGGATCCTAAGCCCGGATTTGCTACTGAGTTTAAGATCGGTCAAGTGCTCTAGATTGTGTTCAATCTGCTGCATGTCGGCATCGAGATCTAAAATGCGTCGCACTTGGGTGATGAGCTTTTGTAGGCCCGATAAGGGCGAGTCAGGCGTTAACGTCAGCGTGATTTTAAAGCGATGCAGAGGCGCCTCATGGACGATATGCACCACAGCGCGAATATCCTCAAGTTGCAGAGTGCGGCCATACTCAAGTGGCGTATTTGGGTCAATCGCCCCATGGGCGTGAGAGTCTTCTGTGTCACTAAACCATTCCATGCCAGCGACGGCGCGCAGGCGATAAAAAGCTAATTGCGCCGACCAATCGAGTGGTGGCCGGTAGTACTGATACAGACTCAAGCTGTGCGCTGGCATCTCCTGCGAACAAACGAGTTCGGCACTCTCCCCGTCGTCTATTTTCGTCGTCGATTTCTGGCTGGATTTTCGTAACTGTGTAGGCGTTAATTGCAGCGCCTGCTGAAATGCCTCATTGAAACGGCGAATACTGTTAAAGCCTGCGGCAAGGGCGACCTGTGTGATGGGCAACTGCGTTTGATGCAATAACTGTTTTGCGAACAATAACTGACGATAGAGGGCAAATTGTTTAGGTGAAGTGCCAAATCCTGCGGTAAATAACTTATTTAAATAACGGCTGCTGATCCCCAGTTTGTCTGCCAAGGCCTCCACCGTTAATCCTTGCTCGCCAGATAAGGCGCCAGCTTCAATCAAACCTATCGCTCTATCCAGGGTTGTGTTAGTACCTTTCCACGGATTAGAGCCAGGGGCACTGTCTGGGCGGCAACGCAGACAGGGTCTTAGTCCCGCCTGCGCAGCTTTAATGGCCGAGTCAAAATAACGAACATTTTCTTCCTTCGGCGCTACTGCGGGGCACACTGTTCGGCAATAAATCCCCGTACTTAACACGCCCACAAAGAACTTACCGTCAAAACGTGGATCGCGGCTCATGCGCGCTTCGCGGCAAATCCCGGCGGATATTTGGCAACCCTGCGAGTCGCTCGATGCCTGCTCGAATGGCGGTTTTGGGGCTGAATTTTGGCTCACGCTTGTCTGCTTCATTTGGCTATCCGACAATCTTATTCACAATTTTGTACTTGTCGGTTACTGTACGTCACCCTATGCTAGCACACTCGCGGAAAACGGAACTGGATCATCGCGTGCTTTTAAAGTGCAAGATCCTATATGCTAGACACCTCGACGTTTTCCCCCATTCACTTTTCTCAATAAAATAGAGTCAATTCATGTTTAAACGATTTGAATCTTGGGTTGAAGCCCTGCCCGATGGCGAACCAACCAAACCGCCCACGGGGGTGTATGCGTTTTGTCGGCATTACACTAAGGGCTATGAATTACCGCTTATCTTAATGTCAGTACTGACGGCATTAATCGCCATGCTCGAAGTCTCGCTATTTGGCTTTATGGGACAATTAGTCGATTGGTTAGTGAAAAAAAGCCCTGAGACACTCTTTCAAGATGAAGGCTCAACGCTGCTATTAATGGGGCTGATGGTCTTAGTGGTGATGCCAATATTAGTGCTATTCCATGCGCTGATCATGCATCAAACCTTGCTGGGTAATTATCCCATGTCGATTCGCTGGCTTGCGCACCGCTATCTGCTCAAGCAAAGCGTCTCCTTCTATCAAAATGATTTTGCCGGTCGTATTGCCACTAAAGTGATGCAAACTTCCCTTGCGGTGCGTGAGACCGTGATGAAACTCCTCGATGTGCTGGTGTACATTTTAGTGTATTTCACCTCCATGCTGGTGATGGTGGCCAGTGCCGATGTGCGTCTGGTGATCCCCATGCTGATCTGGCTGGCGCTCTATATCGGTTTACAGTGGTATTTTGTGCCTAGGCTGAAAACGGTTTCAACCGAACAGGCCGATGCGCGCTCGACAATGACAGGACGTATTGTCGACAGTTACACCAATATCACCACGGTGAAGCTCTTCGCCCATACGGATAAAGAGGCCGAGTATGCCAAGGCGAGTATGCGCAGTTTCCTCGACACTGTGTACCGCCAGATGCGCCTCGTCACGGGGATAAGTGTCAGTGTGCAAGTGATTAACTATATGCTCGCCTTCAGTATTGCCGCTGTGTCTATCTTGCTCTGGAGTGACAATGCCATCTCTGTTGGAGCGATCGCAATTGCCGTGAGTTTAGCGCTGCGTCTTAATGGTATGTCGCAGTGGATCATGTGGGAAATCAGTTCGTTATTTGAAAATATCGGTACAGTAACCGATGGGATGAATACCCTTTCCAAGACGACACTTATCCAAGATTCACCCAATGCCAACACCTTAGTGGTTGAGCAAGGACGTATCGATTTTAATCAGGTGAGCTTCCATTACGGCGAAGAAACCGGTGTTATCGAAGATCTTAACCTCAATATCAAAGCGGGCGAAAAAGTCGGTCTCGTTGGCCGCTCGGGCGCGGGTAAGTCCACCCTAGTGAACCTGTTGATGCGTTTTTACGATGTTGAGAAAGGCCAAATTTGTATCGATGGTCAAGATATTAAAGCGGTCAAGCAGGACTCACTGCGCTCACAGATTGGCATGGTGACCCAAGATACGTCTCTACTGCATCGCACAATTAGAGAGAATATTCTTTACGGTAATCCCGATGCCAGCGAAACCCAACTCGAACATGCAATAAAACAGGCTCAGGCCCATGATTTTATTAATGAACTGACTGACCCTAATGGCAATCATGGCTTAGATGCACAAGTGGGTGAACGTGGGGTTAAGCTCTCTGGTGGACAGAGACAGCGTATCGCGATTGCTCGGGTACTATTGAAAAATGCGCCGATTTTACTGCTAGATGAGGCGACCTCTGCCTTGGACTCCGAAGTGGAAGCGGCAATTCAGGAAAGCTTGTACGAATTGATGCAAGGAAAGACAGTGATCGCGATTGCCCATAGATTATCTACTATCGCGGCAATGGACAGATTAATCGTGCTCGATCAAGGTCGTATCGTTGAGCAAGGAACCCATCAAGAGTTGATTGCCGCAGGCGGTATCTATGCCCAGCTTTGGGCCCATCAAACGGGTGGCTTCCTCGGGATTGAGTAGCTTTAAACGTTTTTTAAGCTCACCACTTTGCACTTTGATTTGAAAAATCATTGATTTGGTATGTAAAAGGCGACCTCGAGTCGCCTTTTTATTTGGCTTTATTATTTGCGTTTGCTTTGTTGGCAGGGGGAGAGGCACAAAGAGTTAGTTGCAGGTAACTATCCCCCACAATCTCCTCAATCCTCAACAGGATCCGCATCCTCAACAATATCCGCAAACAGGCCCCTTTAAGTATGGTGCTCTGCTGAAATGAGACGCCATTTACTCTTATATAGGTACTGCGATTTGATAAGACGTAAATACCGCAGAAAGTACCTACTCCTCTAACACAATCCAATACAAATAAACTGATACTATCTCAATAGAATTGACTTATGGCTTATGGCTTATGGCTTATGGCTTATGGCAGGAGCGCGAATTTTAGATACAAAAAAACCACCTAACGGTGGCTTATTGTTCTCAACTAACATTAGCGATTAATCTTAGTTGAGGTGGTATCCCCTAGGGGATTCGAACCCCTGTTACCGCCGTGAAAGGGCGGTGTCCTAGGCCTCTAGACGAAGGGGACACAAGGACATATTAATTTGAATTTTCATTCCCGCTTAACATTGGCGGTATCCTAGGCGCACTTCTAAGAACAGAAGGAGACACAAGGACCGATGTTTAGCCTCATCACTGAGGTCTTACTGTTAACTCACAAATCACTCGCTAGTCATTTGTGATAGCACCCTATCTTTATGGGATAGAGTGGTATCCCCTAGGGGATTCGAACCCCTGTTACCGCCGTGAAAGGGCGGTGTCCTAGGCCTCTAGACGAAGGGGACACAAGGACCGATGTTTAGACTCATCACTGAGGTCTTACTGTTAACTCACAAATCACTCGCTAGTCATTTGTGATAGCACCCTATCTTTAAGGGATAGAGTGGTATCCCCTAGGGGATTCGAACCCCTGTTACCGCCGTGAAAGGGCGGTGTCCTAGGCCTCTAGACGAAGGGGACACAAGGACATATTAATTTGAATTTTCATTCCCGCTTAACATTGGCGGTATCCTAGGCGCACTTCTAAGAACAGAAGGAGACACAAGGACCGATGTTTAGCCTCATCACTGAGGTCTTACTGTTAACTCACAAATCACTCGCTAGTCATTTGTGATAGCACCCTATCTTTATGGGATAGAGTGGTATCCCCTAGGGGATTCGAACCCCTGTTACCGCCGTGAAAGGGCGGTGTCCTAGGCCTCTAGACGAAGGGGACACAAGGACATATTAATTCGAATTTTCATTCCCGCTTAACATTGGCGGTATCCTAGGCGCACTTCTAAGAACAGAAGGAGACATAAGGACCGATGTTTAGCCTCATCACTGAGGTCTTGCGGTTATTTCACAAATCACTCGCTAGTCATTTGTGATAACACCCTATCTTTAAGGGATAGAGTGGTATCCCCTAGGGGATTCGAACCCCTGTTACCGCCGTGAAAGGGCGGTGTCCTAGGCCTCTAGACGAAGGGGACACAAGGACATATTAATTTGAATTTTCATTCCCGCTTAACATTGGCGGTATCCTAGGCGCACTTCTAAAAACAGAAGGAGACACAAGGACCGATGTTTGGCCTCATCACTGAGGTCTTACTGTTAACTCACAAATCACTCGCTAGTCATTTGTGATAGCACCCTATCTTTAGAGGATAGAGTGGTATCCCCTAGGGGATTCGAACCCCTGTTACCGCCGTGAAAGGGCGGTGTCCTAGGCCTCTAGACGAAGGGGACACAAGGACATATTAATTTGAAAACTATTAATGACTAACAGTGCTCTCGCTTAATACGGCGAATTTGGTGGAGCTAGACGGGATCGAACCGTCGACCTCTTGCATGCCATGCAAGCGCTCTCCCAGCTGAGCTATAGCCCCAAACTCTTTCGACATGACTGATATTCAGTATATATCGCAGAAACTGGATTTGTTCTTACCAAACGACTCGTTAGTCATTTGCTAGGAACCCTATGTGATAAACATAGTGGTATCCCATAGGGGATTCGAACCCCTGTTACCGCCGTGAAAGGGCGGTGTCCTAGGCCTCTAGACGAATGGGACACAAGGACATATTAATTCGACTTGCATTATTACTAATGCTTATCCCGCTTAATATCGGCGGTAAGTTTGGTGGAGCTAGACGGGATCGAACCGTCGACCTCTTGCATGCCATGCAAGCGCTCTCCCAGCTGAGCTATAGCCCCAAACTTATCAAGCTGTATTTAAGTGCACTACAAGCATTCGCTCGTCTGTGTCTCAACTGCGAGGCGCATTCTATGCAGCACACCCAAAAGTGTCAACTCGTTTTTTAGGAATTTATTCTATTTGCTACAAATTCAATCGCTTTGGAGATTCTTTGCTCACAACGAGCCTTTCCTATTAAGAATAAGGTGATATCTAAGCCAGGAGACTGCCCTGCACCTGTCACAGCGACACGTAATGGCATACCCACTTTACCCATACCGACTTCTAATTCGGTCGCGGTAGCTTCAATCGCTTGGTGGATAGCTTCAACAGTCCACTCAGTTAATGCAGCCAGTTTTTGTTGCACTAATTGTAATGGCTCAAGCGCGACACCACGTAAGTGCTTTTTCGCTTGTTCAGCATCGAACTCTGCGAAGTCTTCATAGAAGTAGCGGCTAGAAGCGGCTAACTCTTTTAAGGTCTTAGCGCGTTCAGCCAATGCAGTCACTACCGCAGATAAAGCTGGGCCATTTGAGGTATCAATCTTTTGATCGTCCATGTGCCACTGTAAATGGCTAGCCACATATTCAGGATCAAGCGTCTTAATATAGTGTTGGTTTAACCAAACCAGTTTTTCGGTATTAAAGGCAGATGCCGCCTTATTGATATCATCTAGCTTAAATAGCTGCTTCATTTCTTCTAAAGAGAAGACCTCTTGATCGCCGTGTGACCAACCTAAGCGAACCAGGTAGTTAAGCAGCGCTTCAGGCAGGTAACCGTCATCACGATATTGCATAACGCCTACAGCACCATGACGCTTAGACAATTTGGCACCGTCATCCCCTAAAATCATCGACACGTGGGCATATTCAGGAATAGGCGCGCCTAATGCTTTAAGGATATTGATTTGACGCGGCGTATTGTTGATATGATCTTCACCACGTACCACACAGGTGATCCCCATATCCCAATCGTCAACAACCACACAGAAGTTATATGTCGGAACGCCATCGGTACGGGCAATGATCAGATCATCTAATGCATCGTTTGAAAACTCGATACGGCCACGAACATGGTCATCAAATACCACTGAACCGCCGATGGGGTTTTTAAAACGCACCACAAAAGGCTCATCGGTATCACGCGCCGGCAAGTCACGGCAGCAACCATCGTATTTTTGGGCTTCGCCATTTGCCGCTTGTGCTTCTCTTAAAGCATCGATACGTTCACGCGAGCAATAACACTTATAGGCTGTGCCCTGCTCTAACATCTGCGCGATGATCTCGTTGTAACGATCAAAACGCTTAGTTTGATAGTACGGGCCCTCATCCCACGTCAAACCTAACCAGTTCATGCCTTCTAAAATGGCATCGCATGCAGCCTGAGTAGAACGTTCAATATCCGTATCTTCGATACGTAAAACAAACTCACCATTATTGGCACGGGCTTGTAACCAAGAATATAGAGCTGTACGGGCACCGCCCACGTGCAAAAAGCCTGTTGGGCTTGGGGCAAAACGCGTCTTAGTTGTCATAATGGGACACTAACCTATATAAAGTCGTCTAGATAAAGACAATCACGGTAAAAAGTGGGCTTATTCTAGCAGCCTAACTCTGCGCTGCAAATGGCACTTAGTGCAGGTATTGCAGATCCCCTCAAAGTATCTGCTCAAAGGTGAGCGCTTTAGATTGCTCTGATAAAGATGAAAATCCAGCGTCCCATATCCGAAAACAAACGCTCTAAAACCAAAGCCATATATTCGAAACTAGATCAAAGTTACGCACCTCTATTTAGAAATATGTCATCGAAATTGAGCAAAATAGATGAAGAGAATGGTGCTGCCCCCTACTCCTTTATCATTTAAGCCGTATAAGAGAACCCTTTTCAGCCTAAAAAAGCCGTAAACCCTCAAAAGAGAACACTTAACGATGCAATTGGCTGACTTATTGGCAAGATGAGCGCTAAAGCCTGAAATGAAAATGCCAGCTAAATTGTCCAATAAAGTAACACTTTGAATGATGACGTGATTAACATTACGGCAATCCGAGCAAAAATAGCGCGACCAATGCTTTTTTCATTAAAAAGCGTTGACAGTAGATCGTTCCCCCCTATAATACGGCCCCACACAGCGAGGTCGATTAGCTCAGCTGGGAGAGCACCTCCCTTACAAGGAGGGGGTCACTGGTTCGAGCCCAGTATCGACCACCATGTGTTAAATGCAAATTTAATCATGGTATACAAGTTGTTATATGCCCGGGTCGCTTAGCTCAGCCGGGAGAGCACCTCCCTTACAAGGAGGGGGTCACTGGTTCGATCCCAGTAGCGACCACCATATACTCCTCACTCACTGTGTAGTCATTCTCCGGTCGCTTAGCTCAGCCGGGAGAGCACCTCCCTTACAAGGAGGGGGTCACTGGTTCGATCCCAGTAGCGACCACCATATTTTTAGAATGACATTAAAATTTGTATTGAAAGAATTCCGGTCGCTTAGCTCAGCCGGGAGAGCACCTCCCTTACAAGGAGGGGGTCACTGGTTCGATCCCAGTAGCGACCACCATATTCTTCAGTACTGATTTACCCCGGGTCGCTTAGCTCAGCCGGGAGAGCACCTCCCTTACAAGGAGGGGGTCACTGGTTCGATCCCAGTAGCGACCACCATATTCTGCAGTATTGATTTACCCCGGGTCGCTTAGCTCAGCCGGGAGAGCACCTCCCTTACAAGGAGGGGGTCACTGGTTCGATCCCAGTAGCGACCACCAGATTCCCCCAAAAACTTTACCCCTAGCACAACTCAACTATGCTTGATCTTAATCAGCATCTGCTTAACTGAGTCTGTAGCCCAGTATTCAATCCCATTTAAACGCTGCTGATTGTTGCCTTAGGCATATTTGGAGATCAGCACTATGGCCAGCGTCAGTCAATCTGCATCCCTCACCAATATTGCAGCGTATTTAAAACATACCCATGCCTGCGATGAACAAACCGCGCTAAGGGAAGCCCAGTGAAGTCATGCAAAATCTGGTCAGCATGCGCCAAAAAGGCTTTATTACTGGCTGGTACTTCGATGAACGCGGACATTTAGAGCTGCTCCCAAGCGATGAAATCCTTAAGCGAATTGGCGAAGATCATGGCTGACTCCCGCATTGCTTCCTCTTCGCCATCTCAGCTATCCCCTGCTTCACAGTCATTTTTCAAACAGCTTTTGATCTAAAAGCAACTTATTTTGCTCAGTTAATCATCAAGCTAAAAACCTCTGCTCATGCCCCACAAAATGCAGTTTGGGTGGATTTCCACCCATAGCAAAAATCAACGTGAGCGAGATCTCACCCACAAAACTAAAAGCGTGACAAACGTCAAATGAACTACACTTTATTAACCAAACACTTACAGAGTGCATCGTAAGTTGGCGTGGTATTTGCCTTTATTAAGACAGACCTCAGGGAAATCAAGGCTGTATTCCTACTCACACTTGGTAACAAACTAACCAAGGCTGAGGACAAATCCTAACAACAGAAAAAGGAACTCAAAAATGACATTGAATCAACAGATGGGTATCACTCGTCCATTAAAAACCGTCGCAAAAATGCTGGCACTGGCCTCAGTGTTTGCGACTAGCTTTAACGTGTTTGCGGCGCCCGTTGAAATCAAGTTCTCCCACGTGGTTGCTGAAAACACGCCAAAGGGTCAAATGGCGTTGAAGTTTAAAGAATTAGTTGAACAACGTTTACCTGGTGAATATACGGTCAGTGTATTCCCTAACTCACAGTTATTTGGGGATAACAACGAGTTAGCGGCACTTCTGTTAAACGACGTGCAATTTGTAGCGCCTTCTCTTTCTAAATTTGAGCGTTACACTAAGCGCCTACAGGTTTTCGACCTGCCATTCCTGTTCAATGACATGGATGCAGTAAACCGTTTCCAACAAGGCGAAGCTGGCCAAGCCCTGCTGAACTCAATGACCCGTAAAGGGATTGTCGGTTTAGGTTATCTGCATAATGGTATGAAGCAGTTCTCTGCTAATACCCCACTCAAACAACCTTCTGATGCTAAAGGCTTAAAATTCCGCGTGATGGCATCTGACGTATTGGCTGCTCAGTTTGATGCTGTTGGCGCCATCCCAGTGAAAAAACCTTTCTCTGAAGTGTTCACTCTGCTGCAAACCCGTGCGATCGACGGTCAAGAAAACACTTGGTCAAACACCTACTCACAAAAATTCTATGAAGTTCAAAGCCAGATTACTGAAAGTAACCACGGAGTTCTGGACTACATGGTCGTGACCTCTGATGCCTTCTGGAAAGGTTTACCAGCGGATAAACGTAAAGTGATCAAAGAAGCGTTAGATGAGTCTATCGCCTTAGGTAACAAGATCGCTGCTGAAAAAGATAACGAAGACAAGCAATTAATCCTTGATTCTAAACGTTCTCAACTGGTGACCTTAACACCAGAAGAACGTCAAAAATGGATTGATGTAATGAAACCTGTTTGGGCGAAATTTGAAGACCAAGTAGGTAAAGATGTGATTGAAGCCGCTGTTGCTGCAAATAAACAATAATGAAATAAACCGCTTAACCTCTATTTGGGGTTAAGCGGTATTTGAGCGAGGAGTACAGCTGTGATATCGCGAATTTTTGGTTACTTTGAAGAAGGGGTGCTCAACCTCTTGATCACCTTGATGACACTCTTAGTGTTCACTGAGGTAGTGGCGCGGTTTTTCTTCAATACCGGTTTTTTATGGATCCAAGAACTGACCTTAACCCTCTGTGGTTGGTTTGTGCTTTTTGGTATGTCCTATGGGGTGAAAGTCGGTGCTCACATCGGTGTTGATGCGTTTGTAAAAAATCTGCCCCCTAAGGCTAAAAAAGTCACTTCCCTAGTGACGGCATTGATTTGCTTGGCTTATTGCGGACTGTTTTTAAAAGGTAGCTGGGAATATCTGTCACAGATGTACCAAATCGGCGTACCAATGGAAGATATTCACTTTCCTAAGTTTCTGTTAAACAGCTTAGATCCCGACTTTGCTTGGAACACCTTAAAGATTGATGTCGAAGACGGCGCTGTGCCCATTTGGTTATCCCAAAGCATTCTATTGATTGGTTTTAGCATGTTGACTTGGCGTTTCTTTGAACTGTTTATCGCCATCCTGCGCAACCAAGTCTCAGGATTCCAATTTGCCGATGAAGCGAAAGAAAGCATGCATTTAATTGATGAAGCTGCTCAGCACGCACAACAAGAAACAGACAACAAGGAAGCGAAGTAATGGCCATTGCGACCCTCTTTACTGCCCTACTCGTCTGTATGTTTTTAGGTATGCCTATCGCGATTGCGTTAGGTTTCTCAAGCATGCTGACGATTTTATTCTTCTCCAACGATTCCCTCGCCTCTGTGGCGTTAAAACTTTATGAGTCATCGTCAGAGCACTATACCCTGCTAGCGATCCCATTCTTTATTCTGTCCTCAGCCTTCCTGTCAACCGGAGGGGTGGCACGACGGATCATCGACTTTGCGATGGACAGTATCGGCCATATCCGAGGTGGTTTAGCCATGGCCTCAGTGATGGCCTGTATGTTGTTTGCCGCAGTGTCTGGCTCATCGCCTGCAACGGTGGCCGCCATTGGCTCGATTGTTATCGTCGGCATGGTAAAAGCGGGTTATCCCGAAAAATTTGCCGCTGGCGTCATTACCACTTCTGGTACCTTAGGGATTTTGATCCCACCTTCAATCGTAATGCTAGTGTATGCGGCGGCGACGGAAGTGTCGGCAGCCAGAATGTTTATGGCGGGCTTAATCCCTGGTTTGATGATGGGCTTCCTGCTGATGATAGTGATTTATATCGTCGCCCGTTTTAAAAATCTGCCATCACGCCCCTTCCCCGGCTTTAAGCAACTGGGTATTTCCAGTGCCAAAGCCTTAGGTGGTCTGGCGCTAATTCTTATCGTGTTAGGTTCAATCTACGGCGGTGTGGCCAGTCCAACCGAAGCCTCTGCCGTAGCCTGTATGTATGCCTATTTCATTGCGGTATTTGGTTATCGCGATATCGGCCCATTGAAAAATGTGGCTTGGCGTAACCCTAATGAGCCCATCCCCAACGCGATTGCCCGTAACTTAGGCCATATGGTGCTCGGGCTGATTAAAACCCCAATCGACAAAGAAATTCGCCATGTGGTGCGCGACGGGGCAAAAGTCAGCATCATGTTGCTGTTTATCATCGCCAACGCCATGCTATTCGCCCACGTGCTGACCACTGAGCGTATTCCGCATATCATTGCCGAACACATTGTTGGCATGGGCTTACCCGCTTGGGGCTTCCTCATCATAGTCAACTTGCTGCTGCTGGCGGCGGGTAACTTTATGGAGCCATCGGCCATCTTGCTGATCATGGCGCCCATTTTGTTCCCTATCGCAACTCACTTAGGTATCGATCCTATCCACTTAGGTATTATCATGGTGGTGAACATGGAGATAGGTATGTTGACGCCACCGGTGGGGCTTAACCTCTTCGTGACGGCGGGGATCACAGGCCGTAGTATCGGCTGGGTGATCCAATCCGTACTGCCGTGGTTAGCACTGATGTTGGCCTTCTTGGCACTTATCACCTATGTGCCACAAATCTCCCTGTTCTTGCCGGAATTTCTGGATAAGCTCAACGGATATTAATCTCAAGGAATAAGGATTATTCCTTGATTCTAGATAGTTTTTAAGCGAGCCTACTCAGGCTCGCTTTGTTTTATTCAGTGTGGATCAGGATCGCCTGCTATGTTGCCCATGACACCCAAGGCCAAACAACGTCTTTTAATGACCATAGTGTTACTTGCGGGCTTATTTGCCATCTTAAAATTAACCTACTGGGTGCACTTTTATCAGGGCAAAATTGAAATCCAACAGCAATCAGAAAAACAACTCAAAGAGCTGGTCAGCTTCCTCGATGGCGCCCTGTCGCGTTACGAGAGTATCCCCCATGTTTTGTCGACCAACCCCATGCTCGCCAATGTGCTCAACGATCAACAAAACCCCAAAAAAGTACAAGAACTTAACCTGTACTTGGAAGAAATTCAGCATGTGACTGAGGCATCCGATATTTATCTTATCGACGCCCTCGGTATTGCGATTGCCGCCAGCAACTGGCAACAAAGTTTTTCGTTTATCGGCAAAGACTACTCCTTCAGACCCTATTACACCGACGCGATTTCAGGCAATTTGGGCCGCTACTATGCGGTGGGCACCAGTTCGGATAAACGCGGCTTTTACTTTTCTTACCCCATTTATCAGCAAGGCGCGAAGGGTATTCTGGGTGCCATTATTGTGAAAGTGGATATCGCCGATATCGAGCAGCAAAGCACCAGTATTGCGATAGCGGGCCAGTATCAATTCCTCATCAGCGACCCCGACGATATCGTGTTTATCTCCAGTGTCGATGAATGGCGCTTAGCCTCACTTACGCCGCTGACTCAGGCGAAACAATATGCCTTAAATGCCTCGAAACGTTATGCCGAGCGGCCGATTGGTGAATTACTGATTAAACCCCAATACCAAGAAGACAGCCTGAGTAATGGCCATATCTATCAAATTCGCTCCGGCAACAGCCAGGCGCAATATATGGACACCCATCATTTAATGACCAAAGCAGGCTGGCGAGTGCATATTCTGGCGCCGATGAAACCTCTGCTCGAGTCTATGCCCGCGCTCATGCTGTTATCGGCATCCATCTATTTACTGCTCGCCTTAGGCTTACTCTTTAGTAGCGAGCGTCGCCGCAACCTACAGCGAATGCAACTCGCCCAGAGCTTATTAGAACAAAGGGTGGAAGAGCGCACCCAAGATCTGCAGCAGGCCAATAATCGCCTTAAAGATACTCAGGATGAACTCATTCAAGCGGCTAAGTTGACCGTGATAGGTAGTCTATCCGCCAGTATCAACCATGAACTGAATCAACCCTTAGCCGCCCTTCGCAGCTACGCGCAAAATACCCAAACCTTTCTCGCCCGCAATATGCCGGATAAAGCCTCTGATAATCTTAAAATTATTATCGAGCTGACCGATCGATTAGCCGATATTGTCGGTCAATTTAAAAGTTTTACCCGCAAGAGCCAAGGCAATGACAGCGCCACCGATCTCAAGGGCTGTATCAAGCAAGCCCTGACCATAGTTCAGCCCGAAATCGACAAACAAGGGGTTGAACTCGATGTGCTGCTCCCCGAAGGCCAATATCAGGTCTGGGGTGATAAGGTGAGGCTACAACAAGTGTTTGTGAATATTATGAGCAACGCGATTGTTGCCATGCAGCAATCGTCAAAACGGACACTGAGTATTAGGGTAAACTGTCAGGACAAGTTCTGTATCAGTATTCAGGACTCGGGCCCTGGGGTGCGCGAAAGCCAAATGGAGAAAATTTTTGAGCCCTATTTCACCACCAGCGAACGTACAGGGCTTGGACTCGGGTTATCCATTTCCCAGCGCATTATCGAGTCCATGCAGGGGCAAATTAATGTTGCCAATGCCGAGGACGGCGGCGCCATTTTCCACATTATTTTACCGATTTATTTAGCCGAGGAACGTCAGTCATCATGAGTCTGCCCAATTCAATTCAAGACTATAGCGTACTGATCATCGACGATGAGCCCCATATAGGCACAGTGCTCGTGCAGCTTTTTGAGCTGGAAGGCATTAAAGCCTTCGCCACTACCGATCCTAAAGGAATTGCCAAATTACTCGACAGAGACTGGGCCGGAGTAGTGATTTCCGATGTGAATATGCCGCAGCTCGATGGCATCAGTTTGATGCAGCAAATTCGTCAGCAGGACCCCGATTTACCCGTCGTGCTGCTCACCGGCTTTGGTGATATCGCTATGGCGGTCAATGCGTTAAAACAAGGGGCCTACGATTTTCTCGAAAAACCCTTTAACAACGAACACATGCTAGACGTGGTGAAGCGCGCCTTAGATAAACGCAGCCTCACTCTAGAAAACCGTAAATTAAAGAAAGAGTTAGAAAGCCATAACGTGCCAGGCCCAAGAATATTAGGTCACAGTGTCGGCATTTTGCGTATGCGTCACATCATAGACCAAGTGATCGACACCCCAGCCGATGTGCTTATTGAAGGTGAAACCGGTACGGGTAAGGAATTGGTCGCCCGCTATCTGCACGACCACAGCAGTCGCAATCAAGCCAACTTTGTGGCAATTAACTGCGGCGCGATTCCCGAAAACTTGATTGAGAGCGAGCTATTCGGTGCCGAAGCTGGCGCCTTTACTGGTGTAGATAAACTGCGTATCGGTAAGTTTGAATACGCCAATGGCGGCACACTCTTTTTAGATGAAATCGAAAGTACGCCGCTGTCGTTACAGGTCAAACTGCTGCGGGTGCTCGAAGATCGCAAGGTCGAACGCCTAGGCTCCAATAAAAGCATTCATTTGGATATTCGGGTGATTGCCGCCACTAAAGTGGATTTAAAGTCCCTGTGCGACACCGGAGAGTTTCGCCAAGACCTGCTCTATCGCTTAAATCTGGTGACAGTGCCCATTCCACCCCTCAGGGATCGCCGCGAAGATATTCCCTTATTATTCTTACATTTTGCCCGTGTGGCCTCGGCGCGCTATCACAAGGCCTTAATAGCCCTCAATGCCGAGCAGAATACTATCCTCACCTCCCACGACTGGCCGGGTAATGTGCGCGAGCTGCGAAATCTGGCCGAACGTTATGTGTTACTAGGTGGCGAAGCCGCCTTCGCCGGCACCTTAGGCAACGCGCCCAGTCTGCATACCAGTATGTCATTGCTACAACGGGTCGAGTTTTTGAGCGGGTATTGATAGAAGAAGCCTTAAGTCATAACAAGGGCAGCATTAAGCAGACCATGGAGCAACTCGAACTGCCCCGCAAAACCTTATACGACAAGATGCGCAAGTACGATTTAGACCGCAAGCAATATATCAACGCTGACGAGTAAGCCTGTCGGTGCCAATAAAAACCCCGCAAACCGATTCACGGCTGCGGGGTTTGCTTTATCTAAGGAACTTCAAGCTAGCATTACAATGCTTATGTATCAAAAACCATATCGCAAAATAAGTGAGTCATTACTCATCCCGCACACACATGCCTTTTGAGGATTTCACATAGGGTGCGAGGATTGGCATCATGCCCTTCATCACTTGTAATGGCAGCGCCGAAGTAAAACTAAAATCGTCCGACTTACTGCCCGGCACAAAGGCGGTTAAGGTGCCGAAGTAGTTATCCCCTAAATAGAACACAAACGTCGCGGTACGGTTCATCGCCGTGGTAGCCACTTTGCGGCCCTGCTGCATCTGAGTCACAATACGGTTGTCGCCCGTACCGGTTTTACCGCCGATAGCCAACATGGCGCCATTATCGTCGGTAAAGATGCCTTTAAGCCGTCTTGCGGTGCCGTTTTCAACCACGTTAGCCAGTGCTGCCTTTAGGGCCTGAGCGACTTCGTGTCGCATCACTCGCTCACCTTGGTTATTTTGGTTATCGAGCCGTACTTCATAGGGCGTATCTTCGGCAAAGTGCAACTGATTGATCCGCACCGTCGGTAATCGGTAACCATCGTTTTGGATAATCCCCATCAATTCCGCCAGCGCCGCGGGTCTGTCTCCCGAACTGCCAAGCGCCGAACCTAAAGAAGGCACCATAGATTCAAAGGGATAGCCTAAACGCGCCCAGCGCTGATGAATGTCAAGGAAAGCCTCCACTTCAAGCATTACCTGTACCCGCACATCACGCGCGTTTTTATGGCGCGTTCTGAACAGCCAGCGATACACTTCCTGACGCTCATCCTTACTCGCCTCTTTCACATCGTTGAGGTTAGCCTCAGGATGTTGATTCAAGTAATCGAGTACCCAGAGTTCGAGTGGGTGCACTCGGGCGATATAACCTTGATCGGGCAGATTATATTTTTCAGGGCCGTACTTGTTATACAGCTCTTTAATCCGCTTATCCGTGTAATTGTTTTGTGGCAAACGCTGCTGCAAGAAGGCCTTAAATGAAGCGATGGACTCATAGGGCTGCAAGTAACGGTAAGCCGCGGTCAGTTGCTGCTCCGCTTGGGTTTGACCATCAAAAAACAGCGCTAAACGCTCATTGGGCGCCACTTTCTTATATTTACGGTAGAACTTATTCACGAAGGTATTGCCTTCGCGGTCGGCAAACACCCGCAGATATTCCTCGCGGCGTGGATCTTTATCATTACGCAGCAGGCGCGCCATATTGCCTTCGTTTTGCATACTGCTGCTGTAGTTGACTATGTCGCGCATCAAACGTACGAAGGGTAAGTTGATGGAGTTTTGCAACGCCTCGTACATGGTCGGCACTTTAAAATCTTCTGTCTTTTAAAGTTGTTAAACACATGCAAACCACCACCGGTAAAGAATTGCTCGTTCGGTGAGGCTGAGTATTCCCGTTGCAGCGCCGCATTCAACATACGGTCGAGGCGTCTATCTGGGTTCACTATCAAGTAGTCAATCGCCCAGCGAGTAAGGTGATCGCGGGGTTCAATCTCAATTGATTCCAACTCAATACCATGCTTCTTCGAGTATTTGTCGTGGATCTCGGCAATGATCTCAAGGTAAGTCGCCAGTACCCTGAGTTTGGCCGTCGAGCCCAGCTCTAACTTACTGCCCTCGTTAATATCGAACGGTTGGTCTGTGCTGTCGGTTTGCACCCGCACACGGTTAGCCGTTGCGGTTTTTTCATAGAGAGTGAAGCTATAAAGCACATTTTGCAGCTGGCTTGGCTCGAGTAACCGCTCACCTAAGAGACCGACTTTCTCGGCCGTAGCGGCTTGCCCAAGACTGCGTAAGTATTGACTCACTTGCTGCTGCAGGTCGCTGTGCAAACTGCTATTCACGGTTAAATCGAGGCGGTCTAAATCATACAGACCGACATTTAACATCCCCGCGGTACGGATACGGATGCTGTTCACGCCCTTATCGGAACCCGACTGCGTATTACGTTGAGGCTTGGCGACTTTAAACTGCAACTTTTGAGCAAGTGCGGCATCCCTCAGCGGTCGGTCAATCAGGTAATATTGGCCGAGCAAACGGATATGGCTGTCGACCAGTTCCTCTAAGTCCTCGTGCCCCTGCAATAGATAATAGGAAGGACGGCGCTGGGCAATCATCAAGGCCACCACTTGGCGGAACACTTGACCACGCTTAGCGGCATTGGCTTTGATTTGCGGCGAAGCTAACAGTTGGTTCGCCGTGTCGAAATCCGTACCAAACCAGGCCCATAGGCCATCTCCAATACCGTGTACTTCACCATGGTTAGGCGCGGAGGATAAAGGTACAGTGTTTAAATAGTCTTGAATAATGCGCTTACGAGCAGGCTCAGTTATTTCACCCTGCTGATAAACCCGCACTGTGGCCGAGCCAATTTGCAGCAGTTTATCCTTGATGCTTAGGGTTAACCCTTGGGAGGAATGGCGGAACTTCTCAATTTGTGTCGCCAGCGTACTGCCGCCTGCGGTAGAGACATTCATCCCCACCATTTCAGCGATTTGGCTCATCCCCGCCACAATAAAGCGTGGCCAGTCGATCACCGGATTAAGCTTTGGCTCAGTCGTCCACAGCTCGCGGTTTTCAATAAATAACAAGGTATTGACGATTTCATTGGGGATTTTATCGTCATCCTGGTACACACGTTTAGGATAAGTAAACTCGTACAGATCGGTATTGCGACAATCCAGCAGCGTTAATCCCGATTGCGCCTTCTCATGGTAAGGCGGGAAAAAGCCCATCTGGGCGTATTCCTGTAGCGCAGGGGAAAACTCCACTTGCTGCGTCACTTGGAAATTACGCTGTAGCAATCTATCGATGTACTGGGGCAACTTACTGTAGCCATGACGTTCATCGAAGGGTCCGTAACTTGGATAGATAATTGACTGAGTGGGCTGATTTTTCAGCTCATAGGTCAAGGTCTTCGCATATTGATGAACATACTTAGACTGGAAATAAGAGGTTTTAACCTCCTGCCCAACCAAAATCGCCACACAGATAATCAGAATAAAAAATAAGAACCAGACACGCCCCTTAGATCTCGGCTTGCGCTGACGCTTAGCCTTAGGTTCGGGTTGTGGCGGACGAGGACGATAATTTTCGAATTGCATTTCTTGCGTAGAATTAGGCAAAACGGCTCCCAAAAATCACTTAACAAATCCTTTCTACGTGGGAAAGTTCCCAACCTATGCTCAACACATCCAGTATCAGGGCAAAACTCACACTTAAGTTCGTCCACTGTGCATGAGTCTGCAAATACATTCCTTTGCCTTCATTGAGCAAGATCTAACAACACAGGATCATTGCATTTCTTGTTAGATCTCACCGTATTTTAATGAGTTGGCAGCGCGCCTCAAAGTGGTTAGCGTAAAAATACTTAGCTACTTATCGCAAGTGCTAACCGCGCTTGAGGCTTCAATCAATCCCAAATAAATTCACGAAAATGCTTGCGGCAAACCGATTCGTAACTTTCATTACCGCCAATCGCCACCTGCTCACCTTCGCGCATCACTTTACCTTCACCATCGAGACGCACCACCATATTGGCCTTGCGTCCACAGTGACAAATGGTTTTCAGTTCAACTAACTTATCGGCCCATGCCAACAAATAATGACTGCCAGTGAAGAGTTCACCTTGGAAGTCGGTACGTAAACCATAGCACAAAACTGGGATATCAATTTTATCAACAACATAAGTAAGTTGTTTGACTTGCTCTTTGCTTAAGAATTGGCACTCGTCCACCAGCACACAGCTCAAGTGATTCTGTTTGTGCGCCGTGGTGATCATGTCTATCAGATTGTCGTGGCTGCTAAATACCTGGGCATCGGTTTCAATACCAATACGCGATGCCACCTTACCTTTACCGTATCTGTCGTCGATAGAGGCCGTCATCACTAGGGTATTCATGCCGCGCTCACGGTAGTTATAGGAAGATTGTAATAGAGAGGTGGATTTACCCGCATTCATTGCTGAATAGTAAAAATACAATTGCGCCAAAACGAATCCCTTTTTTAACTTAAATTTATTGTTTCTCTGTTGCCAGAGCTTATGGCGCCTAGTTTACCATTGCGCCGTCCCCTAACACACTAGGCCAATCTCAGCTTTTCTACTGAAATCCCAATCTGACTATCACGAACGGGTATTAAACCAACGCGATCTTCCACCTCGGTTTAGCGTGATTGTTCGTATTTCCGTCCAAACCAGAAAATAGTCATCAGGCAAACCCTGTCACAGTTCAATTGTTACAATAAGCTTAATTCAACCTTAAATATTGTTTTACATAAGAAAAAACACATTAACAAATATTTAAAATTGAGATCTACCTCCAAAGATATAGGATCAAATGCGGTTTGGTTCAAAAAACAAACATCTCAATATCCGTATTATTTCCTCGAGACAAATGTACTCACAAAAACAAAAAAGTTATTCGAACGCTTGCAAATTAAATCAGCGGCTCAAAGCACTAATCTCCCCTGCAAATTTAGTGCTGCAATCCGTGCCTTTAAATGCGTATTGGATTAAATGGAGATTATGATGAGAATATTCACATCTAAAAAACTGGCATACCTAGTAGCATTAACCTTAACCGGTGCACTCGTAGGTTGTGGCAGTGATGGTAAAGACGGCGCACCAGGCCAACCCGGCGATCCAGGACAACCCGGTAAACCCGGAGATCCATGGACGCCACCACCAGTCACAAGCTCGCTAGTGACCAATGTTAAAGTACTTGGCTACAGCTTTGGCGAAGGTAGTATCACCTATGAATTTGAAGTCACCGACGAAAACGGCAACTTAGTCAATGGCCTGTTAAATGCCGAAGCTAAAGTCGCCGCCTTAACCGACAAGGGCTTTATTAATAACCGCACCGAAGCCGACATTAACAATGTCGCCGACAACGTGCATATCGGCGGCGCTGCAACTCAAGCCACTGAAGGCGCTGAAATCAAGTCGCTAGGCGATGGTCATTACAGCTTTAAAGCTCCAATGAAAGGTGTCAACGCCAGTACTGAAGGCATCGTCTGGCTCAGAGTCGGAGGTAACAGCGAAAGCGGTATTGCGCGCTCTGCGCCAATGGTTGTGAATAAGCCTGAAGGCACGCATTCAACCACCACCGACAGCTGCTATGCTTGTCACGTCGATTACGCCACTAGCCCACGTCGCCATGCTAGCTATGTCGCCACAGGTATGGACAGCGAGGTCACTTTCGTTGAAGGCTGTTTAGTCTGTCACGGCTCGGTGAGCCGTGGCGCGAAAAACGCTGAAGGCTTCTCTATCGGCGGTTACGCCACCAATACACTGTCTAAGATTGGTCACATTAATCACCAGAAATTCACTAAAGATTTCAGCGTGATGAACTGTACTTCTTGCCACGTTGAAGCGCCAACCAATATCAGCGTTTCAGGCCCTGGTTGTATCGACTGTCACAACACTGGTGGCGTACCAGGTGCGATTGTGCCAAGTAATGGTGCCGATGTACGCCCAATGCATGAAGGCAAAGAAGGCATTACCGAGCGTCAAGCTATCCGTGCTAAGTACCAAGTAACACTCTCAACCCCCGTAAAAGTAGATGATATTTCCACCTTAACCGATCACTATGCGCCAGATGGCTCAAGCGTAGCTAAAGCAGAACCCGGTTGGTGTACCACCATCACAGTGAAAGACACCGACGGCAACATCTTTAGCATTAAAGATAACTTCAACTACTCAGATCCTCTGGTATTTGATGCCAAGAAGCCGATTGTCTACGCTGGTGCCTATCTGCATGCTTATGACAACAACACCTTAGTAGGCCGCCCAGGTAACCGTACAAACTATTACTATGGTTACAACACCGATGGTACTAAGAATATCTGTCACCTACTGACGGATATCAGCGCAGTAAACGCTAACTATGCCTACTCTGCACGGGTCACCTTCAGCACTGCAGGCTGGATGGAGTACGACGGTAATCAACGCTATCAAAGCAATGGTAACCTCAGAGCCAAGGGTTATGACGGTTCAATGGGTGTTTCTTTCACCGCCTACTCAGATGTGGTAAATCCAGTAAGTGCTGAGAAAGTATCAGGTTTTGAACGTCGCACTGTGATCAGCGATAACAGCTGTACGACTTGCCACAACGATGCCACCGCTTTCCACAAAAACGGTGCATTCGATCAAGGCGGTAACGGTTGTATTGCCTGTCACGATAACGGTATGGCGCGGACTTCGGCCACACTGGGTGCAGGTTTTGGTCCTATGATCCACAGCTGGCACTGGGGTAATGGTGCAAATGTTGGTGAGATGAAGGCCGACGGCACCCAAGCCAAGACAGCGAACGGCGCAGGCGCTATCAACCCAGTCACTAGCTGTGTTGCCTGTCACGAAACCGCTATTGATTTAAACAAAGTGCCAAATCAATACATTCTTGAACCCGGCAGCAAGATGACCAGCCCTGTTACTGCTAACTGTTATGCCTGCCATACTGGCGATGCAGTCAAAGCTCACATGGTGAGCAACGGTGGCGAGATCAGCGTGCCAGCCACTGGCGATTGGTTCAAGCAACCTACGGGTGAATCTTGTGCCGTGTGCCACAACACAGGTAGCAGCTCTGGTATCGACAAGTACCATAACTTTACCCGTAAATAACTAGTCGTCCCGCTATTTTCCCTGCAAGAAAATAGTTCAAGCGTCCTACGGTTGTAGGGCGCTTTTTTGTTTACTTTTACTTACAACTTCACCCCATAGGTTTTCAGTCCTATTTAAGTTAGTAACGCTAGAGTCACAAAAAACTACAATTCTAAGGAAATCACTCAACTATGCGTAAAAGTTTTATTGCCATCGCCATTGGCGCCACTTTGATGACAGGCGCACTCGCAGGCTGCAGCACTCAAGAGACTAAAGCGACAAATGTGACCGCAGTTCAAGCCCAAAATCCTCTGTTCCAAGCCAGCACGCTGCAATACCAAGCGCCTGATTTTAGTGTCATTAAAGACGAGCATTTTCAGCCCGCATTAGAGCAAGGCATTAAAGAGCATTATCAAGAGATTTTGGCCATTGCCAACAATGCTGCCGCCCCGACCTTCGACAACACGATTGTCGCCATGGAAAAAGCGGTGCCCTGCTGACCCGAGCATCGAGCGTGTTTTATAACCTCGCGGGGTCAAACAGTAATCCTGCACTGCGTAAAATCCAAGGTGAGATGGCCCCTAAAATGGCAGCGCACTCGGATAACATCAACCTCAATCCAGCACTATTCACCCGTATTGAAACCATTTATAACGACCGCAATAACTTAGGCTTAACGCCTGAAGCGGTACGTTTGGTTGAGGTGTATCACCAGCGCTTTATCATGGCTGGCGCTAAACTGACCGATGAGCAGAAAGTGAAGATCCGCGCGCTGAACGAAGAGCAATCGACGCTGACCAACGAGTTCTCGCAACGTTTACTGCGCTTAACCAAAGAAATCGCCATCGTTGTCGATAACAAAGAGCAACTGGCGGGCCTTACTGACAGCGAAATCACCTCGGCAGCCAACGATGCCAAGGCCGCGGGCCACGAAGGTAAGTACTTAATCAACATCACCAACACCACTCGCCAGCCAGTGCTCGCCTCTTTAGAGAACCGTGAACTGCGCCAACGCATTTGGGAAGCCTCGGCAAACCGTGGTTTAACGGGTGAAAACGAAACGGCCTCTTTAGTGTCTCGCTTAGCGCAATTACGTGCCGAGCGCGCTGCCCTCTTAGGTTATGAAAACTGGGCCAGCTACCGCCTCGCGCCACAAATGGCAAAAACGCCTGAAGCGGTATACAGCATGTTTGGTTCAATGGTGCCTGCCGTCGTCGCTAATACCGAAAAAGAAGCGGCCGATATCCAAGCGATGATCGACAAGACTGGCGGCAAGTTTGAACTCGCGCCTTGGGACTGGGAATTCTACGCAGAGAAGGTTCGCCAAGAGAAATACGCCCTCGATGCAAATAGCATTCGCCCTTACTTCGAATTTAACCGCGTACTCGAAGACGGCGTGTTCTACACCCTCAAAGAACTCTATGGCGTTACCCTAAAGCCTCGCCCAGATTTACCTGTGTACCACCCGGATGTGAAAGCCTACGAAATGTTTGATGCCGATGGTTCGAGCATGGCGATTTTCTACGCCGACTACTTTGCCCGTGAAGGCAAACGCGGCGGCGCATGGATGAGCTCGTTCGTGGGTCAATCCTTCCTCGAAGGCACTAAGCCTGTCGTGGTCAACGTGATGAACATTAAGAAGGCGCCAGAGGGACAACCGACCTTCGTCAGCTACAACGAAGTCACCACTATGTTCCACGAAATGGGCCACGGTACCCACGGAATGTTCTCCAAGGTGACTTACCCAAGCTTGGCGGGCACCTCGGTCTCCCGTGACTTTGTGGAATTCCCATCAACCTTCGAAGAAGACTGGGCAGCCCACCCTAAAGTGTTAGCCAACTACGCCAAACACTACGAAACTGGTAAACCAATTCCCGATGATTTGCTGCAAAAACTGCTCAAATCAGGCAGCTTTAACCAAGGCTTCGATACTTTAGAGTATATGGCTGCGGCGCTCGTCGACATGGAATGGCACTCATTAAGCCCAGATGCCCCACTGCAAGATGTGGCGACATTTGAAGCCAATGCGCTGAAAAAACACGGCTTAAATATCACTGCCGTGCCACCACGTTATAAGTCAACTTACTTTGCCCACGCCTTTCCGGGTGGTTACTCAGCGAGTTACTACGCTTATATGTGGAGTGAGATTTTAGCGGCAGATGCCTACGCTTATGTGCAAACTCAAGGTGGCCTAAACCGTGAAATCGGCATGAAATACCGCAAGACGATTCGCGAAGTGGGCAACAGCATTGCACCAATGGAAGCTTACAAAAACTTCCGTGGTCAAGAGCCTACCACCGAAGGGTTATTGAACCGCCGTGGACTCAACACCGCCCTGTAATTTGGGATGTGTGATAGATAAAAAATCAGCCAGCATAATGCTGGCTGATTTGTTTTGAGAGCTTGGGAAATTAACAATGAAGACTCACGAATAAAGCGCTCGCTTACGTCAGGCTTATTTCGCGTTGCTTTGGGATTTGAGTCGTAACCACACAATGCTTAAGACAAACAACACACCACAGGTCAGCAGTCCCGCATTCACCGATTCTGTAAAGCCAAGCACCACATAACCCACCATACTGATCAGCGCCACAATCACAGCGTAAGGCAACTGAGTCACAACGTGGTCGATATGGTGACAGCTCGCGCCAGTTGACGACAAAATCGTGGTATCCGAAATCGGTGAGCAGTGATCACCAAATACCGCGCCCGCCAAAACCGAAGCCAGCATAGGTAACATCATGGCTGTATGGCTGCCCATCGCCATATCGGCGGCAATCGGTAGCATAATGCCGAACGTACCCCAACTGGTGCCGGTAGAAAACGCCGTTAGACCCGCTAACACAAACATCAACGCAGGTAAGAAGGCAAAAGGAATATTGCCTGTGGCGAGGCTTGCCATAAACTTACCGGTTTCAAGCTGGCCAATCACGCCGGCAATGGTCCATGCAAATAACAGGATATAAATCGCAGGCAGCATAGAGCGAGCGCCCTGCACCACGCCTTTGACGACCATCGACTTTTCAACGCCTTGCACTAGGTTAAGTACCAGCGCAACCGCTAAACCAATCAGGGCACCAAAGAACAGTGATGAACTCACATCGGTTTTTTCAAAAGCTGAAATAATATTAAATTCAATACCTTCTTTCGCTAATACCTGGGCACCGCTGTCGATCATAAAATACAGGGTCGCAAATACCAGCACGGTAATAGGTAAGAATAAACCAAGGATCTTACCCGTTTCGGCTTCGGGTAAATCGGCATTCGCTCCGGGCGGTAATCCTTTATTCTCATCATATAAATTACCGCGCTGCGCATTTAATTCATGCTCACGCATAGGGCCAATATCTAAGCCCATAAATGCAACACAAAGTAATAATAATAAAGAGAAAATAGCGTAGAAATTCATAGGGATCATTTGAATAAACACACTCAAATGACCAGAGTCGGCAAAACCGTGGGCGGTTAATATGCCGCCGATCAGCGCAATAATATAAGCGCCCCAACTGGATACCGGCGAAATAACACAAACCGGCGCCGCCGTTGAATCTAATAAATAGGCTAACTTAGCGCGGGAAATATAATAACGGTCGGTGACGGGCCTTGCGACAGAACCCACGACTAAGCTATTGAAATAATCGTCAATAAAGACAACACAGCCTAAAAACATGGTCAGTAATTTGGCATCGCGTTTATTGCGAATATGCAGGCGCGCCCAATCAGCAAATGCCCTAGCACTACCACTGACGGTAATTAATGCCGTGATCATCCCTAATACAATTAAAAAGCCGAGAATGTATAAATTCCAAGAATTTACGCCATCTTCTGACCAAAAAGTCCTTTTACACTGTTAAATAAAAACTCACCGCTGGCCACAGGTGAAAATTGATTGAGTAATAACACCCCAATCACAATACCTAAACCGAGGGAAAGGAGAACGCGGCGAGTGAAAATCGCCAACACAATTGCGACCACAGGCGGCAGCAGAGAAAGTGCCGAATCGGCGTAACTTACTACAGTCATTGATTATTTCTTCGTCAAAATACGAATGGAGGGCGACTGAACTGGTGGGAAAAGGCAATAGATACCCAAGATCACCTGTCCTATCAGTAGCGCTCCATAGTAACTATTCCTAATATCCGTATCAGAAAATACTATGGCAGTGTTGTACCTATTCGGCACAACCCCAGCAGTTGATCGTGATAAATCAAACCACTTCGGCACCAAATCCTTTCGTGAACGATCAACGGAATCACCCTACTGATCACTACTGATATTTGGTGCGCCTCTACTTCTAAGAACGCCCATGCACGGGCGTGAGGCACATAAAAACATAAGCGGCTAAGCAGTTGCCACCGCAAAGCCGCTTACTTTGACTTAGATCACGGATAAAATCAACCTAGAGTTGAAATCAACTCTGGAACGGCGTCGAACAGGTCGGCTTCGAGGCCATAATCGGCCACTTGGAAGATTGGCGCTTCAGGATCTTTGTTGATTGCCACAATCACCTTAGCGTCTTTCATCCCAGCTAAATGCTGGATCGCACCCGAAATCCCCACGGCGATGTAGAGGTTTGGTGCCACAATCTTACCGGTTTGACCGACTTGCAGGTCGTTAGGCACAAAGCCTGCGTCAACCGCGGCGCGAGATGCCCCAACAGCAGCACCGAGTTTGTCCGCCAATTGCTCTAACATACCGAAGTTTTCACCGCTGCCCATACCACGGCCACCAGAAACGATAATGCCCGCATTACCTAACTCTGGACGCGCAGAAACGGTCAATGATTGAGACACAAACTGAGTTTTGGCTTCAAACACTTTATCTAAGGTGGCAACTGCAGCACTGTTGCCCTGCGCCGCCGCATCGAAGGCGCTGGCACGGACTGTCATCACTTTAATCGCGTCATGGCTTTGTACTGTCGCTAAAGCGTTACCCGCGTAAATCGGGCGAACAAAGGTGTCGCTGCTCACTACGCCAATCACTTCCGAAATTTGTGCAACGTCTAACAAGGCGGCCACACGTGGTAGCGTATCTTTGCCAGCGCTCGATGCTGCAGCGAGGATATGGCTGTAGTTTGGTGCTAAGTCCACCAGCAATTTAGCCACGTTTTCGGCTAAATGCGCTTCATAGGCACTGTTATCGGCGACCAATACTTGAGCGACACCTTGTAGGGCTTGCGCAGCTTGCGCCACGGCGCCACATTGGTGGCCCACCACCAATACATGTACATCATCACCAATTGCACGCGCGGCAGTGACAACCTTTGCGGTATCCAGTTTCAGTGCCGCATTATCGTGTTCTGCTAATACTAAAATGGCCATTTAGATCACCTTCGCTTCATTCTTTAACTTTTCAACCAGCTCAGCTACCGACGCAACCATGATACCTGCTTTACGTTCGGCAGGCGGCGTCACCTTCACCACAGTTTGATGGGCTTTTAGCGTCACACCTAAATCCGCAACAGTGAGCACATCTAATGGCTTACGTTTAGCTTTCATGATGTTAGGTAATGAAGCGTAACGAGGTTCGTTCAAACGTAAATCGGCTGTCACCACGGCTGGTAATGGCAGACTTAAGGTTTGCATCCCGCCATCGATCTCGCGAGCCACTTGAACCGAATGACCTTCTACTTTGATTTCAGAAGCAAAAGTGGCTTGTGGCATATCCGTTAATGCGGCAAACATTTGGCCAGTTTGGTTATTATCGCCATCGATAGATTGCTTACCAAACAGCACTAATTGCGCTTGTTCTTTTTCTTGTACGGCTTTGAGTAATTTGGCAATTGATACTGGGGTTAACTCTTCTTCAGTATCAATGTGAATCGCACGATCAGCACCTAATGCTAACGCGGTACGTAATTGTTCTTGAACGGCTTTATTGCCGATACTGACGACCACTACTTCAGTAGCACTGCCCGCTTCTTTTAAACGAACCGCTTCTTCTACTGCAATTTCACAAAAAGGGTTCAACGCCATTTTGAGGTTTGCGGTATCAACGCTGGTGTTGTCAGCTTTTACCCTGACCTTCACATTGGCATCAACTACGCGCTTAACAGGCACCAATACTTTCATAGGGTTTCCTTCCTACACTTTCATGTACATGGACAAAACATTGGTCATCACCAATGCAGGATAGAGCCACTTTACGTCCTGTTAACGTTAACGTCAACTAAACTCAAACGCCTGTTTGCATTTTTTAAGACTGTGGTATTGGCCACATTTTTGAACACTTATCTGCCATATTTAAAAAGTTCAAAAATTAAATAATATTTAATTTCTGTTTATTGCATAATTTTATTTGATTCGAGCTATATTACTTTCTATCATTTAGCTGTTGTTCACCATTATCCTGTAATAAAAATAGAGTGGGACGAAAATAGATATGAGCGAATTTTTAGAGATATTAACTCACGGTCGTCGTTTTAAAGCTGCGGTAAAAGATCTCAGCGTTGAAGAACTGCGTGATTTAGCGGCTAAGCTAGATAAAATTTTAGTTGAGCGTGAGTCAATGGCAGCAGAAGAGCAGCAAGCTATTGCTGCACGTAATGCTAAAATCGAAGAAATCCGCCAACAAATGGAAGCAGTTGGTTTATCAATCGACGACTTAGGTGGCGTAGCAGTTAAAGCTGTGGGTAAAAAACGCGCTCCACGTCCAGCAAAATATCAAATTGAAGTTAACGGCGAAGTGATCCAGTGGACTGGTCAAGGTCGTATGCCAACGGTATTTAAGAACGAAGTCAATAAAGGCCGTTCTATGGATGATTTCTTAATCTAATCCCATACCGTGCTCGTAATAGCCGTTTGCTATTACCATTGAGTAACATAAAAAAGCTCGCGCCCTGCGAGCTTTTTTATGCCTGAATGCCACTACCATTGCATTCAAGCAAATGCTTAAATTGCGTTACAATTCAGCTTTAGTATTTACATCTGCTTTAGGTTACTCTTTATTCCCCCTCCGTCTAAGTGAATAAAAAATGCAGATAAACAATAAGATAATAATAAGCTGCGGCATTATAAGTAGTTTTGTATCCCACAACATTTTTGCCGAGGCCAATCCCATCCCCCCGTCAATAAGTTAACGGCCTTTACTAATGCTGAATTAATCATGGCGCCAGGGAAGCGACTCACAAATGCCACCTTATTAGTTGAAAACAATCGGATCAAAGCCATTATTGAAAAAGGGGATATCCCAGAAGCGGCATTAAAGGTTGATCTCAGTGGTTATACTATCTATCCTGGTTTTATCGATCCCTTTACCGATTATGGTATCGAGTTTGAATATCCCAAATTGGGGCTGACTCGTCCGGTATATGATATTAAACGTATCGGCGGTAATGCAGAAAATGGCGCAATTCACGCTGAAAAAGAATGGTTTAATTACGTCTACCCAAATAAAGAACGCGCACGCGATTGGATCAATAACGGCTTTACCAGCGTACAAAGCAGTAAACTCGACGGTATTTTCCGCGGCACGGGTGTTAGCCTTTCATTAGCGGATAAAACCGCCAACGAGGTGATTTATCGTGCTCGCAGCCAACCTTTTATGGCCTTCGATAAAGGCACGTCTGAACAAGACTACCCCAATTCTCTGATGGGCAGTATTGCACTTATCCGACAAACCTTTGCCGATGCTAACTGGTATAACCAAAATAAGCACAAATCGGTTAATAGTTCAGCAAATCCTCAAATTGAATTTAATATTGCCTTCGAACGCTTAGATAACTTAGCCGAGAAACAAATCGTCTTTGAAACAAAAAGCCTCAACGATTTGCTGCGCGCCGCGAACCTGCTCAAAGAACATCAGCAGCCTGCCAACTTACTCGCAAGTGGTCAAGAATATGCGCGCATCAATGAATTAAAGGCCCTGAATTATCCTCTGATCCTGCCGCTCAACTATCCGCAGGCACCGGATGTGGGTACCGATGATGCCGACCGTGAAGTTTCCCTTGCTGAACTCAGACAATGGGAACGCGCCCCCACAAATCCAGCAGCAGTGGCCAATGCGGGCATCCCTTTTGCCTTTACCCAATTTGGCATTAAGACCGAGGCATTTTGGCCTCGCCTACGTCAAGCCATCGCCCAGGGACTGAGTGAGGACAATGCCCTCGCCGCGCTGACGACTCAAGCCGCCGAAATGGCGGGAACGGCCGACTTCGCCGGTAAACTTGCCCCCGACTATATGGCCGACTTTGTGATTACTAAGGGCAATATCTTTGAAGATGGTCAGATTTACAGTGTCTGGCTGCAGGGCGAAGAGCAGTCCATTCGCTCACTCCCACAGGCCAAACTCTTAGGCGATTATCAGCTCACGCTGAATAATCTCGCCTTAGATCTAAGCCTTGAAGAAACGGGCAAAGCGGGCAAAACCGCCTTCCAAGGTCAACTGAGTAGTGGCGAGAAGAGCATTACACTCACCAATCTTCAGCTTGAAGACGACGGCCGCGTGAGCTTTAACGCCGATTTAAGCGATGCGGGCATACATGGCATCAGCCGTTTTACCCTCTGGCTCGCTAAAGATGGTATTCAAGGCCGCATGGTGGACGCCCAAAGTCGCAGTATTAATGTGGCGGGTATTGCTATCGTGTCGAGTTTAAATACAAAGCCTGCCGATACCCCAAAAACCGATGCTGCACCGACTTTAGTGAGTCAACTCACCTACCCTAACGTTGCCTATGGTTTGAGCGAGGCGCCAAAAGCCGAAAAACTCCATATTAAAAATGCCACCCTGTGGACCTCGGATAAACAGGGCATTTTGGAACATGCGGATCTGTTAATGGCCAATGGCCGAATTGAAAAAATCGGTCAGCAACTCAGCACGCCTTCGGGTTATCAAGTTCTCGATGCCACGGGTAAACATTTAACTGCGGGTATCGTTGATGAGCATTCCCATATTGCTATCAATGGTGGCACTAATGAAGGTACAGATGCAGTCACCTCTGAGGTGCGGATTGGCGATGTGGTCAATCCCGAAGATATCTCCATCTACCGTGCACTCGCGGGCGGCGTCACCAGCGCACAATTACTCCATGGTAGCGCTAACCCAATTGGTGGCCAATCCCAGTTAATAAAGATGAAATGGGGTGAGAGTGCTGAGCAGCTTAAATTTGCCAATGCCCCTGCCAGTATCAAATTCGCCCTTGGCGAAAACGTCAAACAGAGTAACTGGGGCGAGAAATTTGTTCAGCGCTTCCCGCAGACTCGCATGGGCGTAAAAGCTTTATTTGAAGAAACCTTCGATGCCGCAATCGCCTATGAGAAAGCGCAGAAGGACTATGATGACTTACGCAGCAGTGAGAAGAAGAAAACCATTGCGCCGCGCCCAAGCTATCGCCTACAGGCGGTCGCCGAAGTGTTAAAGCAGCAGCGCGATGTGCATATCCACTCCTATGTGCAGTCAGAAATCTTAATGTTCCTGCGATTAGCCGAAGCCTATCACTTTAAGGTGCAAACCTTTACCCACGTGCTCGAAGGTTACAAGGTTGCCAGTGAACTAGCCGCCCATGGCGCAGGCGCCTCGACCTTTGCCGATTGGTGGGCCTATAAGTTCGAAGTCTATGATGCGATTCCACAAAACGCCTGCCTGATGCAAAAACAAGGCGTGCTTACCAGCATCAACTCTGACGACTACGAAATGCAGCGCAGACTTAACCAAGAAGCGGCGAAGTCAATGATGTATTGCGATATGTCTAAAGAAGATGCCTGGAATATGGTGACCATCAACCCGGCGAAACAGCTCAGAGTCGATGAGTATGTTGGTTCACTCACCCCAGGCAAAATGGCCGATATCGTGCTTTGGAATGCCGAGCCGCTATCGATTTATGCCAAAGTGACCCAGGCTTGGGTCGAAGGCAAGCGCTACTTCGATCGCGACCAAGACCAGCTTGCCCAGCAGCAGGTCGTCGCAGAGCGCGCCGCCCTTATCCAAAAAATTCTCAGTAGTGATGATAGCGCCAAGGCGGGTGAAAAAGTTACACCGCTTAAGGAACCTCAATGGCACTGCGATACCCATTATCAGGCTTGGGGCCAACATCATCAGGGAGCAAAATAATGAAGCACTTACCCACTAGCTTGCTGCTGTCGACACTGACCATCACCTTGTCCGTGCAGGCACATAATCTCATCCCTACGCCTAAACAAACTCACGGTGTGTTGATTAAAAACGCCACTGTGCATACGGTCAGCCAAGGGGTTTTAACCAATACCGATGTGTTGATTGAAAACGGTAAAATCAGCGCACTAGGGCCACAGTTAAGCGCCAATGAGGCTGATGGCCAGATGCAGATCATCGATGCTACGGGTAAACATTTATATCCAGGCCTTATCGCGCTCGATACCAGTCTTGGTTTAGTAGAAATCGAGATGGTGCGCCCAACCGTCGATAATGCTGAAGTCGGAGATTTTAATCCGCAAATCAGCGCGGCAACGGCTTACAACCCGGATTCAGAGCTGCTGCCAACCATTCGCTACAATGGCATCACCCACGCACAAATCGTCCCCAGTGGCGACGGACTCGCGGGCCAATCTGTGGTCGTGGATCTTGATGCTTGGACGATTGAGGATGCTCTGCAACCAAGCGAAGGCCAATTCCATGTTTACTGGCCGCAAATCAAGCGTATGCCGGAGGATGAAAAGGAAAAAGCTAAGGCCATTGAGAAAAATCAGCAGGCCATAGATACACTGACCACAGCCTTTGAGGATGGCTATCGCTACTTTTTAAGCCATAAGGCAAAGGATTCGGCCAAGACAACCAATTTACGTTGGCAAGCCATGCTGCCCCTGTACCAAGGTAAGGCCACGCTATTTGCCCATGCGGACAGTGTCAGCCAAATTGAGCAAGTCATTGCCCTGACTAAAAAATATCAATTTAAATTGGTGATTGTCGGTGGCTATGATGCATGGCGATTGGCGTCAAGCTTAAGGGAAGTGAACGCCAGTGTGATTTACCCGCACACCCTGAGTCTGCCCAAACGTAAAGATGAACCCGTGGATTTGCCCTTTAAAATCCCTTCGTTGCTGGCAAGTGCGGGCATTCCCTATGCCCTTGGATTTTCATCGGATTGGAACAGTCGTAACCTTCCCTATGCCGCGGGCTACAGTGCCGCTTACGGCGTCACGCCCGAGCAAGCATTAAAATCGGTAACCTTAGATGCAGCAAAACTGCTGGGGATCACCGATTTAGGCGCCATCGCCGTCGGTTATCAGGGCAGTGTTGTGCTGAGTGACGGGGATATCCTCGACCCCATGAGCAACAAAATTGATGCGATCTGGATTGAAGGACGGCAAATAGATCTGAATAATCGCCACCAGCAGCTTTATCAAAAGTATCTTAAGCGCTAGAATTTGCTCAGATAAATCGCTCGATACCGCGCAGTCCGTTGGACTGCGCTTATTTACCCTTAATCTCAGGTCAAACCATGAAAATCATCCTCTCAAGTGCATTAGTGCTACTGCTTAGCGCCTGTGCCAGCGATTACAGTTTTAACAGCAATTTGGACGGCGAGGCGATTAATGACTACTTCAAGGCGGGAGATGTCACGCTGTTTGAGGGCGATAGTTTGCCTAAAGGCCATTACGAATTAAAAGGTTTGGTACAGGGTGAATCTTGCCAAGCCGATGTGAATGCGGTGCCCGCTTCCTTAAGTGAAGCCCGAACCGAAGCCCGCCGTGCGGCAGCCGATAAAGGCGCCAATGGTATCATCATCAAACAATGCGTGATGATGGAAGAAGCAGCCCAAGGCTGCGTCAGCCGCGCCCTCTGCGTTGGCCAAGCCATCAAAATGGCCTCTGCCGACTAATTCAAAGCGTGTATACTGCACGCCAATATTGATGTACTTAACAACCTAGGCCATCTGCGTTTGGGTTGTTGCCCTTGCTTTAGGTATTTTTTGCATGACATTTACCAACCAGATTACCGCTGTCGCCACTTGCCGCACTCCCTATAAACAAAAATTTGGCATTCCAAGGCAGCCCGGGTTGGTGGAGGCGCGCGGTTATGTTGAGCTGGAGCCCCATGTCAATCATCTCGATGCCGTGCGTGGTATCGAGCAATATTCTCACCTTTGGTTGTTGTTTTGTTTCCATGAAAATCTCGCCCAAGGGTGGAAAACGACGGTACGCCCGCCCCGTTTGGGCGGCAATGAAAAACTCGGCGTATTCGCGACTCGCTCCACTTTCCGTCCGAATGGCATTGGCCAATCCGTGGTCAAACTCCACGGGGTAGTGCAACGTAAAGGCAAAGTGTGCCTAGAGATTTCGGGCATGGATCTTGTCGATGGCACGCCCATTATTGATATTAAGCCCTATATTCCGTTCTCGGATTCGATTGAAGGTGCCGTCGGCGGTATCGCGCAAGAAGCACCAAAACTTATCAGCGTAGTGTTTTCCGAGCTCGCCGCAACCCAGATTGATTCCTACAGTAAACAGGACGCCTATACCGATTTAGCCGTACTCATCCACGGCGTGCTGGGGCAAGACCCCCGCCCTGCCTATAAAAAAGCCAAAGATGACCCCAAGTTATATCAAGTAGCTTTGTATGATTTAGATATCTTTTGGCGGATGGCGGTCGATGAGGATGAGCAGGAATACATTCAGGTATTAGAACTCAAACCGGGGAAATGTGGCTAAATGCAGACGCCAATCACAACGGCCTTGCCTGATTATCAAAGCCAACATAAAAAGCGTCTATCTTGGATGCCCTGGCTGTATTTCTCACTCAAGGAAAAACACTTAGTCTGGGCCAAACCTTGGCAGGATGAAGTGCAAGCCAACCTTTGCGCCCTCGAAACCGTGACCATTGGCGAAAACTGTTTTATTGCGCCCGAGGCGCAGTTATTTGCCGAGCCAAATCGCGATATCACAATCGGTAATCGCTGCATGATTGCCGCAGAATGCTTTTTGCACGGTCCTATCACGCTCGGTGATGAAGTCGCTATCAATCACGGCTGCTCCTTCGATGGCGGCCGAGTGGGCATTCAAATTGGCTCCCAAACCCGCATTGCTAACCATGTCACTATTTATGCGTTTAATCATGGCATGGCGCCCGAGACGCCTGTTTATCAACAAGCCTCAAACTCTAGAGGCATAGTGATAGGTAAAGATGTGTGGATTGGCGCACAGGCAGGGATTGTCGATGGTGTCACCATTGGCGACCATGCCGTAATTGGCATGGGCTGTATTGTCACTAAAGATATTCCCGCATGGGCCATAGTCGCGGGCAATCCCGCCCGGGTGATTGGCGATAGGCGGGATAAATAACTCACTTAGCTTTATCTGTATGCATCGCCCTCTGTGGCGACGCGGCACACTTTGTAAAATGAAAACGGCCATTTGTCTGCAGCTGATTGAATTTAACCTCAATCCATAGGTGACATCATCGAAGCAGGTGATAAAATGGCGCCCATTCAACTCAAATTTGGACATCGGTAATGCGCGTTAGCAAATACCTACTTTCTACTCAAAAAGAAACACCTGCGAATGCAGAAGTCATTAGCCATCAATTAATGCTACGTGCTGGTATGATCCGCCGTAACGCTTCAGGTCTATACAGCTATTTGCCCACGGGCCTGCGTGTATTGCGTAAAGTCGAAGCCATTGTTCGTGAAGAAATGAACAAAGCAGGCGCGATTGAAATCCTTATGCCTATGGTGCAACCGGCTGATTTATGGGTAGAAACGGGTCGTTGGGACAAATTTGGTCCTGAGCTGCTGCGTTTTAAAGACCGCCATAACCGTGACTTCGTTCTGGGGCCTACCCACGAAGAAGTAATCACCGACTTAATCCGTAAAGAAGTCAGCTCTTACAAGCAATTACCGCTGAATCTTTACCAAATCCAGACCAAATTCCGTGACGAAGTGCGCCCACGCTTTGGCGTAATGCGTTCGCGCGAGTTCCTGATGAAAGATGCGTATTCTTTCCATCTGGACGTAGATACCATGAATGAAACCTATGAGGCCATGTATCAAGCCTATAGCAACATTCTGTCGCGCATGGGCTTGGCCTTCCGCCCAGTTTTAGCGGACACAGGTTCTATCGGTGGCAGCATGTCACACGAGTTCCACGTATTGGCGCAAAGCGGTGAAGACTTAATCGCCTACTCTACTGGCAGCGACTATGCCGCTAACATCGAGAAAGCCGAATCACCCATGCCCACCGAAGCGCGTGGCGCGGCAACTGAAGAATTACGTTTAGTCGATACCCCAAATGCAAAAACCATTGCTGAATTAGTTGAGCAATTCGGTTTAGATATCACTAAGACAGTGAAAACCTTGATTGTGAAAGGTGCGACGGAAGAAGCGCCACTGGTAGCGCTGATTGTACGCGGCGACCACGAACTGAACGAAATCAAGGCAGACAAGTTAGATTTAGTGGCATCACCATTAGAATTTGCCCCTGAAGCCCAAATCCGTGACGCCATTGGCGCAGGTCCTGGCTCATTAGGCCCTGTCGGCCTGAACATGCCTATCATCATCGATCACAGTGTTAGCGTGATGAGCGACTTCGCCGCTGGCGCTAACCAAGATGACAAACACTACTTTGGGATCAACTGGGAGCGCGATCTGCCACTGGCACAAGCTGCCGATATCCGTAACGTGGTTGAAGGCGAACCCACACCTGATGGTTTAGGTACTTACGCCATGGCGCGTGGTATCGAAGTGGGTCACATTTTCCAACTCGGTACTAACTATTCTAAATCGATGAATGCGACTGTTCTCGATGAGAACGGTAAATCACAAGTGCTGCTGATGGGTTGTTACGGTGTTGGTGTGAGCCGTATCGTGGCTGCTGCCATTGAGCAAAATTTCGATGACCGCGGCATTGTATGGCCAGAAGCCATTGCCCCATTCAGTGTAGGCATTCTGCCAATGAATATGCACAAGTCACACCGCGTAACCGATATTGCCGAGCAGTTATATAAAGACTTAAGTGCTGCGGGTATCGATGTGCTATTGGATGACCGTAAAGAGCGCCCAGGCGTGATGTTCGCCGATATGGAACTGATTGGTATTCCACACACTGTGGTGATCGGCGATCGCAATATCGACGCTGGCGTATTTGAATACAAAAACCGCCGCACCGGTGAAAAGCAAGATGTGCCATTCGACCAAATCGTCGATTTCTTAAAGAATCTGCAAGCTTAAGCGAAGGCATACTGCGCCGGACTTATTGCGCCGACACAGCCCGTTTGAGCAGATGCTTAAATAAGATTCTCGCGATATAAATGCAAACGCACTTGAGTCTCCCTCAAGTGCGTTTTTTATTCCCGCCCCAAAAACAGATTGCCTTCTGCAAGCCCTCTCAAGACAAACTAAAGAAATGTCATTGAGATAACTGCTCAGACTTGCTTTTTTAGATAAGGCATTGCTTTAATAAAATCATAATAACAAGTCGTTGAGTCATAAGATTGCCAACATCAACAGCATTAGTTCTCGGTGGCGGTGGCGCTCGGGCCGCCTATCAAGTGGGAGTGTTAAAAGCACTGGTCCAGCTTTATCCGCGCAACCATGGCGTGCCATTCAAAATCATTTGTGGCACCTCTGCGGGCGCAATTAATGGCACCTCCATTGCCACCCACGCCTCCTGCTTTCACTTAGGCGTCAAAAAACTCGAATGGGTTTGGCGCCATTTTGAAACTAGAAAGGTATACCGCGCCTCTATCCCCGGCGTGTTAAGTCATTTAGCCAAGATGGCACTCAAAGGCCTGCAGGATGATAAGGTGAATACCGACGCTGGCAGCCTGCTCGATAACGAGCCTTTACGACATTTACTGAATGAACTCATCGATTTTAAGAGAATCGATCGCAATATCCGCAACGGCGCATTGACGGCGCTCAGTGTTGATACTTCTTGCTATAACAACTCACGCTCGGTCACGTTTTTTCAAGCTTCGCGGGATATTGAAAACTGGACTCGCGCCAGACGCAGCGGTGAGCGGCGGATGTTAAATACCGAGCATCTTTTGGCAAGCTCGGCGATCCCCATGGTGTTTCCGTCAATTAAACTTAATCAAGCTTATTATGGTGACGGCTCAGTCCACCAGCTGGCGCCACTCTCAAGTCCCATTCATTTGGGGGCTAATAAACTATTAGTGATAAACCTAGACAGTCCCCATAAGCATTTTCCGATGGAGCTAGAATATCATCCGAAGACAGCGACCATTGCGGGTCATCTGTTAGATACTATCTTTTCCGATACCTTAAATAGCGATCTTGAGCGCCTAGAGCGGATTAATCACACGCTGTCGCTTATACCCGAAGAGAGCCGTACTCAACTGTCATTACATCCCATACAAACCTTAGTGATAAAACCCAGTGAAGACTTAAGTAAAATCGCCGCCCGTTTCTATGATGATATGCCTTGGGCAATTAAGACCTTACTGGGGTTTATCGGTATCGACAGGCAGTCAGACTCGAGTATTGTGTCCTACCTCTTGTTTGAGAAATCCTACACCAGTGCATTGATTGAATTGGGCTATAAAGATGGCATGGCTCAAATGGATGAGATAAAAGCGTTTTTTAATTTGGCATGAGGTATGACTTAGCGCTTGTTATAAATCGCCAAATAAATCGATTTGAAGCCCCCTCGGCGTGGTATAAAATAGGAGTCGCCTAAATGTTCTAACGTGAATGTGGCAAACCCATTCTAAATTAAGGATTATTTGAAGGCGACTCGGCAGCAAATCAGTCTAAAGTTTGAATAGCGAAACAGATTTAACATTGATCATTTAAGTTGAATCGCCTATCATGCTGCACTAGATTAGCTAAAAATTAGGTTAATTTTTTCTAAAAGGGAATCACGATGAAAAAAACTTCATTAGCACTTATTGCTGCTATTTCAATGTTAGGTTCAGTTGCAGCTAACGCTGCAGATCCAGTAACTCCAGCACCAGCAGCTGGTGCTGGCGCAGGTACTGGTGCTGCTGTTGGTGGTCTTACTGCAGGCGCTATCGCTGCAGGCGCAGTAGTAGCTGGTGTCACAATTGCTGCTAACAGCTCTGATGGTAGCCCAGCTGCAACTGGTACTGGTACTGGTACTGGTACTGGTACAACTACTGGCACTAACTAATCAGTTAGAAAGTATGCTTAAATAACCGCCTTATGGGCGGTTGTTTTTTTTTGAGCTTTTAATCGCCCAAAACCAATACAATCTAGCTTGAAATAACCTCTTCATATATTTACATTGGTCTTCTACTATTATTGAGAATAAGCAACTCGGATGCGTATTAATAAAAATATTTTACCCCTTATTGTCATTTCGGCAGTATGCGTAGGACTATCAGGCTGTAGTCAACGAATTAGTGCATTAAATGATACGATCAAGTTGGCCTTTTTAGGAACGAAAGACATTGTTCTTAGTCCAGAACAAGTAGCAGCGGTACCCTATGCAAGTATCTATGCAAAACTGGATGATACTCCCCAAGTATTTATGGTGCTAGGTTTTGCAGAATCCAAAATAAACCTTTCATCAAAAAAATCATCCCATGAAGCCTTAGAGCTAAAATGGCTATCTGCTGATAAAGCTATGTTAGTTACAGTGAATGGCCGCTTAGTCAAAACTCATAACCTACTCACAGGCAATTTAAGTGCAATTGAAAGTGATAAAACGGATCCATTGCTATTAGGTTTGCATTTAAGCGATACCCCAAAAACTTGGACTCGAACACTCGATTGGCAACCCGGTTATCATTATGGCTACAAAGCTAAATCAGAATTTAAATTGATTGCCGAAGAGAGTATTTTAATCAATGGCTTTCCCACTCAAACTCTACATTTTAGTGAGTATGTCTCTGTGGATACCCTCAATATACAATACCAAAATGAGTTTTGGCTAAACCCACTAGATGGCAATGTCATTAAGAGTCGTCAGAAGATCGCCCCCGACCTACCATTTATCGATATTACTTTACTTAGACCATTTGCAGCTTAGTGGAGCTATGATGAAATCCTGTATCACCGCTATCACACTACTGGCCAGTTCATTATTTTTACCTGCAGTTAATGCCAGTACCCAACTTTTTGTCAGTACCTCGTCATCAGATCTTACTCAGCTACAACTGACTTATCCTTCAGCCATCCGAGTCGAGCAAGCAGTACAAGACGGATTAACGCGACTTCCCGCCAATAACATAACGGAAGCTCATCCGACTCCAGTTTATTGGTTAGGTGCCGCGCTGTTAGATACTAAAAATACCGCAACATTAGAACTTATTCGCCAGCAAATCTTGCAACAGTTGGCTAATATGGGACAGCAAGCAGACAATAGCCAGTACATTGCTAAACTTTCCAAGTTTGCACAATTTCTGCGTAACATAAAACTTGGACAAAGAGTTAATCAGCCATTAGATCTCGATTTAATTCGTATTACCGATGCTTATAACCCCATTATCGACGGTCAATTCTTATTGGTACTCCCCACGTCCAACAACCATTACAGTGGTTGGAGCCGTGGCACAAACAGGGGAGCAAAAATGGGTATCTCGTACAAGTAGTAAAGATTATCTGAAACAAGCAGGCTTATTGGAGAATGCTGAAAATAGCTTTGTATGGATAATTCAGCCAGACGGCAAGACCATTCGCCAACCTATTGCCTATTGGAATCATCAGTCTATGGACATAGCTCCTGGTGCCATACTCTTCGTTGAGTTTTCAGGCCTATTTGATGACTATTCCACATTAAACAACAACATCATTGAATTACTCAAAAATCGGGCTCTGTAATGAAAAACTCGACTCCCACTTTTCCCTCTTTCGGGCGTTTATCAGCGCTATCTTTAGCACTGCTACCATTATTACATGTTTGCGCCGATGAATTTTCTTACCCAACATTGTTGCCTTCACAGTCTGACTTTGGTGGTGTAGGCCTAATGCAGATGCCGACGGGTCGCATGGCACCTGAAGGTGAATTTAACTTTGCCACAAGTTATAACGACGAATACCAACACTTCACTGCATCTGTACAATTATTTCCTTGGTTTGAAACAACAATCCGCTATACCCAAGTACAGGATTTACTCTATAGCGATGATCCTAGCTTTAGCGGAAGCACTAAATACACAGATAAAGGTATTGATTTTAAGATTCGTCTACTTGAAGAGAGTAACTGGCTGCCCGAAACGTCCATTGGAGTGCGAGACTTTGGTGGTACAGGCTTATTTGATGGCGAATTTATTGCCGCAACAAAAAAAGTTGGCCCACTTGATTTTACTCTGGGTATAGGCTGGGGCTATATCGGTAACAGCGGTAATCTCACTTCCGATAAAAAGGATCTAAATTACAACTGTGATAGAGATACTTCTTATGGGGGTAAAGGCGGCACTGTTGATTATCAGCGTTGGTTTAAAGGCTGTGCGGCACTCTTTGGTGGCGTTGAATATCAAACCCCTTGGGAACCGTTACGTTTGAAAGTCGAATACGATGGTAACGACTATCAATCAGACTTTCCCGTGGTTAGGGGTGGTATAGCTATGCCTCAGGACAGCAAGTTTAACTATGGAATGCTCTATCGTTTTGGGGACTGGGGAGACCTTCATTTAAGTTATGAGCGCGGTAATACTTGGACGCTTGGCTTTAGTCTGCAAACCAACTTTAATACCTTGTCACAGATTAAACGCGATCCGGAGGCTGAAAAATATAAGCCACTTCCTGCCGCGCCATTAACCCTTACGCAAACAGAGTCTTCAGTTCAAGTAAACACACCAAGAGCCGAACAAGCGACAGTGAGTACAGCAACTTCAACGCATAAATCAGAAGTGCAAAATGCTGAAGTAGCAAATCTAGAGCCTGTAAAAGCGTCCAGTCAGACAATTGAGAATCCTCAAGTGGACTGGAATAAAGTTGCTCGTGACTTACAAACCATCGCAGGTTACGCTAACGCCAAAATTTACCTTGATAATGAAAGTATTACCGTTGTAGGTGAACAAAACAAATTCCGCGATAGAAATGAAGCGCATCAAAGAGCATCAACCATCCTTGCCAATAATACTGACACAACTTATATAAAAGAGTATCGGTTGATTGAAACGCGTTATAACCAACCAATAACGGAAACCCGTATTGATGCTATAAAATTTGCCCAGGTTGCAAACCATGGCTACATCAATGCAAAAGTGAGTGATGCCAGTGTTGTTAGTGTTCCAGGGTTACCGCAAGGGAAACTGGTGACAAATACTGATAAGGATTGGTTAGATAACTTAAGTTTCGATATTTCACCTACCATGGCTCAATCTTTCGGCGGCTCCGAAGGTTTTTATATGTTCAACATTGGGGTGACCGGCAGTGCAAATTATCGCTTTAGTGATAATTTTGAGTTTTCAAGCTCCCTTTATCTTAATCTTTACGATAACTATGATAAGTTTTTATATGATGTGCCCCCAGATGGCACTGATTTAAAACGGGTTCGTACCCTAGTTCGTCAGTATGTTCATGATAACCCGGTAAGGGTCACTAACTTACAATTAACTTGGATGGATAATCTAAGCGACAACATTTCTTATCAAGCCTATGGTGGCTATTTAGAAATGATGTATGGCGGTGTTGGCACAGAATTCCTCTATCGACCACTTAACAGCCAATGGGCTTTTGGTTTTGATGTAAACTATGTCAAACAACGTGATCCGGATAGTATGTTTGGTTTCTTTTCAGAGGAAAATCACTACGACCCACATACAAATCGTCCATATAGAGTACAAACAGGAACGCTAACAGGGCATGCTACAGCCTATTATCAACCGGATTGGTTCCCCAATACCTTATTAAGAGTCAGTGCTGGCCAGTATCTCACTGAAGATAAAGGCGTAACAGTAGATTTTTCTAAACAATTCGACAGTGGTGTTATTGTTGGTGCCTATGCGACTAAGACCAACCTTTCATCGGAAGAATATGGTGAAGGAAGCTTCACAAAAGGCTTCTACATATCAATTCCGTTTGATTTGATGACTATTAAATCAACTCATAGCAGAGCTACAATTGTCTGGTCTCCTCTCACCCGTGATGGCGGGCAAATGGTGGGGCGTAAATATTATCTGTTTGATATTACAGATGCTCGCTCACCTTGGTTCACTCGCCCCAGTGTGGAAAAACAGTCTGTAAGATAACAAAAACCGCCGTTAGCGTTTAAGCGCTAACGGCGGCGTTTGCATCCCTTGCGGATAGAATCGGCGTTTCGTTTTGCAGGGGCCAGTCAATCGCAAACTCTGCACTATACCAGGCTAGCACATATTCATCATCTGGCGCGTAATAATCAGTGCAGCGATAAATCACATCGGCATATTCACTCAGCACATAAAAACCATGCGCAAAGCCAGGGGGATCCACATTTGCAAATGGTTATCAGCAGAAAGTACACGCCCTACCCATTTACCATAGGTTCCTGATTGCGGCCTAATATCCACTGCAACATCAAAAATACTGCCTGCACACACCCGGACTAATTTCCCCTGCGGATGCTTGCATTGGTAATGCAAGCCACGTAATACGTGTTGCTGTGAGCGACTGTAATTATCTTGTACAAACTCTGGCGTTTTTAACCCTCGACTTTGAAAACATTCAGTGAAATACGATTGGCGAAATGTTTCCATAAAAAAACCGCGTTCATCACCAAATACTTGCGGTTCAAACAGAAGAATCTCAGCTATCTCTGTTTCAATACATTTCATTAGAAATCTTCTTGTTCAGTAATTTAAATTTCTACCCGTTAAGTTCAATACTACGAAAAGTTAAACAGCTATTAACAGGTAATGTGTCAACTATTCTCACAAAGAAAGATTGATATATCAGCAGGTGATCCCCTCCAAGTAGAAGAACCATAATAACCGCCAAAAAATGCATTTTTCATCGATATATCAAGGATTAGTGAGTCAAAATTAAAGAATGATTGTAGCATATAAATGCCGATAAAGCTGAATGGCGCGAGCTCTTCAACAAGACCGAGTTGTCCCCTAAACAATATCTAAGTTTATTTCTCAGGGATCTGTATTTCGACCTTCACGCCTTGATCTGGGGATGAGGTTAGCAAAATGGTGCCATGTAGCTTTTGCGTCACCAAATTATAAATAATCGACATACCAAGGCCTGTGCCACCGTCTTTACGTGCGGTAGTGAAAAAAGGCTCGAAGGCTTTAAGTTTAACCTCATCGCTCATCCCTACCCCATTATCTTGATACTGCATACAAATGTTCGAGTCTTGTTTTTGTACTCGAATAGTGATGCTTTTATCCCCCGTAAAACTCTCAGGAAATCCATGGCGAAAGCTGTTAGCCACTAAATTAGTGAAAATCTGTGCGATGGCACCAGGGTAAGATTCGATAAAGATGTCGTCATCAAGCTCCACATTTAAGGCAATATTCTTCTTACGCATTAACGGCCTTAATGAGCTGAATATTTGGAAAATATAGGTCTTTAAATTAAACCGCTCACGTTCTAGCACCGATTGGTCTGCGGCGGTGCGCTTAAAGTTATGGACTAACTCCGCTGCTCGCGAAAGATTGCGCTCAATCAACCCTAAACCATCCTGCATAGTATTGATAAAGGATAAAAATTTATCCTCATCCAGATCATTTTGCTCAAAAGCCGTTTTCAACAATGCCACTTCATCTAAACAATGGGTTACGGATGTCACGGCAATCCCTAGAGGCGTATTGACCTCGTGTGCAACCCCTGCAACCAAACTCCCTAAAGCCGCCATTTTCTCATTTTCAACTAAATGGTGTTGTATTGAGCGCAAATCCGATAATGCGGTTTCAAGTTCTTGCGTTCTCTGTTCAACCTGAACCTCCAAATCCGCATTAATGGCTTTTAATTGATGCTGATAATCCAAAATTTCCTTTGCGCTCATCGCTCGGCCGAATAAATCGGCCAAAGCAGAAGCAAAGGCTCTTTCGTCACGCGTCCATTCTCGAGGCACTCCTTGATGCTCGGAGCAGATAATGCCGACCATTTTTCCGCGATGACGTATGGGACTATCTAACAGAGAACTAATACGATTAGGGACTAAGTAGGCACTAACAAACTCATGGCTCGCCCCATCGGTTTGCGCATGATTCGCAATAATAGCGCGCTCATTATCTAATAGACTGAAATAATGTGGATAATCCTGCCGAGTTAATATCAACGCCTCTTGCCTGTGCATATTATCAAGCAGGTAAAAGCAATGCATACTTTGGTGATCTTCACTCCATAACCAAATACCAGCACGGGTGATTTTTAACCCTTGGCACACAGATGACACGATAAGTTGTGAGGCCTCAACAAGATCGCCACCATCAATAATGGATGAACGGCTTACATCGAATAAAATCCTGTCTAACATACGTGTCATAATGCACATTTACCCCGCGTGGTACCGCCTGACTTAAAAATGAGGCAATAAACTTGGTGACCTAAGCTTAAGTGATTCTCTTTAGTATAGATTCAATCTAGAAACACACTAGTTGAGATGCACTCGCTGGTTACAATTGGTTTTGCAGATCAATGCCTAGTGCTGCTTTACCTAAACACGCCGATAAAAAATCATCCAACCTTAGCACTTTTTTTGCTGAACTCGTAATGAAGTTCAAACACATAAAGTCCGTCTTAACACTAAGACACTGAAAGAAATACCAGACATAAATAAGGTTGGAACCTGTAATGATGGCGGTTATCATCACACGACAGCCAATTAATCAAACGGTTAAGATGAATATGAAACTTTCGCAGATATCACTCGCCCTTCTCGCTTTAATGATTACCGCATGCAGTGAGCCCGCTAAGACAGTGGCTAATGAGCCTGTCGCTGCGCCACATCAAGATACACAAAAAACCTACCACTTGGCGATACCAGCCAAAATGCGCTCGATTGGCCAGGTGTATATGAAGGCGTTGTCCCCTGTGCAAGTTGCGAAGGGATCCAAACGACACTCACGCTCCAAGCGGATAATAGCTTTGAATTAAAGAGTATTTACTTGGGTAAAGATGAGTCCATCTTTAAAGTGGCAGGAAAATTTGACTGGGATAGTAATGGCTCAAAAATCACCTTATCCGATGGCACTAAATACTTGGTAGGAGAAAACCAACTGTTTATGTTAGATATGAAAGGTAATCGGGTAAGTGGCGAACTAGCAGATCATTACATTTTGAAGAAGAAAGAGATTTAGCTCTGAACGCAGTATGCAACGATGCGCCACTGCATAATGCGCCGAAGTAGGTATCCTCTGTACTGAAACAATCCATAATCAAAAGAGAAGCTTAAATTGAATCCCAATATCCGGATAATCCGTTATGAAGAATGCGAATCGAGTTTATGGAAAAACGGTAGTGGCAGCACTAAACAACTTTTGATATGGCCAAAGGGGGCAGATCTCAGCAACTTTGATTTTAGGATCAGCATCGCCACCATTTCGAGCGATGGCCCCTTCTCACTCTTCCACGGCATCGATAGACAGCTATGTATATTGGAAGGTGAAGGGGTAAAACTACACATAAAGGGGAATGATTTAGGACAATCAGAGGAAATCATCCTGCGCCCGAACGATTCTCCATTTTGCTTTAGCGGGGAAACTCAAATAGAGAGCAAACTATTAGATAAACAGATCCTAGACTTTAATGTGATGACAAGGCGCGGAAAATACCACGCATGTATTGAACAGCTAAAATTAGATGACCTCTTCAGTCTTGAACCCACCAAAACCAGTCGCGAAGATAATGTCCATAAACTAACAAATACACAAAACAACGAACTACAACAATGGTTGTTGTGCCTTGAACCGCTGAACCTAGTTTATAAAGGACAAACTATTCAACTAAAACCTTACGATATGTTGCAGTATAAGCATGCTAAGAATTCTAAGAAACTAACTAGTGAGTTAAGGTTTTTAAGAATTAAAACTTCTGAGGCCGTACAACAAAAAATCAAACAAACAGAAGTAAAAGATCGATATGAAGAAAACGATAGCCAGATAAAGGTTTTGCTCATTTTCCTAAAAATAAAGAAATCAAGTTGCTAGAATCTACTTGAAATAAAATCCTAGCAAAAACTTAAGACTATTTCCCATGGCAAGTAAAACTGAAATTTGCAGCATAAATATGCAAAAACAATCAACAAAGGTCACAAAAGAAGGGATGATAATTAGACACGTCTAAACCATTTATACAGACCGATTTTAATAAAATTAGGTGCTAACCTGACAAATGTACGAATAATTGAAACTTTAGAAAACTGCCAAAAGTTTAAAAAACCGCACTTATACATAGCTACGTAACTGGATAACTCACCCTTTAAAAATTTATAACCACGTCTAGTTATAAAATCCTCGCCAGTTCTCATCTTAAGTATAACTTGAGGTATATTCGCAAGCTTATTTCCACTTTGAATGACTTTAACCCAAAGCAGATGATCTTCCGGATAAAGTGAAGGATATCCACCAACAGATAGAATAATAGACTTGCGAAATATACAAGCCGGATGACTAATTGGAGAACGTAACCTTGCGAACTTCACAATTTCATCGTGACAAATAGGCAATGCGCGATGAGAAACTTGTTCTGAAAGATTTATATCCCACTCTTCGATATAACCACTTGAGACAGATATATCAGCCCTTTCACTCATAAAACCTACTTGCAATTTAAATCTATCAGGAGTCGAAATATCATCCGTATCCATACGAGCAACAAGGTCCCACTTACAATACTGCAAACCAAAATTTAATGCAGCAGCAAGCCCTACATTCTCATGCAATGGTACTATAGTAAGAACATTACCAAGTTTATTACTCCAGTATAGAATCTCTGTGTCAAGCTCAGGTGTTAAAGGGCCATCTTTAACTAGAACTATATCATCCGGCTTTAATTCTTGAAGATCGTAGATGCTTCTCATTGCCTGAGAAAAATTATTTGGTGATTCTTTATGATAAATTGACAAAAGAACAGAAAAATTCTCATTTTTTAATGTGATCATCTAACACCTTCACTTACCTAACCATTGAATAAATTTAGAAACTCCTAAATCTAAACTTGTATAATTAAAAGGCCCCACCTCATCATGTAATCTCGAGTTATTTAAGATATTTGATTTTATAGTACTTAAACTCGAAACATAACGCACGGAAACATGCTCTACTTTTAAATTTCTCCTAACAACCTCTAAGATCTCTAATGTCGAAACAGGAAATCCAGAGCCTATGTTATAAATATTATGCTTAGGACTAGGAAGAGCTAAAAGCTTAGTGAACAAATCAACGAAATCATCTATATAAATATAATCCCTTACCTCGTATCCATCTCCCCAAACCTCAACAGACTGGCCAGAGCAAATGCGACCTGTTACTACAGCGATTAATCCTTGTGTACCATTTAACATTTGATGTGGGCCATATGGATTTGACGGTCTAACTATTAAATATGGCTTACCTTTCAACTCTGATTCAAAAGATATGAACGACTCTAAAAGTATTTTACTCCTGCCATAATCACATAGCGCACTCAACTCTTCAGTTTCAGAATGTGGAAAATCACTGCTTCGATAAACTCTTCCACCTGATGAAAAAAAGACAAACCTTTTTACTACATCAAAAACATTTGAAATAAATTTTTTATTTACATCTAATAAATCATTAAAATTTAACGTCTTAGAATTAACTGAAAATGAATTTACCAAGTATATCGCTGTATGTATATCGAGTTCAGATAGTAATGCTCTATGCAGTTCAAAATCAGTTAGCTCAGCAGAAATAAATGTGAAGTTATTATTCAAACATAACGGTTTTTTTCGTCCGAAAACAATAACTTCAAAACCTTTATTAATTAAAGATTCAATCAAATTAATGCCTATAAATGAAGAACCTCCAACAATCAGAATTCTCTTACTCACGTTGTCCTCTCATTTACACCCAAAAACATAGCTTCAGTTTGCTTTACAAGTGAAGGCCAGCTATGATTATCAGTAACAAATTGCCTTGCGGCGATAGACATATCTCTCAAATGTAACGGTTCGATATTAATGACATCTAGCAGTAATTCAGCTACATCGTTCGCATTTGTTTGGCATTCCCAACCAACATTATATTTGCCAATAATTTTTGACATATTAACACCTTGAGTAACAAGGCAAGGTAAACCACAATCAAGTGCTTCTAATACGGCCATAGGAAAGCCTTCATATCGTGATGTTAAGACAAAAACATCTTTACTATTTAGCATTTGAATTTTTTCATCACCATAAATAGGCCCTTTGAAAGAGACACTAGCAAAATTCAGCTCTGAAATTCGCTTTTGGAGAAGAAGTTCTTCTTGGACATCACCCTTACCATAAAAAGTGAAGTCAATATCCACAATATCCTTAGAGTTTTTTAAAACAAAAAGAGCATCAAGTAATATATCAGTACCCTTGTGCGAAGAATCAATTCGAGCTAAGTAAACAAATTTATATGGCTTAGAACTTATGGATTTATCTTGATAGACAGTATCAATTTGGGTACTAGTAATACCATTACCCTCGAAGATTACTCTTTCATTCCAACGAACTGAATTAGATGCTTCATCTTCATTAGTATAAATGACTGCTGCAGCATTCTTTATGAAGCCTTTAAAAAAAATTGAATTTGCAATTATTTTTTTTATCAGAGACTTTTTTGTGCTTGATAAATCAAACTTGAATGAGGCTTTACAAGATAAATCTTACCTAACGATAATATTTTTTTATATAAACCGATATACTTAAAAAAATACACGCCATGAAAAACAAAAATATCATAAGCGTTAAATAAAGAATCGGAAATATCTTCCTCACTAAATACTTTAAATTCCTTATTAGTATAATTCCCATTTAAACAGAGCATTGAACAATCTAAAATGTCACTATACAAATTGACTTTTCCAATCATCTCAGGAATTAATTTCCCGATTCCATTTGAAGGCTCAATTTCATTACCAACTATATGTAAAATCTTCATTTAAAACCTTTTAATAACTATATGTTCCGACTTTTTTGTTCTAGAAAACAAGAAATCGAAAGTAAACTTTATAATAATATAAAAAAACATCAATATCAAAAAGCAAAGCCAAGATTTAAAAAATAGGAAATAGGAAAAATCATTATTAATTGGCAATGTTAAGATAGACACAATGTAAACAGAATGAGAAAAACCACCTGCAAACTTACTAAATACCGCTTTTAAAAAATAAAGCCCTAAGATATTAATTACAACCACAAACGGCGCTATAAACAAGGACAAAAGGCCAAAAATACTCCAAGCGTGGGCTTGAATATAAGTGTTTGAATTAACCCAAGCATCACCTGCGGTGGGAAAAAATATCGTAATAATTTCAGCCGCAGGATCAATTGCGGCAAACCCAAAAGACCCTGCGAGCGGCATACCATAAGTTATCCGTTCAAGATTTGGCTGTAATACATCGTATATCATATAGGCGCCCTCAGTTTGACCAATAAATAGACGAGCAGCAACAGCGGTCAAAACATCACCTAATGGAGTTTCATGCAAAAGCATAAATGCAGCAGATAAAACGGCTAAACTTAGTAATGGAGAAATAAGGACATAGAAATAGTTAATATTTTTTGAGTACTTTAGGTAAAGAACAAATAAGATAAAGAAAACAAATACAAGCTTAGATTTTTGAAGATCGTATAATGAATAAAATATAACAAGAATAAGATTTAAATTAAAAATCAATGTATATTTTTTAGGTTCAATTTTCTTTGCTAAATAGGAATAGACCAATGAACATTGTGGAAAATATGCGAATATGTAACCAATAAATAGCCCACCAGCACCTACTTCACTTCTCAAAATTTTTGCTTTAATTAATGCAGCACCTTCGGAATCTCCTACCAAAGCCAAAAATAGAGGAATGTTCCCAATAGATATAATTTTAAAAGATACTACCAGAATTGAAGCAAGTAGTAAAAGTATTGAAACTTTATATGAAATTCGAACAGAAGTTAATCTCACATCAAGCTCGAAGAAAAAAGACAAAAATGAGATGAACAATAGAATAAGGGATATTGAAATAAAGGTATATCTGAAGGTTATATCAAAGGTGCTATCTGCAAGTACATTTTGAACATTCATCACTATTGGAAAATCAAAAAAAGAGACCAATATAGTCCCTGGAATAATCAATACATATAAAGATAAAAATAACAATGCACCAATAATCGATGGTTTTAAAGAGAATAATTTCAATCTCCAACTAGAAAATATAGTTGCGATTAAAAATAGAATAAAAACTAAAATATCGTTGATCACTATAATTTAACCAAGTGCTAGCGAAATAAATCGATGATTTTTTGTTGGACTTTATAAGGCCGAATCAGAAAAAGTGAAAAATGAAAAAATCTGTATAAAATTGTATTTTTATTTCCAATATATTTTATCCAAAGCAACTTTTCATAAAATACTACAGAATCATCCCACTTTTTAAATATCTTAAAAAATGATAATAATGGCCACAACTCATCCCTTTGAAATGAATACAACGACTGCAAATATTTAAGATTACCTATTTTTATGGCTTGTTGGGAAAGCGAATCACCTTTGCGATAAAGAACAGTTGCTTTGTCCATATAGTCCATTCTATAGCCATTTGTTAAACATCTAAACCATAGAGGATAATCATCTAACATTGGATATCTCAAATCAGCATATCCGACCTGAATAAGAACATCCCGCTTTACAAAACTAGTGGGTGCAAGGAGATAACATTCTTTCAACAAGATCTTAAGTTGCTCATTTGGCCCACCAAGAAATTTTGATTTATCGTGGCATATAGGAGTTTCACGGCCTTGCTCCGTAAAAGGAATCATATTCGAGAACAAAACATGAGTTAACTCATTCTTGCAAATATAATCCACATTCTCCACGATACAATCATCTAGCAGTATATCATCAGCGGCAATGGTTTTTATCCAATCACCGCTAGCATTTCGCCATGCCGAATCACAATTAGCCGAAACGCCTTTGTTTGTATTACCCGATATACATTTTATGCCATAAAAGGAAAGTACATTTTCTTTAGCCCATGTCTCTGCAACTGATAATGTAGCATCAGCGGAGGCATCATCAGAAATGACCACTTCTATACACTTTTTATTATATTTTTGTCTTAAAATACTATCCAATGTATCTAGAATCGTTTTTTCAGAATTATATGCAATTACAGCAATGGTCACTAAGGTATCCAATACTACATCCTAATCGAAATTAATCATTTAACTTTTGTAAGCTGTCCATTTTTATTAACATAGACACCAGATTCCATAATTGATTTATGGACAACAGCGTTCGCACCAATGATGACTCTGTCAGAAATCTGCACACCTTTCAAGATGGTAACATTAGAACCTATCCAACAATTTTTTCCTATTGATACTGGTGCAGTTATGAACTTATTTTTATAAACAAAGTAATCATCATCAACCAAGTGGTCATGATCGTAAATTTTAACACTCTCACCAAAAATAGTGTCATTCCCAATAGTTATTTTATCGAGACAATTAATAGAACAATCATTATTAAAAAAACAATTCTCTCCAATGATTACTTCACCATTGCAAATAACAATGCTCAAATTTTTCCTAGATGAAATATTATTCAAAACTAACTTTGAATTTCCTTCAAGAAAAAGATTCAATCCAGATTCAATCTTTGGAAAACGAAAAGTCACAGCTGAGTTTGTCAATTTGCTTATAACAAACAAATATGAATAATTAAATATAACAGAAAATAACTTAATGAACCGAAACAATGCTACCTCTCTAAATACCTAAATCTTATATTAAGACGCGATGACTCTTCTATTGAAAAATACAAAAAAGAAATAGAATAAATAGTTTATCGCGTAAGCCATAGTAACGCCTCTTAAGCCATAACTTGAAACTAATAGGTACGTAAGGACTAAAAATGATATTGCAAAAAAAATTTCTGAAGCAATAAACAACTTAGTCGCACCACGAGAAATCATAGGATATGCATACAACCAAGCAACTATCTTTATAACGTCGCCAACTAATTGTACGGCAAACAAATCACGAGCATGCCTAAATGCCTCTGTGAAAAGTATTGAAATTGCAATATCACGCAATAAGTAAACTATAAGAGCTGTTAAAGCAACGAGAGGTAAAATAACCTTAACGGTTTTGTTGATTTCGTTAATAACATTATCGACACCATGTAGTGATGATAATTTTGGTAAGTAATATGTACTCAATGCAATTGTGATAACACTTAAATAAACTTCTGATATTTTCCATACGGCTTGCCATTGACCAGTTGCATCCCAACCCACTTGGCTAATTAATATATTCCGAATCAAAATCAGTGCGACTGGCAGCGTTAAAGCGCTAGTAATAGCCATTAACATGTAACCCGCAATAGCTTTGCGTGCTGCTCTATCAGTTGATCCCCACCAATAGCATAACTTAAACCATGGTTGTCTTAAGTTTGCGATTAACATTAACAGGCCAATTAATGCAGATTGAATCGCTGCAGCAAAAAGTGCACCTTTTATATTATAAAACGCTATCATAGCTAGCATTACACCACTGGATATCAGCACAGAAATCATGCCAAGACCAACGTAGCGTCGATATAGCTGTTGTCCATTAATAACAGAATTACATAAAGTACCAATCGCAGATAGAGGAAGCACAGAAACAGTTGCAATAACCACCCAAGCAAGTTGAGTATCTTGGAATAGCCATTGCGCTATCTGGTTCGATAATAGTAAGCCAATAGGAATAGCAATGGCTGAGATAATAACCACCCATTGCAAAGAAGCCCTCCACCAAGGAGCACAGGCTTCGAAACCTTGCTCCTGGTGCTCAGCAGTAAAACGAACAACTCCATTTCCTGCTGGAGCATTAATAACGCCGTTTAAACTGCTAACCATACTTTGCACTTGACCAAGCATAGCCAAGCCCGTTGGTCCGGTGTAAATTGCCACTACTTTAGCAATAACAAAACCCATCGCCATTTTCAGTAGGGTCAGTAAACCTGTCAAAGCAGTGACTTTTAACAAACGTTTCATGCACTAAATCCGTTTATTGCTCCGATCACCTCTTCGATATCTTCATCACTCATTGTAGGGTCTAGCGGAATTGACAACACTTGTTGATGGATCTGCTCAGTAATAGGCAATTGCAGTGAGTTGAGCTCACCATACGCCTGTTGCTTGTGTGGGGGAATTGGATAATGAATCAATGTTTGTATGTTTTTACTCGCGAGATATTGCTGTAAAGCTTCCCTTTTTTCGCAGCGTAAAACAAATAAATGCCATACGTGAGCAAGTTCAGCAGTGACATGCGGAAGTGTAACCAGTGGATTTGTTATACCAGCGCGGTATGTTTGCGCTATTAACTGACGACGTTCAGTTTCGGCCTCTAAGTGACGCAATTTTACGCGCAACATTGCAGCTTGTATTTCGTCTAGTCGACTATTGACACCTTGGTATAGGTTTTCATATTTTTTATGAGAGCCATAATTTCGAAGCGCCTTTAAAGTTTCGGCTAACTCCGGATCATTAGTTGTAATAGCACCAGCGTCACCTAGAGCGCCTAAGTTTTTCCCAGGGTAAAAACTAAAACCTGCAGCATCACCCCAGTTTCCGGCTCGCTTACCTTGTATTTCAGCGCCGTGAGACTGTGCGCAATCCTCCAAAACTAATAAATCATACTCTTCTGCGATAGCCATAATTTCTGGCATTGGTGAGAGTTGACCATATAAATGTACAGGTAAAATCAGTTTGGTTTTTTCAGTAATGGCTTCACGAACAGTTTGCGGATCCAGATTATATGTTTCAGAATTTGGCTCTACTAGCACAGGGACTAAATCATTTTCAGTAATAGCCAGAACTGAAGCGATATAAGTGTTAGCTTGGACAATAACTTCATCGCCAGCTTTAAGTTTACCTAACTCCTTCCAAGCTCTAATAGTCAAAATTAATGCATCTAATCCATTGGCAACACCAATAGCAAATTTAGTATTACAGTAAGCAGAAAACTCAAGTTCAAATTGAGCAAGTTCGTTGCCCATAATATACCAACCTGAGTCAATTACTTTCGCACAAGCATCCTTTAACTCAGTTTGATATTGTTTATTAATTTCTTTTAGATCTAAAAAATTTATCACAATAATTCTCTTCTAGTGAATAAAAATACTTAGTTTAATTTTCTAAGTTGAATTCACTCAGCCACTTTTCAACTTCATGCTGAGGATAACCGCGATGGAAATGACTTCTCCATGGGTAAGCTTTACGACCACTACCATCTTTCAAATTAATCTTACTAATAGGACAGATAGGCTTTGCAGGATTGCCAGCGACAACCCACCCCTCATCAACGTTTTTACCGACTATACTACCAGCACCAATTAATGTATCAGACGCAATTTTGACACCAGGTAGAATAACCGACATAGTAGCAATTACAGCAAAATCACTTACCTCACAACCGATAAGAACTTCACTTGGAGGATGTGGGTCATTAGTTAGTACAACATATGGGAAAATCCAAACATAATTACCAATTTTAGACTTATTACCAATATGTACATTGCTATGACATTTTACATAATCACCTATCTCACAATGTCCCTGTATATCACCAAGTGTTCCAATCTGAAAATGCACACCGGCGTTAGTTTTTTCTCTAACCGTTACTCTATGACCAGTAATTAGGTTATTACCAAAATTAGAGGATGCATAAAACACACTATGACTTCTTATATGAGAGTTTTCACCTATAACTAACGGCGTATCATCACAAAACTTATTTTTTACACCAAGTTCGCAGAATGCCTCTATCGTAGAGTTATCTCCGATAACTACATTATCATGAATAATAGAATAAGGGCCAACTGCAACATTATTTCCAATAATTGCCTTGCTACTTACGATGGCGGACGGATGTATTTTAGAAGTCATAATATATCTCCTTCATGTATTAATAAGTATAAAAACCTTGACCAGACTTTCTACCTAATTTCTTAGCACTTACCATTTTCTGTAAAAGATAAGAAGGACGATATTTCGAATCACATGTTGAAGAATATAAAGCATTCATAATGGATAAGCAGACATCATTACCTATTAAATCAGCAAGAGCTAAAGGTCCGAGGGGATGATGAGCACCAAGCTTCATTGCTGAATCAATTTCCTCGACTGTGGCAACTCTACTTTCTAAAATGCCTACAGCCTCATTTATCATGGGTATTAAAAGCCTATTAACAATAAACCCAGGACTATCCTCGACCCTAACTGGAGATTTGCCTAAGTGGATACAGAAGTCCCAACAACGATTTACAGTATCTTCTGACGTGAGAATTGAGGGAATAACTTCAACCAGTTCCATATTTGCTACGGGATTGAAAAAATGTAAGCCAAGCAATTTTTCTGGATAGGAGTAAATTGCTGCCATGTCCGTAATTGAAAGGCTAGATGTATTTGTTGCCCAAATAGTATCCGAAGTTATATAGCTATCATACTTTTTGATTATAGATTTTTTGGAGTCTAAATTCTCTACAATTGCCTCAAAAACCAAGTCAAATTTAGAATTTAAATTTAATTCAGTAACAACGTTAAATCTCGACAAAACTTCATCTAAGTCAATCTCAACCTTGGTACGTCTAACAAGCTTTGTTAATGCTTTAATTATATTATCATGAGTTGTTTTAGCAGCATCAGGGGTGCGAACAACTTGTGTCACATTCAGTTTTTTGGATAATAGCAAAGTTGCCACACCTTGCCCCATGATACCTGAACCAATAATTAAAATATTATTAAACATTATTTTTCTCTTTTAAAAATTTTTGATAATCTCTTATGTAATCGTTCTCATCGTAGTGGTCACTAGCTAAAACCATTAATACACAATCTTCTGAAAAATCGTGCATCTCACGCCATAAACATGAGTCAATTAATAATCCTTCTGTAGGTGAATTTAGAAGCATTTCCTCACGAGTCACTCCATTATCCAGAACGAATCGACAACTACCACTCAAAGCGATTGCAACTTGTTTTAGCGTTTTATGGGCGTGCAAACCACGAACCACATCACCTTTTGTCGCATAGATGCAGTAAACTCTTTTAATTTCAAAGGGGATATTTTTATTTCCCTCAAAGGAAACCAACTGTCCTCTATTATCCCCGAGGCCATTAAAGTTAACTATTTTTACCAATCCCATGACTAACTCTCATTTTGGAGTAATGTATTCAAATATTCACCATAGCTATTTTTTGCCATTTTCTTTGCGGCATCCGTAACCTGTTCGTTAGTTAACCATTTATTTCGCCATGCAATTTCCTCTAAGCATGCGATTTTATAGCCTTGACGTTTTTCTATAGTTTCAACAAAGGAAGCTGCTTCAAGTAAACTTTCATAAGTTCCGGTGTCTAACCACGCAAAACCTCGACCAAGTAACTCAACGTTTAATTCGCCAAGTTCTAAATAAGCTTGGTTTACACTAGTAATTTCTAATTCTCCGCGTTCAGAAGGCTTAACATTTTTAGCAATATCAACTACTCGATTGTCATAAAAATATAGCCCTGTAACTGCAAAGTTAGATTTAGGTCTAGTGGGTTTCTCTTCGATTGATATAGCTTTCATATCATCGTCAAAGTCAACAACACCAAAACGCTCAGGGTCTTTAACTTGGTAACCAAACACTGTTGCACCAGTAGGTCTCAAAGCTGCTTTTTTAAGTATCGGCGAAAAACCTTGCCCCCAGAAAATATTATCTCCAAGCGCTAAACATACACTGTCATCACCAATAAACTCTTCACCAATTATGAATGCTTGTGCAAGCCCATCAGGGCTACTTTGAATAGCGTAGTGTAGATTAATACCAAATTCAGAACCATCCCCAAGAAGACGTTGGAATGACGATTGATCTTCTGGAGTAGTAATAATTAAAATATCTTTAATACCGGCTAGCATTAATACTGAAATGGGGTAATAAATCATGGGTTTATCGTAAACAGGTAAAAGCTGCTTAGATACGCCCTTGGTGATAGGGTAGAGACGAGTGCCAGACCCACCAGCGAGAATAATTCCTTTCATAGTAAATCAGTTCCTAGAAAAATAAGCCCTAGATAAAATCTAGGGCAAATAAAAAAGATTAAATACCTAAACGCTCGCGTTGATACGTACCGTCTTGAACGTGTTGACACCATTCTTGATTAGCTAAATACCACTCAATAGTTTTTTGAAGACCTGTTTCAAAGGTTTCTTGAGGGTGCCAATTCAACTCACGGCTCATTTTAGTTGCGTCAATCGCATAGCGACGGTCATGACCAGGTCGGTCAGTCACATAGGTGATTTGCTCAGCATATGAACTTGCTTTGGGGACGAGAGCATCAAGAATAGTGCAAATGGTCTGCACAACTTCTAAATTTTGCTTCTCGTTATGCCCACCGATATTGTAGGTTTCACCAATTTGACCTTCTGTAACCACTTTATATAGTGCGCGAGCATGGTCTTCGACATATAGCCAATCGCGGATCTGGTCACCTTTGCCGTAAATTGGTAAAGGTTTACCCTCAAGTGCATTTAAGATCACCAGTGGGATTAATTTCTCAGGAAAATGATAAGGTCCATAGTTATTGGAACAATTCGTCACTATTGTCGGTAAACCATAGGTGCGTAACCAAGCACGTACAAGATGATCGCTTGAAGCTTTAGAGGCTGAATATGGGCTGCTTGGAGCATAGGGTGTTGATTCAGTGAAAAGAGGCAAGGTCACATCCGGTGACACTTCGTCAGGGTGCAGCAAATCACCATAGACTTCATCAGTAGAAATATGATGGAACCGAAAAGCCTGCTTTTTATGACTTTCAAGTTTCATCCAATATTCTCTAGCAGATTCTAGTAAAGTATAGGTACCGACAATATTAGTCTGAATGAAGTCACTTGGGCCTGTTATAGAACGGTCAACATGAGATTCTGCAGCAAGATGCATCACTGCATCTGGTTTGTGCATTGCAAAAACTCTATCTAGTTCAGCACGGTCACAAATGTCAACTTTTTCAAATGCATAGCGTGAACAACCAGCAACATGAGCCAAAGACTCTAAGTTTCCTGCATAGGTTAGCTTATCAACATTGACAACGCTATCTTCAGTGTTTTCTATAATGTGGCGTACAACTGCAGAACCAATGAACCCTGCACCGCCAGTTACTAAAATCTTCATTAAGTCTGACCTAAAATTTAATAAAAAGGCAGTTACCTGCCCATTCCAAATAACACTACTTTGACTGTTTTAAATAAAATTTTTATATCTAAAAGAGAACTATGATGTTTAATATAATAAATATCGTATTTATGTTTCCAAATTGCATCTTCTACAGACGCTCCATATGGATAACTTACTTGAGCCAAGCCTGTTACACCTGGTTTGACAGCATGGCGAAAACGATAATAAGGAATTTCTTGCTCTAATTCTTCAATAAAGACTTCACGCTCTGGTCTTGGACCAACAATTGACATTTCACCTTTTAGAATATTGATGATCTGCGGTAATTCATCGATCCGGGTCTTACGAATAAAGTTACCTACTTTTGTAACACGAGCATCATTTTGAGTAGCCCATTGCGCACCAGACTTTTCAGCATCATTACGCATAGAACGAAATTTAATCACTTCAAATTCGTCATTATATTGTCCTGTACGGCGCTGTTTATAAAATACTGGCCCTGGGCTTTCTAACTTTATAGCCAATGCAGTGAGTAATCCAACAGGAATTGCAACAGTACAAAGCAGAAACGCCGCAAATAAATCAACAACTCTTTTAGCTAATTGAGTACGTTTTGTAGATAAAATTGAAAAAGCTTTTTGATGTAGAAAATAGCCACTATGTAGTAATCGAACCTCAGTATAACCAAGTCTTTCATCAAGATAGCTAACTAAAGGCTCTACCCAAGCACCAAGTTCTGTCGCTTTAACAAGAAACTGTCTCTGCTCTTTAGTCAAACGCGCGCTTTCAAAATGACAAATAACCTTACAACTCAAATCAGTGATGCTGTAATCATTGACAACCATATCAAAACTGTAGTCATCTACGATTAAACCAATCTCCTGCTCTCTGTCTTCAGGACAATATACATAAATAAGCTTCTGGCTTAGAACCTGATTTTTGGATTTAAAACGTTTAGTAACGGTTTTAACTGGTAGAAAACTATCAGACTCCATCGCGTTATTAACTCGTAAACTCATATGAATATGTCCTAATAGGATTAAAGATGAGTAAGAAACCATTCATGGCTTGCACAATATTAAACATATTTCGGCCAACCAACTTTACTTTTTAGAAAAATATCTAATTAAAACTAGAACAACACCCAACATCCCCCCAAAATAAGTCCTAAAATGCAAATAAGTACACGTTTAGGCTTCGCTTTTTCTTCAGGGGCAATTGCAGGGTCAATAGTTTTAAATACATATTCGTCCCGCACTTCAGCAAACATTATTGTCTTTGCTTGCTCTTCAATTAACTTGTAAAGAACGGTTTTAATATCAGCAACATTTGTTAATGCTATTTGCTTATTTAAAAATGCTGTACTACGTTGTGCTTCAGTAACATCACGTTCCTTCATCACCTTATTAATATCTTGCACTAACCAGGTTACCCATTGCTTAGCAATATTAGGTGATATATGTTCAATTGAAACCTTAACCATACCGGTGTCTTTAGCTGAATTAACGCCGAACACTTTGCTAAACTCTTTATATGCTTCCTGCATCGATGGCTCAGATTTAAATGGTGCTTTTACATCTCTGATCCAAGTTTTAGTATCAGCTAAATAATCATCCTCATCGTATATTAATGTATCCGTATCACGGTTCCACTTTTTTGCGGCCATCAAATCAGGAAGAATATTATGCTTCTGAATGAATTCACTGGCGAAACTACGGGATTTTAGGACTTCAATAGCAAGCTCGGTCTTGTCAGTACCCTTTTTACTTCCTAAATTTACTCCTGCTAGACTAGCTAAACCACCAAACTGTGACGCTAAAGCACTAAGGCTTCCACCTTGCTCTTCAGATGCGGGAGCCAATAGAGCCTCTGCTCTATAGATATTCGGTTGGCTAAAAGCAAATACTCCAGAACCGATTGCAAACAGCATTGTAACGGTAATAATTAGCCACTTTCCTTTCCATAAAGCGGATAGTAGTTCACGTATATCGATCTCATCGTCTGTAGAATGATGAACATTTTTAAAAAGTGCATCATCGCACGAATCAGGTCTTAACCTTGAATCTTGTAAATATGTGTTTGTTTCGCTCGACATTGAAACTTATTCTCGCAGAGTTAATTCTTTAGTTAGAATAGTGCTAGATAAAATTAATAAACGCTAACTAAGAACATCAGCATAGTGACTTGTAGAATCACAAATGGCACTGATGTTCTCATCAATTTCCTAGTTTCTATAGACCTGAGATAGCAGAAATTGCTACGGCAGTATTATAAATTATGCCTGTTACTTGCGACCAGAGTGTCAGGTTATCTTTATATTCAGTATCTAATGGAACAATCACAGTATCACCAGGTTGCAATTGCTCACCACCGCTAAACCAGCTTGAACGCGAAGGCATTAGAACTGAACCATTAGCCTGAATAACATAGGTTCTTCCCTCATCAGCACGTTCTCTCGCACCACCTGACATTGCTAGATACTGGTCGATTGTTAAACCTTCTTTAAATCTATGGGTAGCAGGATGTTGGACTTCGCCCATCACAGAGATCGTTTGTTTAGTTGAAGGGACATATAAAATGTCAGCATCTTCTAACTGCAAATCAGCCTGAGTAATACCGAGTGAAATTGCTGGTAAATCCACGACTAAACGACCAACCGCTTTAATGTTTTCAAGGTCGGTTAACATTAACTGTGCATCGGCATAATTAACTACTGTGCCATCTTTTGAAATCCCGCGGGTAGCAATATCACGACGGAGCTGGTCAGCCAGCTTTTTGATTTCAATCTGTTCTTGCTGACGCACAGACTCACGCACAAATACTGCCGAAGGTAATGCAGCATATTCAGTAAAACCACCTACACGAGTGATTAAATCGCTTAAGGTTTCACCACGACGAATATTGTAACGACCAGGGAATTTCACCTCACCTCTTACTTCAACCACTTTGGTTTCTTGCCAGTCAGGCGTGGTCATTACAGTGAGAATATCTCTGCCAGATAACAACAAATTTGCACTTGAGTTATTTTGCAGCGCTAACGCTAAGTCAATATTCTTATGCTCAGTCTTTGAGCCTGAATTATCAACTACCGTTGAGGTTAATTCAGCTCTGGCTGTGTAGGCGCCTTCTTTTAGGCCACCAGCTGCAACAACCAAATCATTCACTTTTGCTCCCGCTGTTAGTGGATACAACCCAGGTAAACGTACCTGACCATCAATCCCAACAACCTGAATACCAGCACCTGCTCTGCCCTGATTATTAAGCTTGACCATAACAGGATAGAGTAATTCTTGACGTGCCATTTGATTACTGAGTTTGAGTAACTCAGTGTCATCAAATAAGTTAGCCAACATTTTGTTGACTACGCCTTTGACCACGGCCACATCTTCTGAGTCTGTTTTGTCTGTTACAACTACACCAGCCAACTGCGTGCGCTGAGTTATTCTGCTCTTATCAAGCTGAACAAAGCCTGCTTTGAATAAATCTGAACTGATCAAGGTATTAGTGTTTAAAGAAGTAACCTTCTCAACACGTTGTTTAACTAACTTGTTAAGCTCAAAACGGTTTTGCACATCGTCAGAAAAGTTAAAAACAATTACTTTATCACGAGCTTTTAACTCAATATCTTGGTCACTATTATTATTACTAATCGCTTTTCCAGGTGAAAACTGATGGACTTCAATATCCCCATATTCGTTAACTTCACGAACGACCAAGGCATAATCTAAATCAGCAGAGATGGCTAAATCTCCCCAAATAGAAGGAAAGATATCGCTAATTTTTTGTCCTGCGAACCATTGGTATTTACCAGGACGAACAACTGCCCCCACAACGGTCACAGCACTTTCAAATTGTTCTGAGGCGTTTTTAACACGAATCACATCACCCGCTTTGGCTAGAGTCATTTTCCCCTGATCACTGGTGAGGTCGACGTTGACAACAGTTTTTAACGATTTGCTGTTGTAACGCTCAATAGAGCTGCTTTTAGGGTATGCCCCAGGATTTAAACCAGCGGCCATTGTAATAACATCAGCCATGGTTTCATTGTTTTTTAACTCATAAATAGCGGGACGTCTTACTTCACCAGAGACACTTACTAGGCCACCAATAGACGGAATAAACACTACATCACCAGAATGTAAGCGAAGGTCGCCTGATGCATCACCCTTTAGCAGTAAGTCATATAAGTCTAGGGTTCCAACGAGCTTACCATTTCGTTTTAATTGAATATTACGTAACGAGCCAATTTCGTTAACACCACCAGCAACGAACAGCGCTTGTGTAATAGTCGATAAGCTAGAAACTGTATATGAACCAGGTTTGTAAGCATCACCTGCCACAAAGATACGAATTGAGCGTAATTCACCCATGGTGATATTGGATTCAATACCTATCATCTGTTGCTGAATACGTTGCGCCAGAGTTTCTCTCAATTCGGAAAACGTTAAACCATTTACAGGGATAGGGCCTAACTCAGGGAATTGAATCACTCCTTCGCGATTTATCACTAAGTCGTATTCTTTATTCTCTTTTCCATAAAGCTGCACTTTGATGTTATCGCCAGGCCCAACAAGATATTCGCTGGGTACTGGCACATCGGATACTGGCGCAAAAGTGCTTGGCTCACCCGCAAACATTTCATAACCAAAACGACGAAGTTTGAGGTTAGAAGAGTCCACAGAAAAATCTAATTCAGCTTTCTCTTTCTTATCATTTGTTGCGTTAGTACGCTCAGGCTGAACTTGACGCTCGGAAACAACCTGCGGATTAGCTATCTGTGGCTGCGTTTGACTACCAGAAATAATACTGGGATCAATTCCGTATTGTCTTGCTAAGCGCTGTTGTTCTGCTTTGGGTAATTGTTTGAATTGTTCAATCATTTGCGGAGAGGGTGTAAGCGCTTGCGCTTGAGAGCACATCAATATAGAGGCACTTAAACCCATTAGGATGAATTTTTTGACTTGTTGTAACACCAGATATCTCCGATAGGTAAATACAAACCACCACTACACTCAAAATACACAGAATGAGTAACTGAGCGTAAACTAAACATTTATTGTTGAGGAGAATGCTATAGCAATCACCACGATTCTTTGGACAAAGGGAACAAGGGGAGATGATGATTGCAGCGTCCATTTAAGAAAAATGGTAACATTTAGGCACGCTACCGCCCATGGATCACGGTTTCCAAAATCCCCTTCGCAATGCGAACTTCATAATTATCAATTAGATAAGTTAATTTAAAATCTGTAATGATTAGAATTCACAAAATAGATCACATTCTAACCATACACTTACTCATGAGCTTTTACTCAAAAAAGCTTAAACAAGTAAGAGTGTACTATCCAACACGCTAAGTGTTGTACAAAATGCTACTTCTTTTTTATGTTTGATGTTCAGAACCCGATGCTATTGAAACAACAAACCGAAACTATCTACAACGAAATACTCTAAATGGTTTAAGCATCGATGACATAGATATTCACTGAAGTAATTCGCAACACACGCTAGTTACCATGTTTATCGAGTTATAACCTCGTGACCGAATTTTCTGGAACAACTACAACTTTGCTCTGCCCCATAATATTAAACAACACATGACAGCGCTTGTTCGGGCATTTCTCTTGAAAAATGCCTTCTAAATCCACAAAAGGGCCGTCTTTAAAGCGAATTTTTTCCCCGGTTTTTAGTTCTAATTCATGGTCTAAAACCGCTTGGGAAGGCGTTAATTCTTTCATGCGAATGGCGTGAATAATACGATCGTCAATAGGTGTCATTTTTTCTTGGCAGTTGACGATACGGCTCACTCCACGAGTAGAGTTGACCTGCTTAACACTGGTTTGGCTTGGGTCGAAATTGATGAACAGATAATTTGGGAATAGAGGTACACGACAGATCCGCTTCTGCCCGCGTTGAGATTTTTCTTCAGAAACCATCGGTAAGTATGTCTCTAAATTTTGAAGCGCTAAGTTCTGTTGAGCCCTCGCTTCACTACGAGGTTTACAGTACAAAAGGTACCATGCCTTCATTTACTAATCTCACTACCCTATGTTAAGTGACATCCATTCACGGCTCGCAATCATAGCAAAGTTGTGAATAGGGATGGAAGCAGTTTTTTGGCACAAAGGGATTGCCGCTCGGTATCTGAACAGTGGCTGCATATATTAGTAAAATCAGCATTAATCGGTGTTTGCGCTAAGTTGCAGATAATCTCACCAGTTAGCAAGCCAAAATTGACTTTAGTTACTTTTAAAGGGTATATAAGGTGGGATTTTAGCGAAATTATTTAATTTCGCGCGTAAAATATAACTTTTATTATAAAAACGTAACAATAACTCATACGTAAGCCGCGGCAATTCAACAAGTTACTCTTGCTTTAAAGCTTGAGTAAACCAACGAATTCACAGTGGATAAATGAGAAGAGCAACAACCATTTTTCTGTGGTGACATCATCCTGTTTCAGGGGCGCCACAGGCAATCACGAGCTTAAGGTGGAAACTTCATGAGCGTAGCAAAACCACAAGGGACGATGCTTGGTCATCCCAAGGGCCTATTCCTACTATTTACAACAGAACTTTGGGAACGTTTTAGTTATTACGCAATGCGCGCCATTTTGGTGCTGTATTTAGTTGATAAGGTTCAGAGCGAAGGGGGCACGGTTTAGGTTGGACTCAAGCCGACGCCATTTCACTCTACGGAACATTCACGGGTCTTGTTTACTTAACGCCGCTACTCGGTGGCTGGTTAGCAGACACCTTTTAGGCCAACGCCGCGCGATTATGATTGGCGGTACTTTAATGGCCGCAGGTCAATTTATTCTCGGTACGCCGCACGCTTGGGTACCTGGTATGGAAACCGAAGTTTTCTATGTCGGCTTAGGTACCTTGATCTTAGGTAACGGCCTGTTCAAGCCGAATATCTCTACCATGGTAGGCGATCTGTACGAAGAAGGTGATCATCGCCGTGACGGTGCATTCACCATTTTCTATATGGGGATCAACGTCGGTGCTTTCCTATCGGGCATTATCGTAGGTTCTGTGGTGGCGGCTTATGATGGCAACTTCCAAGCCGGCTTTATCTGTGCCGGTATTGGTATGATCCTGTCATTAATCATCCAACTTCTGTTTGCGCAAAAGCTACTTGGTGATATCGGTAGAACCCCAGCTGCTAAGCTTGAAAAGCAAAAAGCGGCAGAAAAAGGCGAAGTTCGCAAAGAGCCACTCACCAAAGTTGAGCGTGACCGTATTAAAGTCATCATGGTGATGGGCTTATTTACCATCATCTTCTGGGCGGGGTTTGAACAAGCTGGCGGCTTGATGAACCTGTTCACGAATGACTTTACCGACCGTATGATCGGTACTTGGGAAGTTCCTACCACTTGGTTCCAATCCTTGAACGCGATGTTTATCGTGATTTTTGCACCTGTTGTAGCCTCGATTTGGGTACGCTTAGGTAAGAATGAACCAAACTCGCCTGTTAAGTTTGCTTTAGGCTTAGTGCTATTAGCCGTTGGCTTCTTATTCATGATCGGTGCCGTTGTTGAGATGGGTGGCGATGCTTCAGCGAAATCGAGCATGTGGTGGTTAGTCGGTGCTTATTTCTTCCACACCATGGGTGAACTTTGCTTATCACCGATTGGTTTATCTATGGTGACTAAGCTAGCCCCATTACGTATTGCTTCATTAATGATGGGTGCTTGGTTCCTGTTCGTTGCTGCAGCTAACAAGATTGGTGGCGTAGTGGGCTCATTCATCGGCCACGGCGGTGAAAAAGAAGAACAGCTTGCCAATGCAATGGCCATTTTCTCGGGTATTGCGATTACTGCTGCGCTTTCTGGTGTGATCTTATACTTCATGGCCGACAAACTTGTGGATTGGATGCATGGCGCAGAAAGCAAGCATCACAACGAAGCCGAAGCGTTAGAAGATGAAATTGCCGTTACCGGTGAGCATGAAGCGATTAAACGTTAATCTGCGTTAGGTTCAATCAATAAAAACGCTGCCATGGCAGCGTTTTTTATTTGTAGCTTAGATAATGAACATAAGCGTCGAGCTAATTTATGATTACATGTCAGAGTAACAGTAGATATCGCCAACCTTCATATTCGTTATCATCGATACGCACAAAGTCACTGTAGTGGCATAGTGAATTTGGCCACCGTTATAGGCTTAATTGCATAAAGCCACCCGCGGGTAACTGTGAATCATAAACAAGGCCTTTAAATTGGTTTTCTAAGAGTTGCTGCTTGTGTTCGGGCTCACTGGTCGCAATACAAAGCTGCTCCTGCGGCAATATAGTGCGAAACTGAATGCTCGGTTTCCCCCAGTCTAACATCCCCAATTGCAAGCTCTCAGAAAGCGCTAATGGACTCAAACCTTCATCATTACGCAAGTAGCACCTCAGCCCCTTACCAGCTTGCGCAATCGCGGCGCGATACCGAGTTAATTCGATAGCGACATAAATAATATCGACTGTAATATCGAGGCCAGATTTAACTAAACGCTCGTTCAAATAACTCAACATATTAAAGGGCTCGATGATCGTCTTGCTTTGGCCACTACGATAACTTTTGAGCTTTTGGTTAACAAAACTGCGCAGCAATACACAGGCAAAAGCCGCTCTATTGTCTTCGGGATAGAGATGGGCCATATACATGATGAGGTAGTCACTACCCACCATAGTGGAATCAATAAAGTAACTGCTGATATCGCTACTCTTAAATAGACTGTAATCCACTTTGGCCGTGGGATAGCTGATGTTAGAGGCAGGAAACAGCTGCTGCTGAACTTGCTTAGCAGCCTCGACACTTTGTTCTAACAGAACCAAGTTATCCTTGAGCTCTTGATTAGATAAAGCATCAAACTCGGCTTGAGTCACATCATCGGAATGGTGTCGTTGCAACCCCTGCTTTATCGCTTGTTCGATGATAAATAAATCGGGGACGGGTTTTACGAGATAATCACAGGCACCAACACGCAGGGCTTCAACGACATCCGCCATTACGTTATTGCCAGAGACCACAATTGATGGCACCAGCGGCTCTAATTTACTCATTTCCTTGAGCATATCGAGCCCACCGAGTTTAGGCATGCTAAGATCGGCAAGAATGATATCGAAACGTTGTTGCTTGAAAATGGACAATCCCTGCTCACCATCGCAGGCCTGCACAACTTCGGCACCGCGCCCAATCAGAAAAGTGGCGACGATTTGCCTAAAGACCGGGTCGTCTTCGACCAAAAGAATAGAAACATCATTTAACGCCATAAAGATTCCCGAATAACATTCATTGCGATAGCAATAACTCAATCATGACATCGGAAGAATCATTCAATACGGCAAGGGCTTGGCTGCAAAAAGGATTTACAGCCAAGTACAGCGCATAAGCTTACTCAAGTTCCTGCATGTACTGATCGAGCAACTCATCATCTTCTTGTTTTTGAGGAACATTGCCATCATAGACTTTATAGTCCATGTGTTGTAAGTACGCATCTTTCACAAAGGTATAAGGATCGAGCGCATTATCAACAAGCCTTTCTTGGTCAATCGCCGACGCTCTCGCATGAAGACTCTTAAGTCCCCATTTAACAATGGATTGCCACACTGTTAGCTCAGATAGTGGAAAGTATAGACCATCAACCCAATCCGATGCGAGTTCTCGCACCACATAGGGGCCGGCAAACGGAGCCATAAAGTACGGTCCGTTTGGCACGCCGTAGTAGCCTAGCACTTCGTTAAATTCATCTTGCTTGCGTGGCATCCCCATCATATCCGCCACATCAAATACCCCGAGTAAACCGATTGTGGTGTTCACCGTAAAACGGCCACCAGCATTTGCTGCCCAGCCCCATTTACCCTGTAAGGCGTTGTTAACTAGGCTACTCGGTTCTTCCAAATTCTGTACGAAGTTGTTTATCCCCGTTTTTGCGGGCAATGGCAGATAATCGTTATATCCATGTGCGACAGGACGATAAATATACCGGTCTAAATACAGATAGTTGAAATCCCACATTGCACGGTTAAACCCCTCAAAGGGATCACGCGGGTCATCGTAAGTAATCTTTACTGCTGAAGCCGTATCCTTTGGAGTAGCCTCAGGTACAGTCGCCTCTGCCCCATACACCTTAGGCAGTAATGCAAATCCTAAAAGTACCCCTAGCCATTTCAACTTCATATTGCTCTCTTAAATAAATGTACTGCTTAGATATCGAGTTTTGCTAAAGTGACCAAGGACAAGTGACGATAAAAGATTATTCACCTGAGTGGCATACTCTAGTATGACAGAGAAACTGTCGTTGTTTTTACAAAGCGCATAAGCATACTTGGCAAAACATTTTGGTCAATTGATAATTTTTCAAAATAGCGTGCCGTTAGATACACCAACAAGGGCCTCACATGGAGTCAATTCCACTTATTAATACCGCTAATGCGCAATTAATCGCTCCAGCCTCTTCAAACGATGCCGTGAGCGTACACTCACGTCCCCTTCCAGCTGAAGTACAAGTCTCCCCCGAGGGCGATAGTATTATTCTAAACGGTACAGAATATAATTTAAAGCTTGTTAATGCACAGCAAAGACAAGCCTTGATTGTGGCGAGTAGTTTCTTAGTGAATCCAATCACCCCAGAAGCCACAGCCAGCACGAGTGCCAATAGCACAGTCGCTAACGCACAATTACTGACACTAGGCGCGACACTGACCCTAAAATTGCCCGAAGCGATAGCGCAACTTGCGCAGCAAAATGGCATCTCCCTGGATAAGCTCTATACCCTAGCGGCAAGGCCACAGGGATATCCGCTACCCAATGTCACTGTTACAACGAAAGAATTTCAATTTGCTAACGGGACTGTGGTGCCACAGGATCCAGGTACTCGACTCAGCACTGGAGAATATCAAGCTAAAATAAGCCTCTCGCAAGGAAGGCCTATTTTAGTCCTGACCCCAATACTGAGCAAACTTGAAATCCACATTGGCGCGCCAATAAATGAAACTCAACTTCCCATTATTGATAAACAAGCAGCTAATGTGGTCATCACTAAAACTGAGCCTGCTCAGATAATTGCTGCATTTTTACGTAAACTTGAAGGAATTGCACCACAGGCCGAGCCATTAAATACAGCGAAGCCTAGCACTCAAGCACCTGTGTCCTCGGAGAATAAAGCTGCCAATATGCTAGCTCCTTCTTCCGCAACAGATATGCCAAGCAGCAAAATCAATGTATCGGCCGCTAATCCTCAAACCAGTCTACAAGCCAATACTGAACCTAAGCTGACTGTTGTAAATCAAACGTTAAATACTGCGGCGCAATCGCAAGAAACTTCCCAAAATCAGCAAAAAGCACAAGTGCTGGATGCTAAGGCGTTAGAATCCAAGGCCTTTGAATCAAAGCCTTTTGAATCTAAGCCTTTTGAATCTAAGCCTCTAGAATTAAAACCTTTAGAAGCTAAAACTATGGGATCGGGGGCGAACAATCTCGATAGCAATCGAAATTCGCCTTTAGCGGCCAAGGCTCAACAGGATCTCCCCCTACAAGTTCCACTAAAACTGGCTTAGTCGGTAACGAGTTGCCACTGAATCTCAAACCACAGGCGATGGAGGCTCAATTAGGCGAAAAAACAAATAAGTCCACCGAGGCACAAATCAGTGTCAATGAGGTGCTACAGAAAGCCTTTACCAAAGCCGGTGCCTTGCCGTTAGAACAAATGCTCGCGCGTGGCGGAGCAAATCTCGCGGCGGAGTTATTAAAACATTTGCCCCATTTAAGCCCGCCGACATTAGGTCAATTAAGTGAACTGAGCGAATTAAGGGACGCTATGCTTGGGCTTTCAGCCTTAAACCTTGCCGCCTCACAGCTTAGTCAACCCGCCGTTTTTCTGAATGCCAATGCGATTACCTCGCTATTTCAACTATTGTTGGGGTTTAGGGCCAATAATGGCAACAATACGGTCAGCCAGAAGCTGGCAGATTACCTAGAGCAATTACAGGCTAAAACGGGTTTATCGACCAATCAGCTTGGACAATTGAGTAAAGCAGGAGGGCTTGAAAGCATGGGCCAACTGGCCTCGAGCTTACATCTTTATCAGCAGGCAAGCGGCGAAAATAACGGCAATCTGGTATGGTTTTTTGCCCTGCCCTATGGGATCAATCAACGGCATGAACAGCTCGAAGGAAAATTTGAACGAGATGCCAATGATGACGAACAACAAAAGCACAAAGGTTGGCATCTGCAATTGAAGTTTAATCTTGCACAGGGGCCGCTGCTGATTTCGGCACGCTTCCATCAGCAAGTGTTAGATATTCAATTTAAAGGTAATAGCCAACAACTGCTCAATCGCGTCGATAATTTTTTAGCACCCTTAGGCCAAAAATTATCCCAGCTAGGCTTTACGCCAGGTGAGCTTTCAACGCAAATAGCCCAAGTGCCGGCGACACTGCTCCCGGGCGATCATTTTTTAGTGAAAACAAGTGCTTAAAATCGAGAATGAATGATGAATGAAGAACCCAAAACCCAGCAAGCCGTCGCCTTAAGTTACGATGGGAAACATGCCCCTAAAGTCGTGGCATCAGGGGAGGGATTGGTTGCAGATGAAATTATTGCGCTCGCAAAAGCATCTGGTGTTTATATTCATCAAGATCCCCACCTGAGCAATTTTTTAAGATTGCTCGAATTAGGTGAGGAAATTCCGAAAGAACTGTATCTGCTGATCGCAGAACTGATTGCGTTTGTGTACATGTTGGATGGCAAATTTCCTGAGCAGTGGAATAACATGCACAAGAAAATTGTAGAGAAAGCCTGAGCAGTGGAATAACATGCACAAGAAAATTGTAGAGAAAGCCTAAGAATAAGAATGATGCGACTTTGCAGCCTATTTTCGATGAAGACGAATTAACAACTCAGCCTCAGCTTTAGGTAACTCACACTCTTTAATCAGTTCGTCCACCCCCGCGCCTAACGCGACCATTTTCATCGCTCGGGTATAGAGTTTGGCTTGAGGATCCTGCTGCGTCGACTCTTCGATACGCTCAGATTGTTGATGTAAGCGCTTCTCAAGCTCAATAACACGTCGTCCCATGCCGATAGTGCCGCTGCGAAGCTCCTGCAACTCCCGTTTAAAGGACTCACGTTGGCGATCGCCTTCTTTGACCAGTACAGTTAACGCTTCAACTTTACTGCGCAACTTACTCAATTGTTTTTGGAGATAAAGGACTAACCCTAAACACGCAATCACATAAACTAAGGCTGCGATTAAAAATTCATCGCCCATTAATCATCCTTACGCATCACTAAAAACTGAAATCAACAATACAACGGTTTCACCAAACGGCAATCATAACGGTTAAACAATGGCGAAATAAACCGTTTGTATCGTGAGAAGCAAGGACGACAGATTAGCTAATCTGTCGTCTCATCATGGAAGCTTAGAGCTGATTTAACTCTGCCCATTCTTCATCGGATAATAACTTGTCTAAGTCGACGAGGATCAGTAGCTCGTTATCGCGATTGCTGACGCCTTGAATAAACTTGGCACTCTCTTCGGTACCAACATTCGGCGCATTATCAATCTCAGAACCGCGCAGATAAACCACCTCTGCCACACTATCGACCAAGATACCGATCACTTGTTTCTCAGCTTCGATAATCACGATACGAGTCGAATCATCCACTTCCGCCGATTGCAGACCAAAACGTGAGCGAGTATCGATAACAGTCACCACATTGCCTCGCAGGTTAATGATCCCTAATACGTAATGGGGTGCGCCAGGCACAGGAGCAATCTCAGTGTAACGTAACACCTCTTGCACCTGCATGACATTGATGCCATAGGTTTCGTTATCTAACTTAAAGGTAACCCATTGCAATACTGCATCATCTTTACTTGCAGCCACGGCCGCGACATTTCTTGTATCTTTCATGTTTACCTCAACCAATGGAGTCCTGACAGCCTAAACCCGCATCAAGCATTTCAACTAAGGCTTGTACGTGCAAAATGCCACACATTTGTTCTTTCACTACACCAGCTAACCAAGGACGTTTCCCCGCTTTGCTGCGCCAGTTTACTTGCGATTTATTAATTTTTACTGCATTAACGAGAGACTCACAAGCTAATCCCCAATTACTGCCTTCTAATAATACAAGATATTGATAATTTACCGATTGCGCCAGTTTATCCGTGTATTTTTCTGGCATCACCCATGCACAGGTATCAACCAGATTTAACTGTTCTTCCCTATGGGTTTGCACCCCTAAAAACCAAGAAGGGCGACCGATAATATGATTAATCCGCTCAACCTTAACGATCCCACCAAGACTCACTAAAGGCACAGCTAAGGTTAACCCAGCCACTTTAAAGAATAGTACTTGAAACTCATCATCGAGTACTTCTTGTAGGTCTTTTGTGATACTTGGAGGCAAACCCCACCTGAGTCTCGGGTGTTATCTCAATGATTATCTCGTCATCTACGACTGTGGATGGCAGCTCAATGGTTACGCTAGCGTCGTTTTGCGTTGCGCCAGACGAAGTATTCTCGTCATGAGCCACCTCTTGAACTTGAACCACTTCAGGTGCAATCTCGACAATGGCCTCAGCAGGCTTATCCTCAATCACCACCGTTTTTAATACCGGCGCGAGGAGTTTCTCCAAAGCCTGTTTATTAACTAACGGCGCAGGCTCATCAAGATGAGGCATATTGCTGACAGACTTTGCCTTCTGCGGCTGCACTTCGGCAGCAATGGTCACGCTCGCGTGCACTTTAGCCTGACTGTGCTCGGCTAAAATGGCGTCATCGAGTAATTGTGCTTCATTTTTTTTGCCAACCAGTGGTGCCACAATCTCATGTTGAGGCGCATTCGGGGAAGTCACAGCTTTGCTGTCTTCTTCATGTAGCAATAATTCAAAAAAATCAAAAACAGTTTCATCAACCGATTTTGACATGGCCAAACTCCCCAGCTAAAAGAAAATCTAATAATCGCTCGTAAGCTTTTACGCCACGACTGCCGCTTGCATAATGGGAAGCGGGTAAATGTGCCAAACTGGCGTCTCTAAACTTAGTATCTACTGGGATCACATCTCGCCAAAGGCTGTCGCCATATTGTTCACTCAGCACCTGCAAGGCAGCAGGTGATGCCTTGGTACGTTTATCGTACATAGTGGGTACAACGGTATAGCTATAACGGGTTTTCTTTGACCGCCCCATGATTTCCATGGTTTTAACCATGCGCTCGAGCCCTTTAATGGCCAAAAACTCTGTTTGCACTGGGATCACTATATGTTGACTGGCCGCCAGCGCGTTCACCATTAATACCCCTAACACGGGTGGACAGTCCACAATCGCCACATCGTATTCATCGGCAACCAGTGCCAATAAATTACGCAGCACTAACCCCATACCCTCTTGATGTCCGAGCGCTCGGTCTAGCGTGGCTAACGCCATCGTAGCGGGCAGTAAATCTAAGCCATCGACTAAGGTGGGCACTATGTGGGACTTCACTAAGTCAGTCGTCAGACTCTTATGCGCCACAAACACGTCAAATAGCGAACCAGGAACCTCTTCAGAGTCAATGCCAAGGTAATAACCAAGCGATGCATGGGGATCGGTATCAATCATCAGTACACGTTTACCCCGTTTAGCGAGCGCGCCCGCTAAACTGGCTACTGAAGTGGTTTTTCCAACCCCACCTTTTTGATTCGCAATGGTCCAGACTTTCAAAGAACTGACCTCTTTAATGTTGATTCTCGGCTATTCATCATGCCCGTTTGAGCAACGACAAGCACTACTCGCCTTCCCTTGTGGTCACTCGTATGCCGCCGTTAGGCAAACTAATGACTTTCACCCCATCGGCATTTTCTGAAATCACCACGGGAACATTACTCGACTGAGGTTGTGCTTCCGTAGCAGAAGCCGATGAAGCTTCTGAACGCAGAGACTCAGGCACGGGATCGACAGCCGTTTGCTGCTGCGGCGGTTTATCCTCTACCGATTTCTCAAGCGTCGGCGGAATTTTTGCATCGGATGCCGAGAACGCCTCAGGGCCTAGCGTCACCGCCTTTTGCTCCCCCGGTGAAGCCAACTTTAACATTGCTTTGGTTTGATCCGGATGGGAAGCGAGCCAAGACGCAATCGCCTGTGCCTGTTCATCCGGCACCATGAGCAAAATCTGTGTCGACTCCAATCGCTTTACATCATCGCGTAATGCAATGATTTTTCGATGATAGTCGAGACTTAACGCGCCGAGGCACACTATAGCTATCGCCATTAACACTATGATAAGCAAAATATTTGTGCTTATCTGTGTTTTCGACTTAGCCACGCGCAGACTCTTTTAAAATCGACTCTGCCATGTTATCCAGAGAAATGGACTGAGTGGCGATACCCGCACTGGCCACCGCCTGTGGCATACCATAAACCACACAGCTAGCCTCATCCTGAGCCCAAATGGTCGCGCCCGCTGATTTCAGCATACGCGCACCTTCGCGGCCGTCGGCTCCCATTCCCGTCAGCACGACCGCCAGCACATCACCGCCATAGGCTTTAGATGCTGAGGCAAAGGTAATATCGACGCAGGGTTTGTAGTTCATCTCAGCGCTACCCGCCAAGACTTTGACACGGCCAGTAACACCAGCGCGCTCAACCATCATTTGCATTCCACCTGGTGCAAGATAGGCACAACCTGGACGCAATACGTCACCATTAACCGCTTCTTTCACTTCGATCTTACACAAACCGTTTAAACGGTTCGCAAAAGCGGGGTGAAAGCCGCAGGCATATGCTGGATAAGCAAAATAGGATGAGGATAATTTGCTGGGAACTGAGTCAAAATCTTCTGCAAGGCGACAGGCCCGCCCGTCGATGTGCCAATCAGCAATAATTTATATTGCTTACCACTTGGACGAATCGAGGTTGCAGGTGAAGAACGCACAGGCGCTGGCGCAGGTTGCGCATGGGTAGCAGCGCCGCCTAATACGGCACTCGCACTCTGACGAGGTGGCGGCGTAGGCGCCGTTGGACGCACCGTAGGGCGAAAAATCCGGCGACGACCTAAGGCTTTAACCCTTTGCTGCAATAATAGAATCGCTTCGTCTTTATTGGTCGCAATGTCTTCAAAGCGCTTTGGTAAGAAATCGAGCGCCCCCGCATCGAGGGCATCTAGCGTGGCTTTGGCGCCATCGTGGGTCAATGAAGAAAACATCAAAATTGGTGTTGGACATTTCGCCATGATCTCACGCACGGCAGTAATGCCGTCCATGACAGGCATTTCAATATCCATTGTAATGACTTGAGGATTTAGCTCGGCAGCCATCTTCACCGCTTCGGCCCCGTTAGAGGCCGTCGCGATCACTTCCAGTTCAGGATCTTGATTGACTATTTCACTAACACGTCGTCTAAAAAACTTGAGTCATCAACGACTAATACTTTAATGGCCATTCCATTCCTTATTGGAAACTAACTTTTATTTTTCGCATAATGCTTTAATAAACCAGGGACATCCAAGATGAGGGCGATGCCACCGTCGGATGTGATTGTCGCCCCCGCCATACCTGGCGTGCCATGCAACAATGCTCCCAAGGGTTTAATCACCACTTCTTCTTGTCCAATTAAAGCATCAACAACAAAACCAATTTGCATCATTCCCAGCTGTACAATCACCACATGACCGTGTTTCTTATCACCATGTTTAAAGCTGGTTCGATTGCGATGTAACCACTGCTCCAGATAGAAAAGCGGTACGGCCTTGTTGCGGACAATCACAGTAAGTTGTCCATCGACAATATTGGTTTTGGTGAGATCGAGATGGAAAATCTCATTCACACTGGATAAAGGCAACGCAAACACCTGCTTGGCAACGTCCACCATTAAGGTCGGCATAATCGCCAAGGTCAGCGGCACTTTAATCTCAAGTATGGTGCCTTTGCCTTTCATCGAGTCGATATGCACAGTTCCGTTAAGTTGTGTAATACGGGTTTTCACCACGTCCATCCCAACACCACGGCCGGAAATATCTGAAATCTCCACTTTAGTCGAGAAGCCAGGCGCAAAAATCAGGTTATAAGCTTCGCTGTCGGTCATCCGCGCAGCGGTATCCTCATCGAGTACCCCACGCTTGATGGCAATTTGCTTCAACTTTTCAGGATCCATACCTGCGCCATCATCTTCGATTTTCAGCAGAATATGGTCACCCTCTTGGCTTGCAGACAGGGTAATGGTCCCCGTTCTCGGTTTGCCGCTGGCCTCACGGTCATTGGGCATCTCAATACCGTGATCTACCGAGTTTCGCACTAAGTGCACTAACGGATCAGCGAGCGCCTCAACTAAGTTTTTATCGAGGTCGGTCTCTTCACCCACAAGGACTAAATCGATTTCTTTATTCAGAGTACGGGCTAAATCGCGTACAACCCGAGGGAAGCGACCAAAGACCTTCTTGATGGGTTGCATACGCGTTTTCATCACCGCGCCCTGCAAATCCGCTGTCACCAAGTCTAAATTCGCTAGCGCCTTAGACATTTCCTCGTCATCACGACTAATGCCTAAGCTCAATAAGCGGTTACGCACTAACACTAACTCGCCGACCATGTTCATGATTTGGTCGAGCCTCGCGGTATCGACGCGAACAGTTGTCTCGCCCTGAGGTACATTAGCAGACGCTGCTGTCGCTGCTTTAGCCGGGGCTTTTTCAGCAACCGCGACATCAGTTTTGGCTTTTACCGCGGGAGGGGTTGCTGGCGTAGCAACACTGGCTTTGGGAGCGGCAGGCGTTGAAGGCGCCGCGGCACTTGGAGGCGCTTTAGCGGGCTCGGTTTTAGCTGGAGCAGATTCAACTTTGGCAGTGGCTTTTGCTGGCGCGCCGCCTTTGCCATGTAATTCATCGAGGAGACGCTCGAACTCATCGTCAGTGATTTCGTCCGAATCAACAGCAGGAGCGGCAGGCTTTGGTGCAGCGACAACTGCTTCAGCTTTTGGCTTGGCAGGCTCTTCCACTTTACCTTTAAACTTACCAGAACCGTGCAGCTCATCGAGCAGCGCTTCAAACTCGTCATCGGTGATATCATCGCTTGCGCTTGCAGATGTCGCTTGAGGCTTATTTTGCACAGCAGGGGCAGCATCGGCTTGAGGCGCAGAAACTCCGGGGCTTTTTCCGGCGCCGTGCAACGCATCGAGTAATGCTTCAAACTCTGCTTCATCGATTTCATCAATACTGGAATCTGAAAGCTCTGATTTCTCAATCGGCATTTCTTCAACGGCGGCGACTTCAACCACAGTTTCTATGACAGGTTCGGGCTCAGGCAATGGCTCAACTTCGGCACTACTTTGACCCGATTCGGAAGGAAGCGGCTCACCGGAGCTGAGCATTTTCAACTTAGCCAATAATGCAGGATCTGCTGGGTCTTGTTGCTCGCCTTGTTGGGTTTGAGCAAACATAGTATTAATCGCATCGACAGCCTGAAGAATGATGTCCATTAACTCGGCGGAGACACTGCGTTTGCCTGTACGTAATAAATCGAAGGTGTTTTCTGCTTCGTGACAGACATCCACCATGGGAGTGAGACTAAGGAAACCCGCACCGCCCTTTACAGTATGAAACCCCCTGAAAATTGCATTTAGCAAGTTAGTATCATCAGGATTGTTTTCAAGCGCGACCAGCTGCTCTTGCAGCAACTCAAGAATTTCGCCCGCTTCAATTAAAAAGTCCTGGAGTATCTCTTCATCTACATCAAAGGCCATCAAATTGACTCCCAGTTAGAAACCCAGACTCGACAGCAGATCATCGACTTCATCTTGACCGGTAACGACGTCTTGACGAAGCTCGGCATTCATTATCGGTCCTTCAGCTTCAATATTATTTTTCTGAGTAATCTGACTCTCAATCACGGGTTGCTCACCAAATACTGTCAGCATAGACACCAGATTACTTTCAACTTCCATCACTAGATCGATCACCCGCCGGATCATTTGTCCAGTCAGGTCCTGAAAATCCTGCGCCATCAAAATCTGGTTGAGCAATTCGCGTAAGCGATTGGAATCCAATTCGCTACGTGACATCAAATGCTGCACATTGTGGCAAAGCGCTTTAAAATCGCTCAGAGCGATTTCACGGCGCATCAATTTGTCCCAAGAAGGCATCACTTGTTGAATATTCGCCGTTAATGCATTCGCGAGCGGCAAGCACTCTTCTACCGCATCCATGGTTTTATTCGCTGCTTGCTCGGTCATGTCAATGACATAACTTAGCCGTTCCTTAGCATCGGGAATTTCGTTATTCGCGAGTTCAACCAAACGATTATCAACTTGGAAATCCATTAATGCGCTGTGAAGTTGTCTGGTTAATTTACCAACTTCATCAAAGAGCTCCCGTTGAAGTGGAGCCGCGAGTTCCCTAAATAAATCATCTGCTTGAGCTTGTTCATTCGCGCTTAATAGTTCAACTAAACGCTGAGCCTTCTCGAGCGTAATGAGCCCTGATGTTTGTGACTTCATAGCTCATCCCTGCTTAAGCGAGTCGTTCGAATATTTTATCTAACTTCTCTTTAAGTGTTGCTGCGGTAAAAGGTTTAACCACATAGCCGTTAACACCGGCTTGTGCGGCAGCAATAATTTGTTCACGTTTTGCTTCAGCGGTAACCATTAATACGGGTAAATGCTTAAGGGAATCGTCAGCCCGAATAGCCTTTAGCAAATCAATACCCTGCATACCTGGCATGTTCCAGTCTGTCACGACAAAATCAAAGTCGCCTTTTTGTAACATAGGCAGCGCAGTTGAGCCGTCGTCTGCTTCTTGGGTATTGTTAAACCCCAAGTCTCGCAACAAGTTCTTGATGATACGTCTCATTGTCGAAAAGTCATCAACGATGAGAATCTTCATATTCTTGTCCAAGGTTTCCTCCGGTGAGCTGACATTCTGTGCTCAATAAATAATTATACTTATGTCCAATGCTTGAGTTTGCCTTTGAGCCGCAACATTGCCTGACTTAATATCTGGCTAACTCGCGATTCACTTACCTCAAGAATGGCGCCAATTTCTTTTAAATTCAATGCTTCATCGTAGTATAACGATAGCACTAGCGCATCTCTTTCGGGCAATAATTTTATCGCCTCAACTAGTGCTGAATGAAACTGGGTTTCTGCTAACGCTTCAAATGTACCATCACTGACATTATCGCTCGAAGTGAGTATATCCTGCGATACGCCTAAGTCTTCTATCCCTATGATTTTACCAACAGAAACATCGTTAAGAATATGATGGTACTCATCGAGCGTCATATCAAGTTTTTCTGCAATTTCTGTGTCGCGTGCATCACGACCCAACACTTGCTCTAACTCATCAATGGCTTGAGCAACTCGACGATTATTACGATGAACAGAACGGGGAACCCAGTCGCCACGACGGATCTCATCCAACATGGCGCCACGGATCCGTATGCCGGCGAAGGTTTCAAACTTTGCACCTTTGCCACCATCAAACTTGGATGATGCTTCTAATAACCCCATCATCCCCGCTTGAAGCAAGTCATCGAGCTGCACTGAGGCAGGTAATCTGGCGAGCAAGTGATGTGCAATTCTTTTGACCAACGGTGCATACTGTTCAACGATTGACGTTTTACTGTCTAAACAAGTATACGCTGCGGCTTTATTCACTCGTTTTTTCCTCTTGAAAATCTGGTCGCTGAACTAAACGTTCAACGAAAAACTCCAAATGCCCACCAGGTTGCTGTGGTACTGGCCAGCTCATGATTTTATTCGCTAGGCCATGGTACGCAATCGCAGCTGGAGACTTAGGATAAGCCTCAACAACTAACTTTTGTTTACGCACTGATTTGCGAAGGTTTTCATCAAACGGAATGGTCGCAACCAGTTCAAGTGCCACGTCCAAGAATCTGTCGGTCACTTTACTGAGTTTAGCAAACAATTCCATACCTTCGCGCAAACTGCGCACCATATTAGCAACAATTTTAAAGCGGAAAACGCCGTGTTCACGGCTGAGAATTTTGATTAACGCATAGGCGTCAGTGATAGAAGTTGGCTCGTCACAAACAACCACCAACACATCCTGTGACGCGCGAGAGAAACTGAGTACCATGTCAGAAATCCCCGCGGCAGTATCCACGATGAGGATATCAAACTGGGTACGCATCTCACTGAAAGCACGAATTAAGCCCGCATGTTGCGCAGGGCTCAACTCTACCATGCCTTGAGTTCCTGAGGTCGCAGGGACAATGCCTATGCCCTTAGGTCCTCGGACGATAATATCATCCAGCTCAGCATCGCCAGAGAGTACGTGGGAAAGGTTACGTTCAGCACGGATCCCTAACATGACATCGACGTTTGCTAAGCCTAGGTCGGCATCAAGCACTAAGACACGCTTGCCCTTTTCGGCTAATGCTACTGCGGTATTGATAGACACGCTGGTTTTACCCACGCCACCTTTACCACCCGTAACCGCGATTACTTTCACTTTTTCGTTATAGGGTTGATTCATCATACGTAAACCACTTGCTTGATCCAGGGTCATAACTCTACTCAAATGCACAGGTCATATTATCTGACCACGCTGTGTCTGGTAACGATTGTTGTTCAGTGTTTTCTAAAGCTGCTAACGCCTGCTCTGCGAGCAGCAAAGTATCGGCAACTTTCATATCTTCGGGCACTCGCTGCCCATCCGTAACATAACTTAATGGCAACCCACTTTGGATCAACACACTTAATGCACCCGCTAACGACACGGACTCATCAAGTTTGGTGAGTACAACACCAGATAAGGGAATGCGTTTAAAGTGATTTACAGCATCCTGTAGCACGCGGCGCTGTCCTGTGGCAGACAGTACCAGATAACTGCGGATAGGTATTCTGCTATTTGCAGTTAAATTATCAAGTTGCTGGTAAAGCCGCATATCTCGTTGGCCCATTCCCGCAGTATCTATCAATACTAGCTTGCGATTTCTGAACTGATACAGTATTTGCTCTAGCTCAGCAAGATCATGGGCTTGCTTAACTGGGCATCCCATAATTTTGCCATAGGTGGCCAATTGCTCATAGGCGCCAATACGATAATGATCGGTAGTAATCAAGGCGACTTGATCCGCACCATGATGGGCGGCGAAGCGAGCCGCTAATTTCGCTAAGGAAGTGGTTTTGCCTACACCTGTTGGGCCAACCAGCGCCACAACACCACCTTGCTTAACGATATCATCACCTTGATTATCAAGCATATTCGCTAGACTTTGTGGCAAGGCACGAACTAATTCTGCCGGGGTATAGTGTTGACTAAGCGCCGCTAACTTGTTCGCGACCGCAGGCGAAAACTCCGCTTCCAGTAACTTTGACTCCAGCATGGCACCCACAGGATCGATACGCTTTTTGTGTTCAGTCATCAGCGCAGACACTTGATGAGTAAGCAAATTGCGTAAGGATGCTAACTCATCACGCATCGCTTCAATATCCGCATTTTGCTTCTGTGAAACCTGCGGCTTCTTATCGAAAGTCTGTCCCATATCACGGCGTTCAGCTTTTGGCGCGGCGGGAGCTTGTAGACCTTGTGCCCACGCAGGCAGTTCGGCGTCTTGCTGTTGATGGGTGAGCTGTTGGTTTAAACGGCTTTGTTGCTTCTCGAGCAATGCTTGGAGAGAGTCTGCTGGCGCCGAGGGTTTTAACTTAGTTTCAGCGCGAATCGGCGCTTTAGCACCGAGCGACACTAAGTCATCACTCACATCCATAAAAGTCGGTGCAGCGGCAGGCGCCTTCGCTTTGGGCTCGTCATAGTCAACGGCGGCCACAATCTCAATGCCGCCATTTACCTTTTTATTCGACATAATCACGGCATCGGAGCCGAGCGTGTCCTTCACTTGGGCCAGTGCAGCACGCATGTCTTTGGCAAAAAAACGTTTAATCTTCACTTATGCGTCCTCTACTGGCCGACGGCAGACACTATGCGTATTTGCTTTTCATCGGGGATTTCTTGGTAAGAAATCACTCTGAGATTAGGAATAGTATATTTAACAAAGCGAGACAGTGTCGCACGTAACATACCTGACGTTAGCAAAATAGCGGGCTGACCAACCATTTCTTGCTTTTGAGCGGCATCCGCTAAGGATTGCTGCATACGCTCTGCAAGACCAGGTTCGATATTTGGGCCATCGCCACCGGTTGCTTGCATTGACTGATGCAACATCTGTTCCAACTCTGGCGCCAAAGTTATGACAGGTATTTCAAGTTCAGGACCCGAGATCTCTTGAACTATCATGCGCTTCAATGCGATACGCACTGCCGCCGTTAACACTTCAGTATCGTTACTCTTAGTGCCGTATTCTAACAAAGTTTGCACTATGGTACGCAAGTCTCTGACAGAAACTCCTTCATTTAATAGGTTTTGCATCACTTTTACGACATTTCCGAGCGGCATCACATCAGGAATAAAGCCATCCACCAGCTTAGGTGAATGCTTGGCAAGCATATCCATCAGTTGTTGCACTTCTTCGTAGCCTAAGAGTTTCGCCGCGTTATTCGTCAATATTTGGCTAATATGGGTTGCCACCACTGTCGCAGCATCCACCACGGTATAACCTAAGGTTTGTGCATGTTCACGCAGCTCAGGGGCAATCCACACGGCTTCGAGACCAAAGGCAGGGTCACGTGTTTCGATACCATCGAGCTTGCCATAAACTTGGCCAGGGTTGATGGCGAGTTCGCAGTCATGGCGAATATCCGCCTCTCCAACCACCACGCCCATTAACGAGATGCGGTAGGCATTAGGTGATAAATCGAGGTTGTCACGAATATGTACCGCAGGCACCAAGAAGCCCAGTTCTTGAGAAAGCTTTTTACGTACCCCTTTGATTCGGCTCAGTAATTCACCACCTTGTCCCTTATCGACTAATGGGATCAAACGGTAACCCACTTCCAGACCGATAGTGTCAACGTGATGCACATCGTCCCAGCTAAGTTCTTTAGGTTCTCTTTCGGCTCTTTCCGTTGGGCCGGTTTTGACTTGTTCAAGGGCTTTGGCACGTTTAGCTTCATTACGTTTGAAGATAAAGTAAGCAGCACCTGCTGTGATCACGGCAAAGCTTAAAAACGCCATATGTGGCATGCCTGGCACAATACCCATGACAAAGAGTACGCCAGCCGCAATACTGAGCGACTTATGACTGTCAAACATCTGACTGATCAGCATCTGGCCCATATCGCCAGATTCATTTTGACGGGTCACCATCAACGCCGCGGCGATAGACAGTAATAGACCTGGAATTTGTGCGACGAGACCGTCACCAATGGTTAACAGGGTATAAATTTCAACGGCTTGGGAGAATGTCAAACCGTGCTGCACAATCCCGATAATAAACCCACCGAGAATGTTGATAACTAGGATCATGATACCGGCAATCGCATCGCCCTTCACAAACTTAGATGCACCATCCATTGCGCCATAGAAGTCGGCTTCGCGGGTCACCTCGGCGCGTCTGGTTCTGGCTTGATCCTGATTAATAATACCTGCGTTCAAGTCGGCATCGATGGCCATTTGCTTACCGGGCATCGCATCTAAGGTAAAGCGAGCACTCACCTCGGCAATACGGCCAGCACCTTTAGTCACAACGGCAAAGTTGATAATGATCAAGATGATAAATACAACTAGACCCACTGCATAGTTACCGCCTATGACCACGGAGCCGAAGGCCTCAATCACCTTACCGGCGGCATCACCACCATTGTGACCTTCGAGTAATACTACACGGGTCGATGCAACGTTAAGCGCGAGTCGCAGCAGTGTCGCGACTAATAAAACCGTTGGAAACGCAGCAAAGTCTAAGGGTCTATCGGTATAAATCGCGACAAGAAGAACAATCAAAGCCAAGGCAATGTTAAAAGAGAATAAAACGTCGAGTAGAAACGGCGGGATAGGCAATACAATCATAGCCAATGCCGCAAGCACTAGCATTGGCGTACCTATGCCCTTGAAAGAGCTCAGTTTCAACTGTTTTACTTGGCCTAGGGAGGCTTTAACATCCATTCACAGATACCTAAACTTTGACGTATAACAGCCTGAAAGCAAAAAACGCGCCAACCGCTAGCACTTCAAGTCGTGGTTTTATCTCTGTGAACGAGCTCTGCGTTAACCTAACACTCAACTAGTGCTTCAGCTCGTCTGGAATGGGTTGATTAGCAGGGATTGGAATCGGTTTACGGCCACGACCTTTTTGGTACTGGCGTAACTGGAACACATAAGCCAGCACCTGTGCCACCGCGGTAAATAGACCCTCAGGGATCTGCTGCTCAAGCTTAGTGGTGTGATAAATTGCTCGCGCCAGCGGTGGTGCTGAGACAATCGCAATGTTATGTGCCCTTGCCACTTCGCGGATTTTAAACGCGACTTCATCCACCCCTTTAGCGATAACAAAAGGCGCTGCAGAACGCTTCACATCGTATTTAATGGCCACGGCATAATGCTCAGGGTTCACCACAATCACATCCGCATTGGGAACTTCGGCCATCATGCGTCGCTGCGCTAACTCACGCTGCATTTGGCGTACTCGCCCTTTGACCTCAGGTTTACCTTCGGTATCTTTATACTCGTCTTTCACTTCCTGCTTAGTCATTTTCAGCTGTTTGTTGTGATTCCAGATCTGAAATGGCACATCGATCACCACAATGACTAAGACGGAGGAGCAAAGCAGAATAAACATCCACACTAACAAATCCAGCGCATGATGGACGTTACCGGGGAGATGATCGGCTGACAGGAGTAGAATATCGTTAAAATAGTGACTGAGTAGTAAATAAGCCGCGATTGCTACCACAGAAAACTTAGCAATCCCTTTGGTTAATTCAACCAAGGCCTGCACACCAAACATCCGCTTAAAGCCCGCAATCGGGCTCATTTTACTGGCTTTAGGCATCATGGCTTGGGTGGAGAAGTTCATCCCGCCAAGGGATACGTTGCCGATAAATGCCACCACGACAATCAGTAACATAATCTTGAGTAACGGCCAACCAATCTCGCTCCCCACGACGCCCCATACATTAAACATCTGGTTCGTATCGAAAATCGCAGCGCGATCCATGGTAAAGACGCGTTCAAACACATTGGACAGCGCCTTCGCAATCCCAGGCCCGAGCATATACAAACCTGTCGCAGCCGAGAGCAACACGGTCGCAGTACCTAACTCTTTTGAACGAGCTACCTGCCCTTTTTCTCGCGCCTGTTCGAGGCGCCTCCCGGTGGGTTCCTCGCTGCGTTCGCCGCTACTTTCTTCAGCCATTACGCGTTCCTATCAGGTTAAAGTATGCCGTCGGCTTGACACTGAAGCCCCAAAATATCACATAGCAAAAGCTGTGCCGACGCCCAAACCTCTTCGAAATGGGCCATTACGGGGGTCAAGGTTAACCACAAAATGAGCAGTCCACCAATCATAGTGATTGGGAAACCTATCGAGAAGATGTTCAGCTGCGGCGCGGCGCGAGTCATAACCCCAAAGGATAAGTTAACCAGTAGCAAGGCAATAATCGCCGAGAGCGACATGGTCAGTGCCGCGCCAAACATATAGGAGCCCCATTCCGCTAGCGCGCGATAACTCGTCAACGTTAACCCTTGATTCGAAATCGGTAAGGTCTCGAAACTGGCGACTAACATACGGATCATCAACAGGTGTCCATCGACGGCGAGAAAAATCAACGTCGCGAGCAACAAAAAGAAGTTGCCTATCACTGGCGTTTGTTGGCCAGAACCCGGATCGACCATAGAGGCAAAACCTAAGCTGGTTTGCATACCGATGATCTGGCCCGTTAACACAAAGGTTTGCATCACCATTTGGGTTACAAAGCCCATGGCGACGCCAATAATAATTTGCTGAGCGGTAATAAAAACAGCGCTTAAGGAAAAGAGCTCCGCATCCTTAACGGGCGGTAATACTGGCGCAATGGCCAGAGTGATCGCCACAGCTAAGAGTAAACGGACTCGAGTCGGGGTTGTCGTAGCACCAAACACCACCATGACCATCAGCATGCTGGTCACGCGAAACAATGGCCACATGTAAGAGGCGATGGTTTGCATTAAGGTGTCGAGCAGCAGCTCCATGGGCTTAGCCCACCACTTGGGGAATGCGGTTAACCATTTCGATAAAGAAATCCATGAGGGTTTGCACTAACCAGTGTCCCATAACCATCAAGGCCAGTAAGGTCACGATCAGTCGAGGCAAAAAGCTTAAAGTCTGTTCGTTAATTGAGGTCGCGGCTTGGAACACCGCCACAATGAGGCCAATCCCCAAGCCCGGCAGCACGATGGCCGAAACCATCATGACAATCACAGCTAAGGCCTCACGGAAAATATCGATTAGGGCTTCTGGCGTCATCGCGAATCTCCGCTCGTCTAACCAAAGCTATTGGCTAAAGTGCCCATCACTAGGCCCCAGCCATCAACAAGCACAAACAACATGATCTTAAAGGGTAAAGAAACAATCATCGGCGAGAGCATCATCATACCCATGGCCATCAAGATACTGGCAACCACAAGGTCGAGCACTAAAAATGGCACAAACAACATAAACCCAATTTGAAAGGCGGTTTTCAGTTCGCTGGTAATAAAAGCTGGCACCAACACGCTCATTGGCGCTTCTTCTGGGGAATTAATGTTTTGATACCCCGAGATATCGATAAAGGTTTTCAGATCTGTGGTACGCACCTGCCCTAACATAAATGCTCGTAATGGCTCTTTGCCCTTATCGAAGGCCTGTTGCAGCGTGAGCTGCTCATCGATATAGGGTTTTACCCCTTGGTCATAAATTTTGTCGAACACTGGCGCCATAATGAAAAAGGTCATAAACAGGCTCATACCAATCAAGACTTGGTTAGAAGGTGTCTGTTGTAAACCAATGGCTTGGCGCAAAATCGAGAGAACCACTATGATGCGGGTAAAGGAAGTCAACATAATGACCATCGCAGGAATAAAGCTCAGCGAGGTCATGAGTAATAGGATCTGCATGGTCACCGAATATTCGGTCGAACCATCGGCAGCGGTTTTTACGGTTACCGCCGGCAATACACCATCGGCCGCGCCCACCGATGCGGCAAACAACAGGGTACTAACCCCAATCAAGGTGAGTATGTACTTCATCATTGTTTTAATTTCGCCTGCCGTAGCTTGTCCGCAAAGGAAACGGACTCAATTTGGATTGGCTCAGCTAATTTATCAATTAAATTAACCTGTTGCCCGCTAACACCCAATAAATACTGCTGTTCACCGACCTGAACTAACACCAAACGCTCCTTTTGCCCAAGGGATGTTACCGCAAGGGTTTTCAGCACGCTGTGATTCGTCGGCACTAAATTAAATCGCCGCAGCAGGTACGCTAAGGCGAAGATAAGCAATAACACTAAAATAAGACCGCCTAGCATGCTCGCTGCGGCAGCCATTTGCGAAGGTTCAGCCACTTTCGTTGCTGTCGCGGCACTTTCGTTTGCAACGCCAGCAACACTCGCCTGAGTCGCTGACACTAGACTGAGTATGACCGATGTGCTCATCTCGCTCCTTCAGGCTTTGTCTTGTTCGATGAATTACTTAAGCTTTTTAATCCGCTCAGTTTGGCTGATCACATCCGTTAGGCGAATACCAAACTTATCATTAACCACAACCACTTCACCATGGGCGATAAGTGTGCCATTGACCATCACATCGAGCGGCTCACCCGCCACCCTATCCAATTCCACCACAGAACCTTGGTTCAGCTGCAGTAGGTTACGAATGCTGATATAGCTGCGACCAACTTCCATCGAAATCGTCACAGGGATATCTAAAATAGTGTCTAGTTTGGCGGCTTCAGCCTTACTTATTGGCTGCGAGTCGTCTACCAGCTCGTCAAGGTCAATGGCATTAGCCTCTTCCAATGCCTGTTCGGCCATGGCTGCAGCCCAATCATCATCTGTACTCATCTCACTTCACCTTTATAATTCGGATATGTCTCTGGCTTTGCCTTTACGTGTCACTAATTGCAGTTCGGATTTGACCGTTTCAGGACGTGGGATTTTTTCGTAAATTTTAAGTGCTAGATTATCGCGTGAACGCCCCATTTTACAGCGATAGGTCGGTAAGTCTTCGATTTTCATCATAATGTATTCAGGCAGCTCGATCGGAATAATATCTCCAGCCTTGAAGTTCATGACATCTTTGAGTGTGAGTTCATGCTCAACCACACTGGCATCAAATCCGACTTTCACATCCATAATTTCGTCATGCAGCGCCTGTGACCAACGCATGTCGGTGTCTTGTTTATCACTCTGCACACCCGCGTCGAGCAGTTCACGGATAGGTTCAATCATCGAATAAGGCATAGTGATATGGAAGTCACCGCCGCCACCATCCACTTCGATGTGGAAGGAGTTAATCACCACCACTTCAGTGGGGCTGACGATGTTGGCCATCGCGGGGTTTACTTCGGAGTCTAAATAATCAAACTCGACATCCATCACTGGCGCCCAAGCATCTTTATAGTCTTCAAAGATAATCTTAAGCAATAACTGCACGATGCGACGTTCAGTTGGGGTAAATTCCCGACCTTCAATCTTGGCATGGAAACGGCCATCGCCGCCAAAAAAGTTGTCCACCAGAATAAACACTAAACGCGCTTCCATGGTGATCAGTGCCGTGCCTTTTAAGGGATTGAAGCGCACCATATTCAAGCTAGTCGGGACGAACAAGGTGTGTACGTACTCACCAAATTTCAGCATTTGCACGCCGTTAATCGACACTTCGGCCGCACGACGCATCATGTTGAACATGCTGATCCGCAGGTGGCGGGCAAAACGCTCATTCACAATCTCGAGCGTGGGCATACGACCACGCACAATACGGTCTTGGGAGGAAAAGTCGTAGGAGCGAGCTTCTAGCCCCGCGGCATCAAGCTCATTATCCTCTTCGACGTCATCGACTCCGTGTAAGAGCGCATCAATTTCGTCTTGGCTTAATAAATCACTCACAGTATTGTCTTCGCCTCTTTAAGGTGCTGAAGATAAAAGGTTATTGCATTACAAAACCGGTGAAGAGTACTTTCTCAACCACTTTACGTCCGGTCACAGATTGCAAGGTATTTTGTACGCTCAGCAGTGCTAATTGTCGCAATTCATCTTTACCCGCCTGTGTACTTAACTTTTGCACATCGGCGCCACTAAAGGTGGTTAACAGCGCATCTTCAATCAACGGAATATGCTTTTGGGTCAACACATCATCGTCTTGGCCTCTGACCATCAGTTGCACTTTAATTTCAACGAGACGAGCACGGTCAGGCCCTGGGAGGTTAAATAAAAAGGGCCGTGGCATTGGCACATAGGCCGCCATTGCCGCATCGGCGGCAGGAGTGGTCGCCTCCGTTGCTGTAGCACCTTCGGCGGCAGCTTCGGGCGCCTCATCACTGCTACCGAGGAAAAACCACAGGGCGCCCCCAATCAACAGGGCTGCAAACACGCCCGCACCGATAAAAATAAACTTCTTCTTACTTTTAGGCGCTTCGGTGCTTTCAAGTTCTAATGATTCTTCCTTGGCCATTTTCTGTACTCTTTAATTGGCTAAATTCGGGAATGGGATCAGGGCTTGGCGCATAATCCGCTTTATTACTATAGGTTACCTTCTTAAGCGTAATAATCTATACCTGAATTTAAACTAGTTGCTTGATTTAAACCTAAATCTAGCTCTTCTGCCGAGAAATCATCCACATTTCCACCGCTCGAACCACCCGCTTCACCAAATCCCCCTTCGCGGCGTTGACCTTGGTCCCCTTGAGAAACATGACTGTCGGCCAATTGCATTCCCTGCTCCTGTAATAATTCACGTAGGCGAGGAATGGCTTGCTCTACAACATCGCGGGTTTGCGATTGTGTGACATGGAACTGCACTTGTGTCTGGTCGCCATGTACTTGTACTTTAACCAACATATGCCCAAGTTCTGGCGGATCTAAGCGAATTTCCGCCTGTTGGATCCCTTGACTCACCATAGTCACTAATTGCTGCTTCATCACAGGCGAGAAGCGCTGGATCATCTCCTGCATTTGGTTTTGAGTTTCTACACCTTGGCGCAAGGAAAGCTGCACTTGTTGAATATCTTGACGCTGGGTTACCGGCGTTGCCAAAGAATGCAGTGAAGATACCGCTTTAAATTCCACAGGCTTAAACTCGCTGCCCGCCTCTTCACTACCTGAACTTAAAGCAGCAACCCTACTATCTTGCTGTGCATCGAGAGTAACCGCTAACTTAGCGTCTTTTAGCAAAAAGCCTGCGGAAATCTCGGCGCGGGATGGGTTGTCGGCAGTAAGACTCGGATCGATGGCTGTGGTACCTGAGACATTAGTCGCTGCATTCGTGCCTAAGGTATTAAGATCGTTAGTATTCGCGGCTGTAGCCGCATTCGTCGTTAATACATCACTCGCAGAGGCATTGGCCGCTTTGATTGGCGTTTGATTATCAACGGCTTGAGATACCATGCTTTGGGATGCAAGTGCTTTATCTGCAGGCTGCGTCGACATATTTATCGCCTTAGCGCCAATGTCTGTGGTACCAAGCTCTTTTCCCCCAACACGGGCTCACCCTTGATGGGTAAAATATGATTCTCGGGCGGTTTAACGAACTTTTCGCTGCGCAGACCGGTAAGTAACGCTGCATCATCAATCAAATGCGGATCATCAACTGAGGTGCCTTGAGTATCCGTTTCAGCTACAGTCACGGCCGCAACCAAAGCATCGACATCAGCCGCTGGAATCGGTAGTCCTACACTTTCAGCATCAACGGCGTTCTGTTGTGAGGTTTGTTGCTGTAATAGCTGTGCGGTGGCTTGCACTGTATTTTGTCCGGCCGCCTTTGGAGCGACTGCCCCAGAGTCTTCTGATTCAGTACTAACCTTCAGTTTGTTATCGCCAAGGCCAGTGTTAGTGGCCTGAACGAACTTAGCCATTTCATCGGGAAAAGTGCCGTCAACAATAGAGCTGTCGGTCAGAGATTGAGCATCGACCAATAACGAGGATGAGTCGGTATCGGCATCATTCGTTGCCGTGATATCAGCCTCAAGCGGCAAAGACTCGCCCGGTGCTGCCGCTTTCTTCATCTCATTTGCCATACCAATCTGGGCGAAAATCAAGTTGATATCGGCGTCATCATCGGTATTTGTATCGTCAGTGCTGGCTTCCGCTCTGGAAGATTTGACGGCCACATCCTGAGACACTGGGGGTTTAGTCGAGGGTGAAGATACGGATGTGACTGAAGCCAACGCTGCAGAAAAGTCTTCACTATTAGTATCTTGAGTCAATGCTTTACTTGAGCTAGCGCTATTTTTCGCGCTTGACGCTAATAGGATATTGTTCATTTGTTGCATATCAGCTCCTAAACATTCACCCGAAGACATAAAAAAGTAGGGCAAACGTCAATTTATGCGGCTTTGGCCATCTCTGGCATAAAGCAAGCAAATAAAGTGCCAATAGGTGAGGGTTACATATCGAAGAAACAACTTACACGCACAATGGCGAGCTTGGGTTAGGGTTTATTGCGGCGAAAAAACTGCTGAGAGGCAAATTCATCGGTCATCTTTTGCTCTTTTTTCAACTCAAGAGCTTGGCGTTTTTTCTCTTTATTATCCAAGAGCAATTCAACCGCCTTGCGTTTCTTTTGCTTGTCGAGCCAATGCTGCTGACGATAATTTTTCTGTTTCTCACCATCGGCGACCACACGATTTTGCTGCGCAATGGCCTCATCGATTTGCCGAATAAAACGGTGGAATTGGTGATAATGGCTGGCGCTAATCGCTTGGCCCTGCTGAGACTGCATCTGCTTCATATAGTCCAAGCGATAATTGTTGAGTGCATCCAATTGATTTTGGCGCTTTTGACACTCTAGTTGCGCCGACTTTAGCAGCAGCGCGGCCTGTTCCTCTGCATCGAGGGCTAATTTCAACACCAGTAAGAGGGGATCGGCATTCGCCATAACAGTCTCGATTATTTACATTGCGCCGCGAGTTGCCCAAGCATGACTTGGCTATCGGCAAAACTAAAGGCATCACGCATGGTCTGCCGTAAGAAAGCATTCATCGCAGGTTGCAGGCGTATAGCGTTATCGATTCGCGGATCGCTGCCTTGGGCATAGGCACCAATCGAAATCAGATCCTTATTCTGTTGATAGAGGGAATAAGTCTGCTTGACACGGCGCATGGCTTCTAAGTGCTCGTTCGAAATCACCATTGGGGCCACACGGCTGATCGAAGCCTCAATATCTATTGCAGGATAATGCCCAGAATCCGCCAGTGAGCGAGATAGCACAATATGGCCGTCTAGGATCGCCCGTGAAGCATCGGCAATCGGATCCTGTTGATCGTCGCCCTCAGTCAACACAGTATAAAATGCGGTGATAGAACCTTGTCCAGGCCCGCCATTACCCGCCCGTTCAACCAAACGCGGCAATTTAGCAAATACCGAAGGTGGATAACCTTTAGTCGCTGGCGGTTCACCTACGGCCAGAGCAATCTCACGCTGCGCTTGGGCGTAACGAGTCAGACTATCCATTAATAACAGTACGTTATAGCCTAAATCACGAAAATACTCAGCGATACGAGTCGAGGTTTCACAGGCACGAAGACGCATCAAGGGTGAGGTATCGGCGGGCGCCGCCACCACAACAGAGCGTGCTCTGCCCTTTTCACCGAGGATTTCTTCAATAAATTCTTTAACTTCGCGGCCACGCTCCCCGACGAGCCCCACCACAATGATGTCAGCTGTCGTGCCCCGGGTCATCATCCCTAACAGCACACTCTTACCCACACCCGAGCCTGCAAATAGGCCCATACGTTGGCCCTTACCAACGGTGAGCATGGCATTGATGGCGCGTACACCCACATCGAGTGGTTCGGTGATCGCACGGCGAGAAAGTGGGTTGATGGCGTTACTGTGCCTTGGCGCCTGCTGTTCGGTCGATAATGCGCCAAGACCGTCTAACGGCACACCATTGCCGTCGAGCACGCGTCCCAATAGGGATAAGCCCACACTCAGCCCCGCCTGCTCACCGAGGGGACGACACGGGCGCCGGGTAACACGCCGCGTAATTCCTCAATCGGCATAAGGTACAGCAGCTCATCGTCAAACCCGACGACTTCGGCAATCAACTCTCCGGCCATGGTTTCGATAGAGCACAAACTGCCCACAGGCGCACGGCAACCACTCGCCTCTAAGGTTAAACCTACCACGCGCACCAGTTGACCACTGGCGACGGCTCGAAACGGCGGGACTTTGTCGATGCAATGATTCAATCTATTCAGCAGTTGATGGCGGCGATTTTGCATCTTGCTCTCCATCAGCTTGCAACTCTGTACTCAGGGACTCGGTGCTCTGCGCCTCGTCACCTAGCTCATCACTCAATAGCACTTTTGCAGCGTTTTCCTCATCGAGAGCCGCTTGGCGTTGTTGCTGTTGATGACTCAAATGGGACTGTTGATTACGTAAGGACTCAAACACCGCATCGATGCGCGAGGACAGGGTTAAATCCACCAGCGAGCGTTGGCTACTGATAATGCAATCCCCAGAATTTAAGCTGGGATCGGCCTCTAACTGCCACTGATTACGGTTTAATTGGGTACTGGAATATAGCTGCTCCACCAAGGCGACATCATCGGGATGCATGCGAATACTGACGCTTTGCTCCTTGATTGGCAGAGATTCGACCCCTAAACGTAGCGCCGACAGGATTTGTTCTGGATGAGTTTTAAGTTCATGACCAATCACAGATTTAGCCAGCGCCATAGTGAGTGTCATTAAGGAATGTTCAATATCGCCATCGAGTATTTGCAATGGCTTTTCAAATTGGCTTAATAGCCCTTCGAAGCGGCTGACTAATGCCTTGGCTTCAGCAAGCCCAGCCTCAAGCCCTTGCTCATGACCTTGGGCTAAGCCCTCGGTATGGCCTTGCTCTAAACCTTCGAGTCTGCCCTGCTCCAGTCCTTCGGCATAACCTTGTGTCTTACCTTCGTTAAAGCCTTCTTCTTCGGCTTGAGCGCGAATATCTTCAATTTCCGCCATGGTGGGTGGCGCAACGGTTTCGGCGGCCACCGCCTTCGGCGCTTGCTGCGGCGAATAACCAAAGAGGTTTGAAATACTCACCCCTTCGGTTTGGGTCACATCGGGTAATTGCCAATGGCTGAACTCGATCTCCGAGTCGCTCACTACCCGATGGGACAATTTATTGTCGCTATTGTCACTCCGATTAGAGGAACTCATCGCCGCCACCGCCGCCTAACATGATTTCACCGCTGTCACTTAATCGACGCGCAATTGACAGAATTTCTTTTTGGGCGATTTCCACTTCGCTGATCCGGATTGGACCCATGGCCTCTAAATCGTCACGCAGCAATTCGGCGGCCCGTTTCGACATATTGCCCAAAATTTTGTCTTTGAGCTGATCGTCTGCACCTTTAAGCGCTTTCATCAAGACATCCTGCTGCACTTCACGCAGCAAGGTTTGAATACCACGGTCGTCAACATCGATTAGGTTTTCAAATACGAACATAAGATCTTGGATCTGCTGCGCCATCTCTTCGTCGCTTTCGCGCAACGTCTCCATCAACTGACTCTCAACACCTGTGTCGAGATAGTTCATGATATTGGCCGCCGCCTTCAAGCCGCCCATCTTCGCTGCTTGCGCGCCGCCTTGACCGGCAAACTGTTTCTCCATGATGTCGTTTAATTCCTGCAATGCCGCAGGTTGCACTTCTTCAAGGTTAGCAATACGCATCATTAAGTCTAAGCGAGTATTCTCAGGGAACTGGCCGAAAATTTCCGCCGCTTGGTCTGGCTCTAAATACGATAAAACAATGGTTTGGATCTGTGGATGTTCGTTTTGGATGATAGTCGCGACTTGGCGCGCATCCATCCATTTGAGGGAATCCAAACCTTTGGCGCCGCTGCCCATGATAATTTGTTCAATCAAATTACCGGCTTTGTCTTCACCTAGAGCCGCGGTTAACGCCTTACGGACGAACTCTTCGCTGTTAAAGCCTATAGAAGAATACTTTTGAATATCATCGAGAAACAGCTTATGCACCCCGATGACTTTTTCCTGCCCAAAGTCTTCCATGGCCGCCATCGCCATACCGACCTTTTGCACTTGTTTAGGTTCTAAGTGCTTTAAAATAGAGGCGGCATCGGCTTCACTCAAACTTAACAGTAAAATCGCCGTTTTTTCGATGCCACTGAGATCCTTAATATTGAAACTTGAGGTTTCAGCGGCGTCTTTTGATTTATTCTCAGCCATTGTCTTGTAACCAGTTTTTCACGACTTGGGTTGAAAGCTCGGGCTCATTGGCCACAAGCGCACGGATAGCTTTAATCATATCATCATCTTTATGCAGATTAGGGATAAGAATTGAGCCATCGTCGGCATAACTATACTCTGCTTCTTTGGTATTGAGCATCCCTAAGGTGTCGGCTGCATATTGATCCTCAATCTCGGCCAGCTCATTCCCCAATCTTGAATCTTCAGGCATGTTCACACTGTCTGGGTAGATTAAGCGTTTCAGCATTGGGCGCACCACAGCAAGGATCAGCACTAAGATAACTAAGGCACCGATACCTAGCTTAACTGCACGCCAGAACCAAGGTTGTTCCCAAAGCTCAGGCGCAGGTACATCTTCAACCAATTGATCCATAAAGGGAACAGTGACCACCTCTAAAACATCACCACGCTGCGCGCTAAAGCCTACCGCGCCTTCCAGTAAACGGCGGATATTGGTGAGCTCTTGCTCGGTGCGGGCAACGCGCGCCACTTGACCATTCTCACCGGCAGCGCCAGGTTTAAAGTCCACGGCTACCGACACACTGACGCGGCGCACTACGCCAATTTGCTGACGGGTATGGCTGATGGTGGTATCTAACTCAAAATTACGAGTCGCTTCGCGGTGCGAGTTACCGGCCGTCACGCTTTCTGTCGCCTTGGTCGCATCCTGAGGAATATTTGACTCCATCGGAGGTTGGTTCGACAACGCGCCAGGAATACCGCCAGTTGAACCACCTGTCGAATTATTCTCAACCGTCATTTCGCTACGTAGCGACGGTAAGTCAGGGTTAAAACGCTTAGCGGTTTGCTCGACCGCGGTAAAATCCATGCTCACATCCACTTGGGAGGTGAAATTATCAGGGCCAAGGATGGGCGAGAGAATCGAATCAATCTTGGTGCGGTATTCGGCTTCTTTTTGTTGAACCAACTCAAGCTCACGACGCGCCCTAGCAGAGATGCCATCTTGACTGCCCGAGTTCAGTAAACGGCCGTTAGAATCTGTGACGGTAACGCGAGAAGGCTCTAAGCCCTGAACGGCAGAAGCGACGATATCCACAATCGCATCGACCTCTCCTTGGCCTAAACCGCCACGGCGAGTGTTAATCACAACGGTCGCACTTGGTTGCGCAGTATTACGCGCAAACACGTTTTCTTTAGGTAACGCCAAAATCACTTTAGCGCGGCTAACACTTTGCAGTTGTTCAATTGCGCGGGCGAGGTTTTCCTCTTGGCTATGCTTGAGGCGAGCCTGCTCCATTCTTTGGCTCACGCCAAAACCACTGTCTTGGGTGAGAAAGTCTTTGTTTGAGGCGGCGGCACTATCAATACCCGCACGGCTCAGCATCATTTTAACTTCTTGATATTTGTCCTCGGGCACCTTAACGACGTCAACATCGATTTGATACTTGATCTTATTTTTATCAAGCACGTCGAGCACTTGCACCATTTCCTGAGTTTCCATTTTACCCAATGGACGGTACTCAGGCTCCTGTGCCCAGATCATGACGAACACGGCTAACGCCAAACAAATGGCGAGGGCTAAAATCATGGTGATTTGACGCATCATATCGACGCCACCAAGACTCCCCAGCACGCCGGATTTATTTTCCTGTTGGACCCCTTGGTCCACTGCGCCGGCGTTTGATCCGACAATCATTTCTGTGCTCACGATTCGTACCTGCTAATTGCGTTATTCAAGGCCTAAACAGGCATGCTCATTATTTCTTTATAAGCTTCAACGAGCTTATTGCGCACTTGGACTGTGGCTTCAAAGGCAACACTGGCCTTTTCGCGGGCGATAACAGTATCAGAAAGGCTCACTGTCGTGTCACCCATTTCGAGCCTAGTCGCGAGATTCGATGAGGTTGACTGCAAGCCGCTAACATTACCAATGGCTTGAGAGAGAAGTTGCCCAAAGTCAGCACCGCTGGTGTTATTCACTTGCTGCACAATATTATTGGGTGAAATCCCAAAAGAAGGTTTGATCTCACCTTGAAGTGACTGCATTTCTTGCAGTAATGAATTCGCGCCAATTTGCATGTCGTGCTCCCCATCGTCGAGTTATTGACGATTAAACTCTCTAGATAAACAGGATATGCAAAAGCACGGCCAAGTTTTCACTCAGCCGTGTTAAAAAGAATTGAGGGAGTCGTCAAATATGAAATCACCAAAGGGTGACCCCTGTGGCAATGGCTTTAGACAAGGTAAAAAACACAACTTAGTTGGGCAATTGAATCCCCATATCGCGCATTCTGGCCATCTTGTATCTTAAGGTCCGCGCACTGATCCCAAGTTTTTCGGCAACCAGCTTACGACTACCTTGGCATTGCGCTAAGGTTTCGAGAATGATCACATGCTCCTGCGCCTTTAACTCTTCACCTAAACCTTCCGGCTCGTTAGCGTATTCGGCGTCATCGGATGACAGAGGCACATCTTGGGCATCGATAATAATATCGTTGGCACTAATCACAGCACCAGCACGTAAAATTAACGCGCGTTGGACAACGTTATCCAACTCGCGCACATTACCCGGCCAGCGGTGACTGAGTAAACGACGACAAGCTGCTTCATCAAACTCTGGTAAATCAAGCACATTTAGCGCCTTGGCGTGTTTAGCGAGTAAATGCCGAGCTAAGGGCAAAATATCCGCAGGGCGTTGATTCAGTGCAGGCCAGGTCAGTGGAAACACGTTAATGCGATAATAGAGATCTTCTCGGAATTGCCCTGCGGCAACCACGGCCTTTAAATCCCGATTCGAAGTGGCAAGCACACGAACATCTAACTTAATGGTTTTGCGACCACCTAAACGCTCCACTTCGCGCTCCTGCAGCACACGCAGCAGTTTGGCCTGAAGTCCCAAATCCATTTCTGAAATTTCATCGAGTAATAAGGTGCCACCTTGCGCCTGTTCAAATTTACCAGGGCATGCCTGATAAGCCCCTGTAAAAGCGCCCTTTTCATAACCGAATAAGGTCGCCTCGAGCATATTCTCAGGGATGGCCGCACAATTGATGGCCACAAACGCCTCTTCGGCACGGCTGCTATGTTGATGAATATAGCGGGCTAATACTTCTTTACCCGAGCCGCTTGGCCCAAGGATCATCACAGAGGCATCGGATGCCGCCACCCGCTGCGCCAAGGACAAGAGCGCAAGACTCTTTTCATCGGCAACAACAGGTTGATCGCTATTTTGTTTGAGCGGTAAATAGCGGGAAACTTGGTTGAGCAACACCTCTGGAGCAAAGGGTTTAGCCAAATAATCGACGGCGCCCAATTTAATTGCACTGACCGCACTACCAATGGTGGCATATGCTGTCATCAGTAACACCGGCAGCTTGGGGTGATGCTGCTGTAAGTAATTTAATAAGCCTAAGCCGCCAATGCCCTGCATCTGCACATCGCTGATCACTAAGTCAAACTGATGTTGCTTCAATGCGATAATGGCTTCCTCGCCGGAGGCCACATCAATACAGTCGTATTGCGCCAACATCAAGGTATCGAGCAATGCCTCACGCAGGGACGCATCGTCTTCGACTAAGAGTAATTTGGCTTCAGACATAGGGTTTCTCCAGCGGCAACACTGTAGCCGATTTAGCCTGCGGGAATGTCAATGACACAGTACAACCTTTATTGGGCATACAACTCAATTGGATTTGGCCGCCATGATTGCGCACCACGGACTGCACAACGGCTAAGCCAAGGCCCGTTCCTTGCGCTTTGGTGGTAAAGAAAGGCTCCAACACTTTTTGTTGCATCTTGGCATCCAGCCCTTTGCCATTGTCGACCACATTGAGGGCTAACTGCTCGCCGATATCATTGGCGACGATTTGGATCTGCGTTGCCCCAGCTTCAAGGCTATTCATCACCAGATTATTCACGGCAGAACTGAGCGCATTCACATTCGCCAGCATTAAACCGTTGGACGCATTGGTGACAGCCAATGTTGCGCCGCGCTGAGCCACAATCGGCTCACAGTTCGCCATGACAGTATTGATCACCTCATCAAGGTTAACTAACTCACCCAATTCATCCTGCCGCCCTTTGGCCATCAGCAGCATATCGTTAACTTGGCGTTCAAGCTCATTGAGTCTATCCACTAACTTCTGCTGAAATTTTGCCTTAGCTGATTCCGATAATTTGGGACTGGCCAGATTCGCAGCATAGAGCAGTGCCGCCGACAGTGGTGTACGCACCTGATGCGCCAGCGTCGCGACCATTTTGCCGAGGGCTGACAGACGCTGCAGATGGGAAAGATTCTTTTGCAGTAGACGAGTTTCGGTCAGATCCGTCAGCACAATTAATTGGCCCGGTTCTGGCGTTAATGGGGTTATCGCAAATTTGACTCGGCGGCCATTGCGTAATGAGACTTCATGACCATCATCATCCTGTGGCGCAAACGCCGTATGGATCACATCAATCCAGCGGGCGCCGCATAACGGCTGCTCTAGCAATTCCACGGCAACAGGGTTTGCATCGGTAACAATACCGTCACCGTTCAAAATCACCACGCCAGAAGGCATAGCCTGTAAAATATGCTCCATCCGATTGGACATATTGGCGGCCTCACGCAGTTGGTTCCATTGTTTGCTAGTGTGCTTGAATGTTTCAAGTTGCGCTAGTGGATGGGCTGACATAGTCACTCCGTCAAAAAATTGCTTCTGACGGAGTGTTTGCAGATTCTATGCCAAATTAAAAAATGAATTTAGATAGGTAAAACAATAGGATAAACAACGGGAATATGACTATTCTTTCGTCATTCCGTACTTACGCATTTTCTCAACCAAAGTAGTACGACGAATACCGAGCATTTCTGCCGCGCGCGCAACAACGTTATCCTGCTGCTCTAACGCTTGACGAATCATGTCGATTTCAAGCTCAGCCAGCAGATCCTTAAGGTTGACCCCTTCCGGCGGTAATTCACTTGGGAAACGGGTTTCAGGGATTTCAACCGGCTCTTCACTAGTGAAGATGGATGCTAGCGCATCACGTTCCTGTTGTTCCTCACTGAGTTCGATGCTGTATTCTGGCACATCAATATGGCGATACTTGATAGGCAAGTCATTCACATCGACTAAACCGCCAGGATATAAAATCGTTAAACGCTCAACCAAGTTCGACAATTCACGTACGTTACCCGACCAAGCGTGCTCTTTTAACGATTCAATCGCACGTTGGGTAAAGCGAACCTTGCCACGTCCTTCGTTATAGACTCGGCTTACCAACTCTTGCAACAGTAGAGGAACGTCATCCTTGCGGTCGCTTAGAGCAGGCATCTCAATCGGGAAAACGTTGAGGCGGTAGTAAAGATCTTCACGGAACTCGTTGCTGGTGATCATGCTTTCGAGATCTCTGTGGGTAGCAGCGACAACACGCACATCAGCATTGATCGTCTTAGTGCCACCGACACGCTCGAATACGCGCTCCTGCAGCACACGCAGCAATTTTACCTGCATCTGCAAAGGCATATCACCGATTTCATCGAGAAACAGTGTGCCACCTTCTGCGAGCTCAAAACGGCCCTTACGCGAGCTAATAGCCCCCGTAAAAGAGCCCTTCTCATGACCGAATAATTCGCTTTCGAGTAGTTCTGGCGGGATCGCACCACAGTTCACCGGAATAAAAGGACCATCACGGCGTTCAGACAAGTAATGAATGTTACGAGCGACGACTTCCTTACCTGTACCCGACTGCCCTAGCACTAATACTGTCGCGTCAGAAGTTGCAACTTGGCTAATCAAATGGCGAACATTGGCAATACCTTCACTGCGGCCCACTAAACTACGGAATAGTTTGGTTTGATTCGCACTGGTTGGCACTTGCGGCCGTTTAACCTGGCCATACACTTGGCAAAAATGCAGCAGTTCAGTGAGTTGCGGATAGTTTAATGGCTCTTCGATTTGACCAAGCACATTCGATACTTGCAGATCACCGACGTTGCCGAACAATAAAATAGGTTGCCATGGGTACTGATTAGCGAGTGATTTCAATGCCTCTACAGACATATTGTCTGTCGTCAGCACTAAGGCACGATAACGGGTATCCTGGAGACAAGAGCTCAACTTTTCGGCGGAGATGATTTCAATCTGCTCACCTAAAAATTCAAAAATGCAACACAGGCGACTTAAGCGCTCTGATGGGGTTCCGACAAGTAAAATTCGTTGATCTGTTTGCATCATTCAGTAGGCCGTAAAGCGCTAATTAGGTATCAATTCGCATTAATTATTTATGATTAGTTGCTGTAAAAGCTTAACAAATTCAATGTAACAATCTGTGCCACCATCACTACTGTGATGAATATTGTATTATCAGCAGTCGAGAAGCAAGCTTCGAATGCGGATTATGCCAAACTGAATTGATTTTAGTTCATTTATCCCATGATTCTAGTCAATTATGTCAATAAATTGACGAAAGCCAAAAAAGACGCACTCAGTGCGTCCTTTTTCCTGTTGATCTATAACACAATTAACGAGCTTATGTATGAGAAGTGATATTGTGTTTATCCGCAGGAATTGCATCCCACGCTTCTTTGATTTCGCGCAGTAATCCAGCAACATCATCTAATGCTGCAGGGTCATTCTGCACATTCGCATCAGTCAAACGTTGCACCATAAAATCGTAAAGATTGGCTAAATTAGTGGCAATATCGCCACCCGCATCCATCACTAGTGTGTTTTTCAGACCGAGAATAATACCGATAGCCTTACCAATCAATAAGCCTTTGCTAGCGATATCACATTGCTCCATTGCAATTTTTGATTGAGCAATCCGCTCTAATGCCCCATTAAACAACATCTGAGTAATTCTGTGTGGAGAAGCATCTGCGATCTGACTCTCGAGGGAAACTTTACGATAAGACTGGAGTGAGCCTCTCATAACTACCTACCTGTTTGCATACAAAGTTTTATACAAATTTACTTTTGAAGTGTTACTTTTTCTGAGTGCTAACTCATTGGCATACTGCTGCCTAACATTAGCGATACACTGCTCGAATGTCAGACTTAGCTTTTGCTGTTCTGTGAGTAACGTAACATCATCTTGAGTTGTGTCAGGCAGCCATTGTAGTAACAATTCTTGACGCCTGTTTATAAGTTCTTGCAGGATACTTGCCAATTCTTCTGACTCATCAAGATTACCTGCAACTGTATCCAAATGTGACAATGTTTCATGCACTAACTTGTTTACTAACTGCAGCTCATCATAAGCATTTATTGCTTCAGACATGTGGGTCACTCAATATTATTTCTTACGTGAGACTAATCCAGGTAACGAATCGATACGAGCCTGAATAGTACTACCTTGCGAATTAAGCTGGCCAACCATCAAATCCATTGCATTAAACTGCTTAGTAAGCCGAGCTTCATAGGCTTTCATTTTCAACGAAAAAGCAGCTCTTTCATCCCCTAGACGGGAAAGTCGGTTATCCAATGTTTCATCACGGCTATCAAGCAATCCCCCTGATTGAGTATATGCTTCGCCCACACTAGTCATTTTGGCAGCAAATCCGGTGCCCTCAGTGGTAAAGAAATCGGCCACTGCACTTATATCATTCTCAAGTGCTTTTTTTAAGGTATCCTCATCCAGCTCCAAGGTTCCATCACGTGTGGTTTTAATGCCTAGGTTTGCTAGCGCCATACCATCGCCATAGGAGGAAGAGATCACCCCTCGAAACTGGCTTTGCAAACTACGAATAAGAGAGTCGCCTTGGAATATTCCCACCTGTTTAGTTTTAGGATCATAACCCGACATCCCCTTCACTGTGCTTGTCATGGTATTATAAGACTCAACAAACTCCTTTATGGCTTTGGTTGCAGAAGCCTTATCTTGCTCAATTGTCAATGTGGTAGATTTATCGACATCGGCATCTTTAAGAGTCAAAGTAACGCCCTGTATTGCATCCTTAACCTCATTAGAATTTGATGTCACCTTTAGGCCATCCACATACAGTATGGCATCTTTGGCCCCCTGTACCTCTGTCATGGTGAAGGTATCGGCAAGGGCTGTACCTGTATCATCGTTTGCTGTCACTTGGATTTGATTTGCTGTGCCCGTTTTATTGGATGTCAGAACCATCTGTGGTCCAGCATCACTGTTGATGATGGTGGCCGTTACCCCAACATTATCGTCAGCCTTATTGATTTTTTTACAATATCCTGAAGCGAATCACCGCTCGCAACATCGATGGAGAAGCTTTTTCCAGCGACATCAATTGCCAGAGAGCCGCTACCAATTGGCGCTGTCACATCGGTAACATTTGCTGAGCCGACTTTCTGACTTTGAGCGAGCTGCTCAACCACTAAGTTATAACTGCCTGCAACTGCATCGGAATCAGTCTTGGCCGACAAATAGTCGCTTTTAGATAACTTAGAAGTAAACCCAGTAAAGGTTTTGGCTTCAGACAATGGCTTTAATTTATCCAAAAAATCAGAAATACTACTTTTTAATGCGCCTAGAGCGGAGATTTGAGTATTAACAAGGCCTTCGGTTTTATTGAATTGCGCCTCTTTGGGAGCCTTTTCAGCGTTTACCAAAGCCGAGACTATGCCACCAATATCAAGCCCTGAACCAATGCCGCTTGCAGTTAAACCCGCCATGTTAACCTCCCCTGCCTCTCAGTCTTTGTTGACTTAGGCCTCTGTTTTCATCAATACGCCAGCAATTTCCGACATCTTTTCAGCCAATGCCAAAGCCTCTTCTGAAGGAATTTGGCGGATCAGTTCACCAGAGTTCACATCCACGACACTCACGACTGGTAAACCTTCAAGCTCATCTACTTTAAACTCTAGCCCTTTTTTCATCATTGACATGGTTTCAGTCAATGAACTTGCAACTTGAGTCAGAGATGTTTGTTCTTCTTGTTGATCTACATTAGCTGTATCTGCCAACGCATTGACAACATCGGAATTTAAAGCAAAATTTACACCATTTTTAACGTTTGTAGCCGTATCAACAACTATCTGTTGTGGAGGGATAGCCGATTTGGTTGCCGCATTCACTACCGATTGCAGTCCAAGGCCTGCATTTAATGTTACGTCACTCATATCGTGTTTCCTATATTTTGCATCGGCCATACAACAGATGCGGTAACACTAAAACAATAAAGGGAGAGCAAAACTGCCCTCCCTCTGCCCAGTCAAACGAAAACCTTTACTTCGCTTACAGCAGTGACAAGGCCACTTGAGGAAGTTGGTTCGCCTGTGCCAGCATCGCAGATGAGGTTTGTGACAGAATCTGCTGTTTGGTCATAGTGGCAGTTTCTTTCGCAAAGTCCACATCTTGTACTCGGCTACGAGCATCAGATACGTTGGTAGAAATATTACTCAGGTTATTGATAGTAAAGCTCATACGGTTTTGTACTGCACCTAAATCCGCACGTTGACCATCAATACCTGCAATTGCAGCGTCAATCACTGCCAGCGCATCCTGAGCACCTTGTGCGGTATTGATATCAATCTTGCTTACCGCGTTCAAAGTAGAGCTACCACCAGCAGCCACAACGCCACCACCGAGTAATTCATTCGCAGTAGTACCTTTAACACTGAACTTTTCAGATGATGATAATGTCAGTGATGAAGTTTTACTTGCGTTCGCAGCACCCGCAGCTTGACCACCTAATTTCGCAGTGGTACCACCGCCGTAACCCGCAATTTCAACACCAGCTACGCCTTTCGCAGTCAGAGAAATAGTGCTAGTACTATCATCATAACTCACGTCATAGCCCGCTTTACCTAAATCGGTAGCAAGACTTTTCGCATCACCTTTGTAGTTAGCTAAATCATAGCTATCTTTAGTGCCATCAGCGTTAACAACAGAGAAGGTACCTGTATCAGCCGCACTTAAGCCTGACAGAGTAGTCGTGACTGATGCCTCAGCTTTTACACCCGAACCTGACTTGTTGATATTTGCAGCAACTGTTGCAGCGTTATCACCAGCAGTAATCGCAACAACTTTACCATTAACAGCAAATGCTGCGTCAGCTGTAGTGCCTTGTGTCAACACTGTTGCAGCTTCAACCCCAAACTTGGTGCCAGCACCGCTAATTGAGTTGTTACCAATCTTGTTAGCAGCAACGTCACCTAAAGAAATTGAGATGGTTTCATTGGCATTAGAACCAACTTGGAATTTTTGCGTACCATAAGTACCATCAAGTAATTTTTGACCACCGAAAGAGGTGGTATCAGCGATACGAGTCAATTCGGTCTGCAAAGATGCAATTTCTTTCTGCATAGATGCACGGTCTTCAGTTGAGTTTGAACCGTTAGCTGATTGTAATGATAGATCACGCATACGTTGCAGAATGTCGGTAGACGTTTGCATCGCACCTTCTGCGGTTTGCGAAATAGAGATACCGTCGTTGGCGTTACGTTGAGCAACATCAAGACCGTTGATCTGACTGGTCAAACGGTTAGAGATTTGTAAACCTGCAGCATCGTCTTTGGCACTGTTAATACGCAGGCCAGATGATAAACGTGCCATAGATGTTTGTAAGGCGCTGTTGGCGTTGTTCAAGTTCTTTTGTGAACTCAGCGAGGTCACGTTGGTATTAACAGTAATTGCCATGATATAGGTTCCTCATATTACCTGGTAGACAACTGCCTGAGCTGTTCAGCCAGGCGAAGCTTAACTTGTTACATTCACTGTAACGGCAAAGGAGGAACGAACTTTAGCTACTTTTTAGAAATTTCTTCAAAATCGAGAAATTTACTTAAATATCATAAAATTAAAATGCCGATAAGAATCGGCATTTTTAGCTTTATATAAAACTCAAGTAATAACGAGAGTATAACTATAGTATGAACAATTAACCACCGAGTAGTGACAATGCTACTTGAGGAAGTTGATTCGCCTGTGCCAACATCGCAGATGAGGTTTGTGACAGAATCTGCTGTTTGGTCATAGTGGCAGTTTCTTTCGCAAAGTCCACATCTTGAATTCGGCTTCTGGCATCAGATACGTTAGTCGAAATGTTATTCAAATTATTGATTGTAAAGCTCATTCGATTCTGTACAGCACCCAAATCAGAACGACTACTATCAATACCTGCAATTGCAGCGTCAATCACTTCAAGTGCATCCTGAGCACCTTTCGCAGTATTGATATCAATCTTACTCACCGCATTTAGTGTTGAGCTACCACCTGCTGCCACAACTCCACCGCCAAGCAATTCGTTAGCTGTTGTACCAGAAACACTAAATTTTTCGGATGATGATAATGTCAGTGATGCTGTTTTGCTCGCGTTTGCAGCCCCCGCAGCTTGGCCACCTAATTTCGCAGTGGTACCACCGCCGTAACCTGCAATTTCAACCCCAGCAACCCCCTTAGCAGTCAAGGAAATTGTTCCAGTAGTATCATCATAGCTCACGTCATAACCCGCTTTACCCAGATCTGTCGCGAGTGTTTTTGCATCACCTTTGTAGTTAGCTAAATCATAACTATCTTTGGTGCCATCGGCGTTAACGACTGAAAACGTACCAGTATCAGCCGCACTTAAACCTGACAGAGTTGTCGTAACCGACGCTTCCGCTTTAACGCCCGCTCCTGACTTGTTGATATTTGTTGCAACTGTTGCAGCATTATCACCAGCAGTAATCGCAACAACTTTACCGTTAACAGTAAATGCTGCATCAGCAGTCGTTCCCTGAGTCAATACTGTTGCAGCCTCAACCCCAAATTTGGTACCTGCACCGCTAATTGAATTATTACCAATCTTATTTGCCGCCACATCCATCAAAGACACTGAAATGGTCTCATTTGCATTGGCACCAACTTGGAATTTTTGCGTACCGTAAGTACCATCAAGTAATTTTTGTCCACCAAAAGAAGTGGTATCAGCGATACGGGTCAACTCTGTTTGCAATGCAGCAAGTTCTTTTTGCATAGCTGCACGGTCTTCAGTTGAGTTTGAACCGTTAGCTGACTGCAACGATAGATCACGCATACGTTGCAGAATGTCGGTAGATGTTTGCATCGCGCCTTCAGCGGTTTGTGCAATCGAGATACCATCGTTAGCATTACGTTGTGCGACATCAAGACCATTGATTTGACTGGTCAAACGGTTAGAAATTTGCAGACCAGCGGCATCGTCTTTGGCACTGTTAATACGCAGGCCAGATGACAGACGCTCCATGGAGGTTTGCAAGGCGTTGTTGGCGCCGTTCAAGTTTTTCTGTGACTTCAATGAGGTCACATTGGTATTAACAGTAATAGCCATGTTACATTCCTCTTCTAAGTTGGGTGCCAAGACGTGGAAGCCTGGCTAAATCTTGTTACTTTCCAAGAATATTGGTTTGCTTTGTACACTTTAATATTGCTTAAAATGCTTAAGCGTTGGTTTAATTACCCATATCTAAAACCTGCCCTATTAAACTCAGAGACACTTTTACAAAAGTGGCGCACTCTGTTGTTTTGGGCGAGGCGGGCTCTAGATATAGTCAAACAACGATACTGAGCCCACTTTACTAAACACACTGGATACCGCATTGAGCGCAAGTTGTTGCTTTTCAAATTCAGTAATCGCAGTGGCATAGTCGACATCCTCCAACTTGGATAACGCCGAGGTGTTGATCAACTTTTCATCAGTATGCTTATCAGTATATTTTTCCAGTACTTTTAAACTGTTGCCTGCTAAGCCTTGTTGCTGACTGATTTGTTTGACACCACTCTGAACATTATTCAATAACTGTGCCAACTCTGATTGACCTGAAGGAGTTTGTACTTCAGCTCCATTCTCAAATAGATCGATAGCCTTACTAAAGGTGTCGAAAATACTCACTTCAGCTTCTTGGTGAAGGGTGAAGCTGTCACCAATCTTTGGCTCACCTTCAATGCTTAGCTTAACGCCGTCAAAATTGATTGATGCGGAGGGGTCAAAAGGTGCTGCGGCTGAAATCACATTCGCAGGGGTAGCAGTATCAGTGACTTCCACATTAATACCACCCGCACCATCATCTAAAAAATTAATCTTATAGTCGGAAAGTGAAGGCGTTACACCGTCAAGCTTTGCACTGGTAACACTGAACTCCCCTTGCTGGGATGACGAATAATTGACGCTATAATCGCCAATTGCATTGGGGGATTTGATGAATGCGGTATCACCGGCAACATTGGTATTAAGCTGTATACCTGATGCGATTATCGCACTGTGGACACCAGAATCACCTTGATAGACAATTTTCCCATTGGCATCAAATTGGAATGGCAAAGTATCAGTCTTGTTACCCGCAAATAAATAATTGCCCGATTCATCTTTGGTATTCGCAATCGTCAATAACTGGTCAAGGCTCTTGCGCAAATCATCGGCAATAGTTTGCCGCTCCTCAGATGTTAGGCTGCCGTTTGAACCCTGTAACATCAAATCTTTCATACTGGATATTAAGGTATCCGCTTGGCCTAACTGACTTTCAGTTTGTTGAAGATGATTGGTGGCATAGTCGATATTCTTCATAAATTGATCGACTAAGGCATTGCGTTGATTCAGGTTATCGATACCTAAAGCCGCAACCGGATCATCCCCTGAGGTATTGACCTTTTTACCACTGCTGAGCTGATCCAAAATCTTGCTCGTGGCCGTTTGTTTTTGCAGCACACTACTAATGCTTTGATTAAAGAGCTGCGCACTTGATAGTCTCATCGTCACTTCTCCTAACGCACTGAGGTCAGTAGGGTGTCAAAAATTTGCTGGGCGGTTGACATGATCCGCGCAGACGCTTGGTAAGCCTGTTGGAAACGCATCAGGTTTGCCGCTTCTTCATCTAAGTTCACCCCTGATTCGCTCTCTACTCTGGCGTAAGCCTGTTGATAAATTGCATCAGCCGCCCCGACTCGGACTTCGGCCGCTTTGGTTTGACTGCCGATATCTTGCTTGGTCTGTTCAAACACATCGGCAAGCGTCGATTTACCGCCATTCATCACCTTGGTTTCACTGAGTTTGGCCATTGCCAAGGCGTTAGTGTTATCCCCTTCGGCAAAGGATAAATCGAAGGTGAATTTGTCGCCTGCAGCCGCCGCACTGCTATCGACTTCAAAGGTAAAGCCAAACGCACTAATGCTGGGTGGCGTATATGCCGCTGGAGCGCCAAGGGATGTACCATTGGCATCGAAGGCTTCAAAGGTTGGCGGCACAGCCGTGGTATCCAATTGAATGGTGAGTTCGCTCCCCGTTGTTGGGAAGTTTGCCGCACTGCGGTTGGTAATTTGCGTGACCTTCACTTGAGTATTGCCTGAGTTCGCTGCATCTGGGGTGATTTTGGGCGCAGCGGCGGCAATGCCTTTGGGATCTGTCATCACCACTTCAATACCATTCGCCGCTCCCGCGGTTGGACGAATCGCGAATCTATCCCCAGAGGCCATGGCGCCGGCTTTAATATCAATAGAGAATCCCGCGCCACCTTCGAGCTTAGTGCCATTTAAGGTGAGCGGTGTGATAGTGCCGGTTTGCGTGTCTCTGAGTTCATAGGTGGCTGGCGCCGTAAAAGACAGCTCGTAGGAGCCACCCGATAAAGCGCTCGTATCGTCAATATTGACACCTAAGGTCGCATTACCTGTGTTGCCGGAAAATCCAGCCACACGGCCAATAGACATCAGTGGATCGTTGATATCCTTAAAGATATCGGCGCCCACTTGGCCATTAAGATCGAATCCTTGCGCCTGTAACTTGTTAAAGTTATCGGCAACCCCAAGGGCCAGTTGGTCGAGTTCCAACCCCGCAGGCACTAGAGTTTGTTCACGATAGTCAAACAAGGCACCGAGCTGACCGCCTAACTTACTAGGGTCGACACGTACACTTTGAGAGCCGATGCTCGACATCAACTGCAGTTCATTCGGGAAAGGGTCGCCCGTCGCAGTGCTGACCGACATGGGGACTTCACCCGAAACCAGCATAATTGCGCCGCCGAGCATGATGCTTTTGGCCCCGTTTTCTAAGGGGATCACATTCACCTGCGCGTACTGACTCAGCTCCTGTACCAATGCATCTTGCTTGTCCAGTAACATGGCGTCTTGGTTCGGCGACTTCATCAACTCGAGGTTTAGATTAGCAAGTTCAGTGCTGATCTCATTGATGCGCTTCGTCATACCTGTGATTTGATCATTAGTTTGAGTCAGTTGTCCGTTCAGCGTCGACTGCATCTGGTTCAAACTGTTCGCCAATTGTTTGGCATCGTTTAAAGTCGAGCTTCGAATGCCCAAGTCCGCTGGCAAGTCCGCCAAACTATTTAGCCCTGAAAACAAATCGTTCAAGCTCTGTGGCACTATTTTGCCAATTTGCGAGAAGACTTGGTCAAGCTCGCTCAACTTGCCGTAGCTCGCTTCGGCCGCACTCAGCGTGGTTTGGCCAATCCGCAATTCGCGTGCAGCATAGTCGTTGTAAATACGCTTAACATCAGAGACATAAGTACCTGTGCCATAGAAGCTATTACCAAGACGTTGTGAATCTAACGTGGTTTGCGTCGCCACTTGTCTGTGATAACCCGCGGTGTTGGCATTGGCGATGTTATTACTGGTCACCCCCAGTTGTGACTGGGATGCGAGCACGCCTGTACGGGCAATATTTAATAGATCGATAGCCATCAGCCGATACTCCCCAACACTAACATCCTATGAAGAATGATCATTTGTCTTCTCCTGGCAGTATCGATTTCAGCTCTTCGCTGATGGACTGCATGACTTTAATGACTTTTTCAGCATATTTAGGATCGGTGGCATAGCCAGCATCCTGTAATGCTCGAATAAACTGAGTTGGTGACGCCGCGACTTTCTTCGCCGCCTGATAACGCTCACCCTCAGCAATAAAGGAAACAAAATCGTTAAAACTGTGCTCGAAATCGGCATACACCCTAAAATCGGCTTTTTGTCTAACGGCAATACCCTGCTCAAATTCCAAGGTACTCACGTTAGCCTTATCACCTTGCCAACGACGATCGGCTTTAATGTTGAACAGGTTATGGCTGGGCGCGCCATTATTGCCACGGACAATTTTTTGACCCCAGCCCGTCTCAAGGGCTGACTGTGCCAAGAGCACTTCGGGTTGAGTGCCAAGGGCTTTGGCGGCTTTTTCTGCATGAGGATAGAGGGTCGCCAAAAACTCTTCCCGACTACCAAATTTGAGGGTCTTTTGGGTTTCCCTAAATGCCGCCGTCGGCAAGATTTGGCCGCTGATCACAGGTTCGATTGGCGATAAGGGTTGCTCTGACCAAGCGGGCTTTGGCGTATCTATGGCCAGCAAGCGCTCAGGCCTATCGATATCTAAGGAGGACGTCACGCCCTCGGCGTTATCCGCATCAACACTTGGGCGCGCAATCGATGCTGGCACGCCTTGCGCCGCAACTACTGGCGTAGCCGCAGTTTGAGTTTCAGCAGCCGAGGTTGCTTGAGCTGGAATATTGAAGGCCTTCGCATCATGTTGCAGCTTCATACCACCGTCATTACGCAGCACGGATGCGGGCGTAAACTGACTCGACTCGGGGGATAATTGCTGCACCATCATGTCTGCAAGGCCCAGCACACCTTTATCCGATAAATCGACGGATAACTGCTGGTCCCGCATTTGCTCATAAAATTTAGTGTATTGGCTGTTGAGTGGGCTGTCGGATTCAAACACTGCGTTGGCATCACGCATGCTCTTCATCAGCATTTGCACAAAAACGCCTTCAAATTGTTGGGCGACTTTTTTCAAGGCGCCCTTCTCATCTTTCTGAGCCTGGGCGCGCAGGGAGTCGAGCCCGCCCAGATCAAGAAAATGTGATGAACTTGAAAGCTTTTCCATGATTTTCCCGACAGAAATTAGATGATGATAAGTTCACCATGCAAAGCACCTGCCACTTTTAACGCTTCGAGGATAGCAAGTACATCTGAAGGGGCCGCGCCCACCAAGTTTACGGCTCGCACTAACTCATCTAAGGTCGTGCCAGGATTGAACATAAACATACGGCGATTACTTTCGCTCGCGTTGATTGTGCTGTTGCTCGTCACCGTCGTTTGACCATTCGCTAACGCATTAGGTTGGGATACCTGAGTCGCTTCGGCAATAGTTACCGTCAAGCCACCATGTGTCACCGCGGCTGGCAATAACTTGACGTTCTGCCCAACCACAATCGTGCCTGTACGGGAGTTCACGATCACTTTAGCTGACTCATCAGCAGGCTCCACTTCGATATTCTCGAGTGTGGCTAAAAAGGACACCCGTTGTGACACATCCCTTGGAGCACTAACCTGCACAGAGGTCGCATCCAATGGCCGCGCCATATCGGGGCCTAGCAAGTCATTGATTGCATCGGCCATACGCTGCGCAGTCGAAAAGTCAGAGCGGCGTAGGTTAAACGTCAAATAATCGCCAGTCGAAAATGGCGTTGCTACGCTACGTTCAACAATCGCGCCGTTAGGAATACGACCCACGGTTGGCGTATTTTGAATGACTTTAGAACCATCCAAACCATCGGCGCTAAAGCCGCTGACCACTAAACTGCCCTGCGCAATCGCGTACACATTCCCATCAACCCCTTTAAGGAAAGTTTGCAATAAGGTACCGCCGCGCAAGCTTTTCGCTTCACCTAGGCTTGATACTGTGACATCCAATTCTTGACCAGGTTTGATAAAGGCCGGCATATCCGCATGCACTGCCACCACGGCCACGTTCTTAATTTTGGGTCTGAAATTATCAGGCAGGTTAATCCCAAAGTTTTTCAGCATGGTGGTAAAGGTCTGCTCGGTATAACGGGTCTTCTCACCCGTTCCAGGTAAACCGACGACTAAGCCGTAACCAATCAATTGGTTGCTACGAACCCCTTGAACATTGGCAATATCTTTAATGCGCTCTGCTTGGCTAGGAAGTGAAAACGCCAGCATGGCAACCGCTAAAATCAGTTTCAATTTCATGATACGACTCCTTAGAAGGGCCACCAATCGCTCATAAAGAACTGGCTTAACCAGCCCACCTTTTGCGCATCGGCGAAGGTACCAGTACCGCTGTATTGAATACGCGCATTGGCCATACGGGTTGAATCGATAGTGTTATCAGGTTTGATATCCTGTGAACGCACTATGCCGGTCACTCGGATAAACTCATCGCCGTTATTGATGGAGATCCATTTCTCGCCGCGCACCACTAAGTTGCCGTTATTAAGCACTTGCATTACGTTAGCGGAGATACTGCCATCTAAGCTATTGCTTTGATCGGCATCGGATTCCCGCTTAGTGTTCATGCTGTCTTTGTAACGCAGATCGAGGGGAACCCCGCCAATCGACACATTGCTACCACCGGCATAAATAGGGTCGAGCGACATGTCAGAACCTTTTTTGATCTGATTACCCGCACTCTTTTTCGCCTGAGTCGCTTCCTTCAACACGATAGTGATGATGTCACCCACTTTATGGGCGCGAATATCCGAATAGAGACTGGCCGCTTGGCTATCTTGGTAAATGGATCCCGTTGCGGCAATTTTGGTTGGCGGCGCTTCAGGGTAAACCGGTGCATAAAAAGGATCATCTGCAATCGGCTTCTTGGAGGTGGAGCTACATGCCGTAAGCAAGAGCGCTGCGGCCAATATAAAATATCTAGCCATGATAATGTGCCTCTATAAATTCTGATTCACATACGCCAGCATCTGATCCACCGCCGAAATCACTTTAGAGTTCATTTCGTAGATCCGCTGACTTTCAATAAGATTCACCAGCTCTTCGGTCACGTTCACGTTAGAGGTTTCTAACGCGCCTTGACGAATCGCTCCCATACCATCGAGTGATGCCGTGCCTTGGATAGGCGTACCACTGGCACCGGTTTCGGTGTACAGGTTTTGTCCCATAGGATCTAAACCCGATGGGTTAATAAAATCGGACATGCTGAGCTGCCCCACGACTTGGTTTTCCGCCGTGCCCGGTGTTTTCACCGAGACTTCCCCTTCGGCAGACACGGTAATGCTGGTCGCATCATCGGGAATCGTGATCGCAGGTTGCAGAACGTAACCCGAACCTGGCGTTACAATTTGCCCAGTATCATCTAAGGTAAATTGACCATTACGGGTATAGGCTGTGGTGCCATCGGGTAACTGCACTTCGAAAAAGCCTGGGCCTTCAATCATCAGATCGAGTGAGTTATCCGTGGTCAGCATATTGCCTTGGGTAAACATTTTTTGAGTGGCCACCACTTTGGTACCCGCACCAATATTTAACCCATTGGGTAACTTAGTATTCGAGGCACTAATGCCCCCGCTTGGTTAACGGTTTGATAGAGTAAGTCTTCAAAGACTGCGCGGCTCTTTTTGTAGCCGACGGTGCTGGCGTTCGCGACGTTGTTTGAAATCACCGCAATATCGGTTTGCTGTGCGTCTAAGCCAGTTTTACTAATCCATAACGCTGGATGCATAATTTATCTCCTAACTAATCCGCATTAATGAAGAAGAAGCGCGGTCATTTTCTTCCGCGGTTTTCATCATCTTCACTTGCAATTCAAATTGTCGCTGTAGGTCGATTAAGGACACCATCTCATCCACAGGATTGACGTTACTGCCCTCTACAGCCCCACTCTCAACAAACACATTTGGATCGGTTGGCGCCGGATTACCCGATACCAAACGGAACAGTCCATCCTCACCGCGCATCATTTGTGCATTGCCAGGATTAACCAGCTTTAATCGCCCTACCTCTTCAACCACTTCCGTTGTCGCGCCCTGAGGACGTACCGAGATAATGCCATCCTGTGAGATGGTGACTTTTTCAATCGGCAGCGGTAACACAATCGGTCCCGCATCACCCATCACAGGATTACCGCGGTCGTTATGCAATAGCCCTGTCGAGTCAAAACTGAGACTCCCTGAACGGGTATAGGCCTCACTGCCATCCTTTGCCTGAACAGCGAACCAACCATCACCTTTAATGGCAACGTCAAGATCCCGCCCAGTGGTTTTGATGGGGCCAGCTCGAAAATTGGCGGAGGGTGTTTCGACCATGGCAAAAACCCTCGATGGCAATCCTTCACCAAAGGCTTGCATCGATCTGGCTTGCGCCATGTCCGACTTAAATCCATCGGTATTGGCGTTAGCTAAGTTGTTGGCACGCAATGCCAACTCATGCATGTTTTGCTTAGCTCCGCTCATGGATATGTAGAGGAATTTGTCCACAGACTGCTCCGTCAAATTTTCAACCTGACAATAGCAAAGCAAGCATCATGCCAATAAAGTTAATGGCTAATTTACTGATAAATTGGGAGAAAATCATGAGGAAATGGCAATATGGCCAAAAGAGGCTAAGTGTTGCCGCCAGCGGCAACACTTAGAAAAGGAGTAAATCAGCTTAACGAATTTGCAGTACAGTTTGTTGCAGAGTGTTGTTCACTTCGAGGGTACGCGAGTTAGCCTGGAAGTTACGCTGCGCCGAAATCAAATCCACCAGCTCAGTCGTTAAGTCAATGTTGGACTGCTCTAATGCCGAAGAACTGATGCTACCGAAGGTACCACTGTTGGGTTCACCCGCGAGCGCAGGACCCGACTCAAGGCTCGCTTTCCATGAGGTGTTACCCACTTGAGTTAAACCTTGCTCGTTGGCAAAACGAACTAAGGCAACACGAGCTAATGCCACGGTTGAACCGTTAGAGTAGCTGGCAGTGATCAAACCATCTTCACCGATTTCGACGTTGGTTAAACGCCCAACAGTCGTACCGTCCTGCGTTAATTCGGTGGCCGCAAATGGAGCCGAAAACTGAGTTGGCGCATTGAACTTAATAGTTACAGCTTGAGTACCATCGGCACCAGGGCCTAACACGCCCGCACCAGCAACCCCTAAGGGTTCTGTAGCTATGACAGCAGGGTCGCTACCAGTATAAACACCCACTTCGTTAAATTTTAATACCGAACCTTTCCAACCGCCTGTGGTTTGGGCTGTTGCAGGTGTATCTGGCGTACCATCACCATTGGTATCCGTTTGATAAGTCCCTGCGGGGCCAGACACATCCACTTGCTTACCATCAATTGCGTAGTAGGCAACCCAGTTGTTTTCACCATTATAAGAGCCATTCGTTGGCTTCACGAAATAGGTGGTCATAATATGTGGCTCACCGAGGGAGTCATAAATCGTCAGAGAGGTCACACTGTTATAGGTTTTGGAATCCAACGGGTCAAAAGCTGCAGGATCCAGAGCACTTTGCTTAGAATTTAAGTTCATCTGCATTGTGATGTTATCAGTCTTAACTGGACTACCGGCTGTATCAGGAATTTGCACAGGTTTTGCCGTCGTTAAACTGACCGATGTTGAGTTACCGTCTTTATCAACTGGGAAGGTTTGCAGGTAATTACCTGCAGAATCAACCATATAATTATTTTTATCGACTTTGAATGCACCTGCGCGGGTAAACTGATGGTCTAAAGTGCCTATTTCCGATGAGGTTACAAAGAAACCACCTCCTTTAATCGCTAAATCCAAGGAGTTATTGGTCAACTGCAAACTACCTTGGTGGAATTGCTGTGCCACTTGGCTCGTTGCCACACCACCACCGACGGCGGTTTTAGAGTTAGAGAAAATTGAATTAGCGTAAACATCCGCAAATTCAGCACGCGATTCTTTAAAGCCAATGGTGTTAGCATTCGCGATGTTGTTCGCGGTAGTGTTTAAGTCTTTCTGTGCAGCAGAAATGCCACTCAATGCAATGTTAAACGACATAATTCACCTCTACATTTCACTCAATTCAATTAAGGACCTGGGTCCAACTCAATACTGACAAATTAGGTTTCTGATACCGCAAGTACATCAGAGAGCTTAATACCTGCACCACCGCGAAGATTCAGAATCGCCCCTGTGCTTGCTGTGCCCAAAGAAACACTGGTCACGTGGGCATAGGTCGAAACGGCAAGCTCTTGAGATTTACCATCGACAAGACCGCTGGCCTTAATGGTGTAATTACCGGCACCGACAGGATCACCATTTTTATTTAAACCATCCCATGTCACAGGGATATTGCCGCCAGCACTGCCATCGATGTTAAAGGTGCTAACAACTTGATTTTTATCATCCAGTACACGCACGTTAATCACAGGAATTTTATCCGGCGTACTCACCACGCCACTCAGGGTGGGGCTTTCGGCTGACACATTGCCGGTATCGGTTGGGATCAATACCTTACGTCCAACTAATCCCGATGCTTGCAGCGCCTGACTCGATGTCATCACGCTGTTTAAATTAACAATCTCATCATTGAGCTTTGAAATACCATCCACGGTAGAAAAGGATGCCATTTGCGCAATCATCTGGTCGTTATCGACAGGCTTAAACGGATCCTGCATCGACAACTGCTGACTGAGTAATGAGAAAAAATCTTCTTGAGTCAGCTGCTTACCTTTTGCTTCTGGCACAACAGATTCGCTGGGCAAACGGATCCCATCTAAAAATGGATTGCCGGTTGATGTACTCGTTGTGTTCGTGGTATTAGTCGCTACCGTATTCGATTGGCTCTTAGTTTGAGTCGTCTGAGCCGTATTCTGGCTAAGTTGGTTAATGAGGCTCACAGCTTACCTCCTAAATCGCGCATGTTATTTACCCATCCCAAGTGTCTGTTGCAGCATAGATTTTGCGGCTTCAGCGACTTGAACATTCATCTGATATGAGCGAGAGGCAGAAATCATATCCGCCATTTCTTCCATGACGTTCACATTCGGCTTATAAATAAAACCATCCGCATCCGCCATCGGGTGATCGGGCGAATACTCTTTTAATAGGGGTTTATCGCTCTCAACGATGCCTTTTACTGCAACACCTTGAGAAGCTTGCTGTTGGCTCTGCGCTTTGGCCATTTCAGCTTCAAAAATGGGATGACGTGAGCGGTAAGTTTTATCAATACTGCTAGAAACAGAATCGGCGTTAGCGATGTTACTCGCCGTGGTATTGAGCCTGACGGACTGGGCTGACATACCAGAGCCAGCCACATCAAAAATGCTAAATAAACTCATGATTAATCCCCTCTCAGCGCTTTTTTCATGCCGCTAAACTTACTGTCCAAAAATCCCAGAGACATTTGATATTCGAGCGCATTTTGCATAAATGCCGACTGTTCCTGTTGAATATCCACTGTATTGCCATCTCCAGTATCTGGCTGATTTGGCACACGGAACTTCACGTATTGTCCCGTTAACTGTGCGAGGCCAAAATGCTGCTCATCGCCTGTCATCTCAAGGCTATTGCGTTGCTGTTGCTGGGTTTTCGCAATATTTAAGGCCGCAGAAAAATCGACGTCACGGGCTTTATAATGTGGCGTATCGGCGTTTGCGATGTTGCTTGAAATCACTTCGGCACGTTCGGCACGTATCCCCAAAGTGAATTGGTGCACACCTAGTGCCTTATCAAAATTAATCGCCATAAAATTGCCTCCATCGTGACTCTCACGGGAATAAAGCAATTCATGTGCCAAAAAACAGAAACTATCAGAAATGTGTAGAAATGGGGTTTGGCGAGGTAAAAAATTACCGACTCATGTCGGTAATTTTTATTTAATTTCAGAATATTAAGTCTTTTTCTGGTAATAGATGCCAGGGTTGCAACGAACCATATCAAACTCATCCGTCAGACCCGCAATCGACTCTGACGCACCGAGAAAGAGTATGCCCTTCGGATTTAAAGCGGCAGCGAATTGCCGCAAAATTTTTGCTTTTGCCTCTGGGGCAAAATAGATCAGCACATTTCGACAGAAGATAATGTCGAACTTGCCGAGTAAGGTGTAACTCTCAAGTAAGTTATGGGCGCGAAAATTGACTAAACGCTTAACGTTATCCTTAACTCGCATATTGCCAGAGGGCAAAGCATCAAAAAACTGGCGCTTACGCTCCTCGGATAAGCCACGCGCTAACGCCAAACTATCGTATTCGGCATTTTTACAACGTTCCAGCATCGAAGGCGAAAGATCGGTTGCTTGAATCGAGGCGCCGCCCGGCAAAGCTCCCGGCTTCTTCTGTTGATATTCTAAGATAGTCATTGCCAACGAATAAGGCTCTTGGCCAGACGAGCAGGCAGCGGACCATATTTTTAATGGACGCCCCAACTTACTGTATTCAGGTAACAACACATTATTGAGCAACTCAAACGGATAACGGTCACGAAACCATAAGGTTTCATTAGTTGTCATGGCGTCGATCACTTCTGCCCGTAAGGCTCGCTCCGTGGGCTTCATCGAATGTTTTACCACATCGGATAACGAAGGCAGATTATATTTGCCCATCAAAGGAGCAAGACGGCTACGTACTAGGTATTGTTTATTTTCCCCCAGTACGATGCCGCTGTGTTGTTCTAGGAACAACCTAAATTGATTATATTCGGCTTCAGCGAGTGATTTGTCAGGCACATTCACGTCCTAGATCCTATAGCAAGCACCCAAATAAGTGCCAACAATCATGTAATAAGGGCTAGATTATAGCGTAAAGCGCTACTAGGCACTAACCCACACTTTCACTACAAACTTAAATGCTTGTTCACTGCTGCCGCTAATTCATCGGGATTGAATTTCGCGATAAAGTCGTTGGCACCTACTTTTTGCACCATGGCCTGGTTGAACACGCCGCTGAGTGAAGTATGCAAAACAACCTTAATATGCTTAAGTTTTGGATCGTCGCGGATTTCTGCCGTTAAGGTATAACCATCCATTTCAGGCATTTCGATATCGGAAATAATCAATGGGATTTCTTCCGCGACATTGTTCATTTCACCTGCAATCGCCTTTAACTTGTCCAATGCTTCGCGGCCATCTTTTGCCGTATCAATCTGTAAGTTTAATGATTCCAACGCGCGAATAATCTGCTTACGAGCCACAGCCGAATCATCAATCACCATAATGTGATAATGCTGACTTCTATCGATAGTGAGCTGCTCATTCACTTCTTCACTAATCGCGGTTTTTACTGGGGAGATTTCATCAAGAATCTTTTCAACATCGAGAATTTCGACTAACTCGCCTTCAATTTCAGTCACCGCCGTCAAATAGGAATAACGGCCAGCACCTTGCGGTGGCGGCATAATAGCTTCCCAATTCATGTTGATGATACGTTCAACTGAACTGACCAAGAAACCTTGCACGCTACGGTTATATTCTGAAATGATAATAAAGCAATTTTCGGTACTCGCGAGCGGACGTCCACCAGTTGCGGCACTTAAATCGATCACTGAAATAGTCGTTCCGCGAATATGTGCCACCCCTTTGACGTAGGGGTTAAGTTTAGGCAAGGCCGTTAATGGCGGACACTGCAAAACCTCTTTCACTTTGAATACGTTAATCCCAAATCGCTGACGACCATTCAACTTAAATAGCAATAGTTCTAGTCGGTTTTGACCTACGAGTTGGGTGCGTTTGTTGACTGAATCAAGAATACTCGACATAACTCTGCCTTGTTCTGTTTATATACGGCCCTAAAACTCGTTTGAGTATAGGCATATTAATTGCTTGCGTCTTGTTATCCATAACCATAGTTGAAACTGAGTCAAACTTCTGACACGAAATTTTGGCCTTAACGACACAGGACAGTTTCACGTTTGATAAAAGTATAGGTGCATTCTGGCGTTACAAGCTAGTCTCTTCATTATGAAAGTAAATTTAGTATATTTTTTATGTGTTATCGCATTATTTCTCACCTCGGCAGCCAATGCAGCTCCCGAGGTACCTAGCGTATCGGCGATATCAGAGTTAGCTAAAGCCCTTATTAATGAAAAGATTTCAGTGCCGGCGAATGCCAAAGTGGAAATCGCACCCCAACCTATCGACAACCGACTATTACCTGCACAATGTGCGTCCCCAATAAAAGTTGAACTAGCATCGGATAGGGAAATCAGCCGCAACAACACAGTAAAAGTCAGCTGTGACACACCGGATTTGGCCTACCCTTGGCAGATTTTTATGTCGGTACGTGTTGATATCTTGTTCCCTGTGGTGGTCGCCAGCGAAACACTGGCGCCAGGGGAGTTAATCAGTCCGACTCAGGTTGAAATCCGTTATATTGATCAAAATAGTTTACGCGGAATGCAATTTAGCGATACCAGCCAACTTTCAGGCGTACGGGTTAAACGCCGTGTTGCCAAAAATTTTCCCATTTTTGCCAATAACCTTTGCTTTGTCTGTAAGAATGATTCAGTGTCGATTTATGTCCGTTCCAGTAATTTTGTGCTAAAAACCGTGGGGGAAGCACTGCAAGATGGTAATATTGGTGACCAAATTAGGGTCAAAAATAGCAGCTCAAACAAGGAACTAGATGCTATAGTCACAGCCATTGGCGAAGTCGAAGTTAGAATGTAAAATAAGCTAAAGCTTTTCGTTGGGCTGCCGATACCCCAGTTAAGAAATCCCGTATACACGACGCTGGAGCCTAAAATGGCAATTGATATTAGCAAATTTAACGCCGGAGCGGCCGCGCAAGTCCGTTCAAACAGTACTAAAAAGAGCAGCGAAAGCGAGCAATCGACTCAGGTTGCGGCTAAATCGACTCAACAAAAAGGTGACTCAGTCGTCATTACGGCTCAAGCTCAACAGCTACAAGGAGCTCAAACCAAAATGGCCAGCCTACCTGAAGTCGACCAAAAGAAAGTCGCTGAAATTAAGCAAGCGATTGCCGAAGGTCGCTATAAAATTGATCCCGAAAAGTTGGCGGCCAACATTGCCAGCTTCGAAGCTGAATTGAATGACCTCAATAAAGAGTAACTATGACAGAAATAGCTAAACTGGTAGATCAACAACACGCCCATTTGGCTGTTCTTAAACAGATTATTCTTAAGGAAAAAGGCGCTTTGGTTGACCAAAACGCCGATTTGCTTTTATCGCTTGCGGAGCAAAAATCAACATGCCTGCAAGAACTCAAGGCCAACGATGACTTACTGGCCAATCACAGCGATAAATCCTTACTCACCTCGCAAGTAGAACTATCCCATAAAATGGCCGTCGTAAAAGAGGCCCTTGCCGAATGTAAGGATCTTAACGCTCAAAATGCCAGTCTCATCGAGATGAATCTGGCGAGTCTAAACCGCTTTGCCCAAGCCTTACAGGCGAGCCGAAACGCGACTACTCTGACTTATAACGATAAAGGCAGAACCTCGACTCTTTCTAGCTTAGGTAATGATTTAAAAGCATAAGTCGAGCAATAAAAAGTAAACGGGATACAAACAAAAGCCGCGCTAAAACTGAGTGCGGCTTTTGTTTATTGGTACAGCAAGGACTAGTAGTCACCCAGCACTAGCGCTAAAACCTACCCTAGCGCTAAAAATAGGTAACGTCTTTAATTCTTTGTGGGCGGCTCTGCTGTTGGTAAATTTGCCATACCTTGGCAAAATCAAGCTCCAACTCGGTGACATAGTGATCCCCTGCCGGGTAGCTTTTTACCACTCTTGCGCCGCGGATCACCCCAGTCACAGAAGCTTTAACATTGTCATCTGTCAACATCCAATCACTGACACTGCTATTGGCGGTGATCTTTTGTCCATACACTTGTTCAGCCAGTTCACGATAAGCTACAATTTTTGAGGCCTGCATCGCCATCAATACTCGTTGGGACTGCTCTTTAGCCGGTTGAGTCGCAAGCGGGGCATAACCTATGGCCGTCAACTTAGGAAAACTGCTTGGCGGTACATCTTCCCACTGAACATATTTATCTTTGGCAGCACACCCTGTCAGTAGGAGCGCCGCAACAATGAATAGGTAGCGTTTCATTTTCCATCTCCTAGCACTCGCACTTCATTCATACCAGGGCTCGACTGGCGGTATAAAATCCCATCCTGAGAGATAACTTGCTCTGAAGGCTGCATGTAATTGCTCAACTCTTTTTGGGTCACATAGGTTTGAGAGGCTGACACCACGCGATTATTACTCAGGGTGACAATCCGAGTGTTAATTGCCATGCCATTGGTCGTGGGACTCATCGTCGATACCACAATATGGTCAACGGGTAAGTTGGTCGAAAGCTTTTGCCAATCGCGCGTCAAAATAAAATCGCCATCAGCCGTCACACTCAACCCATCACCTAAATTCAAATCCACCACATTAAACATAAAGCTATGCAAAGACGTCATCAGCCCTTGCTGGAGCTGCTGCGCCAGCGCATTGGTGCTACTCAAATTCCCCACTAACACAGGCGTGGCAACAACGATAGGTTGGTCGGGACGCAAGGCATCATTCTGTTTGACTAACTCAGTCACAATGCGCTGCGCTAGATGATTAATTGTCGCCGTAGGCGGCAAACCATTGCCGTCAGCTAAGCTAGGTTTGGGCGGTGCCACGGGTTTAGTCGCACACCCAACCAGCACTAACAGTGCCAGAGGAATGAATGCACGCTTAAGCATAGGAGTAACCTCGTCATCAGTATCAATGTGGCCCAGTGGGAGCCGCAATCTTTGCCATAAAGCAAGCAAGTATTAGACCAAGTCAAAATATTGCGCTTAATGAACTCTTCAGATTATCGACAAATCTATTGATAACTTTATCCCTTTACCACGATAAATCAGGCATACAATTTGCTTAGAGCCATAAAGTACTGCCAGTAAACTGACTCATCCCAGCAATTTTAGTTAAGGGCTTATTGATGAACATACTAAGAAAGAACTTGCTCATAATCAGCAGCCTACTGCTATTTGCTGCACCGGCAAACGCCGAATGGGTCGAGGCCAGTGGAGAAGCGGTGATCACCAATGGCAACATCGCCCAAGCACGTGAAGAAGCCATCAATCAAGCGGTGAGTTATGCCACGCTCAGTACCGGTATCCAAATCACCAGCGAACAGCAAACTACTAACGGCAACTTAACGCAAAACAGCTTTGCGATTAATCGTTATGCCCAGGCGATTAGCATTCAATTGGTGAGCGAGCGTATTCAAGGCAATAAAATCTATGTATCCCTCAGGCTCGATCTCAATGATGACCCAACCCAGCAATGCCCGGCAGGCCAATTAAAGGCCGCCATCTTAATTCCCCAAGCGCAAATAAAAGACCGAGCACAGTTACGCTACGGACAATTATCGGGATTTGAAGAAGTCATCTCCGAGAAACTGGGTAATAGTATTGATGGCTACTCATCTACTGGTTTTAGCCATATCCATGCCAAAGAGCGGCTTGATATTGCACAGGAACTCGTCGATATCCGCGGCTATCGACTCCCCAGTTGGTTGAGTGAAATCACCGATAGCCAATATATTTTATTGCCACAAATCATCGATATATCGACTGAGCCAGTGCAATCTACCTTTATGGGATGGTGGGATGAAGCGCCACTCAGACAATTCCAATTTAAGCTCAGTCTCTATCACGGCATTAGCGGCGAGGAAGTATGGAGCAAAACCTACAGTACCTCTGCCCCGTGGGAGTTTGAAGAACAGGCCATCATAGCCCCTAATAGTGACCGATTTTGGCGTTCATCCTATGGCAGAAATATCAGCCAAATCATGCAAGAAGCAACTCGAGATATAGACAACACGCTCAATTGCAGACCACTATTAGGACAAGTCGTCAGCCGTCAAGGCGATAGAATTATCCTCAACTTAGGTCGCAAACACGGCATTCGAGTTGGCGATAAATTCCAGGTCGTGTTACAACAAAACTTGCCCGATAGACTCAACGAAATGCGTGCCGTCGCCACCAAAAGCCGAGCAACGGTAAAAATCGAACAAGTCAGCGAAGAAAGTGCAACTGCGGTCCTAGTTGACCAAAATGCAGCTTACAATGTTCAGATAAACGACATCGCGCTTAAGATTTAACCAACTAAATCATAAGCCTTTTAATCAAAGATAAAACCAGTATAATCACTAGCGTCTCTTCATAGCTCAACAGGATAGAGCAGCCGCCTCCTAAGCGGCCGATCGGGGTTCGAGTCCCTGTGGAGAGACCAGATAGTGTAAAGTTAGAGTTAGATTTAACGGCTTCATTTCCTAATTTTTCTCAAAAAAGTATACTTACCTCGCGTAACCCACTCATCCTGAATAATCCGTAATATACCGAGGACAGCTTTTTTGGCTCATACCTATATACCTTTAGATACCTATCGCCGAAAGTGGATTTTTAACCATAAAGACTTGCCTGTGAGCGATGATGACAAGACTGGCATTCTGCCGCTGACAGACAAAAGCGCCATGCTGGTTTGGAATCAGTGGATTAGCAATAAAAGTAGCCGCGCCGAACAGTTTACTAAAGGGGATTGGGCCGCTAAAGCCAACGCATGGGTCAAAACGGATCATTGGCAGAGTGCGTGGGACAGTGAAGATAATAGCCTACCCGAGATGTTAGCCGAGTTTATCCAGTGGCCAGACGATACTCAGGTCTATTTTTGCTACGAAAAATATCAAGTGATTGAGACTCGTTGGGATGTCTTTGTCCGCAACTGGAAGTGCTTTCTGTTTTTCGATGATGGCCCAATTCTGATCTCCCTAAACAAAAACAAGCGGTGATGTTTGAACAAAATGGCCAATACAAATTAGGTGTTCGTGGCTAACCAGGTCTGCCAATAAGTCGAATGGCTCCAACCATTAATTCCGACCTTTTGCTTTCTTAAGCTGCCCCTCAAAAGAAAGCAGCACAACTTGATTTACCTCCTAAGCGATAGCTTGCACAGATTAGGCTATCGCTCCTCTTTGGTTTCGATTAGTATCGCTTGGCAATCAACAGATTAATCTTCGTTTGAGCCGTTAATCCCATGGATACGCTCAACGACCATAACTAAAAAATATGAGGTGTATGATGAAGTTACTCTCAACCCTGACGCTAACTACCGCTTTGCTTTTTCCACTATTCACCCAAGCTATAGAAGTCTCTGGTGTCCAAGTCGCCGACAGCATCACGCTCGACGCTCAGGCGCTGCAATTGAATGGCGTTGGTGTTCGCAGCAAATTCTTTATGGATTTGTATGTGGGTAGTCTGTATGTCCCCACCCCGAGCAAAACCATGACCGAGGTGATCAATGCCCCGGTTGCGGCGATTCGCCTCAATATTACGTCAGGAATGATTACGTCCGAGAAAATGCGTGATGCGATAACCGAAGGTTTTGAGCACGCGACCGCCGATAATACGACCGACATTCAGCCACAAATTGACGCCTTTATGGCGCTATTTAAGGATGAAATCAAAGAAGGCGACCAATTCACCTTGGTGGCCAACAAAAGCCGTGGCGTGACCGCCTATAAAAATGGTCAAGAACAAGCCACGATTGAAGGGGAAATGTTCCGCCAGGCCTTACTCAAAATTTGGCTAGGGGAAAAACCAGCCCAGAAGAGCCTCAAAGAGGCCATGCTGGGCCAGTAATTAAAATCGGAACTCGAGATCCAAGGCGGCAGCGCCTTGGTTATCCATATCGAGCGCCACTTGATGGGTGACTTCCAACTCACCATTGAAGTAGTAACCCGCGTAAAGATTCAGCGCAATAGCCGGCGTAGCTTGCCAACCGGCACGCAGATAACTCACCCACTCGTTAGTCTCTACCACGGTATCCTTATCGGCGACTAAAAATCGCTCGGTGCGACGTGAATTACCAAAGCCAACATTCCATGCAGGGCTCACTTGATAACTCAGCTCCAAACCCGCAGGGCCACTAAATCCCGCTTGGAAGGGGTTAGCTAACCGCCAACGATCATTAATCTGCCAACTCACCGCCAGATAAGGCATAGTGCGCACTTCATCGATATCGTTTAAATACGCAACGCCAAAACCGAGCATATTGCCCGACTCGAAGGCATACATGGCCGAGGCAACTACACCATAACTTTGCGCATGGCTAGCCGATGCGGTATCGGCATAGGCATATTGAAGTTGTGGCGACAACATAAAGGACCAATGCTTATCCATCCGGTAGCTAACGGATAGACCCGCGCGGTAACGGTCGATATTTTCCCAGGTTTCACCCGCATCACTAAACAGGCCTGCTGCGTTATTCGCCCCCGTTAAACGGATATTGCGCCAATCGTAATCAAGCCTATCGTAACCGACACGCATTCCAATTGACCACTGTTTATCTAGGGGAATATTGACACTGGCGTTGAGTAATAAGCTGTCCCGCTGCAACTCTGTATCGCCATTGGCAACCGATGCACTCTGGGTACTAATCTGCGATACGCTCAGCTTAAATGGTTTATATTGCGCTGGTTGACGCGCCTCAGCCGCGGACACGGCATAACTTAAAAAAGGCATTAATCCCAATCCTATATACATTAGGCTGGGCTTTATGCTGACTCGAGAATCAAGTGATTTAGTCACGCCTGCTCCTTGCGTTACTGTGAGTAATTTGTCGCGAATAATACGCTCGATTTGAAACAAAAGTTCACTCTTTTCGAAGAAGATACAAACTGATACCAACCGCTTAACGCCGTTACACTCGGTAGGCTTTTAAAAACATCTCGGCACAACCCCGAATATACTGCTCACGCTCCCCCAATAAAGGCTCGGTTTCAAGCCCCAACTCTAACCTGAGTTTCAATTCACCAAACAACATCAAACATAAACGTACCGCACAATGATGCGGTTGTGGAAAGCGATATAACCCAAGCGCCTCTACGGCGATTAAATATTTTGTCAGCATCGCAAGCATATGCTGTGGTCCCGCCTCAAAAAACAATCGTGACACTTCAGGGTGGCTCTCCGATTGCGCCACACAGGCTTTAAATACGGTAATCGCCTCAGGGCTAACAATCATCTCACCAAATTGCAGAGCAAATTCGGTGAGGGTGGCTTCGGGTTGACTTGGATCGCTGAGTAAGTCGGCATTTAAGTTGTGGCCAACGCATTTGGATTCAATCGCCGCAACAAACAAATCATCTTTACTGCCGTAATGGGAGTACACCGTTTGTTTGGACACGCCCGCCTGTTTCGCCACTTCATCCATGCTGGTATGGGGAAACCCCTGGCGGCAAAACAAGTCAATGGCCGCCACCAGCACTTGCTGTTTCTTTTGTTCACTGCGGCTCATCGGAATATCGGAGGACTGAGTCATATCTTCACTCAAGGTAGCAACATAATTAATTCGTATTAGTTAAGCATAAAATAGACTAGACAGTCTAGTTCCGCACAACTAGACTAGCAAGTCTAGTTACATAAAATTAACTTTAAGCTTACAACGGAAGGATTCAAATGGATCGAGCTGCCCGACGTTCTTGGCGTGCATTTTACCTTTGCGTGATTGCCGTCTCCACCTTAACGGCCTGTCAAAAGGAAGTGACAGAGCATGCCAACGCCACCCAATTGCAAACCGTGACGACGGCGCCACTGCGCTTGTCCTCTAGCTATCAGAGTGAGCAAGTATTCACTGGCACGATCCGCGCTGGCAATACCACGGGTGTCGGCTTCGAATTATCGGGTAAGCTCAGTGAGTTAACTGTCGATAGCGGCGCTAAGGTGACGCAAGGGCAAGTATTGGCCAAGCTCGATACCCGCTTGCTCGATGCCGAGCATCAGGAAATCCAAGCTAGCCTTGCGCAAACCCAAGCCGATGTTGACCTTGCCACCAGCACCCTCAACCGAAATCTTGAGCTTAAAAAATCGGGTTATGTCTCAGAACAGTTACTCGACGAGAACCGTACACAACTGGCGAGTCTCGAAGCCGCCAAAAACCGATTATTGGCCTCGCAGCGAGCAAACCAACTAAAACGCGATAAATCACAGCTACTTGCGCCCTTCGATGGCATCATCAGCCAACGGCAACACAATCTAGGGGAAGTGGTCGCCGCAGGCAGCCCTGTATTTACCTTAGTCGGCAGTGTGAATACCGAAGCCTATATCGGTGTTCCGGTCGCGGTCGCCCAGCAATTCGTCAATGGGCAGAATGTGACAGTGAGCGTGCATAATCAGCAATTTACCGCCAAGATTGCCGGGATCAGTGCCGAGGTAAACCCCATTAGTCGCACTCTTCAGCTAAGGATCAGCCTGCCGGAACATGCCAATGTGATCAACGGTGAAATCGCCTATTTGCATCAACAACAAACCGTCGAGCAAGCGGGCTATTGGGTGCCTGTATCGGCACTTATCGATGGGATCCGCGGCCGCTGGAATATCTATGTAACCACGCCGCCGTCACAATCAACAACCGATAGCATTTCAACTCAGATAGAGCGTCGCGATGTCGATATCCTCTACACCACTCAAGATATGGCCTACATTCAAGGCGCGATTAAGACCGACGAACAGTATGTGACTCAAGGCTTACATAAGTTAGTGGTGGGCCAAGCCGTTTCTTCCATCGCATCGACGAGGTAATCATGATTAAAGCCTTCGTCGAAAATGGTCGCTTAGTCAGCCTAGTGATCGCCCTGCTGCTGGTCGCGGGATTTGGCGCTATCTCCAGTTTGCCACGCACCGAAGATCCACACATCACCAACCGATTTGCATCTGTCATCACCCCTTATCCCGGCGCCTCCGCCGAGCGGGTCGAGGCGCTTGTCACCGAAGTATTAGAGAATCAATTACGTCGCCTTGAGGAAATTAAACTTATTCAATCCACCTCAAGACCCGGTATTTCGGTGATCCAGTTGGAGCTTAAAGATACCGTCACTGACACAGATCCCGTCTGGTCTAGGGCGCGGGATCTATTAGCTGATGCGAGAAACTCCCTCCCCGATGGCATACAAACACCGACCTTAGACGATCAAGTCGGCTACGCCTACACCGCCATTTTAAGCCTAGTGTGGAACGATAGCAGTCAACCGCGGGTGGATATGCTCAACCGCTACGCCAAGGAATTACAGAGCAGGCTCAGGCTCTTATCCGGCACCGACTTCGTTAAACTCTACGGCGCGCCCGAGGAGGAAATCCTAGTCCAGCTCGATGGCTATAAGATGAGCCAATTGCAATTAACGCCGGGAACCATAGCGAAAATCTTAAGCAGCGCCGACAGTAAAATTGCCGCGGGCGAGATTAATAACAATCACTTTCGCGCCCTCGTCGAAGTCTCGGGTGAGCTCGATTCCCAAAGCCGTATTCGCCAAGTGCCACTCAAAGTGGATGCGCAGGGACAAATTATTCGTTTGGGAGACATCGCCCACATCAGTCGCCAACCTAAAACCCCCGCTGACAGCATCGCCCTCGTCGATGGCGAGCAGGGCGTGTTTGTTGCTGCGCGCATGCTCAACAATACCCGCGTCGATATCTGGCAAGGGCAAGTCAAACACTTGGTCGATGAGTTCAATCAGGAGCTGCCGGCCAATATCAAAGTGCAATGGCTGTTTGAGCAGAACAGCTACACCAGCGAACGTCTCGGCGGATTGATCGTCAACCTATTACAAGGGTTTGTGATTATTCTGGCGGTCTTACTGCTGACCTTAGGCTTAAGAAACGCGATTATCGTTGCCCTGTCACTCCCCCTGACCGCCCTCTTCACTTTGGCCTGTATGAAATACATCGGCCTACCCATTCATCAAATGTCGGTCACAGGCCTAGTCGTCGCCCTTGGGATCATGGTGGACAATGCTATTGTTATCGTCGATGCCATCGCCCAGCGCCGCCAACAGGGGATGAGTCGCTTAAGCGCGGTAACTGAGACCTTACATCACCTCTGGCTGCCCTTGGCCGGGTCAACCATCACCACCATTTTAGCCTTCGCCCCTATCGTGCTGATGCCGGGTGCGGCGGGGAGTTTGTCGGTGGCATAGCAATGTCGGTGATGTTTGCCCTGCTGGGTTCCTATGTGATTTCCCATACTTTGATCGCGGGCCTTGCGGGACGCTTTAGCCTCGAAGGTAAACATCCTGTCTGGTATCAACATGGCATCAGTGTGCCTTTAGTAAGTGGTTACTTTCAAGCAAGCCTAAGATTTGCGTTAAATCGCCCACTACTGAGCGCGACCTTTATCGGGATAATTCCCCTGCTAGGGTTTTATGCTTCCGGCAAAATGACTGAGCAGTTTTTCCCGCCGTCGGATCGGAATATGTTCCAAATTGAGCTGTATCTCGCGCCCCATGTCAGCCTCGAAAACACCTTAAACCAAGTGCAGTTGATGGATAAGCAATTGCATCAAATCGAGGGCATCACCCAAGTCGATTGGGTTGTGGGTGGCAATACCCCTTCGTTTTATTACAACTTGACTCAGCGCCAACAGGGAGCCACCAACTATGCTCAGGCCATGGTGAAAGCCAGTGACTTTGAGCGCGCCAACGCCCTCATCCCTGAGCTGCAGCAAACCTTAGATAAGGCCTTTCCCGAAGCGCAGGTGTTAGTGCGTAAACTTGAGCAAGGCCCGCCCTTTAATGCGCCGGTCGAGTTAATGATATTTGGCCCTAACCTTGAAACCTTACGCTCACTCGGCGATGAAGTGCGCAATATCTTAGCCGCCACGCCCGATGTGCTTCATACCCGCGCGACGTTGAGCGCCGGCGCTCCTAAGGTGTGGTTGCAGGTGAACGAAGATGCGAGTTTGATCAGTGGCTTAACCCTGACTGATATCGCCAGACAAGTTCAAATGGCGACGACGGGCGTTATCGGCGGCAGTGTGCTCGAACAGACCGAGTCTTTGCCTATTCGAGTCCGTTTGGGCGACACCAGCCGCGAGCAAGCCAGTCGCCTCTCAGAAATTCAGCTCGTCACCCCCTCAGGCACAGCCGTGCCTTTGTCTGCGCTGTCCCACAATGAGGTGCAAGTCAGTCGCGGGGCGATCCCTAGGCGTAATGGCCAACGCGTCAACACGATTGAAGCCTATATCGTCAGCGGCGTATTGCCCGCTCAAGTGTTAAACGATGTGAAAGATAAAGTCGCGGCGATTTCGCTCCCTGCGGGCTATCGAATAGAAATCGGCGGTGAAAGTGCTAAACGTAATGAGGCGGTAGGTAATCTATTATCCAATCTGATTTTGGTCGTCACCCTGCTGCTGGCCACGGTCGTCCTGTCCTTTAACTCCTTTAGGCTTACAGCGATTATTTTACTGAGCGCATTACAGTCGGCGGGGCTTGGGTTGCTTGCGGTGTATGTGTTTGGTTATCCCTTTGGCTTTCCAGTCATCATCGCCCTACTCGGCCTAATGGGGCTTGCGATCAACGCGGCGATTGTGATTTTGGCTGAGCTTGAAGATACCGACAATGCCCGAGCAGGTGATAAAGAGGTGATCATCACCACGGTCAGCAGCTGCGGTCGTCATATCAGTTCGACCACTATCACCACGGTCGGCGGATTTATTCCGCTGATTATTGCGGGTGGTGGCTTCTGGCCTCCTTTGCCATCGCTATTGCGGGCGGGACCTTACTCACGACGTTGCTGTCACTCGTCTGGGTGCCAACCATGTATCTGTTACTGATGAAAACGCGCCGTACGGCTCCGACACTGGCGTTATCGTCTCAAATCGCATCATGCACAAGGTATTGATATAACTTATCTTTAAGATGGAGTCGTTCTAATTTTAAGGCAACAAAGTGCTCATCATCGGTGGGCACTTTAGTTAATTCAAGAGCGCGGATTTTATGGTCTAGCTCATGGTAGCGCTCCGCCATAGTGGCAAAAACGGCATTACTCGTTTTAAGCTTTTGAATATGTTCGACAAAATCTGGGAACTCATAAACCAATGCATGATTTTCGCCTAGCATAGTGTCACTCCTTGTTTCTGGTATCAACTCAATCGCAGTAAACCATAGGGATACTTCCGTTTAGTCCCTCAACGATCGCCTTACGCCACTCTTCCTACCACTCAAATGTATATTCCTATCGACTAAAGTAAAGACTGGTCTACACTGGTATCTGTGAGCGAACTATTTATAAATAATAGAAAATCTTAGACCCATATCAAGACCACAACGTAAAAGTTCGGTTACATTAGCGTTAACCTTTACCCTATAGGATCGTACAATGAACTATAAAAATTGGCCTATTGCAAAACAGATTGGTGCCCTCGCTTTTATCCTTACCCTGATCATTTTCTGCATACTGAGTACCCTCTCCTACAAATCCGCGTCAAACGTGCTCGAAGATAAAGGCATCAGTGCCATGAAAGCCGAGATGCACGCCGTCTCCGACATGCTGGAGCTGCAATACGATAGCTTGCTGCAACTAGCAAGACGCAATGCCGATGTCTTTAAGGAAATGTACCCCGGTCAATTTAGTCGCCCAGATAAAACCGTGAATGTGCTCGGCGTCAGCACACCTGCGTTACTACATGAAAAAGAACAAATTAACTCGTCAAAGAGTAAAGTTGACCGCTTTGCCAACCTCACAGGCGGAACCGCCACGGTGTTTGTGCGCGATGGGGATGACTTTGTCCGGATTGCGACCTCGTTAAAAAAGGCCGATGGTAGCCGAGCCCTCGGTACTTTCCTCGGTAAAACCCATCCCGGTTATCCAACACTTATCAAAGGTGAAGTTTACGAAGGCTACGCCAAACTCTTCGGTAAAGACTACATGACAGTCTATCGCCCAATTAAAGATGCCCAAGGGCAAGTGATTGGGATCTTATATATCGGCTTTGAAATCACTCAATCACTCACACAGTTACAAGCCGCGGTAAATAAAATCACCCTAGAAGAAACCGGTAGCTTCCTGCTGATGCGCAAAGCCGACAATGTGTTGGTCGCCAATCCCAAATTTAATGCGGGCGAGCCAGTAACTGAGTCCATGCTCGATGGATTAACCCTTAGCCAAGCCACACAGGATCAATCGGAGTTTCGCTACACTAACAGTAAAAACCAACCTATGTTTGCCTACACCCAAACGGTGAATGGGTGGAATTGGATGTTGATTGGCCAAGTGAATGCAAACGAGATTAAATGAAGAGAGCCTACTGCTACTCACCATCAACGCCATAGTGGCGGTCACGGGTATTGTGCTTATTACCGTACTGCTATCCTTTGTGCTAATCCGCTCACTCAAGCCTTTACATGCGCTGCAGCGTCATATGGAAATCCTTGGCACGGGAGACTTTAGTCATCCGCTTCCACCATCGGCCTACGATAGTCAAAACGAAGTCGACAAGATCACCACCAGCGTGTCAACCATGTCGTCGGAATTGCGACAATTAATCAGTGCACTGCAAGCCTCGGTGCAAAGCATTGAACAGCAAGCCTCTAAAGCACAGCGGATTGCTAAGCAAAACGGTGAAGAAGCCCAGGCATTGATGCAACAAACGGATCAAATCGCCACCGCGATTGAAGAAATGTCCACCTCCATCCGCGATGTCGCCAACCATGCTCAAGATGGTGCGAACCAGAGCCAACAAGTGGATCTCGCCGCCAAAGAAGGCCAACAGCAACAAACCCAAGTGGTACAAGATCTGTTGAAACTGAGCCAACAGCTCAGTAGTAGCCATCAGGCCGTCGAAAAAGTCAGCCAAGAGAGTGAGGCCATCAGTAAAGTCACCGAGGTGATTAACAGCATTGCCGAACAAACCAACCTGCTCGCACTCAACGCGGCCATTGAAGCGGCCCGCGCAGGAGAACAGGGCCGAGGCTTTGCCGTGGTCGCCGATGAGGTGCGAACCTTAGCCCAGCGGACACAATCCTCCATTTTGGAAATTTCGCAAACCATTGATAAGCTGCAATCTCAAGTGAAAACGACCACCAGTCAAATGGCGCAGAGCCACCAGCTGGGTATCGCCTCTGCTAATCAAGGGGAAGAAACCGGCAAGCAGCTGGAGGAAATCACCCGCAGAATTGGCGAACTGGCGATTAGTTCACGCAATATTGCCTCGGCGACTGAGCAGCAAAGCAGCGTTGCCCAAGAGATCACCCATAATCTGCACCAGATAAGCGAACTGGCTAATGAAGGTGAGCACAGAGCGGCCGAAACGGTGAACTCGGCGAATGATCTATCCTCCCTCGCCGTCGCGCTTAAACAACAAATCAGCCAATTTAAAGCCTAAGTCAAACTATTGCTTTGTTAAGATACCGCCCACTTGGGCGGTATTTTTTTGACTTTCTACTTAAGTTACGTCTATTCAGTTAAGTCGCCATTGCTAAATTCATGCAGCAAACTGCAAGGTAAACCTCGCGAAACGCTTATCACGTTGTGAAGCTTCATGTTCGAGCAACCTGCTGGCTTTAGCTTTAGCTTTGGCTTTAGCTTTGGCTTTGGCTTTGGCTTTGGCTTTGGCTTTGGCTTTGGCTTTGGCTTTGGCTTTGGCTTTGGCTTTGGCTTTGGCTTTGGCAATTGAGCATAAGCTTTCAGATAGGCATGAGCTAACGTCTTTCTTCTTTCTTCTTGCTTCTTGCTTGTTGCTTGTTGCTTGTTGTTTGTTGTAACTAAAAATATCTCTGCAAACCAAGCCACCTTAGCGAATCCCTTAAGCTTAATAACGTGGTAATAAAAAACCCCGCTGTTGCGGGGTTTTAAAGGGTTCAGCTATAGGAGGTTAGCTATTACTCAGCGTCATCGCTTGAGCGGTCCATGTTCTCCGTGTTTTCAAGCCACAGGGCGTTGATCACACCAAAAGAACAGGCTAACAAAACCCCTAATATCCACGTGAAATACCACATAGTAGATGCTCCTTAATTCTAATAGAGTGAGGCTTTGTTATCTTCAATATGTTTGCGGTTTAAGCGGCCAAACATCTTGAAGTAAGTCCATACAGTGTAACTTAACACGATTGGAACGAAGATAATCGCCGCCCAAGTCATCACAGTTAATGTCATTTCACTCGCAGTCGCATCCCACATGGTTAAGCTCACGTTAGGATCTAATGAAGATGGCATAACGAATGGGAACATTGCTGCACCACAAGTTAAGATCACCATAGCCACTGTCAGCGAGCTAAATAAGAACGCAAAACCTGAACGATTTAAGCGGCTCACTAGGATAACCAGCAGTGGTAATGCCACACCTAATACTGGGAACAGCATAGTAATAGGATACTTATCATAGTTGGCTAACCAAGCGCCAGACTCAACTGCAACGGTTTTCAGCGTTGGGTTTGACAGTGCATGGTGGTCAAGGGTTGAAGTGATAACATAACCATCAATACCATTGGCTAACCACACACCCGCAGCGGCAAATAATATTGCCACTAACAGTGCACATAGCTGAGTCGCATTCGCGGCACGTACACGCAGCTCACCGTCAGTCTTCATTTGTAACCAAGCAGCGCCTTGCATCATAAACATGCTCACGCTCACTAAGCCTGCCAGTAAACCGAATGGGTTCAACAGACCAAATAAACCACCGTGATAAGTCGCACGTAGGAACTCATCGAAATTGAATGGCACACCTTGGAGTAAGTTACCGAAGGCCACACCGATGATCAGCGGTGGAATAAAGCCACCACAGAACAACGCCCAGTCCCACGACTTACGCCATTTTGGATTTTCAATCTTAGAGCGATAGTCAAATCCTACAGGACGAGTGTACAAGGCAAACAGCACTAACATCATGGCCACATAGAAGCCAGAGAAAGACACTGCATACACCATAGGCCATGCCGCAAACAAGGCACCACCTGCGGTGATTAACCACACTTGGTTACCGTCCCAATGGGGAGCAATGGTGTTGACCATAATACGGCGCTCAGTATCGTCTTTACCGATAATCGGTAAAAGTGCACCCACGCCCATGTCAAAACCGTCAGTGACCGCAAATCCGATGAACAGTACGCCGATCAGAGCCCACCAGATAACTCTCAATATTTCATAATCAAACATAATGAAATCCTCTGCTTAGGCTTCTAGTTTCTCGAAGTGATAACGACCAGTCTTTAAACTGCTAGGGCCAAGACGGGCAAACTTAAGCATCAAGAATATCTCGATCACCAGCAGCACAGTGTAGAACAGTGAAATCGAAATAATACTGAACCACAGATCCCCAGTCGTTAAACTCGAAGCAGACATAAAGGTCGGCAGCACCTCAGAGATGGTCCAAGGTTGACGGCCATATTCAGCCACAAACCAACCACACTCAATCGCAATCCAAGGTAATGGCAAGCTAAAGAGTGCTGCTTTGAGTACCCATTTCTTCTCTTCAATCTGATGACGTGTGCTTTGCCAGAAGGCCGCCGCGAACACAAACAACATCACAAAGCCTAAGCCAACCATCACACGGAAGCTCCAGAAAATCGGTGCCACATTCGGGATAGAATCCTTCGCTGCCGCTTTGATTTGCTCTTCTGTCGCATCTACAACATTGTCGGTGTAACGCTTCAGCAGTAAGCCGTAACCTAAGTCAACTTTCGCCGCTTCGAACGCGTCACGTAACTCTGGAGACTTATCACCAGCGCGCAGTTTCACCAGCATCTCGTAAGCTTTCATACCGTTGCGGATACGTACTTCGTGTTCAGCCACTAAGTCACGTAGACCTGTCACTTCTTCATCTAAAGAACGTGTTGCCACGATACCCATAGCATATGGGATCTTAATGGCGAAATCTGTGTGCATGGTTTCCTGATTTGGGAAACCAACGGCAGTAAAGGCCGCAGGAGCAGGTTCTGTGTGCCATTCGGCTTCGATAGCCGCGAGCTTAACGCGCTGCGCCTCACCCACCTTATAGCCAGACTCATCACCCAGTACGATAACCGACAGGATAGACGCCATACCGAAGCTTGCTGCGATAGCAAAAGAGCGACGGGCAAATGGCAGGTCACGCTTTTTCAGAATGTAGTATGAACTGATGGCCAGTACAAACATGGCGCCAGTCACATAACCAGAAGCCACAGTGTGAACAAATTTCACCTGAGCAACAGGGTTGAAGATAACATCTGCGAAGCTTGTCATCTCCATACGCATGGTTTCGTAATTGAACACGCTACCCACTGGGTGTTGCATCCAACCGTTAGCGACCAGGATCCACAATGCGGAGAAGTTAGAACCAAAGGCCACCAGCCAGGTTGTCGCCAAGTGTTGACGCTTAGAGAATCGATCCCAACCGAAGAAGAACATACCCACTAGGGTCGATTCCAGGAAGAAGGCCATCAAACCTTCAATAGCCAGCGGTGCTCCGAAGATGTCACCAACATAGTGCGAATAGTATGACCAGTTAGTACCAAACTGGAACTCCATCGCCAAACCTGTAGTAACACCCAGGGCAAAGTTAATACCAAATAGCTTACCCCAGAACTTGGTCATATCTTTATAGATCTGCTTATTGGTCATCACATAGAGTGATTCCATAATGGCCAGCAAGAACGCCAGCCCCAAGGTCAAAGGTACAAACAAGAAGTGATACATAGCCGTCAGCGCAAACTGCAAGCGCGAGAGCTCTACAACCTCTTCAACAATCATCAGTGACTCCTTAGGTGGTGCGTCCAATTGCTACGACTACTTGAGCCATTCGTAGCAAGTGCCTTTGTAGGATAGTGAGTTTTCATTTTGTGTTTATAGCTGAATCCAGTATAAACCGTTAAATTTCATCTTTTTCATTACATCGAAGCAGCAAGGCTTAAAAATCCCCTTTTTCCTCGCATACTGAGACCCTAGTCACACTATCGCTCGGCTTTGAGACTTTCACCTCACCACCCAATCCTACAAATGATCCCATCGATATAAATATCAGATAGTTAAGATATTTAATCGCTTTCATTTGTGAGTATTTTATACCACCCGCCTTTGATTCAAATCAATCAAACTCAGGGCTTTAGATGGGTTTTGCAACGGGGCACACACTTCACTTTTACCCACTGTTGACAGAGTCATAATTATGAGGTAGAGAACACACCAAGCTGAATTAAAAAGTTAGTTTTTACCAACTTGAGCAAAAATCCAATGGATAAGCAGCAAAAATCACTAAAAACAAATTAAAAACAATATTTACACTAATAAAACATTACCAGGCCCATTATCATTAAAATAATTAAATACATAAAAATCATACTGATAATTTAGGAAACCTTTAAGAATGTAATATTTTAAAACTAAAATTAATTAGTTTTACTAATGATAAAATGTATTTTTTCTCGTTTGAGAAGACGGCTTAAGCTGGTTAATATATCTCCTGTGTTAAGGAGACGGTTTGATGTGACTGGTGAAGCGCCCCAGACAAGCCCAACTCCGCGCACATAGGTCTAACTTTGGTGTGGAGAAAGAGATATGACAAACTTATTTGAACGTCTGGTTAACAGCTATAAGCGTGTTTTTGTTGAACTTTATACAGCTCGTGAGCTGTAATCGTTCACCGCTTACTCTGAAATAATACTGATTTGATTTGAAGTTTTGTTAGCGCAAAACGAGCCCCCTTCTCGATGAGTTGGGGGCTTTTTGCTTTTATGTCTCGAGAATACAGGCAAGTACAGTGACTAAATTAAAGCAAGTCAGTTTTGTTTCACTTGTGTGAACTACTTATTAAGGGGTATTTAGTCTTTAAGATTGATATTTTTGAACTTCATTTTATTAGGTTTAACAAATATAAGACTAAGATCTTAAAATACCTTATCTTTTTTAAAGATGCGTTTTATATATAAAAAAGGAGCGAAAAATTTCGCTCCTTTTTTTGCTCACTTAAGTCGTGGTTTTCTCAATAAAAACCTTAGCCTAAGTTGACTCGCGCATTGCGGAACATACGCATCCATGGGCTGTCTTCACCCCAGTTATCTGGGTGCCAAGAGTTTGCAACCGTTCTAAATACACGCTCAGGGTGTGGCATCATCAGCGTCACACGACCATCGGTAGTACAGATACCAGTTAAACCGTTTGGCGAACCGTTCGGGTTTTGTGGGTATTGGGTGGCAATTTCACCTTTACCATTCACAAAACGCAGCGCGATAGTGCCAGAAGCCTCAGCTAAGGCCAGCGCCTGCGCACTAGCAAATTCTGCATGTCCTTCGCCGTGGGACACGGCGATAGGCATACGTGAACCCGCCATACCTTGGAAGAACAGTGATGGACTTTGTTGCACTTCAACTAAGCTGAAACGCGCTTCGAAACGCTCAGAGCGGTTACGCACGAAACGTGGCCAGTGCTCGCTACCAGGGATGATTTCCTTCAGGTTAGACAGCATTTGGCAACCGTTACACACACCGAGCGCAAAGCTTGAGTCGCGCTCGAAGAAGCGTGAGAACTCATCGCGAGCACGGGCGTTGAACAGGATAGACTTAGCCCAACCTTCACCCGCACCTAATACGTCACCGTAGGAGAAGCCACCACAGGCCACCAGACCTTGGAACTCTTCAAGGCTAATGCGGCCTGACAGAATGTCAGACATATGCACGTCACGGCTCTCAAAACCTGCGCGGTCAAACGCGGCCGCCATTTCCACATGGGAGTTAACGCCTTGCTCACGCAAAATAGCCATCTTAGGTGCAGCACCTTTGAGGATGTACGGCGCAGCAACGTCTTCACTTGGATCGAAGCTTAAGTTAACCGTTAAACCTAAGTCGGTTTCATCCTGCTTGAGCTTAAACTCTTCTAATGCACAGGCTGGGTTATCACGCAGCGCTTGCATACGGTAAGTGGTTTCAGACCATAAGGTACGCAGTGCAACACGTGTCTCACTGAACACTTCACGCGCACCATCTTTAATGGTTACGCGTTGGTCATTCGCCAGAGTACCAATCATGTGGCAAGGGACGCCTGCTTGGGCGAATTGCGCAGCGATAAGCTCGGCATCAGCGCGGCTCACTTGCAGTACGCCACCGAGTTCTTCATTGAATAGACGTTCAACGTCAGTACCTTGCAGTGCACTTAAGTCGATAGCAAGACCCGTGTTACCCGCAAAGGCCATTTCCACTAACGTTGTGAATAAACCACCGTCACTGCGATCGTGGTATGCAATAACCGACTTCTTCGCCACCAGCTTTTGCATGGTTTCGAAGAAACCACGTAACAGAGCTGCATCGTCTAAGTCAGGCGCGATATCGCCTAACTCACCGTAAACCTGAGCCAAACAAGAACCGCCTAAACGATTTTTGCCAGCGCCTAAGTCGACTAATAACAGCGAGGTTTCACCTTTATCACTGCGAAGTTCAGGCGTTACCGTGTTACGGATATCCTGCACCACACCGAAGGCAGAAATGACCAGTGACATAGGTGCCGTCACGGTTTTGTTCGCGCCGTCTTGCTGCCATGCGGTTTTCATCGACATGGAGTCTTTACCGACAGGAATGGTCAGGCTCAGTTCTGGACACAGCTCTTCACCCACGGCCTTAACCGCTTCATAAAGACCCGCATCTTCGCCAGGGTGACCCGCGGCAGACATCCAGTTAGCCGACAGTTTGATACGTTTGAACGAACCAATATCCGCACCCGCGATGTTCATAATCGATTCGGCCACCGCCATACGGGCAGAGGCGCCAAAATCGAGCAGTGCCAGCGGCGTACGTTCACCCATAGACATGGCTTCACCGGCATAGGTATCAAAGCTTGCCGCCGTTACTGCACAATCAGCCACGGGGACTTGCCATGGGCCAACCATTTGATCACGGTTCACTAGGCCCGTTACCGTGCGGTCACCAATGGTGATAAGGAAAGTTTTGTCCGCCACGGTTGGCAGGCTAAGAATACGTTTAACCGCTTCTTTCACATCGATGTTGCTTTGCTCAAGTGCAGGTGAAACTGCCTTAGCTGATACCACATTACGGCTCATCTTAGGTGCTTTACCTAATAACACCTCGAGTGGTAAATCGATAGGATTGTTATCGAAATGGCTGTCGGCTAGGGTTAAATGCTGCTCTTGCGTCGCCTCGCCCACTACCGCAAACGGTGCGCGCTCACGCTCACAAATCGCCGTAAATAACGGCAGGTCTTCGGCAGCAACCGAAAGCACATAACGTTCCTGCGATTCGTTACACCAAATCTCCAGCGGGCTCATGCCAGGCTCGTCCGATGGCACGTTGCGCAGATTGAAGATACCACCACGGCCACCATCGTTAACTAACTCTGGGAAAGCGTTAGATAAACCACCCGCGCCCACGTCGTGGATAAATTGGATTGGGTTTTTATCGCCTAATTGCCAGCAGCGGTCGATCACTTCCTGACAGCGACGCTCCATTTCTGGGTTTTCGCGCTGTACCGACGCAAAGTCTAAATCTTCGCTCGATTGACCCGACGCCATAGAAGATGCCGCGCCGCCGCCCAGACCGATATTCATCGCAGGGCCACCGAGTACGATCAGCTTAGCACCGACGGTGATTTCGCCTTTTTGTACATGCTCTTCGCGGATGTTACCTAAACCACCGGCTAACATGATGGGCTTGTGATAACCACGGACTTCTACGCCGTTGTGGCTCGAGACTTCTTGCTCATAGGTACGGAAGTAACCTAACAGGGCTGGACGACCAAACTCGTTGTTAAACGCCGCGCCGCCAAGTGGGCCTTCGGTCATGATATCCAGCGCGCTGACGATACGCTCAGGCTTACCGTAGTTGCCTTCCCATGGTTGAACAAAACCTGGAATTTTTAAATTCGATACGCTAAAGCCAGTTAAACCCGCTTTAGGTTTAGAGCCACGACCGGTTGCACCTTCGTCGCGGATCTCACCACCTGACCCTGTCGCCGCACCTGGATATGGGCTGATTGCTGTAGGATGGTTGTGGGTTTCCACTTTCATCAGTACGTGCATTGGTTCAGTGTGATAGCTGTAAACACCGTTTGGATCGGGGAAGAAACGTCCCGCAACCGAACCTTCCATCACAGCGGCGTTATCTTTATAGGCAGATAACACGTGGTCTGGTGTGGTTTCAAAGGTGTTTTTAATCATCTTGAACAGAGACTTAGGCTGCGCCTCGCCATCAATTGTCCAATCAGCGTTAAAAATCTTGTGACGGCAGTGCTCAGAGTTGGCCTGAGCAAACATCATCAGTTCAATATCGTTTGGATTGCGGTTCAAACGCACAAAGTTTTCGACTAGATAATCGATTTCATCTTCGGCGAGCGCCAGACCCATTTCGACGTTGGCCACTTCAAGGGCACGGCGACCTTCAGCCAACACGTTCACACTCTTGAAAGGCGCAGGTTCAGTGCGCTTAAACAGCACATCGGCCTTAGCAAAATCGTCCAGAACCACTTCAACCATACGGTCGTGCAGTAACCCTTTGAGGGTTTGTTGCTGCTCGACAGTCAAAGTGTCTGACTCCACATAATAGGCAACACCACGCTCTAAGCGCTTCACTTTACCTAAACCACAATTGTGGGCGATATCAGTGGCTTTAGAAGACCATGGGGAAATTGTGCCGGGGCGGGGAGTAACAAACAGGAGTGAACCTTGGGGGTATGGGCTTCGATAGCTGGTCCATAGGTGAGAATTTTTTCAAGTTGCTCGCGCTCATTGGTCTCAAGCAACTCGCTCAAATCCGCTAAATGAACATACTCAGCATAGATTTGGCGTACCGGAAGCGCAGCGTTTACGCAGGCCTCCATTAGCTTTTGCACTCTAAACGTCGAGAGTGCTGGGGCTCCGCGGATGATCTCCATCACGTCAATTCACCTTATATTTATAATTGCAGGGGTCAGAGATGGCGCTATTATAAGGAAATGTCTGTCACAAATCACCTGTGACCTTACGTAAAACAGTGTTTCCTATTAAGATAAAAAGCGGCCCTTTTCCCCTCCTTCGTATTCCATGCGGTACGATTTTTTTACGTAATTGGCGACAAACGGATATAATCACAGCAATGTCAGCCAGTTTATCCTTGTTACCTCACTGACCTTCTACTGTTCATCATTTTGATTTTATTTAATAAAGTGTGTTTAATGACTCGATTTCTGTTCGCGATTATCTTAGGTTTCTTACTGACGGCGTGTCAGCAAGTGACCGTGGAAGAAACAGAATATGTCCCCCATAAACTCACCGAATTAAGGGTCGGCACCCTTTATGGCCCGCAAATTTATATGACCTCAGGCCAAGGCAACAGCGGCTTCGATTACGATATGGCGGTGCTGTTTGCCGAGTATCTCGATGTGCCCTTAAAAATGGTGCCCTACACCAACCGCGCCGAACTCTATGAAGCATTGAAAAAAAACGAGATTGATATCATTGCCGCCGGTATGACAGAAACTCCTGCGCGGCGTGAACAATTCCGTTTAGGCCCGCCGCTGTATCGCGTCAATCAAGTACTGGTTTACCGTGAAGGCATGCCAACACCCAAAGATATCACAGATTTAAAAGGCAAAATTACCGTCATTGCCGACTCTTCTTTTGTGGAAACCTTGACGCAATTACAGAAGCGCCATCCGACGCTGGTGTGGGATCAAGTCACAGATAAAGACAGCGAAGAGCTGCTAGCGATGATCGCCAACAAGGAAATCGACTACACCATCGCCGACTCGAGCAGCGTGCAGATTAACCGCCGTTATTTACCGGATCTACGTTCAGGGCTCGTGCTAGAAGAAAAGCTTGATGTGGTTTGGTTATTGCCCCCACACACAGTGACGGCTTGATGAGTCAGTTATTGGCATTTTGGCACCAAGAAAAACTTGCTGGCACACTCGATCATTTAAACGAAAAGTACTTTGGTCACGTTAAGCGTTTCGACTATATCGATACCCGCGCCTTCCTACGGGCCATCGAAACCGTGCTGCCTCGTTATCGTCAGCTTTTCGAAACCCACGCCGGCGACTTAGATTGGCGAAAATTAGCGGCGACCAGTTATCAAGAATCCCATTGGAATCCTAATGCCCGCTCGCCGACAGGGGTGCGCGGCATGATGATGCTCACGCAGCCCACCGCCAAAGAAATTGGCATTACGAACCGCCTCGATGCGGAAGAGAGTATTCGCGGCGGCGCCGCTTATTTACGGGATATGATCAACCGTCTGCCCGAGTCTATCCCCGAGAGTCAACGCATGTGGTTTGCGCTGGCCTCTTACAATATCGGTTATGCCCATGTGGAAGATGCGCGTAAACTCGCCGAATCTATGGAGCTTAATCCCAACGCCTGGCGCGATCTTAAAAAGGTATTGCCACTGCTGCAAAAGCGTAAATATTACCAGAAGACCCGCTATGGCTATGCCCGTGGTAGCGAAGCCGTTCATTACGTCGACAGCATTCGCCGCTATTACGACACCTTAGTCTGGGTCGATAATCAATCTAAACAACAAAATAGCGATGAGGAAGAGCCGAGCGACCTCGCCTCGGAAGATGGCCCAGCGCCAGTGCCCGGCACCCTCAGTCCAGATAAGCCGAAATAGCCCTAACCGCTTCCCCCTCAATCACTTGACTTGCGCCGCAGCCTTGCTTTTTGCGGCTATCAAACCACGATTTTAATCTTTGATTAAGCCAACACAGGCTAAAGTGAGTTCGCTTTGAGCTAAAAACGCTGCTTTATAGAGCAGATGCATCGAGGGGGATTGCCGCCTGAGATCTCTGCTGATACTGTCATAGTGACAGATCAATATAATAAACATTGCGCGTTAACCCATAGCCGTTAACCAAAGCAAAATAGCCTTAACCTAGACAATAACAAGATTGAAAACGGGGTCTATATGAGAAGAAAAACCATCAATAACAGCGCATCACGCCGTCGCACCACACTGAAAATTCGCCATCGCCGGGTGCTCAATCGCCACAAACTGTTTTTTACGTTTCTCCAAGCCCAAGACTAACGCTTAAGCGAGTCCCCAAACTCCTTAGGATAGCGTCCCCTGCTGCGCCTTTTGAGCCTGTTTTAAAGCCTTCTTTTCCTCCCTGCGACGTTTAAAAAAGCGGCTCAATTGGTCAGCACAGTCCTGCGCTAACACCCCTGACGTCACCTCAACTTGATGATTAAAGGCTGGATGCTGCAAGAGGTTAAGCACGGTTCCTGCGGCGCCCGTCTTCTCATCCCTTGCCCCAAATACCACGCGGGCAATCCGGCTATGCACCATAGCTCCGGCACACATCGCACAAGGCTCAAGAGTAACGTAAAGAGTGGTATCGAGGAGTCGATAGTTTTCGATCGTCTGCCCCGCCGCTCGCAAACACTGAATTTCAGCATGGGCACAAGGGTCGTGCTCACTGATAGACAAGTTGTACCCGGTGGCAATTTGCTGACCCTCTTTGACTAAAACCGCCCCCACTGGTACTTCACCCGCAGCCTCGGCCTTTTCAGCCATGGCCATCGCGACACGCATCCAATGTTCATCGACTCGAGCTTGTTCGACATCTGCTTGATTGAGACAAGGTTGCTCGCCAATTAGCACATCAGCACTCACATCAGCACTCACATCAGCACTAGCTTCATCACAACCAAGTTCATCAGAGCCAAGTTCATCCGAGCTAAGCGTCTTCGCATGCAGGATTTTGAGGTTAAGTTTTGTCTGCTCCACTTAAGGATTCTCTTTAATCAACAATGTGGGCAATTATACCCATAACCAATAAAAAAGGCGCACTTGGCGCCTTTTCGTTAATGCATCATGTCATCAAGACAAAGAATTTTCCTTCCCGATTATCAATAGAGAAATAAATTAATTATAAAACAACACCTTGAAGAAAAATTCAATCAAAAAACATGAAAAATGCCATGAATCGTAAAAACGCTCAAAATGTCGGATTAGCCTCTTCAGATAGCAGACTCACCCGCATTACCATCACAAACATCCAGCTCACCTAGGAGGCCTCGGGCGGCTTTTACAAAGCATCTTTCGCCAAGAGCTACATGCTGAGACGCCCCAGACACGCTAAACACCATTTCAGTGTTCACGACAGCAGCAGTCACAGTATTTCCTACAAGGTGTTCGACTCGCCTGCGGGCTAAAACCTGTTATTTGTCACCACCACACCGATGCACTTAGTTCCGCTCGCCATTCGTGCAAGTATCGAACGGTTGGTTGCACTTGAACCCAACTTTATGTACCAAACTCACCTCGGGCCGATGCAGTCGACGGCCGCGAATGTCCGGCTGTTACTGGCATAACTGGATTCCTCTGTCGCCATCGCCAAACAACACGCCTTGCCCGCTTGAAGGTCGTCACCAGTGCATTGCAGCAGCCATGCTCGAGTGGCTGACAGCACAACTGGCAACCATCAACCCGGTGGCAGACCTGCAACAGGCCCGCGCCAGGCTGGCAACAGATGCCGACTTCAACACCCAGGGGCTGAAAGTCAAGCTAGACAAATCTACTCTGAATCTATTAAAGTCCCGAAAAAGCCGCTGTCCGGGTAACCAAGAACTCTGATAGCTGCATTTTCATCAATAATTACTTCGACCTCGTTAGCGTCTTCTGGCGGCTCCAGAGGAATTCTGCCCCCCACCAGGTAAATTAATTCCTGATTTGACGAGCCCCTCCAACGAAGATTCGTATTCCTTAAAGAAGAAGAGTAGCGACCGGTTATCATCAAGTCACAATTTTCTCTGAGCAATGCCCAATCCTTGCGCTTTACTAGCTCACTATACGTAAAACCGGTATATAAAACCGTCGAGCAGCACGAGGAGCGCCTAATAGAACTTAATAACCAACGTGTGTTTTGTGCCTGTTGTAGAGGCTCACCTCCAAGTAGGGTTATGCCATCAATATCCCTATATTGAAGAATTTCATCCAATAATTGCTCCCGATGTATCAATTGTTCAGGCTCAAATGACCACATCTGCTGATTCCAGCATCCTTCACAAGCTAACGAACAACCCTGAAGCCAAATAACGTAACGTTTACCAGGGCCATATATATGGCTTTCTGGTTCAATATGCGCAACGTTAAAGTACTCATCATAGTCCTGTCGCATAGCTACACCATACGGGTTAGTATTAACAGAATCTGGCCTTTGCTGTTGGTAGTTTCCTTAACGGAGTAACCCTGGGCTTTGGCCTTGGCAATGGCTTGCTGGCGAGTAGTTTCAACCCTCGCTTTACGTTCTTCCTCAAGGCGGATTCGTTCCTGCTCAGCCAGTTTTTCCAGATGCATTCCATAAGCAGATTCATAAGCACCGCTAACATCATTCAGGAATTTTGAAACCTTGGTATAACCCTTTTCCGAATAGCGACCGACGGTAAGTGCAGTATACTCATCTGAATCATGCATCATCACCCAGCGATCTCGCTCAAACCGAAACAGCTGTCGGCCGTTGTAATCACTCCGATTGGTTAGAATATCCCCAACCTTAAGTCGATTACGCTGAACCAGGCCAACCTCATTCGAAGTGACTTTTTTGGTTCTGCTCCAACGGCCAGCAGTGCTTCGATCAGTACTTCTTCTATCACGAAGGGCGTAGCTGTCTTAATTACTGCACTCATCAGGATTTCCCCTTGAGCGACTGAACCCGAGTCGTCTGTTGAGTCTGCTGTTGATGGTATTCATCGGTCTTCTTGACGCTGCTGACTAGACCTTCCAGATTGAGTAATTCATCCAGCGCCTCTAGACAGCTTTCCCCTTGAAACCACTGGTTTTAGCTGTAATCGCTCCATCGTCATCTATCGTCAGGGTAATTTTCTGTTCAGGCATTAACAGACTCCTTATCGCATACAATTTTTGCGTTCAACCGTTCAGCATCCTGTGTGGCCAGATCAATCTGGTCATCATCGAATATCACCAGATAACGATCCTGCTGATATTTACGCAGCTCCGTTCCTTTCGCTGGCAGTTCCTCTGTTGGCCATTGGAATTGGCTTTCAATAGCTTTATTACCGTTCAGACCGAGCTGTTTGGCAAAGGCATCGGATGCTTGTTTCGGCTGATACACAAACGATGAACCGTGCTCATTCAGTGCCTTTTCTGCTCGTTCCTGTTCAGATCTGCTGTTATCCAGTGCCTTTTTAGCTTCCTGAATATCCCGCTCGATTTTCTTCACGCCTTGCTCATGATCGGCCAGGCAGCGCTCAAAAGCGCTGTAATGCTTTTTCCAGATTTTTTCCTTGATGGATGTTTTCCAGTCGCTTGCCTGATCCACAGACATAGACTGCAGAGCCTCTCGTTTGGCTTTTATACAGGCATGACGAGCTCGTTGTGTCAATTCTTCATGTCGGGATCTGGCTTGCTGAATAGCCTCCTGTCGAGACTGCTTTTCCTGCTCATCAGCGTCTTTTGGTGCCGCCTGCGGAATCTCAGGCAAAGATTCTGCCAGAAACTGTTCAAGCTTGAGGTCGTTGATGTCGGTGTCATTCAACTGATGATCTGTGAGCTCTTCGGCAGCCTCTACCCAGCCACTGCTGAATTTTCGCCCAACCTGAGAGGTAGCCTCGGTCTTGTTTTTTTCCAGCTGTTCAAGTGCCGATAACTTCTGTTTCAACAGCTCGTTCACCTTCGACTGAGCGGCTTTTAATGCATCACGACGCTGCTCCCAACGCTGGTTTTCTTCGGCCTTGTCCAGCTCCTGCTCAGTATCAGCACCACGCTTGCGAATCTGATCCTGCAATGATTCCAGACGCTGACGATGTTGTTCACGTTCCGCTGGTCTTGCTGTAGTCACAGACCAATTTTTCAAGGTGTCGATTTCCTGGTTCAGGGATTTCACCGATTGTCCTTGTCCGAGCATGAATCCCTTGATAAAGCCTCTTAATTTGTCTGCGATACTGGCTTGCTGCTGATCAATTTTGGATTGGGCAATGTTTAGTACCTCAAGGCGTTGCTGCCAATCCTGTTCTGAATTTTTCCAAGCCTGATATAAAGCATCGGGCTTTGCGGACTCAGGACAGTAAGGCGGGTGTACAACCACATCATAATCAATAAAGTGGGCCAGCTGGCTACGTTGCCAGCCCGTCCCCCTGATGCCAGCTGTTCGGCTTCATCATTCAGGAAGCTGTCGATACTCTGAGTGCTGATATCCTCAAGCTCGATTTTACGAACCTTCTCAACTAGACATTCCAGATCTGGCTGATCAGCGAAACGAAGTCGCTGCTGCTCAGCGTATCCACAAATCGAAGAATCGCCTCGATACTGCCATGCTGCTTCTTCAAATGCCTGGTCGTATGCTTGACCAAGTTTCTGACTTTGCTGTGCTGATAATTTCAAACACCAATTGGCCGCAGAGAAATCCGATTGGTCTGGCAACAACCAGTTTCCGTCCTTTGATAGCAATAAAGACGGAATCAGGTTATCGCTGAGTGCAACGCCTGTACGAGCCTGCTCTTTTATCTCACGGGATTGCGTTCCCAACAGCAGCCGCCAGCCATCGCCGGTCGCACCGAAACTAGAATGAGAGGCTGCTTGCAGGTGTTCCAGCGTATCGCCTAGGCAATCGCGTAAGGTGCCGCATAGCTGATGGGAGTGGTTGGTAACGACAGCGCCATCCGGATGCTGAACGCTGGATTGCTGCTGGTTCTGTTGCAGGTATTCCTCATTGCTATTTTCCCAGAACAGTTTGCAGAAGCTGCGGAAACTGTCATCGATCTGCTGACGCTCCAGCAGAATTCCCCAGGCAGCTTGATCAGCAGATACCAAAGGCAGACCAGACATCAACAGCAGCCCTTGAGCCTGAGTGGTGGTGTGATCCACCAGTATCAGGGCACCTTGCTGGCTCACGCCTGTGCGAATCAGACAACGACCAGACAAGGTATCAATCGCCGCCTTGTTGGCATTTTTGTCGCCCAGCAGCAGATAAATACGAATGCCTTTTTCTGCCTGCTCTTTGATGGCCTGAATCAGCGATTCATCTTTTAGTTGCTGACAGGCAATCAGCAGGGTAAGGCGAGAACAACTGACGTATTTATCAATTACGTTTCGAGCATCGAACAAATCTAATGAGTCGCAGAAGTCTGCATCAGACTCCTGTTTGCTGAACAAAGCAGGCAAATGCTCATTTCGGTAATCAATTCGAAATTGTTCCTGACGAGGTACGATCCGTGTCATCAGAGAGCCTCCGCTATGGTGTTATTGATCTGGTCTTGCAAGTATCGAGGCAGCTCTGCCACTTCTTTCGGAGTGAAGGTCGGTGAGCCATCAACAGTAAATAGGCCACCACTCTCGCGGATAAAATCAATCCCGCTGCTGCATTCCCAGCACCAGGTATGCTCCGTACCGACCAAAATCCAATAACGACCGTGGTTATCATTTTGCTTGTGCAGGATTTCGCGAGACCAGCTGTATGGCAGTTCAGCTTCTTTTCCGTGCTGCCTATCCAGCGTCAACAGCAAGCCTTCGGCATCAGAAAAATAAGCAGCCACTGAATTCAGGTTGCGGCTCTGACGTGGGGTATGTACATAACGATCTGAATAGATGATGTGTTCAATATATTCGCCTCCTGACAACTGTTTAAGCAGATCATCGAGATCCAATACATCACCGTTTATCAGACTGATTGGCAACCTCAATTTTTTGCTTTGGGATGGGGTCAGATCCGCCATTGCCGCAATATGCCAATAGGCCTGTGTCTGGCTTTCGCGTGAAAGCTCTGATAACAAGGACTGCTGTTCTTTAAGCGGCAGTTCAAAGTCATTCAAGGCGATATGATCCAGCCATTGTGACTGCTGTTTACGGGTCTCCGCCGATGACTGGTACTTGCTGCTGTAGAAGTCTTCAAGCCAGAAACGCTGCCAATCTTCAGCATCGGCCTGGTTAGCTGGCTGGATGGGAATGTATTTGGCCTGAACCGATTGAAACTCACCCATATAGGTTTGCAGACCCGAGCGGTTAAAACTTCCAATATAGAATTTCTGCACAGCTGATGGAAAACGCTGAATCTGTTCAAGCCGAGTTCCCATACGACGGTCTTTAGGCTGCCAGTGGCCGTCGAGTTCTCCAGCGATAGCCTCCATAACATCGTTCAGGCGATCACCAAAATCAACAATGGAGAGTTGCAGTGTTTCGGGGCGTGAGCTGGGTTTATTCTGATTGAATTGCAACATGTCCAGCTGGCCTTTCAGGCTGAGCTGCGATGCTGAAAAGCCCAGTGTCCATTCAAGCTGAATCTCTGCTGACTTTTCGGGCGAGCAAATAACCTCGGGATCAAGTGATGTCATTTTCAGGCCGATATTCTTTACTTCAGACTTGTTACGGTCGACGAAGGACTCTTCCAGAACGTTCAGCTTTAAAGGCAACTCTAGCCGAAATTCTGACCGAGCTGCGTCCGCCCCTTTTTTCCAGCTTTTCATATCAGGATCAAAAAATGCCGTATCCCGCTGCATCACGATCGGGCGAGTACCCAGCAACGGGTCATTATGTGTGTACCAGATATGGTAAAGACCACGCTCTTTGGCTTCGAACAAGCCGCTATCTATAACTTGCAGCCCTTTGTCCGAGATGCCTGATTCATCCCACAGCGTTTCCCGCTTGAGATATGCCTTCAATCGAGGCGGCATATTAGCAGGATTGTTTTGCATACTCCTTAACAAGGACACCAGATCGGGGCGTTCCCGCAAAAACGTAACTCTTGCGATGATGGGATAACGTTTCAACTGAACGCTTCTGCTGAGCGTTAAAGCCAGCGAGCCTACTATGCCATCAGCATGCTTGCCGGGACTGGATTGATTAGCAGCATCTGCTCGAGCATTCCCTTTCTGTTCCGCTAACGGCTTCAATCTGTTTTTTTGATTGCCACTCATTAATGAGATTTTCCTTTCTTACCTGAATGATGGTGCAACTGTTTTGAGCTACTTGCAGTCGAAGCCCGGCAGGATTCTGCGAGTTTCTTTAGCTCCAGCGTACGGGAACGTTGAGAGAAATATTCATGATGTCCAACAATTACTAACTGATAGCGGGCACGGGTAATGGAGACATTAAGGCGGTTGGGTGAATCCATAAAACCATCACGATGGGTATTCACCATCGACAGAAACACCACATCCGCTTCCTGCCCCTGGAAGTAATCCACCGTCGCCAACTTGATCGATATGCCTCTGTAATTAAACCGTGCATAACGATTGGCATTACCCGGCAGCTTTTGAAGGGCTTCCCGCAAGGCTTTTTCCTGCCCTTTGTAGAACGTCAGAACTGCTACATCAAAGGATTCACCTTTTTTGTTTTTGCTTTTGCCTTCTGCCCAATCACAAAACGCTTCAAGCTCAGTAATCAGAGTCTGCGTTTCTTGCTTGTTGCTATTGCCCCAGGTTTCTCCCCGAACATCCAGCCAGATATTACGAGACTTATACCTTGCGTATTGCCATGCCCTGTCAGAAGCCGTTTTGCCGCCATCTTTCAAAACACCTTGTGGGTAAAATTGCTGTCGAGGGAATGCAGATATATCCGGATGCATCCGGTGTTGATACGTCAGCGTCGTATAGCGTTGGGACTTCTCAGAAGCATCAAACCCCTGATTCAAGGTCGTTGGATCGTCGCTCTTGCGTTTGACCAGCCCATCCCCCGATAGGGCTTCCAGAATAGATGGAAACGCGATATTTTTGAGTACATGAATTCGGCCATCAGCTGATACTGACTTGGGGAAAAGCCGTTCCAGAGTATCTTCGAGATAGCCAGTTTTCTGCTTCTGGTTTGCGGATAACCGCAGCCAGTACTCGCGCTCCAGACGCCAACAAACCTCTTCCGACCATTTAGTGCTGTCGATCCGGTCGAGTAGTTCCTTATGAACCTGCACGGTATCCGCGTAATCAGAGGTTTTAACCTTGAACGGCTTACAACCAGTTCCCCAAACCTTATGCTGCGCCGCTTGGGACATGCGGCACCAATCGGGATGCAAAATCAACATATCGTCCGGAATCCAGCCCGTCAGCTCGCCCAGACAACCTTCTTCGACAAAACATAAACTGTGGCGATACAGCCGTTCCGGCTTCTGCTGGATCTGTTTCAGCCCAAGCTGATGGCTATCTGCATCACGTCCTGCGCTTGCCGTTACGACCAACAGGTTATCCAGGCCCTTAGCAAGTTTCGGCAGCGAAGTACGTGTTCGAATTTCGGCAACCAATGCACTTGCTACGTCACGGGTAACAGGCACCAACATTGTCTGGGAATAGGGACTTTGGTGATCACCTCGCAGCACCTCTAGCAGGAAGCAGGCTTGCTGGACTGCTGCAGGAAGGTTCTGAGCGGGTGTTTTGCCTTTTGGCGGAACTAGTATCAGATTATCGAGGTTGGCCACAATCTGCTCACGATCAGTGAACGGCGATAGCTGACGCACGTCGCCGACCAATACCCAGCGTTTGGCAAAACGCGCAGGCACCAGAAATTCCTGGAAGGTGGTTTTACTGCATTCGTCGATAATCATCACATCAAACGGCGGCTCGCCGGTGTCCAGCGACACCTCGCGATCATTAAACAATCGCAAGATACCAATGGTGGTACCGCAAACCAGATTGGATGAATCTACCATTAGCTGCTTACTAAGGTTTTCACAGCCATTCGTTTTTTTTAAGTCATCAAACAGTTTGTCGAACTGGAATTCTTCAACACCGATTGCATTGTTTTCATCACCGATACGCAGCGGAAAAATCTGTGCCGACAGCACTGGGTTTTCCTTGATACGTTCCAGCACGTTGTTGATCGCGGCATGCGTAGAAGCCGATAGCAGAATACGCTTACCCTGCCGTACCAACTGCATGATCAGTTCAAGAATCGTGGTGGTTTTACCAGTACCCGGCGGCCCATCCAAAATGGTGAAATCTTCGTTAGCCAGGGCTTTGGTAACAAACTCACGCTGACGATCACAGCCATCGAAGTTTGGGTCTGTCAGTACTTTCCACTCGGATTCAACGATTCGTACAGGCTGAACGTCTGGCCAACGGGTTTGCTCTCGCTTTTGTAGCATCTGAATCAGAGGCCAGTGGCCACTCGATGGTCGGCTCATCAGTTGGTTGATGGCATCCTTCTGACGCTTTAGCTGGCTGGTATCCACGCTCACGCGGATCTCACAGAACTTCCCTTGTTGGGATGGATACTCGCTATTCCAGTTTTTCTTTCCTTTGATATTTCTGGCCAGCAAGATCTGGTGCTCATCCTGACGAACCTTGAGCACGCGAAAACCATCGTCATTTTTACGCTGGGTAGAATCAAGAATCTTGATGTTCTGGTTATCACCGAAGAAGTAGTCCAGATCGGATTTACCGGTATCTTCGCCACCTTCTTTCTCGATCAGCTGAATCCATTTTTCTTCGACACACACTGATTCAAGTTGCCAAACGAGAGCTGGAAATGCGGAGCAGGTAAGAGAGTCGGTATCATTTAATCCTTGGTTAGTACGGCTTTCCAGCATCAGGCTTTGCGCTTGTTTTTTGCCTTCTACACGTAGCTCCCAGTGATCACTTTTCAGGGGTTGTCCCTGACTTTGAAAGTGACCGCAACCCAGTTTCGCCAGTTCTTTATTGGTGACATCTTCCAGCCCGTGTCCATCCAGTTGAGGCCGCGCCCTGAAAACAGCAGCCAACCATTACCCTCTGATTTGGCTTGCCATTGTTTAAGACGAGATTCGTCCAACCCTTTAACCAAGGTGAAAGGCGTGTCTTGCCCGTCAATAGACAGAGTACTGCTGGGCCTCACATGGCCTTGCAGCATCAGACGAGCGTCAATCTGCTTCGTTACCGTACATGGCTGGCCGTCGATATAAACCGATTTTAACTGGTCAAGCTGACGGGCCAATGGACGCAGTTCCAGCTGATAACCGCTCCATGAAATCTGGTCATCATCTAATTCAAGTTCGGGTAAATACAGCTGATGCTCCGAGGCGTTATATCCACCATCGGGGATATCCGTCTCTCGTCGTCCTTTGCCTTTACCTTGCTGAATCGGATCGTTTTCATCCGGTCAAAATCAGCATCAGGTACCTCACCATCGACAGTAAGAATCTCAAACCAGCCTTCCTTGCCGACGACAACTTCTATTTCGCTCACTGGCAACAGTTGCCAGATACTTTTGTCAGGCTTGAGCCGATAACGATTTCTGGCAACAGGCTTCCATTCACAGCGGACTTCCTTGTTCTCCAGTGCCTTGATGCTGTTATTCAGGTAATGCATAAACGGCATCAGGACACTGTTGGTCTGGCTGGCCAGTGTGTCTGCCGAGAAACCTTGTTGTTCAAGGGCTGTAAAAAACGGGTTTTCCATAACAAGGTATCCAGATCATTATTTCACGAAAGGGTTTTCGCCTTCCTGTTTGAGACGGAGCTTTTTACTTTTGAGAGGCTCCAGTGCTTCTGGCTCCACAGAGCTGGCAGCCACGGCACGCCCCTTCGCCCAAGCACGGGTATCCTGAATCATTTCAGCCATAGTCAAAGAGAGTGGAGAGGTAGCCTTAATGGCCTTAAGGATATCGCTCTTGTTTAACTGGTGGCCTTCGTCAAAGGCCAGAAACATGGCTTCCTTGACGGCTTCTTCCAGTTCAGCCCCAGTAAAGCCTTTGCTGACAATCGCCAACTCATCCAATTCGTCTTGCGTAAAATCATCCAGGCGATTTCGGCGTTTCAGGTGAATCGAGATAATGTCTTTGCGATCTTGTTGCACAGGTAGATCCACAAAGAAGATTTCATCGACACGGCCTTTACGCAGCAGCTCGGGTGGTAATTGGGCGATATGGTTAGCGGTCGCTACCACAAACACCGGTTTCTCTTTTTCCTGCATCCAGGTCAGAAAAGTACCTAATACGCGGGATGTCGTACCGCCATCTGTGGCACCAGAACTTTGCATGCCCGACAGGCCTTTTTCGATTTCATCCACCCAGAGAATACTGGGCGCCAGCGCTTCGGCAGTTTGCAGCGCCGAACGGATGTTAGCCTCCGACTGCCCCACAATACCGCCGTAGATTTTGCCCATGTCCAGACGCAACAACGGTAACCGCCAGGCATTGGCCACTGCCTTTGCTGCAAGACTCTTGCCCGTACCCGGCAAACCCAACAGCAACACCCCTCGCGGGGTTTCCAGACCAAATTCACGAGCATGTTCGGTAAACGACTGACGACGGCGGTTCAGCCAGGACTTTAGGTTATCGAGGCCGCCGATATCGTCGAGTGTGGCTTTCGGATGAAAGTATTCAAGATGTCCGCTCTTGCGAATCACCTGCTCTTTTTCTTTAACGATAAAAGGGATTTCAGATTCGGTGAGACGTTTGAACTGGCAAGCGGCTTTTGAGAAAGCCAGTTGGGCTTCGCTGGTTGATAGACCAAGTGCAGACTCGATCAGAGCGGATGACTCTTGATAGTCCCTGTCGCTCAGTTCATACCGCTGCTTGGCCTGTCGCATCAGAGTTTTGAGGTCATCGGTATCCGGTAATGGCATTTCCATCACCTGTACCTCTTTCTCCAATTCTGGAGGCAGTAATGGAGCAGGCTGGGATAACACAACAGTGACGTTATTGATTTCACGGCTGGCAACGGCGATCGCAAATGCACGCAAACGGCTGATCAGGGTGTGCTCATTCAGGAAATGATGGAAGTCTTCCAGAAGCAAGATGAATTCAAATTGGTCTTGTGAAGATTCAATCAGCCACTCCAAGGCTTCCTGAGGCTGTTCACCTTCATCCACTGATTCCCAGGAATTGTCATCGAAATCATATTTCCTCAAGCCCTGCGGCATATTCCATATGTAAAGGTATCTGTTCAGGTCTGTGGCTACTTGAATGCAACAGGCGCGAATCCGCAGGGTTTCGTGACTGATGATTTGAATAACCGGTGCCGCTGTTTCCGTATTAAGCTTGAACAAATCCCTAAATGTCACTGTCTAACCTCCATGTTGAATTGCCAGTAACTATAACTCATGGCAGATGTATATAAATATTAGAAATATCAAGACTCCGCCAACACCCAAGCGGAGCTTCTGGCTCTGACCCGCTGTAAATAACCCGCACAGACTGATCCAGCCGCAATAATCGGCCCTTGTTCTCCAGCACTGGGATACCCTCCAGATGATCGAGAAATGGCGTCAGCATACTGTCGGCCATGCTGTAGTACTCACCGGCCTGCACTTACTCTCGCTCAGCGGCTGTTCAACAATCGCAATAAAGCCACGAGCCGAAAGTTGATAAAGGGGTGTATTCCGAACGATGGCGCACATGCAGCGGTGCGCCGACGCTCGGACTGGCTTCCGTGCCAACGGGCAACGGCAATATGTTGGCATCCTTGCGAAGTTATTACTGGCTCAGGTTATCACGTTGAGAGGGAAACCTTTAATTCCGTCTAACAGACGGTATAGAGCCTGCCGTTGCCAGCCAGTACCGGTCACTCCCACTCGATAGTTGCCGGTGGCTTACCTGAGATATCGTAAACCACACGAGAGATACCGTCGATCTCATTGATGATGCGGTTTGACACTCTGCCTAAGAAATCATATGGCAGGTGCGCCCAATGAGCGGTCATAAAGTCGATGGTTTCAACGGCGCGCAGTGACACCACCCAATCGTATTTACGGCCATCGCCCATCACACCGACAGAGCGAACGGGTAAGAACACGGTAAAGGCTTGGCTCACCTTGTTGTACAGATCGGCTTTATGCAGCTCTTCGATGAAGATGGCATCGGCACGGCGCAGTAGATCGCAGTACTCTTTCTTCACTTCACCCAGTACACGTACCCCCAGACCTGGTCCTGGGAATGGGTGACGGTAAAGCATGTTATAAGGCAGGCCAAGTTCCAGACCTATCTTACGTACTTCATCTTTAAACAGTTCGCGTAGCGGCTCAACCAGACCCAGCTCCATATCATCAGGCAGACCGCCGACGTTATGGTGTGACTTGATCACATGGGCCTTACCGGTGGCACTGCCTGCCGATTCGATAACATCTGGGTAGATGGTGCCTTGGGCTAACCATTTAGCGTTAACGCATTTCTTGGCTTCTTCGTCGAAGATTTCAACGAATACACGGCCGATGATTTTACGTTTCGCTTCTGGATCGGCTTCGCCTTTCAGCGCGTCAAGGAAGCGGTTTTCCGCATCGACGTGAACAATGTTCAGACCAAAATGGTCACCAAACATTTCCATGACTTGCTTCGCTTCGTTTAAACGCAGTAAGCCGTTATCAACAAACACACAGGTCAGTTTTTTGCCAATAGCGCGGTGCAGCAGCATGGCCACTACCGATGAGTCAACACCACCAGATAGACCTAAAATCACTTCATCGTCGCCTACTTGCTTTTTCAAGCGTTCGATAGCGTCTTCGATGATTGAAGAAGGTTTCCAGTTGGCCGCACAGCCGCAGATATCTAAGGCGAAGTGCGACAGCATACGCATACCTTGGCGAGTATGGGTGACTTCAGGGTGGAACTGTACACCGTAAAAACGCTTTTCTTCGTTAGACATGGCCGCAAATGGGCAAGTGTCAGTTTTAGCAACAGCCACAAAACCTTCTGGAATCGCCGACACTTTATCGCCATGGCTCATCCACACATCGAGCAGAGATTTGCCATCGGCACTGACTGCGTCTTCGATATCTTTAAACAGGGCCGATTGCGCTAACATTTCGATTTGAGCGTAGCCGAACTCGCCTTCGCCCACGCCTTGAATCACTTTACCGCCCAGCTGCTCAGACATGGTTTGCATGCCGTAGCAGATCCCTAGAACGGGGACGCCAGCATTGAACACATATTCAGGTGCGCGGGGAGAGTTGTCGGCAGTCACACTTTCTGGGCCGCCAGCGAGGATAATCCCGTTAGGGGCAAACTCACGGATTTGGGCTTCAGTCACATCCCACGCCCATAACTCACAGTAAACACCAATTTCACGGATACGACGGGCAATTAGCTGGGTGTACTGAGATCCAAAGTCGAGGATCAGTATCTTATGCTCATGAATATCGCTCATGGATAACCTTTATCTCATCTATTGTTTTAACTTAGCTCAAGACTACGAGGTTCAATCTTGAGGGCATACAAATCTTAATAACGGGCGGCTTATCGCCGCCCCATTATCACACACGTTTACGCACCTGAACGGTAGTTTGGCGCTTCTTTAGTGATAGTCACATCGTGAACGTGGGACTCGCCCATGCCCGCAGACGTCACTTTCACAAACTGCGCTTTTTCGTTCAGTTCTTGGATCGTGGCACAGCCCGTTAAGCCCATGCATGAACGCAGACCGCCCATATGTTGATGGATGATTTCCTTAAGCTTGCCTTTGTAAGGTACACGGCCTTCGATGCCTTCTGGCACTAGCTTGTCGGCAGCATTGTCAGATTGGAAATAACGGTCAGAAGAACCTTGAGACATGGCGCCTAAAGAACCCATACCGCGGTATGACTTATAGGCACGGCCTTGGTAGAGTTCGGTTTCGCCCGGCGCTTCGTCGGTACCCGCAAACATTGAACCCGCCATGATGCATGATGCACCTGCGGCTAAGGCTTTGGCTAAGTCACCGGAGAAACGTACACCGCCGTCGGCGATAACAGGGATCCCTAAACCTTTTACGGCTTCGGCAGCGTCAGATACTGCGGTAATTTGTGGCACGCCCACACCTGTCACGATACGTGTGGTACAGATAGAACCAGGGCCAATACCCACTTTAACCGCGTTAACGCCGGCTTCAACTAGGGCTAATGCGCCTTCAGCTGTTGCCACGTTACCACCGATTATTTGCAGTTCTGGGTATTTAGCGCGGGTTTCACGGATACGTTGCAACACGCCTTCAGAGTGGCCGTGGGAAGAATCAATCAGCAGCACGTCAACACCGGCTTTCACCAGCGCATCGACACGCTCTTCGTTACCAGCACCAGCACCTACGGCGGCGCCCACACGTAAACGACCTAATTCGTCTTTACAAGCATTAGGTTTACGCTCGGCTTTTTCGAAGTCTTTTACTGTGATTAAGCCTTTCAGCTTGAAGTTATCGTCGACAACTAACACTTTTTCGATACGGTTTGAGTGCATTAATTTTTGCACTTCATCTAACTTAGTGCCTTCCGCAACAGTGACTAAACGCGCCTTTGGCGTCATCACTTCTTCTACGGTTTTGCTCCAGTCAGTCACAAAACGTACGTCACGGCCAGTGATGATACCCACCAATTCATTGGCTTCTGTTTACCACAGGGTAACCCGCAAAACCATTCTTCGCGGTCAGTACTTTAAGATCCGCCAGCGTAGTTGAAGGCGTTACCGTTACAGGTTGTTGCACCACACCCGCTTCGTAAATTTTTACTTTACGAACTTCTTCGGCCTGCTTTTCTATGCTCATGTTTTTATGAATAAAACCTAAGCCACCTTCCTGTGCCATGGCGATAGCAAGACGCGCTTCGGTCACAGTGTCCATAGCGGCAGACACAAGCGGAATATTCAGTTCAATGGTATTGGTCAGGCGAGTTTTAAGGATGGCGGTGTTTGGGAGTACAGTCGAATGCGCAGGAACAAGTAACACATCGTCAAAAGTTAGCGCTTCTTTAATTAAACGTAGCATAGGCAACATCTCCCCAGTTGAGTAGGATTTTAGAGGTGAAATATTGCGGCGGGATTATACCTTGCATCTGGGGAGCGGTAAATGGAAAATAGTGAAAAAATCCCATTTGCACGAGAAAACACATGCAAGTCCCTAAAAATAATATTTATACCGTCTCACGCCTCAATGGTGAAGTCAGGCAAATTCTCGAGGGACAACTGGGAAAAGTCTGGCTAAATGGTGAAATTTCTAACTTTTCGGCCCCCAGCTCGGGACATTGGTATTTAACCCTCAAGGATCATTATTCACAAATTCGCTGTGCCATGTTCAAGGGGCGCAATCAAAGCGTGAGCTTTAAACCTGTGAATGGCCAACAGGTGCTCGTGAAAGGCGCCATCAGCGTATACGAGCCTAGGGGTGACTATCAATTATTGATTGAATCTATGCTCCCCGCCGGTGATGGCTTACTGGCACAGCAATTTGAAGCGCTCAAAATGAAGCTCGCGGCGCAGGGATTATTTGCCGCCGACACTAAACGTCAGTTACCGAAAAATATTCAACGTATTGGGGTCATCACCTCCCCCACGGGCGCGGCTATCCGCGATGTGTTGCATGTGCTTGCCCGCCGTGACCCTTCCATCGAAGTGATTATTTATCCCACTCAGGTACAGGGTGAGAGCGCGGATATGAATATCTGCCAAGCCATTAATATCGCCAATCAACGGCTCGAGGTGGATGTATTACTGCTCACCCGCGGCGGCGGCTCACTCGAAGATTTATGGTGTTTTAATAGCGAAGCGCTCGCCCATACCATCTACAACAGCGCTTTACCCGTTGTCAGCGCCGTAGGCCATGAAGTCGACACCACCATCAGTGACTATGTGGCCGACGTTCGCGCCCCGACGCCTTCTGCGGGCGCAGAGCTGCTGTCTCAGGATAGCGACAATAAGAGCCAACGCTTAGCCACAGTACTCTCGCGCCTCAAACAGAGCGCGAGTCACTATCAACTCAAGCAGGAAAGACGCTTAAGTTTGCTCGAGCACAGACTGCAACGCTTAGATCCTAAGCGCACCTTGCAACAATTTGAGCAGCGTTTTGATGAAATGCAATTAAGACTCGAAGCTGCACTTTCTAACAAATTACACGGCTTAAGTCGCCGTCAGCAGCAACTGGCAAGCCGCCTCGAGCAGCAGTCGCCAAAGCACAAACTCGCACTCGAGACCAATCGATTGAGCTATTTAGCGACGCGTTTACAAGACGCTATGCAGGATACCCTCAACCAAAGCGAGCAGCGGGTCAAATATGCCGCCCATCAATTGGAAACGGTCAGTCCATTAGCTACCTTGAGCCGGGGTTACAGCATCACCACAGATGCAAATAACCAAGTCATAGACAATGCCGCCCAGCTGAGTGTGGGCGATAAGATAAACACTCGCCTACGCCATGGACAAGTGCAGTCGACCGTGACGCAAATAACCGATGAAAGTTAAGTCTAGACAGCCTTAGCCTCAACGTCTAAGCCCATAACCATAAAGTATTTTATCGATACAAGACTTATAATTGCGCCCTAAAATGTGCCAACAAAAAAGGAACCCTAAGGTTCCTTTTTTGTGTTCCGCTTAAGCCATTAGCGCAGATTTACTTTGTCTTGCGATCTTTAATATGGCTCAGGGCGCGCTTACGGCGACGCTCTTGGCTCATGGTCAGCTTTTCAACCTTGTTTTCAAACGGGTTATCACCCTCTTGGAAACGCAGCTGAATTGGCGTACCGACCACTTTTAATGAACGACGGAAGTAGTTCATCATGTAGCGCTTGTAAGAATCCGGTAGCTTGCTGACTTGGTTACCGTGAATAACCACGATTGGCGGGTTATAACCACCGGCGTGGGCGTATTTCAGTTTCACACGGCGACCGTTCACCAATGGTGGCTGATGGTCATCCTGCGACATTTGCATAATGCGGGTCAGCATAGAGGTGCTCACGCGGCGAGTCGCACTGTCGTAAGCTTCTTCAATCGACTCAAACAGATGGCCAACGCCCGTACCATGTAGCGCCGAAATAAAGTGAATGCGAGCAAAGTCGATAAAGCCTAAGCGGCGGTCGAGTTCACTCTTAACCCGGTCTTTAATGCCCTGATCGATACCATCCCACTTGTTGACGGCGATAACTAAGGCGCGGCCCGCGTTCAGGGCAAAACCTAATAGACCTAAATCCTGCTCGGCAATCCCTTCACGGGCATCGATGATCAGCAGCACAACGTTGGCATCTTCAACCGCTTTTAGGGTTTTGATCACCGAGAATTTTTCAATCACTTCATGGACTTTACTGCGGCGACGCACACCGGCAGTATCGATAATCACGTATTCGCGGCCATCGCGTTCCATCGGAATGTAAATACTGTCGCGGGTGGTGCCCGGCTCGTCGTAAACCACCACACGCTCTTCACCTAAGATACGGTTAGTCAGCGTCGATTTACCTACGTTAGGCTTACCGATAATCGCAAGCTTAATCGGTAAATCCTGCAGACGCTTCTGCTCGGCTTCGGCTTCTTCTTCGGTGTACTGACGCTCGTCGACTTCTTCCTCTTCGCCTTGGCGCTCAATCCCCATCGCTTCGGCATAAGGAGTTAAGGCGTACTCAATCATGTTGGTCACGCCGCGGCCTTGGGCGGCAGCCATTTGGTAGACTTCACCTAAACCTAACGACCAAAACTCGGCGCAGGCAGAATCGGCATCGATACCGTCAATCTTGTTAGCCACCACGAACGTGGTTTTTTGACGGCTACGTAAGTGCTGAGCAATAGACAAATCCGCGGCGGTTAAGCCCGCTCGCGCATCGGTCATAAATAAGACAACATCGGCTTCTTCGATAGCGGCAAGGGACTGCTCGGCCATCTTAGTTTCGATCCCCTCTTCGGTGCCGTCGATACCGCCGGTATCCACCACGATAAACTCATAGCCGGATAGGAATGCTCGACCATATTTACGGTCACGTGTTAGGCCAGGAAAGTCAGCAACCAGCGCATCACGCGTACGCGTAAGGCGGTTAAATAAAGTGGATTTACCGACGTTCGGCCGACCAACAAGGGCCACTACAGGGATCATGATTTTGCCTCTAAAAACTTTTCAATAAAAAGCCCCGGAACACACTTCCAGGGGCTCTACAAGGATAACACTTTTAACTAAGGAAGTGTTACAACAGCTAACTTTCCGCTGCGACCTTGCACGTAGATTTTATCATCCACCACTAATGGCTGGCTGAATAATCCAGAGCTGTCCACTTGGATACGACCGACAATACTGCCTGTGCTGCGGTCGATAAAGTGCAGATAACCTTCAAAATCGCCCACGACCAGATAGTCGCGATATACGGCTGGTGACGTGAGTGTACGGTTCGCCAGCTCAGAGTTGCTCCACAATTCTAGGCCGTTACGTCTGTCAACAGAGTAGATACGGCTGTGATCATCCACTAGGAATAAGCTTAAACCGGCAGACGCTAGCTCATTGAAGCTGGAGTACTTACGGGTCCAAATCACACGTCCGGTACGCAGTTCCATCGACACCAAGTTACCGTTGTAGCTCACCGCATAAAGGTTGTCACCTAAGATCAGCGGCGTCATATCCACATCGGCCATACGAGTAAACTCATTGCCGCCAGTTGGATTATAAATCGCTTGTTCCCATGCGGCTTGACCGTTGTTTTTCACCACAACGGCGACTTTGCCATCGGCAGTACCGATAAAGAAACCACCCGCTTCATAGGCCGCAGAACCAGTGCCACGTAAGGTTAGATTAGGCAACTGCATCTCATAGGCCCACAGCTTAGCGCCCGTATCGACGTTAAAGGCTTCGAGCGCGCCAGAGCTCGTGCTCACCACCACCACATCGTCAGCAACGGTTGGCTTAGAGAGTAACTCGCCCCCAGTCACGACATGCCACAGCACTTGACCATCTTCGGCATTCAGTGCGGCCAATAGACCACTCTCACCACCGACAAAGATTTTATTGCGCGCGGCAGTAACACCAGCGGCTAAGCGTGCGCCCTTGTTTTTGGCTAAGGCGTTATCGCGAAACTCTTCACTAAAATCTTTCTTCCAAACGCGCTCACCCGTGGCTTCATCGAAGGCCACGACTTCGCCGTAACGGTCGGCTGCAAAAATTTTACCGTAACGAACTGCAGGAGTAAGGCGAGAGTAATAATCACCGACACCATCACCTACAGAGGCGCTCCAACTTACTTCAGGAAACACTGTCGCCTGAATCGCAGTTAACTCACTTACCGGTTCTTCTTCCACATCGCTAGAAGAACAGGCGGATAACATGGCTAGGCTTAACCCAGCGGCTAGCAGGTTCTTGCACCAAGACTTCATCAAGGGATCCCTTATGCTTGATTTAGGTTATCAAGTTTGATTTTAAGTGCAGGGCTGGTCACAACACCGCCATTGTCCATTGCCGCTTGGTAAGCGGTTTTCGCTTTATCCGCTTCGCCTTGGCGTACAAAGAAATCGCCTTTGAGTTCTTCACGTTGTGCTAAGAAAGCTTTATCCGTCACTTGATCTAAGGTCGCTAGCGCAGTGCCGATTTGGCCTTGCTCTGCTTGAATGCGTGCTAAACGCAGTGTTGCCACTGTGTCTAATCCAGCACCTGGCTTAGCGGCAATCACCTTCTTCAGCGCTTCTTCGGCCTTAGCAAAATCTTTGGCTTCAACCGCAGTTTTCGCAACGATCAGATCCAGCAGTGCTTGATAGCCCTTTTGGTCGTGATTTTTGGAAAACTCAGCAACGCCAGCCAGCATGGCCGCTTCGTCACTTGATTTGGTGGTTAAGGTTTGGAAAGCCTGTGATGCTTCTTCGGCCTTCACGATTTTCATGTCGGAGTAATAGTTCCAACCGTACAGGCCGCCTAAACCAACGACCGCCCCGATAACAATCGAGGTTCCATAGTCTTTCCAGAACTGCTTGATAGCATCAACTTGTTGTTCTTCTGTGCTATAAATTTCCACGCGCACGTCCCCTTATTTGGTAAGTTCAGCTAAAAATGCGCTTAGTGCATTTCGAGCGACCCGTTGTTGTTCGTTGTCATTGCGTAAATATTTAACGGTAACCACACCTTCGGCGAGTTCTTCTTCACCGATGAGTAAGGCTACTTGTGCGCCGCTTTTATCGGCACGCTTAATTTGCTTCTTGAAGTTACCGCCGCCGCAGTGGCTCATAACACGCAGTGTCGGTAAGGTTGAGCGTAACTCCTGTGCCACTTTAATGGCTTCAACCAAACAGCTATCCCCCATCGCTGCGACGTAAACATCAACAGCCGCAGGGATATCTTGGGTCAGCTCTAAGGTTTCAAGCAGCAGAACGATGCGCTCTAATCCCATCGCAAAACCGACAGCAGGCGTATCTTTACCGCCCAACTGAGCGACTAAACCATCGTAGCGACCGCCCGCAAGTACAGTGCCTTGAGAGCCTAAGCTATTGGTAACCCATTCAAAAACCGTGCGATTATAATAATCCAAACCACGGACTAGGCGCGGGTTAACTCGGTATTGGATGCCAACTGCGTCAAGGAGTTCACGCAATTGTGCAAAATGTTGTGAAGATTCTTCACCTAAGTAATCCATCAGCGCAGGCGCATCACCTAAAATGCTTTGCACTTGAGGATCTTTTGAGTCCAGTACCCGCAGCGGATTGCTGTACATACGGCGCTGGCTATCTTCGTCTAATTTGTCTTTGTGTTGCTCTAAGAAGGCAATCAAGGCTTCACGGTAAGCGGCGCGCTCAGCAGGGTCACCTAAGGTGTTTAGCTCAAGCGTCACATGCTCGCTAATGCCGAGTTTTTCCCATAGACGGGCCGATAACATCAACACTTCAGCGTCGATATCGGCGCTACCAATGCCGTAGACCTCCACACCAAACTGGTGGAATTGGCGATAACGACCTTTTTGCGGACGTTCGTGGCGGAACATTGGGCCCATGTACCACAGGCGTTGTTCTTGGTTATAGAGCAGACCATGCTCATTACCGGCACGCACGGTTGAGGCTGTGCCTTCAGGACGTAGGGTTAAACTGTCACCGTTACGGTCCTCGAAGGTATACATTTCTTTTTCAACAATATCAGTCACTTCACCGATAGAGCGTTTAAAAAGATCGGTATTTTCCACTATTGGAGTGCGGATCTCACTGTAACCATAAGCAGCCACGCTCGCACGTAGTACCGCTTCCACTTTTTGCCATAGAGGACTTTGAGTTGGCAGAATGTCGTTCATTCCGCGAATCGCTTGGATCTGTTTTGCCACTGTATCGACTCGTCCGATTTTCGCTAAATTAATAAAAAATGTCAGGCATTATAGGCTGTTCAACACTAAACGTAAAATGACCCCGTCGGTTTCGGGGTCTAGCTCAAGGCTTGAGTGTTTTTATAACGCTTAACCTTATGGGTTGATTCGGCTGTGTCTGTTACTCAGTCGTGTCTTTCACTTGGATGCGATTGGCCATTTGGCTCGCCTTAGCGCGAATTTTCGCTTCGAGGGAATCGACTAGGTTATCATTGTCGAAACGCTCTTTTTGACGCTCGCCTTCATCGTAGTAACCACTCTTACGATGTCCACCCGTTAAGCCGATGTGAGACACTAAGGCTTCGCCTGGGCCATTGACCACACAGCCGATGATAGACACATCCATCGCGGTCGTCACATCTTCGAGGCGGCGCTCTAATTCATTTACTGTGCTGATCACATCGAACTCTTGGCGCGAGCAAGAAGGACACGCAATAAAGTTAATGCCACGGCTACGGATCCGCAGTGACTTTAGGATATCAAAGCCAACTTTGATTTCTTCCACCGGATCGGCCGCCAACGAAATACGCAGCGTATCACCAATGCCCTCGGCAAGCAGCATGCCTAAGCCGACGGCTGATTTCACCGCACCGGCACGGGCGCCACCCGCTTCGGTAATACCTAAATGCAATGGCTGGCGAATTTGCTTAGCCAATAAACGATAGGATTCTACTGCTAAGAACACATCGGAGGCTTTTACGCTGACCTTAAATTGGTCGAAGTTCAAACGGTCAAGAATGTCCACATGGCGCATAGCCGATTCGAGCAAGGCTTCTGGCGTAGGCTCTTTGTATTTGTCCATCAGATCTTTTTCTAATGAACCGCCGTTCACCCCAATACGGATAGGAATGTTTTTATCGCGGGCGCACTCTACCACACTGCGGATACGCTCTTCGTTACCGATATTACCTGGGTTGATACGCAAACAGTCCACACCATATTCGGCCACTTTCAGGGCGATACGGTAATCGAAGTGGATATCGGCAACCAAGGGCACAGATACTGATTGCTTAATCACTTTAAAAGCTTCGGCGGCGTCCATCGTCGGCACAGAGACACGCACAATATCGGCACCCACTTTTTCTAGGGCACGGATTTGGGCAACGGTTGCCTCAACATCTGTGGTCTTAGTATTAGTCATCGACTGTACGGCAATCGGCGCACCATCACCAATCGGTACATTGCCCACATAAATGCGGGTTGAAGGACGTCTCTTTATGGGTGTTTCGTTATACATACTCAATACGCTCTTTTCGGTACTCTGCGTAGGCGCCAGACTTAAACCTGTGGGATAGTCAAACGCGCAACACGACCCTTAGGAAATTCAGCAAGGCTGATGGCTTTACCATCGACCGTAAACGTGGACACGACAGTGGGAGCACCTAAGATCACTTTAAACGGAGGCACACCACTGGCTTGAATATTCGCACCAGCACCACGGACGCCGTCAACAATCGCTTTGCCCTTGGCATCGACTATGTTGATCCAGCAATCGCCCGTGAGCTCAATAGTAATGCTCGACTGCCCCGCAGCGACCGGAATGGCTTGCGCTGTCGAAGCAGTATTGGTTACTGCTGTATTAGTTGCAGGTGCATTCGATGCGGTTTGGTTCTGCACTGGCGCGGCATTGGTCGCGGCGTTTTGTGTCGCGCTTGGAACCGCAACGGTATTGCTCGCTGCGGAGTTCGGAGCAGTATTCGGTGCAGTGTTAGATTCGCTCGGATTCATAGCCGAATTGGCAGCAGGCGTCTGCTCCGCTTCCATCGCTGCCGAATCGTTCATATTAGGGTCGATAGTGCTCTCGTCGGTATCTTTTACCGGACCATCGGTCGCCATAGAGCCATTGACCGCAATCTCACTTAAACGCGCACTGGCATCAGTTTCCGTCAGCAGCACATCACCTGGGAGCGCTTGATTCGCCGCCGCTAACTCTTCCGCCGTTGGTTTAGACACATCAACATGGGTCACCAGCGTAGTTCGTTGCATCCACCATAGGACGAACAAACCCAATAAAACTAACACAATAAAAAAGCTCAGCCACTTTAGTTTAGTGTCACGAGCTTGATAAGTCGTCTTGCGGGAAAAGCTTTGCATAGCAGGCTGAGTCACTAATGGCACCTGCCGCGCGAGGCATGCCTCAATCAGGGCGTTATCCACCCCCAACATGCGCGCATAGTTTTTGACGTATCCGCGAACATAAGTCGAAGAAGAAATATTGGAAAAATCGTCGGCTTCGAGATTTTCAACAATCCCTGGGCGCAGATGTAATTTCACCGCGGTATCCGCAATGCTTAAGCCCATCTGCTCACGAGCCGTTCTGAGTAAAGTGCCGAGCGTTACATCAGGCGTCGATTCAGCTTCACTCGCTGCAACTGGTTCTACTGACGCGTTTATTTCGTTATCTTTCATTGATGCAAATTAACTCTGTATTGCTTGGCTTGAGGCGATGCTGGGAATTTGGCGAGCAATAAAATGCCAAATCGCTTCATAGCAGCATCATCATTCAACGCCTGCTCAATTTTTATTCCGAGCGTTAAACTTTCTGGAGTCTGGGCAGCCACTTGGTGATAACGCGCTAATTGGTTTTGCGCATCGACATAATCACCTTTATCCATCCCAAGCTCAGCCAGCTCCAGTAAAGACACCGAGCGTCTCGGGTCATACTTTAACGCCATCTGAAAATACTGTCGTGCCTTTTCTGTTTGTCCCGCGTCTCGGCTGCAAATGCCTAAGTTCTCATAACTGGACGCGGTACGCGTATATTTGGGCATTTCTATCGCGGCCAAAAACATTTTTTCAGCTTTGTCGTATCGCTTTTGTTGGCACAAAAACACCCCAAAGTTATTCATGGAATCGCCAGAGGCGTCCTTAGTATTGATAGCGTCTTGATACGCCTGTTCGGTACGTACTAAATCGCCAACGGTTTGATAGTAATAGGCCATGGCCACATGCACATCTTCGAGCTCTGGTGCATATTCGATTGCTTTATCAAGATTATACTTGGCTTGTTCCGAGTTACCTCGATTAAGGTAAGTTAAACCGAGCTGCATACGCTCCCGTGCAGCGGCGACTTTATCGAGTTTTCGCTCCGACACGGGAATATCAGTCCCTGAATAGGTACGCTCAGTTACGCATCCTGTCACTAATAATGACAGGGCAATTGCTAATGAAAACCCTGACAATCCATGCTTCATGGGCAAGCCTATAAATCTGTGCAAACAAAGAGTTAATTCATTGTGACCGAAATCTGATTTTCTTGCATGCGTTTTTTTGCTAAACGCTTGGTTCGATCGCGAATATCACCCGCTAACTGTCCACAGGCCGCGTCAATATCATCACCACGGGTTTTGCGTACAATCACAGTTAAGCCATATTCCATCAATACCTTAGAAAAACGGTCGATGCGCGAGTTCGATGAACGACCATAGGGCGAACCTGGGTATGGATTGAATGGGATCAGGTTTACCTTACAAGGCGTATCCTTCATTAATTGTGCTAATTCATGGGCTTGTTCAGTGCTGTCGTTGATGTGATCGAGCATCACATACTCCACAGTGACGCGGCCACGGTTAGCGTTAGATTTAGCGATGTAACGGCGAATTCCTGCAAGGAACTCTTGCAGTGGATACTTTTTATTCACGGGAACCAGAATATCGCGCAATTCATCGTTTGGCGCGTGGATACTCACGGCGAGCGCCACATCGAGGGCATCACCGAGTTTATCTAAGGCTGGCACTACGCCCGACGTTGACAGGGTCACACGGCGTTTTGACAGGCTAAAGCCGAAGTCGTCCAGCATGATATCCATCGCAGGGATCACGTTGGCTAGGTTCAGCAGCGGTTCACCCATGCCCATCATCACCACGTTGGTGATTGGGCGCTCGCCGGTTTCTTTAGCGAACCCTAAGAAATGGGAAACACGCCAAATTTGGCCGACGATTTCAGAGACAGTTAAGTTGCGGTTAAAGCCTTGCTGCGCAGTCGAGCAGAAAGTACATTCGAGGGCGCAACCCACTTGAGACGACACACACAGAGTGGCGCGGTCATCTTCAGGAATATACACGGTTTCGACTTCTTGACCTTCGCCGACGTGGATGGCGAACTTAATGGTGCCATCGGCGGATTTTTGATAACTTGAAATCTCAGGCGCAACAATCTCACAACGCGCCGCCAGCTTTTGGCGTAACACTTTGTTGATGTTAGTCATTTCTTCGAAGTCACTGACACCGAAATGATAGATCCATTTCATCAGCTGATCGGCACGGAAAGGCTTCTCACCCAGATCCGCAAATAATGCGCGCATCGCCTTACGATCAAGGTCTAATAAATTGATCTTTTTTTCACTCATTAGGACTAACCTCAACACCAAAACCTGCAACAGGGCGGCGAATTATACAGACGCAGAAAAATTTTAGCCAGCAACTCCACACTCCTATGCTAGAATCGGCGTGGGTCAATGTTGGCCTAAATTATGGAGTTGTAATACCACCTATATGTTAACCCTCATCATTATAGTGCTTGTCGCTGTCGGAGTTTCTTTTCTGTGCAGTGTATTCGAAGCAGTGTTGCTTTCGGTTACCCCTAGTTATATCGCCTCGCTCGAACAAACTGACAGTGCCGCAGCCGCCCGGTTGCGTAAACTAAAAGAAAACATCGAAGCGCCTCTCGTGTCTATTTTGACCCTAAACACCATTGCCCACACTGTGGGTGCCGCCGTTGCCGGTGCGCAAGCGGCCAAGGTTTTTGGTGATGACATGCTCGGCGTGTTCTCCGGAGTGTTAACTTTTATCATCCTATTCTTCTCAGAGATTATTCCGAAATCTGTGGGAGCCAATCACTGGCGCCGTTTAGCCCCGAGTGTGTCGATTGCCATCACTTGGATGAAGCGTGTCACTAAGCCGCTCATTTGGATGTCGCAACAGGTGACTCGCCTGCTAGGTAAAGGGGAAGAAGGTCAGTACATTCGCCAAGAAATGAGCGCCATGGCCAAGATTGGTCACGAATCCGGTGAGTTAGACGAGCAAGAGTCTAAAATTTTGACCCAAATGCTCAAGGTGCGTGACGTGCCTGTGACGGCGATTATGACGCCGCGTACCGTAATGTTCTCGTTACCCGTTTCACTGACGCAAAATGAGTTTGTGCAGGAATATCGCGACAAACCTTTTACCCGTATTCCAGTATACGATCAGGACCACGACGACATTATCGGTTACATCACCCGTACCGATGTCTTACTGGCTGAACGTTACAGCCCGAACGCACCGATTGGTGAACTCAAGCGCAGCCTATTTGTGGTGCCCGAAACGGCTAAAATCCTGCCGTTATTCGAGCGGATGATTAAACGCAATACACAAATTGCGATGGTGGTTGACGAATACGGCAGTAGCCAAGGTATTGTGACCCAAGAAGACATTATCGAATCACTACTTGGCTTAGAAATTGTCGATGTGAATGACCCAGCGACCGACATGCAGCAATTGGCCCGTAAACTCTGGACCAAGCGCATGAAGCAAAAAGGCATTCGTCTCTCCGATGATGGCGACTTCGAAGCCGCCGCCGAAGATGACGAGGCGCGCTCGGGTTAATGACATTATTTAGTCATTGTTAAAGTAAAGGGAGCTTGGCTCCCTTTCTTGTTTTTGGGGAGAAGGTTATAATCTCCCGCCGTAAAAGAGGTAGGTTATGACACAGGGATACACACTCTCACTCGCGCACATCAACGATACCCATTCGAATTTTGAACCCAGCCGCGTACAATTTTCCCTCAATCTAGGGCTTAAAGCCTTAGATATCACCAGTCACAGCGGTGGCTATGCACGCCTGGGGTATCAGATTAGTCAGGCACGTGACCGAGCCGCACAAAGCCAAATGCCGTTTTTATTTTTGCATGGTGGCGACAGTTTCCAAGGCACGCTGTATTTCAGCCATTTTAAGGGTAAGGCCAACGCCCATCTGCTGAATTTACTCGCACCCGATGCCATGGTGATTGGTAATCACGATATTGATGAAGGCAATGCGCGGCTTGCCGAATTTGCTAAGCAAATCGATTTTCCGCTGCTGGCGGGCAATATGGACTTGAGCCAAGAGGATATCCGCAAGCCGGGTAATCTGCGTACTGTGGCGAATATTCTCGCCTATGATGAGACTACTCAGCTTGCCAGCTACCTCGAAAAGCCCTTCTACGACAAAAAGCTCGCCGTCATCGGCATTACTCTGGATCAGATGAAAGACATCGCCAGACCCGATCCTGATACCCACTTTGTCGATGCGATTGCGACCACGGCGCGCACCGTCGAGCATCTACATGCCAAAGGCATCAAGCACATTATTGTGCTGAGTCACTTAGGTTTAGATCAGGATAGAAGGCTTGCCGAACAAGTCGATGGCATCAGCCTTATCGTTGGCGGCCATACCCATACCTTGCAGGGCGATTTTAGCGCCTTGGGGTTAAGCAATATTCCCTATGGTGAAACCATCCATGGCACTCCTATCGTGCATGCGGGGAAATACGCCGAAACCTTAGGCTTGACCGAGATTGAATTTGATGCAGCTGGCCGCGCGATAAACCTAAAGGGTGGCAACTACTTTATGCTCGATAAACAGTTTATGTTGAGTTCGAGTGAGCAAGTGGATGACACCGACTATCAAGCCGTGCAGCAACGTTTTAATGAGCATCCCTATGTATTGTGGGATGCTGCCGATGAAGACATTCACGGCGTGATCCACGATATCTATCGCCCCGCGATTGCCGAGATGGAAAACAAAGTCTTAGCCCTTGTACCTAAGAATCTAGTGCATACCAGACTGCCATCTAAGGCATTACCCCATGGCAGCGAAATCGCCCCTTGGGTGAGCCGCAGTATGTTCCAAGAGGCCAAGCTTGAAGATCCCCGCATCCACTTTGCCCTGCATAACGCGGGTGGAGTAAGGCAATCTGTCGCCCAAGGCAGGCTCACCCTCGCCGATGTGTTGGGGCAATTGCTGCCCTTCGAGTTGCCATTAGTCAAATACGAAATCCAAGGCCAGTATTTATACCAAGCGCTGGAGTCGGCAATTAACGCCGCGACAAACAACAGTGTGCGCGGAACGGGTGCGGGCAGCTTCCCCTATACCTATGGATTACGTTATTACTACGATGGTAGACGCCCATTAGGGGAGCGCTTGTTCAAGCTTGAAATGATGCAGCAAGATGGCTTATCACTCTGGTATCCAGTGCAGCCCGATGCGCTCTATGTAGGGGTGTCAACCTCCTATACCGCTGCGGGGAAAGAAGGTTATCACCCACTGTTACAGGCGCGCTGGCAGGAATCGATTGAGACGCTCACCCTACCACAGGCTTTTATTCGCTTCCTCAATCGGGCGCCCAACCCCAATTTAGCGGATTTGCTCTCCCCCATGTGCATTACACCAGCCATGTAAAGCGCTCAGTGTAAGCGCCCTGCGTCAGGGATTTATATCAGCGCTGCCGCAAATCCCAGCCCTCTTAATTCATCACAGTACTTAGGGCGTGTTGACGTTTCAGGGTTATTTTTGCAGCAATGTGGCTGGCTTTTATGCAAGGCAAAGTCCGTGCAGTGTAGTTATTCTACATAAACGGACGATAACGCAGCAGAAAAGTCAGCCAAATGCTGCCCGAAGGTTCGTCTGGCAAACACTTGCTCTTTGTCACTCGTCATTTGAGTAGAATAACTACACATCATTCCTCGTTTCGCGAGCACGAGCTTGCCAGAACGAACAAAATTTAATCTCGAAACGTCAACACGCCCTAGCAATGGTTAAGTACTGTGATTCACTCAATCCTGTACCCAAACGCACTATCGACATCTCACTAAAACAACCAGTCGCAATGGGGTAAACGTTCGGCAAACCACGCCTGCGCTTTGCCTTGATTCCCCTTGCGCCATGCGAGAAACACCGGCTGCGCCGGTCTTGGGATCTCAACCTTACACGCGACTAATGCGCCTGAAGCGAGTTCTTCGCGGATCAAATGTTTGGGAAGATAACCCACACCCAGCCCGAGTTGCTGGGCTTTAATCTTGGTCTGCATATTAGGCACGCGGATGACTTGGCGACTATCAAACAATCCACTTGAGCGCTGCGCGAGCGCCGTTGAGCTGTCGGCCACCACCACGGAGGGAAATTGCAACAGGGCTTCGGTCGGGATGGGATGGTCAAACTGTGCCAAGGGATGATGAGGCGCAAGGGCAAACATGAATTCAAGCATGCCGATTTCGACTAAGTGATATTGCCCCTTAGGTAACTCCCCCGTGACCCCAATGGCAATATCGGCGCGGCCCGAATACAGCGCATCCCAACCGCCACCCAATGACTCCTCGGTGATATTGATGGTCACCTGTTTACCTAACTCGGTAAATTCAGCAATCAGTTTAAGCAGTGGTAAATCGGGCACTACAGTATCTATGGCTAAGGTTAATGCCGACTCCCAGCCCGTTTCGAGTTGGCGAACCGCCTCTTCAAGCCTGGCGGTGGCGGCTAAAATCTCCCGCCCTTGGCGTAATACCAGCTGGCCAACTAAGGTCAATTCGGCACGCTGGCCCTTACGTTCAAATAATTTTACCCCTAAGTCGCTCTCTAATTTCTGCACTGTGTAGGTCAGCGCCGATGGCACCCGGAATAAGGATTCGGCCGCAGCCGAAAAACTGCCTTTTTTATCAATAGCATCGAGTACTATCAAGCCATCTAGGCTCATCACAGGTAACATAGCCACCTCTTATTCAAATTTTTTGAAATAGACTTTGAAAATGTTCCGATTTTCTTTCCATCAGGTCAAGTCTAGACTGTAAACCAATGGAGAGATTAACGCTAAGCCTCCACCGACTAACTCATTAACGACATAGTTAAAAAATTTGAATTAAGGAACATCCCATGAAAGCACTTATCACAAAATTACTGACCTCTGCCCCAAGTTTCGCCCCATTGGCCCTGCGTATTCCTATCGGGATCATCCTCATGGCCCACGGCTCGCAAAAACTCTTCGGCTGGTTTGGTGGCTACGGCCTAGAAGGCACAGGACAATGGATGGCCTCCATCGGCTTAACCCCTGGCTACTTAATGGCGCTGATGGCTGGCTCGAGCGAATTCTTTGGTGGCTTGCTGATCATTATCGGTTTACTGACTCGCCCAACGGCACTGGTATTGTCCTTTACTATGGTGGTCGCGATTTTCTCGGTCCACATTGATAACGGTCTGTTCCTCAGCAATAACGGTTATGAATTTGGTTTAGCCCTGTTAGCTGCCACTGTGTCTCTGGCCGTGTCAGGTGCAGGTAAACTCAGTGCCGACAACCTGTTAGCCGCACGCTTAAAATAAGGAGGAAATGATGATCCGTATACGTAAAGCGCAGGACCGTGGGCAGGCTGATTTAGGCTGGTTAAAGAGCCAACATACCTTCTCGTTTGCAAGCTACTACGATCCGCAGCATATGGGCGTGTCTTCCCTACGAGTGATTAATGATGACAGAGTTGCGCCGGGCGCAGGGTTTGAAACCCATGGCCATAAAGATATGGAAATCATCAGTTATGTGATTTCAGGCACCATTGCCCATAAGGACAGCTTCGGTAATGTTAAGACCTTACCAGCGGGTGAGTTTCAGTTAATGTCTGCTGGTAAAGGGATTTATCACAGCGAGTTTAATGCATCAAACACTGAGTCTCTGCACTTTTTGCAGATCTGGATCCAACCAGACACCTTAGGTATTGATGCCGGTTATCAGCAAAAGGCCTTCGAGCAAACCTCTGCGCTGACCGCCGTGGTCACCCCAACGGGTGAAAATGGCACCTTGAAAGTACAGCAGGATGCGACCTTGTATCGGCTAATACTGGCACCGCAAGAGCAAGTGCATATGCCGCAGCTTAAGCCACAGCGTCAGCTCTATGTGCAACTGGTGGAGGGCACGCTTAAGGTCAATGACCAAGTGCTCACCCCTGGGGATGGCGCACATATCACCGCCGAAGAAGCGGTTCGATTTAGCGCCACAGGCAGCAATGTCACCGCCCTAGTGTTTGACTTAGCCAGATGAATATTGTGACCAATAAAAAACCGCCAAGGAAACGAGGCGGTTTTTTTATTACTGATCGTACGGCCAGAGAAGAGCAGTCTTTCCAAACGCGAACCTATGATAAGGACATAATCAAACTAAAATTCACTAACACCTGCGCCCTGTCGTTTTGTTTATCTTCGGCGGTGAGATAGCGACGTAGTTCATTACGGCGAATGCAATTAAAACCCTGTTTCTCAAAGAAAGGACGCGCCTGATAGGAGGCTTCAACGGTAAGCCGTTTAAGATTACGGCTTTTGGCCTCTTCGAGCAGGGCTAAATACAAATGTGTCGCCACCCCGGCACGGCTGTATTCAGGGTGGACAAACAGACAATCGACTTCGCCGACCATACAATTGAGCTCTTCATCGGGACAGAGCCTTAAGTTGGTAAAGCCAACCAACTTGCTGCCTTCCTGCGCCACCCAAGTGGTGGTGTCTTCTAACTTAGCCAGCCAGTAGGCATCGCTTCGCGCCTCACCCTGATTTTGCGCCCAAGCTAAACGTTCGGTAAGCGAGTAATATTCCTGCGCGCCCTCCATCACACTGGCGTTAAATACCGCCGCCACCTGTGCCACATCCGGAGGTGAAAATAAGCGTATCTGCATTGGAGTCCACTCCTATGGGTTAATCATGACCAATGGGCACATAAGCAATGTATTCCCATTCAGTTACAGTTTTTTAGTCATATAAAAACTCGGCAACACCTGGCCCAGTTTTTGTTGATAGCTGCGCTGTTGTTGGACAAATCCGAGTTTAATAAACAGCCCGCGGGAAAGATAAGACGCATCGGCACTCAATTGGCTGTACCCCTGCTCCCTCGCCCACAGTTCTAGCTGTCGATAAGCTCGCTCCCCCAGCCCCTGCCGTTGCCAATCGGGATGAATATAGAGGCTATCTATATATCCTCTATGGTGAAAATCCGTTTCGACATTGATAAAACCTGCACAAATCTTAGATAAGCCCGCGGCATCTGTCACCAAAATAATCCATGCTTGGGAACGACTTAAGCGTAAATGCCAATGTTGACTCGAACGGGGTGCCTGCGACCAAGCCTTAAGCTGCGCGGCGTTATAACGCTCATGTTGTATTTTATGCACGCACTGATGAAAGAGTTCACTCACCGCCCGCGCATAACGGCGCCGATAAGGGATGACTTCGACTGGCTTTTCGATTGAATTGGCAGCGGACACGAGTAATCAACCAAGAGTGTAAATAATCGCTATATTCTGCCGCGATTTAGATTCGAGCGATAGCATCAACGCGATAAGAAAAGGTTTGCCGCTGTAAACAAAACCGCCTCGAACAAGGCGAGGCGGTTTAGGAACTCATCGCAACATGAATGTTGCTAAGACATCGATTATTTCTTCTCGATTTGACCAACAAACAACAGCTTGTCAAAGGTGCGGTTTAAGGTTTTGCTGGTGAATTGATTCATCCACATTTGCTCAACCACGGCCACTTTGTCGCCTTTCTTGACTTCAGCTTCTGGGCCAGCGGCCCAAAACGTGTTGTCAGCTTCTTTAATTTGAACATAGGTGTAACCGCCACCATTCATAGTATCAACCACAGTACCTTCATGAACGACGCCCTGTGCCCAAGCACTTGACATACCTAACGCTAAAGTTGCTACAGCCGCTAATTTTACCAATTTTGCCATCATGCCTTTTGTTCCTTGTGTTTTACTAATATGCGGCATTAAAACATGCCATAGGTAATAAATCGCCAATCTCTATCACGAAATACAACACTTATCGCAAAAGTAGGATTTTTATCGCTCAGTAGGGAACTCATTTCAATAGCGGTTTTAACATGCCCTCAAGGCCGTTGAGTTTGACCTCATAAATCAGCGCTAACTGCTCACCTAATTTTCCCTTCGGAAAACCCTGTTGATGAAACCACACGAGATAGGGTTCGGGCAATTCGAGTAAGCGGCGACCGGCATATTTACCAAAAGGCATCACCTGATTCACGGCATCGATAAGCTGTTGTTGATCCATTGCATTACCACTTCAAACAAAAAACACACTCATAGCTGGATGCTACGCTATTGACGGACAAATGCCTAAAGTTAACGAGTGATGTAATCATGAGGTCATACTGCAAGCTAAGTGACTTGTGATGCAAAACGATATGACCATTATCCAGCAAGTATCCGGCAAGCGCACTCAGGATAAGCCATCCACTTACCCTGAGTCAGGAAATAGAGATTAAGAATAGATTTTACGCATGTTCGGCCCAAGGTTGGCGCAGGGAGAATAGACAAAACCATAATCGCCGCAGAGTCGCTCCTCTTCGCCATGCACATTGATGCTGACACAGGTGCCAGGGGCGGCATGTTCATCAATATAAGTCATCACCCGCTCTAACATGATGCTAGCCAATCCTAAATGACGATACTCAGGTAAAACAATAAAGTCCTCAATCGCCAAATGGTTAGCCTTATCGCCATACACGCAGCTGGTCGCGATGATTGACGGCGAGTTTTTCTCTTGTTCCCCCGTCACCCGAATCGACACCCAATATAAAGGCTGTAACGGATGACCCTCCCCCATTTCCACACCGATAGAGGGATGCCCCGCAGCATCGCGTAGATTCAGCAGCTCATGAAATAAAGGTGCAGATTCAACCAACTCAAATTCAATAGGCATAAGCATTTTAATATCCATTTTGGCATCCCTTCACGAATGGTAGAAAAATCAAGGTGATTAGACGGCATAATAGGAAAATCCTAACTGAATTAGGTGGCAATTTGATGACATACAGAACAGCGACAAGACAACTTTCGACTGAAAATCATAAAGCAAAGAACAAGGTTTCAATAATATTTAAGAATAAATATCAAAAATTATATTCACAAAAGAAATATAAGAATTAAGACTGAGGCAATCGTTGCACTCGACTCAAGTAGTGACGCTGACTTAAATACGCCCAAAAGAATCACAAAAGCATTTTAAATCATGTAATTAATCACAAATCAGCCTCATTTATCTTTGCTCGATATAAGAGTCAAATAAACGGCACACGTCACTGTAACGTCAAATAATAATCGCGCGACATTTTATAAAAAAACGTCAAAAATCAGCTAATTGACCTCAATTAACATAGGGTTTACATTCATTTATGACAACAAGGTGCGGTAAAAGCTCGACACTTATAACAGCCGCCCAAGTGATACCCTAAGCATTGAGGAATTCGTCATGATAGTGTTAGTCGGCGGCGAAAAAGGCGGCAGCGGTAAGAGTTGCCTCGCACAAAATATCGCAGTATTTCTCACCACTGAATGTGGTGCCTCTGTCATCATGGTGGATTGCGATCCACAACGCACCACATCCGATTGGATCCAAGCCAGAAACAACAATCCAAAACTTGCTAGCATCAACTGTGTGCAACTTTACGGCAAAATCCGTAATGACTTGCTGAGTTTAGAGCAGCACTATGACTTCGTTCTCGTAGATTGTGGTGGACAGGATAACCTCGCATTAAGGGCGACCATGTCGGTGGCTTCGCATATTTTGATGCCACTGCGACCAAAACGCCGCGACTTAAAAACCGTGAGCCATATGGATGATATCGTCGCCACTTGTAAGATGATTAACCCCAAATTACATGCCTCTTTTGTTATCACTCAATGCCCTAACCTGCCGAATCAAGCGAACCGTATTTTAGAGGCCAAAGAAGTCTGTAAAACATACGATATCAATGTGTTAGATGCGATCACCTACAGCCGTAACATCTATGATGATAGCGAAGAATCGGGATTATCCGTGATGGAGATTGAGCCCAACGGCAAGGCTGCCAACGAAATCCGCGCCATTGCCTGCGAAATGTTCCAGGTTGACTGCGCCGCCTCATTAACGGCATTACTCAGGCCAAGCACGCCAATGGCCGCATCACGCAGTGCTATCAATCAACCTCAGCCAAATCACCTGAGAGGACAATATGGGACTCAGCGACCTCAAGAAAAACGCTATGCCATCTAGGGGGCGCGCAGCCCTCTCCCTCGATGAGTTTATTGATGCCGCAACCCTTTATGCTATGGGAGAGACCCGCCTTCCGAGCACGGGCTCTGCCGTTGCGGTCGATTTAGTCAAAGAAGCCCAAGTCGAAGTCACGCTGGATTCTTCCAATGTGGTGACGTTACATCGACCACAAACGGCAACCAGACTGCTCGATGCGAGTATTGAAGAGGAGCGCCCACATTACCGAAAAGCGACGTTTTCCCTCAGTGAAGCGGCGATCAGCCATTTAGCCAAGCTCTCTGAAGAAAGTGACATATCCAAATCGAAATTGATCCGTTTTTTGATTGAACAACATTATGCCTTGCCCACCGCCTTGCGGCAGATGCGCGAGCAGCAAATAAAAAATCTTAGTATCGCGCCATCTCCCACCCTTTTTCGGTGATCCAAGTTAATTCGATCACCGTTTTTTTCGCCTCAAAACCCTACAAAAATTAAGACATAGTTTTTTATCAAGCCTATCCTTATTGTACAGTCGAGATGATTAATGCTACTTATTAGCATGTTAACACTTGTATCCGAGGGGTTATTCTTGTTAAAACCTTTGTCACTCTTACTTGTCGGACTGGGTTTCACGCTAGCAGCACCTGCCTTAGCGGAATTTTCCTTGGCACAAATTCCCCCCTCACCAACAAAACGCCCATCACCTTAGTCGCCGAAAAAGGCTTTTGGACTGACTACCTAACGCAGGAAATGTTACCCAAGTTCACCGAAAAAACCGGCGTTAAAGTCAATGTGGTCAGTACCGAGCTGGAAGGTATGTTCGAACTACAGACCCATGCATTGCTGCAAGGTGAAGGAAAATATGATCTGCTAACCATGGAGGCCGGCTGGGCAAAAGAGTGGGCCGCCAATGGCTATACCGTCCCCCTATTAGAACTCGCAAAACTCTACGATCCCGACGGTGAAAAAGCGATGGAAAGCTATCTCGAACCATATTACCCATCCTTGCTGAATATTTTGTCCTATCACGGTGAGTTACACGCTATTCCCTACAACAACTACGTGATGGGAAGTCATTACCGCGCTGATTTATTTGAGAATAAAACCGAACAAACGCAGTTTCAGCAACGCTTTGGTTATCCGCTCAAACCCGCGACTAACTTCGACCAATTGCAGGACCAAGCCGCGTTTTTTACCCGAAAAGCGGGTGAGCTCCTCGCCGATAAACCGCTAAGCCATGACTTTTATGGTCTCGCCTTAATGTCTGGCAATAAACCCCATATTAACGATGAATTTTCGAGCATCATTTGGAGCTTAGGGGCGCTTGGATGTGGCCCGTCTATAATCCGCAAAAGCAGATCACCCACTTCGAAGTGCCCGCAGTCAACCAAGAGGCGATTAAGGCAAGCGCTATCTATCGAAAACTGATGCCTTACGCCATTCCAGCAGATGATAAATTTGCCTTCAACGAAGCAGCCAATGCAATGGCAACGGGACAAGTGGCGATTTGGCCTTTTGCTTACAACAACCTATGGTCCGCCTCCTTTAAAGTCGAAGCCAACATACCTGGCGCTCGACTTGGCGTGGCCTGTGCCTGGCGGCATGCCCTATAACGGCGCCTACGCTTTTGCGGTGAGCTACGACAGTAAAAATCCACAAGCCGCCTATTGGTTACTCAAATACATGGGCACCTATGAAGCCCAATATGCCTATGCTCTAGGAGGCGGTAATCCCTGTCGCATGGATGTCGTCACAGCCCCCGAATTTAAACAAGCCTCAAAAAGAGCCATTGCCGGAGCCTTTGAGGCAAGCCACGTAGCAAACTTGTTTTGGTCAACTAAAGTATTGGAAGTAGGACATTTTACCACTACTGCTATGGGGCAGATTTATCCCGAGCTAAGCCACGCTTGCTATGCCGCAAGCCGACACGAAGCAAACAGTACCGATATTTTTATTGAGTTAAGTAACAAAATTAAATACCTGCAGAATACCTATGGGGAAGTGCCTGCAATTGATAAGAAAAACAAATGAACTCAAAACGGCTCACCAGTCTTAAATATAAAATCACGCTAGCCTTATATTTCATCCTAGGCATGGCGCTGCTTAATGGCATTATCGCCATCCTATTGTCACAACAGTTAAGAACCAAAATTGAGCAATTGGTGAGCAGTGATGTGGTCAAAGTCACCACAGCGCTGCAATTGGCAAAAAACAGCGAAAGACTGCAAATTATCACTACCGAGCTGAATCACTACGATACTGAGCAGCAGCGGCTCAGCTTACTTCAAGAGTTAACCCATCAATGGGAACAATTGCTGCAAGATACTAAAGTGCTGTTAAGTCTTGAAAATACGGCCAATATCCATGAAGCATTAAATAGGACAATTGATACTCAGCTGTATTTTCAGCAACAACTACCCTTGCTCGACACCCTGACCGACAGCGCCTTACAGGCCAAATTACAGGCACAAAATATTCAGGCGAACCTCGCGGGAATGTCATCGGCCTTTTCCATTGAGATGCAGGCGCAGCTCGACTCAAGCCACGAGCTCAACAGCCAGCTTATCGCCCAAAAAATCTCACGGGAATAACCCATAACCTCAATGAGCATCAAAAAATCTCTGATTATTTGCATCAGGGTGAACACCTGTTTGTGCTGCTGGATGAAGTTAAAAACACCCAAACCACCATAGGACTCAACCGCCTGCAACGAGATGCCATGCGTCTTTTCCTCAAAATGGAGGCAGTCGCCGCCTCGATACCGCAGGATAATACGCTGTATCTCAACTGGTTATCTCAAATAAAGCAAAATATGGTGGGTAATGACAACCTGTTTGAACTATCACGCAACGCCTTAAAAAGCACCCACATCGCTAATGCGCATTTTGGCTATCAAGCCAATGCCGCGCGGGAAATCGCCAGTTTCACCCAAGTGTTAGTCAACCATGTTGAAGATGAAATCCAAGTAGCAAGCTCTAACCTCAAGAGCGATAGCACTGCCTTCGTGATCCTGATTTTTTGTGGTGGGATAGTGTATTGCTTCTTTATCTGGTTGATCAGCTGGCACTTTATCGCTAAGGGAATTATCAAACCCGTGATCGCCACACGGGATGCGATGAATGCCATCGCCAATGAAAAACTCGATACCGAAATGCCGATTACCGATAACTTAGAGCTGCAACAAATGGTCAGCTCGCTGGAGACCCTAAAAACCTACGCCGCGCAAGTCAAAGCCATGGCCGAAACCGATGGCTTAACGGGCTGTTATAACCGCCGTTATCTCGACAGCCAAATCAACAAGGAGTTGAATTACGCCAACGATCACAATATGCCACTTAGCATAGTGATGTTTGATATTGATAACTTTAAAGAATTTAATGACAAATATGGCCACGTCGTTGGCGATCAGTGTTTAAAGCAGGTCGTCAATGCTGCCAAATCGATTCTGCAACGCCCAACAGATATCCTCGCCCGCTACGGTGGGGAAGAATTTACCTTGTTACTGCCCTCGAGCCACTGTGAAGACGCTTATAGAATTGCCGAGCGACTGCGCGAAACCATTATGGAATTGGCCATTCCCCACCAAAGCTCATCCCACTCAGGAGTGGTGACCATCAGCTTAGGGGTCGCCTGCTGGCAACCGCCACAATCACTCGATGCCAATAAAATCATCTCCGATGCGGACGAAGCCCTGTATCAGGCCAAACAAGCCGGACGCAATCGCACCGAAGCGCTACGACATCCAGAGTTTGGTAATCAATAACTCGCTGTATCGATTTATTTTTAGCCAAAGCATTGAGTTCGCCTCACTGAATCCCCATTAGCTAATATACCTAAGGAAAATATTGCACTGAGGAAGTCATGCTCGCTGTTTTCATTACCCTAATGCTTGGTCTCGGTGCAATCGCTTGGTTAGCGTCTAGCCGCTGGCGCAAGACACTCCACCGTAAGCGTGTGATGGCCAGCGCCTTTCCTAAGGCTTGGCGAACGATTTTGAAAAAGAGATTGCCCTATTTCCACGCCTTACCCGCAGATCTTCAACTACAACTCAAACGCCACATCCAAGTTTTTTGGATGAGAAACGATTCGTTGGCTGTGATGGTTTGCAAATAACCGATGAAATTCGCGTCACTATCGCCGCCCAAGCTTGCCTGCTTTTGCTAAATCGCAACACCGACTTTTACCCCAATCTAAGGCAGATATTGGTCTATCCCGATGCCTTTATTGTCGACAGCCAGCGCCAAGACCCCGCGGGTTTGATTTGGGAGCAACGTAATGTGCTGGCGGGGGAATCTTGGGAGCAGGGCCAAGTGATACTGTCGTGGAAGAACACCCTCGAGGGCGCTGCCAATCCCCATGATGGCAACAACGTCGTGATCCACGAGTTTGCCCATCAATTAGATCAAGAAGATGGTCACGCCAATGGCGCGCCGATTTTACAACACCGCCAAGATTACCTGTCGTGGTCGAACGTATTCAGTCAGGCCTTTAATGAGTTAGTACAAGCTGCCGCCCTTGGCCGCCCGTCACTGTTTAATTACTATGGTGCCACCAATCCTGCGGAGTTTTTTGCCGTAGTCACCGAGGTCTTTTTTGAAAAACCAGAAGCGCTTAATCTTGAACATCCGGCACTTTATCGAGAATTGAGCCATTTTTATCAACTCGATCCGATAAACTGGCATTGATCGAATCAACAAACGATTAGCCTAATAACCATAAGGATAAGGAATTTTCGATGACAATCTCCACTCGCGCCGAGCAGCACGCCCATTCGACACGCACTAGCCAACGTCTTGCCCTGTTCAGCGCCAGCATATTCATGCTTGGCGCCCTATGCTTTCATCCACAAACGGCCATCGCCAACGAACAAGCTGCAATAACGCAGACCGATGAGCAAGCAGCCGCCGAAGTGCTGGATAAATTGAATCAATATTCGAGCAGTGCCGATTGGGACAAGTATTTTGCCCTCTATCGTCAGGATGGCATTTTTATTGGAACCGATGCGACTGAGCGTTGGGGCATGGCCGAGTTTGAACGCTATTCGCGCCCAACCAAAGGTTGGCGCTACGATTTAACTCGCCGCCATTTAGTGCAGCATGGTGATGTGATCCTGTTCGATGAACTGCTCAACAGCCCAAGTTATGGCGTGAGTCGTGGTACTGGCACCTTAATTAAGACCAATGGGGAATGGAAAATTGCCCAATATCATTTGAGCTTTCCCATCCCCAATGCAATCGCCAAACACATTACCGCAGAAATTAAAAACGCTCAGTAAGTCACTATTTTAGCGACACGGTAAAACACACATTGGCCAGCTGCGAGAAGTGGATAAAGGCTTGAAAATCCACTTCACTAAAGCTTCGTTGTGAAGGCCCCCTATCGGCATAATAAAAACCGATCACTTTATTATCCACCAAGAGCGGCGCCATCAAAAAACCCGACTCAGGTAACTGAGTCTTAAGTTCCTTGCATTGTTCTAGCCATTTTTTGGCATTGGGGTTATCCACCCACTGGCATTCCTTGTGTTCCATCGCCTGTGGAAATAGCCCCTTCCTATCACTCAGATCGATAATAAACTGCTGCTTCATTTCCTCGGCGTCTCGGCCGAGCATGATCCTAGGTTGCAGCTGTTTACGGCTCGGAGATAAGAGTAGAACTCCGCAGCGGTCCACACCAACTCCTTCTAAAATCCCCTCGAGCACGGTTTGCATGATTTGATTAAAATCGGCTTTGTTGATTGCAAAGGCGGTGAGTTCACGCAGCTTAGCCAATTGCACATTCAAGTTGGCCTCAAACACGGGCAACTCAACCTCAGGGACGCTGGGCTCAAGCTTATTGATGCGTTTAGGGTCAGGCAAATAGTCAATCAACACCTTGGCGCCATAGGCTTCGGCCAATTTATGGGTCGCCTTGGTACAGCGCTGCATTCTCAGGGTTAATTCTTTCTCATCCAGCCCAGTAAAATGCGCGGCTTGGCTGATACGCTTATCCAACTCGGTTTTATCTATCACCTCTTGGGAGAGAATTTCGCAAAGCTTATCGGCAAGAAAAATAGAGCGAATTTCAGGGCGTTGATCGTCAGGATAATTCACCGCTTGGATCAATAACTCCCCTAAACCCCAGTGGCGCGCAATACTCTGCGTCAGCTGCGAAAATGAGGTGCCCAAGGCTTCACGAATGACGCTACGCTCTTCAGCTGGGGTTTCACTGGCACTGAGTTGGCTGTCTAAGGTTTCGGTAAACTCGCCGCCGATACTCCAAAATGCACTCTCACCAATGTGGTAAAGCAAAGACGCAATAAAGGCTTCTTCCTGAATATCCTCATCGTAATCACTGAGCATCATCCTAGCTAACATGGCGGCTTGAAATGCCTTCGCCATTAATTTAATTAAGCGTTGATAAACGGCGGGGGCGAGATTCTTGCTCTCTAAAAGGCTCGATAATAGCTGGGCCGTGATGCAGATATTACGCACGGCATCGAACCCCAGCACAATGGCGGCTCGGCTCACGGTCGATATTTGGGTACTGCCCTTATGGTAAATCGCGCTATTGGCGACCCGTAAGATGCGGGATGTGAGGGCGTTATCGTGCATCACGCTTCGCCCGAGTAAGGCGAGAGACGACACGTCATCCTTGGCAAGCTTTTCTAACGTTTGGACGGTGGAACAGAGCGCTGGCATTTCCAATTCACTGATCCGTTTTGTCCAATAATCGACCCCTTTATTAGTATTATTGTTAGGTTTCAACCCAGCATGACCTCGATGATGTGAACTTATTGTTTTTAGTATAGATAGGCTTAAAAAATTCGCCTAGCATCTGGCTCACAATTCGACTTTTGATTTTAAAATCCACGATATAGCAAGCCAGAGGTATAAAAAAGCCCAAGCTTTCACTTGGGCGTCACGCCGATTATGCCTGCAAATGCAATTTAAACACTTGCAACACTTTATCAATATCCTGACGCGAAACATCTTTATGGGTCACAAAGCGCAGGGTACGGCTAGGGCTGATGAGGATCCCCGCCTCACGGCAACGCTTCGCTAGGGCTTTCTCATCGACATGGGGCGCGAGGTTGGCAAACACCATATTGGTTTGTACGGCGGCCAAATCGATTTCAAACTCACTCAACTGACTCAATTGCTGGGCAAGATACGCCGCATTTTCATGATCTTCCCCAAGTCGCTCAACCTGCTCTGTGAGCGCTAATTTACCCGCTGCCGCTAAAATCCCCGCCTGGCGCATACCGCCGCCCAGCATTTTACGCCAGCGCGTGGCCTTTTTAATTAGGCGCTCATCACCTAGGAGCAGTGAGCCAACAGGCGCGCACAATCCCTTGGATAAACAGATGGAGACTGAATCAAAATGCCCCGCAATATCGGCAATCCCAATCCCCTGCGCCACGGCGGCATTCGCAACCCGAGCGCCATCTAAGTGAATTTTTAAACCACGCTGAAATGCCAGCGCCTGCGCATTGGCGAGGTAAGTCTGAGGCAATACTTTCCCGCCGATAGTGTTTTCTAGGCTCAGTAAGCGCGTGCGCGCAAAGTGAATATCATCGGGTTTAATCGCCGCTTCAATGTCGGTCAGGGCGATAGTACCATCCAACTGATTGCTCAGCGGTTGCGGCTGAATGCTGCCGAGTACCGCCGCGCCGCCGCCCTCGAATTTATAGTTATGGGCCTGCTGGCCACACAGGTATTCATCCCCACGCTCACAATGGGCCATCAGTGCAAGCAAATTGGCCTGAGTACCAGATGCCGTAAACAGCGCACTCTCAAAGCCGAACATCTCGGCGGCCATGTCTTGCAAGCTGTTAACGGTCGGATCATCACCATAAACATCATCACCCACTTCAGCCCTCGACATGGCTAAGCGCATCGCCTCTGTTGGCTGGGTCACGGTATCACTGCGTAAATCTATCATCTTGTCCTCGACTTCTTGTGCCTATCCCCGACGCGGATATTCATCGCGTAAGTGCGACTCTAGCCTCAAAGGAAAAATTTGTATAGTTTGCCTTTATGTCTGCCGATAAAATCAACAAGGAGCCAATGTTATCTATGCTGATGCAATTGATTTGCATCAAATAACGGGCAAAACTTGGCGTTAGGCCGATAAAAAGATAGAATATCCGACTAAGATGCTCATGCTAATGCAATGCAAATCTCTTAGTGGTTTTAACTATCCAAGATAAAATACAAGGTGATTTGTGGTGAATATATCCGTAATGCAATGGATTAAAGTAACGTGTTTAGCGCTGAGCTTAAGCCTGATGTTACCCGCGTATGCATGGCAAGATACAGATCAAGACGGCGTTCCCGATATTAAGGATGCCTGTCCTAACACACCTGCAAACACCACAGTGATGGCCAATGGCTGTGTTTACCAAGCCGAAGTAAAATCCAGCAGTATTCAATGTGATCTCAATGACCCCAGTACTTATTCAGCCGCTGATTGTCATAATATTGAGACCGCGATTGTGTATTTTGAGTTTGCTATCGCCGAAGTAGATTTATCGCAATGGAAAGCTTTAGCCTTAGTGAAAGCTTTTTTAGACGCGAATACTGAGACTCGGTTAACTCTAGTGGGGCATACGGATATTGTCGGTACGCCAGAGTTTAATTATCAGTTATCACTACGACGGGCTCAAAATGTGAAACGTATTTTGGTTGAAGACTACGGCTTCAATCCAAATCGCTTTACCGTTGTCGGTAAAGGTATATCTGAACCGGTTGCGGATAATCATTCCAGCGAAGGTCGCAGATTAAATCGACGAGTACAATTTATCGTCAATAATAACTAGTTTTGTTAGCGTATTTTTAGGGAGTAATTTAATGGATAACCTCGAAGGTTTATTAAAGCAGGCGCCAGATTTGGTCATGACCTATGGCTTAAAAATCTTATTTGCACTCATTATTTTCTTCGTCGGTAAATATTTTTCTGGCGTCGCACAAAAGTTAGTGCGCAAGTTGCTTAACAGTCGCAAGATTGACCCAACTGTGGTGTCTTTTGTGGCTAACTTAGCTTGGGCAGTGGTGTTTGTGTTCACCATTATCGCCACCTTAGGCCAAATTGGCGTACAAACAGCCTCTCTAGTCGCTGTTATCGGTGCCGCGGGTTTAGCCGTAGGTTTAGCACTGCAAGGTTCTCTGTCTAACTTTGCCTCAGGCGTATTAATGGTGCTATTCCGCCCATGCCGCGTCGGTGATTATATTGAAGCAGCGGGAATTGCCGGTACAGTTGATGAAATCACCATTTTCTCAACCAAATTACGCACCCCAGATAATAAAGTAATTGTGGCGCCAAACTCTTCAATCATGAATGGCACCATTACAAACTACTCAGCCTCTGAAAACCGTCGTATCGATTTAGTCATTGGCGTGTCTTATTCTGCGGATATCGCTCAAACCAAAAAAGTATTAACAGAGATTTTAGATAACAACCAATACGTACTGAAAGAGCCAGGTTACACTGTAGGTCTTTCTGAATTGGCGAATTCTTCAATCAACTTTGTGGTTCGTCCTTGGGTTAAAACCGCCGATTACTGGACAGCGCGTTTCCAAATTTTAGAACAGATCAAAAATGCACTCGATGCAGCGAACATTGAAATTCCATTCCCACAAATGGATATTCATGTGAAGCAATTGCCAGAGAGCAAATAATCAGCAAGCATATTAAAAGGCCGGTCATTACCGGCCTTTTTTATGGTGATAGTTTAGGTTTTATCGTACCTTAAGCCTATGTGCACAACATACCTGAGTACGGGAGAGAAAATGCAAAAGTATGTTTCGTTTCTAGCCGCTGGCTGTGTCTTTAGTTTAATGGTTCTCAGCCCCACCGCTATCGCCAATGATAAAACCCAAGTGATGATGGGCGACAAGACTGTCACTCTCGCAGGGAAATTACCCAAGCTTGAACAAATGGCGCCACGATTTAAAGTTGTCGACGAACAATTTACCCCTATTAGTTTAAGTGACTTTAAAGGGAAAACCGTGCTGATCAGCGCCGTGCCTAGTTTAGATACTGGTGTCTGTGCACTGCAAACAAAGCGCTTTAACAGTGAAGTCAGTCACTTCTCCGATGATGTCGTCATGCTGACCATCAGTACAGATTTGCCCTTCGCTCAGAAGCGTTTCTGTAAGGTGGAGAATGTCGACAAAATCAAAGTTCTCTCCGACTCAGTGTGGCGTGATTTTGGTGAGAAATATGGCTTATTGATTGAAGATTACGGCTTGCTAGCTCGGGCCATCTTTATTATCGATGCCGAAGGTCAGCTTAAGTACCAGGAGCTGGTGCCCAATATTACCGAACACCCCAATTACGACGCCGCGCTTGAAGCGTTAAAAACCATTCAAGCACAGCAGTAAGCATAAAAAATGGGGCATTTAATGCCCCATTTTTATTAGGGCGTGTGTTGGTCGCCGTTAGCTTGATAATCGAAGGTCGGCATAGACCAATGATAACGCAGTGCTAACATTCGTAAGCTAAAGCCCAGAGTTAAACAGATCACTAGGTTTATCCACTCTGCCAATTGATAGGCGTTGAGCGTGATATATAAGCCTGCGGTAAAGAGTGAAATCACCGCGTAGAGTTCTTTCTTAAAAATCAAAGGCACTTGGTTACAGAGAATATCGCGGATCACCCCACCAAATACCCCAGTAACGAGTCCCATCACCACCGCAATCGTTGGACTAAAGCCTAACATTAGCGTTTTTGGGCGCCAACAATCGAGAATACGGCTAAACCCAAGGCATCAATGGCCAAAAATAACTTAGACAGGTAACGCATCACAGGCGCAATGGCGACCGTTAATAAAGACGCAAATGCAATCGCCAGCAGGTAATGGACATTCTCGACCCAAATCAAAGGGTAATTTCCGAGCAGCATGTCTCTTAGGGTGCCACCACCAATCGCCGTCGCACAGCCAATGATAACCACGCCGAATAAGTCCATCTGCTTGCGGCCCGCCGCTAATGCCCCTGTCATGGCCTCGGCTAAAATCCCAATCAACCATAATAATCCGATAAATTGCGCTTCTTGCATTTAAACTACTTATTACCCATGCATAAAGAACGGATTTTGCCTGATAATCCACGGACTGGATAATGAGATTATTTAAATTTTGTCATTAGAATATTTAATCTATTGGTAGCATTTATGCATTAGTCATTTCTACTTTTCAATATCACGTAACGCCACAACCCTTCAATAACAATGCATTAACCAAGAACGAGCTATTCCCCATTTTCCATTAAGCTTATTTTTTGATAAGTTTTAATAAAGCATAATCAATTAAAATATAGAAATTTACAGAAAACTCATCTTAACGTCAATCAAGCCTAAATTTTGGCCACAAAAAAGCGGCCAAAAGGCCGCTTTTTTAGACTAAAAGTAAATTATTTGTTTTCAGGCTTTGGCGGGAAATTCGCCATCACGCTGCCGACCGCTTCGTTGATCAGCTGTACTCTTTCCGAAGGAGTATTTTTATCACGGATAGTATCAGCTACTGAGCCACGCCAAATTAACTTAGCTGTTTTATTATCAACTAAATCAATGATCAGGGTGCCAACTTCGTATTCTCTGACTGTGGTCTGGGTTTGCATGTTACCGCCCCAGCCCCAACCTGGGCCATAGTAAGGGTTATAGCCAAAATTGGTATTGAAGGTATCGACATTAATCTTCTTATCGATTTTGGTCAGATAGTTCACTAATACATCGGCATCTTTCGCATCGACCAAGGTCATGCCCTTAGATGAAAGCTGAGAATTCACCGCATCTCGCACGCGCTGATCCATTAAACCATCGAGGTGATAACCCGAAGCATCGGTCTTTTGTGCGACCCACGCATAGGTCTTGTACTGAGTAAAATTGGCGCTAGGGTCAAAATCCCAACCCGACTTCAGCGAACTACAGGCACTCAGTGCCAGTACGGCTAAACCTACAATTATATTTTTCATGATGATTTCCTTGGTTGTTCTCATCGAACACAAATAAGCCGAAAATAAATTTAGCTTACAGAGCAATGGACGGTTCTACAACTCAATATGATGAAAAAGCAGTGTGTTATTCAGCTTGACTTCAGTAATCACTTTAAATGATAATGATTATCACTTAAAGCGATTAAGGGATAAATAACATGTACTGGTTCATTAGCGCATTGATTGTGGCATCGGCGATTTTCTGGTTCGCACCGCAAAAAGTCTCAGCCGATACCCATAACAGTAAGCTCACACCTCATCTCCCCATGATGCTGCTGTTTTTACCTTTAGTCGTATTGAGTTGGCTCGTCTTTGAGACTGTGTCTAACGGGGTAAATTACACCACGGTTGCCGCCTTTGGGTTTGTTGCCACCGCTTGCTTAATCGCCCTCCCTAAATTGCATCGTTTTATCATGCCCTGCGCCCTACTCACCGCATTGGCATTAATCGCTATGGTATTGCAGCATCTCTAAGTCTGCTTTTTAAACATGCTACTTCCCTGCAAAGAGCTAGCATTGACCTTCGGCCACTTTCAGTCTCTGTCAGTGGCCTTTTTTACCTCCCCGAAAGACGTTGAGTTTGGTAAACTTAAACGGCGTATATTCAGATAAAAGATGACTTATGAGAGTAGATCCCAACGTTTCCTTAGTGTACAGCACAGATAAAGGCCGCATTACTGCCGAGCCAGAAGCCAAAGCTATCCCTGCATCCGATGGGATTGTACGTATCCACAGAGACAGCAAAGGCCGCAAAGGTAAAGGTGTCTCGGTCATTTCAGGCCTAGGGCTTGATGAAGCGGGCTTAAAAGCACTGGCTCAAACCCTTAAAAAACAATGTGGTTGTGGTGGTACAGTCAAAGATTTCACTATCGAAGTGCAAACCGACAATCGTGAGCAACTAAAACTACTGCTTGAAAAACAAAACTACAAAGTCAAATTAGCCGGCGGTTGATACGCCACCAGCCTAAGCCGCTGGATTTAATCTATTGGTCAACGCCTGTGGGCTGAACGGAGCATTTAATGGAGAGTTTGCAGAACCATTTTTTAATCGCCATGCCGTCGCTCGATGACACTTTTTTTGAGCGCACCGTCATCTATCTATGTGAGCACGATGAAAAAGGCGCCATGGGGCTAGTGATTAATAAACCACTGGGCATTGAAGTGAACTCATTGCTCGAGCAGATGGATTTACCCGCTGAACAAGTGTCTACCGATCTGGCACTGGGCGCGCAGGTTTTAATGGGTGGCCCCGTTTCCCAGGATAGAGGCTTTGTCCTGCATACATCCCAGCCCTATTGGGCCAACAGTACAGAATTAAGCTCTGGCCTCATGCTCACCACCTCAAGGGATGTATTAACGGCGATTGGCAGCGAGCGCTCGCCAGAAAAATTTATCGTTGCATTAGGTTATGCGGGTTGGAGCAAAAACCAGCTGGAGCAAGAACTTGCCGATAACTCATGGCTGACTATCCCTGCCGACCAAGCCCTGCTCTTCGATGTCAAACACGAGGATCGATGGCAACAAGCGAGCCGCGCGCTCGGCTTTGATGCTTGGCAATTGTCATCACAGGCGGGCCACGCCTAGCCGATTTTATTGTGACGGGTGAATATACAGATGAACGCAAAAACCGTTTTAGGTTTTGATTTTGGAACAAAAAGTATTGGTGTCGCCATAGGGCAACAAATCACCGCCAGCGCCACACCACTGCTATCCCTTAAAGCCGTCGATGGAATCCCCAATTGGGATGAAATCGGCAAACTCATTAAAGAGTGGCAACCCGATTTAGTCGTCGTAGGTTTACCGCTCAATATGGATGGCACAGAGCAGGAAATGACCCACAGGGCGAGAAAGTTTGCCAACCGACTGAACGCTAAGTTTGGGGTTAAAATTGTCACTCAAGATGAAAGACTGACCACCACAGATGCAAAAGCTCGGCTATTTGAACTCGGCGGCTTTAAAGCCCTCACCAAAGGTCAAGTCGATGCAGTGTCAGCCGTATTGATTGTCGAAAGCTATTTTGAAAATCATTTCGGTGAATAATAATTCATAAAAACAAAAGGATAGCCTAAGCTATCCTTTTTTATTTCTGCACTTATAAACCTTACAGGTAAGGTTTAACCAAGTTCGCCATCATGCTGATATGGTCATCATTATCGTTCAGTGCCGGAATGTAACGGAACTTCTCCCCGCCAGCATTCGCAAAGATATGGCCATTCTCACCCACGATCTCTTCTAAGGTCTCTAAGCAATCGGCGCTAAACGCTGGGCACACAATCGCCACGTCACGTACACCTTGGCTTGGCAACGCCTGCATGGTTGCATCCGTATAAGGTTGTAACCATTTAGCCTTACCAAAGCGAGATTGGAAAGTCATCACAAACTCATCCGCTGTAAGCCCTAATTGCTCGGCCACCAGACGGGTGGTCTTCATGCAAAAGCAATAATAAGGATCGCCTAAGTGCAGATTACGCTCCGGCATACCATGGTAAGAAAGCACTAACTTTTGCGGCTTACCCTGTTGCTCAAAGTCGGCACGAATTGAGTTTACCAATGCGGTAATAAAGTCAGGGTTATCATGATACGTGTGAATAAAATGCAGCGATGGTAGATAGCGCCACTGGGTTAATTCCCTTGCAATAGCATCGAAGGCCGAGCCAGTTGTCGGCGCTGCATATTGTGGATAGAGCGGCAATACAACGAGCTTATCTATCCCCTGTTGATGCATCGTTTGTAAGGTGCTCGCCACAGAAGGATTGCCATAACGCATGGCTAAATGCACTGATACTTGATGCCCATCGGCCGTTAATTTTTCCGATAATTTAGCGGTTTGGCGCAAGCTGATATCCATCAGCGGCGAACCCGCGTCAGTCCAGACCTTCTGATAGAGCGCCGCAGACTTGGCTGGGCGTACGCGCAGCACTATGCCATGTAAAATTAGCATCCACAGGAGTTTTGGAATTTCGACCACCCGAGGATCGGATAAAAACTCGGCAAGGTAACGCCTCACCGCCGATGCCGTTGGCGCATCGGGTGTGCCAAGGTTAAGTAGCAACACACCCACTTTGCCACGCTTTGCGTGACCCATCTCTTTTGATAATCCTGAAAACCTAGCCAAAGTAGCCTCTTAACATGAGTAAAATGAATAAATTGGGCATTAAAGCACTGATTCTATTGCCTGCTTAAGCTCGGCACTATCGGGTTTCACCTTAGAATTAAACTGCTGCACAGTATTGCCATCGCCACTGACGACATACTTGTAGAAATTCCACTTAGGTGAGCCTGCTTTATCTCCTAAGTATTTGAATACACTGTTAGCATCGCTGCCTCGCACCGGCGATGTCGCGAGCATAGTGAAGGTGACACCATAGTTGATGTAGCACACCTTAGCCGTGTCTTTTTCATCATTTTCTTCTTGGAAAAAGTCATCGGAAGGGAAACCAATCACCACTAAGCCTTTGTCTTTGTATTCTTTATGAAGCGCTTCGAGGGCCTTAAATTGTGGAGTGTAACCACAGTTACTCGCGGTGTTGACCAGTAACACTGGCTTGCCCTGAGTCAATTCACACAGATTAATCTTCTCATCCGAGTGCAATTTACGCACTTCAACATCAAGATAACTCGGGCAAGTTGTCGCAAATGCGCTAGTGCTTAACAGGCTGGCAAAGATAACTAAGGGGAGTTTCATCATAATGTCCTTCTCATTGGGCGCGCCAAGATTGGCAAACTCGTTATTCTCTATTACGTCACTCACTAATATAGAGATCATATTGAATAAAAAAATAAAAGCTACAGCGAGTTATCGATTGGCTTAAGCGATAAAAAAAGCAGCTCAAGGGAGCTGCTTTAACATCACCGCAGACAGGATTAATCCATATCCAAGGTCACGCCTTCCATAAAGCTTGAACTGGTAGGTTCTTTATTTTGCAGTTTGATCATTAAACGTAAGTCGTTTGGCGAGTCAGCATGGTGAAGCGCATCGGCATAGCTGATTTCCCCATCGATATAGAGTTGCAGCAAGGCTTGGTCGAAGGTCTGCATGCCCTGTTCATTCGATTTGGCCATGGTCTCTTTGAGCAAATGCAGCTCGTTTTTAGCAATCAAGCTCGCGACACGTGGCGTATTGATCAAGACTTCAATCGCCGCCCGTCGTCCTGTGCCATCGACTTTGGGCACCAGTTGCTGCGCCACAATGCCACGCAGGTTGAGTGACAAGTCGAATAGCAACTGCTGGTGTTTACTCTCCGGTACTAAGTGCATGATCCGATCTAACGCTTGGTTAGCGTTGTTCGCGTGCAGTGTCGCCATACAGAGGTGACCCGTTTCGGCGAAAGAAAGCGCAAACTCCATGGTTTCTTGAGTACGGATCTCGCCAATCAAAATCACATCGGGTGCTTGACGCAGCGAACTCTTCAGCGCCGCATCAAAGGATTCTGTATCTATACCCACTTCACGTTGAGTAATGATGCTTTTGCGATGGTCGTGCACAAATTCCACCGGGTCTTCGATGGTGAGGATGTGACCACGGGCATGGGCATTACGATAACCCACTAACGCCGCCAAGGAGGTCGACTTACCGGTTCCCGTTCCCCCAACCATGATGATAAGACCACGTTTACTCATCACCAGATCTTTTAAAATCGGTGGCAATTTTAAGTCTTCTACCTCAGGGATCTTGGTCTCAATCCGGCGCATAACGCATCCCGGAGATTCACGCTGCCAGAATGCGCTAACACGGAAACGACCTAAATCCTTAACCGCAAAAGCGAAGTTACACTCGCGAGTGGTGTGAAACTCCTTCTTTTGTGCCTCGGTCATCACGGACTCGACAAAATCCAAAGACTGCGCGGGCGTGAAGGCACTCTCGGCTAACGGGCGTAACTCACCATCGATTTTGGCGCTCGGCGGAAACCCTGCGGTAATAAACAAGTCCGAGGCTTTACGCTCCACCATGACTTTTAAAAACGGACGGACATCCATCATAAATCCTTAAAACGTCGCTTGTTTGTTTGAACTCTTCGACATGGCATCCTCACGGGTGATGAGGCCACGGTTCACTAAGTTTTGCAGACACTGTTCGAGCGTTTGCATGCCATGGGCCATTCCCGTTTGAATGGCTGAGTACATCTGCGCCACTTTATCTTCACGGATAAGGTTACGAATAGCGGGCGTACCCATCATGATTTCGTGGGCAGCCACACGGCCACCACCAATTTTCTTAATCAGGGTTTGCGAAATAACCGCCTGTAATGATTCAGACAACATGGTACGCACCATGTCCTTTTCACCAGCAGGGAAAACGTCAACCACACGGTCGATGGTCTTAGCCGCCGAGGTGGTGTGCAAGGTACCAAAGACTAAGTGACCCGTTTCGGCCGCAGTCATCGCCAGACGAATGGTTTCAAGGTCGCGCATCTCACCGACGAGGATAACGTCAGGGTCTTCACGCAGTGCGCTACGCAGCGCCGCGTTAAAGCTGTGGGTATGACGATGCACTTCCCGTTGGTTAATCAAACATTGCTTATTCTGGTGAACGAACTCGATAGGATCTTCAATGGTTAAGATATGGTCGTGGCGGTTCTCATTGATGTAATCCACCATGGCCGCAAGTGTGGTACTCTTACCCGAACCGGTAGGCCCAGTAACAAGCACTAAGCCGCGGGGAAAGCTGGAAATTTTCTTAAAAATCTCTGGCGCCCCTAACTGCTCAAGCGACAAAATTTCGCTAGGAATGGTACGAAACACCGCCGCCGCGCCGCGGGATTGGTTAAAAGCGTTCACACGGAAACGCGCTAAATTAGGGACTTCGAACGAAAAGTCGATTTCTAAATGCTCTTCAAAGTCCTTACGCTGTTTATCATTCATAATGTCGTACACAAGGCTGTGTACACCCTGATGATCGAGCGCAGGCAGGTTAATTTTTCTCACTTCACCGTCGACACGGATCATAGGAGATATCCCTGCAGAGAGGTGTAGATCCGAGGCTTTGTGTTTTACACTAAAGGCTAATAACTCAGTGATTTCCATAGTTTGGGATATCCTTGCAACCAGATAATTACATCATGACAACAATAGCAGACAGACTCGCCCTCGCCCAGAGCAGGATCGCGCAAGCGGCGCAAAAATGCGCACGCCTACCTCACAGTATTCGCTTACTTGCCGTCAGTAAGACTAAACCTATTGAAGACATTATAGCAGCCTATGATGCGGGCCAGCGTTGCTTTGGCGAGAACTATGTTCAAGAAGGTGTGACAAAAATTGAGACGCTAAAGGGCACACACCCTGATATTGAATGGCATTTTATTGGGCCACTGCAATCCAATAAAACCGCCTTAGTCGCCCAGCACTTCGACTGGATGCACACCCTCTCGCGGGAGAAAATTGCCCAGCGACTCAATGAGCAGCGACCTGCACACCTTGCGCCGCTCAATGTGTGTATTCAAATCAATATCAGTGATGAAGACACTAAATCCGGTATTGATGCCGAGCAAATGCTGCCTCTAGCCCAAAGCATAAGCCTATTACCCCATTTACAACTGCGGGGCTTAATGGCGATTCCCAGCGCCACCAATGACACTGCGCAGCAAAGCCGCGAACTCAGCGAGCTTAAACAGTTATTCGATACGCTAAAGCAGCATTATCCCGCTGTCGATACGCTTTCTATGGGCATGAGTAATGATTTAGACGTGGCTATTGAGTGCGGATCAACCATGGTGCGTATCGGCAGCGCAATCTTTGGTGAACGGGATTATGGCGCAAAAGAGACGACCCGCAATTAGTCGTTACGGCTTAATGCATCTGTACGATTGATGCTAAGGGAAATCACAGAGATAGCCAAAGGCGAGTCAGCATTATCGGCTTTAGCCTTGTTTTTAGAGGCTAAAGCCCAAATACTGTTAGAGAACATTAAATAGAAATTTTTATCCGGCCTAATAACGCTAATTCAATGATATTAATGCTGAATGTTATCCACTCAGCCTAGGCCAGACATTATGGGGTACACATGAGTCAACAAAAAATCTGTTTTATCGGTGCGGGCAATATGACCCGCAGTATTATCAGCGGCTTAATTCGTAGCGGCTATCCTGCTGCGCTAGTGCAAGCCACCAATCCTAGCCAAGGTAAACTCGATGCCCTCGCCGCCGACTTTGGTGTGCGTGTATCCCAAGACAATGTTAGCGCCGCCCAAGATGCCGATGTCATCGTATTATCCGTTAAGCCACAGTTGATGGAACAAGTCTGCCAAGCACTGCAAGGCATTGATATGTCAAACAAGCTGATCATTACCATTGCTGCGGGGATTAAAGCAGAGCGCTACAGCCAGTATTTAGCGCAATCCATCACACTAGTTCGCACTATGCCAAACACGCCAATGCAAATCGGTGTCGGTATGACGGGACTCTACGCCCCGCAGCCCCTCTCTGATGCCCAACAAGCCATTACCGAACGCTTGATGTCCAGCGGCGGTGAAATTGTGTGGGTGAATGAGGAATCTGAGATTAATCAAGTCATTGCCCTTGCGGGTAGTTCTCCGGCCTATTTCTTCCTGCTGATGGAATCTATGATTGATGCCGGCAAGCAAATGGGCATGGATGAAGCCAAAGCCAGAAGCTTAGTACAGCAAGCTGCCCTCGGTGCTGCTATGATGGCAAAGCAAAATCCCGAGCTTACGCTGGGTAATTTACGGGAGAATGTCACCTCGAAGGGTGGCACAACGGCGCAAGCCATCGCCACATTCGAAGCGGCGGATCTCCGTGGTGTGGTCAAAAATGCGATGGAAAACTGCATCAAACGTGCAGAAGAAATGGCTAACACTTTTTAATTCAGCAATAACTGGATGACTCACTCAATTTTAACGCGGGCGTTTTTAATCGGACTCATATAGGCAGAAATCTCGATGAATGCATTAACCTTTTTAATCAGCACACTCTTCGATTTATATTTGATGGTGGTGATATTACGGATCTGGCTCCCCTTGGCCCGTGCCGATTTTTATAATCCCTTCAGTCAGTTTGTGGTCAAAGCCACTCACCCGTTGATCGCGCCTATGCGTCGATTAATTCCTTCAATGGGAAGATTCGATACTTCTTCATTTGTACTCGCCCTATTAGTGGTGATGGTCAAAGTACTACTGTTAAGCCTTATCGCCGGTGGTGGTATTGATATCGTGCTGTTCTTTGTGTTTGCGCTTGTCACTGTTATCAAACAGGCGGGCGTTTTGCTCTTCTGGATGCTGCTCATTCGCGCCATCTTAAGCTGGTTCAATCAAGGCTATAACCCCATTGTGATGATCATGGGTCAACTCACAGAGCCCATTTTGGCTCCAGTGCGCCGTATCATTCCGCCCATTGGTGGTTTAGATTTGTCGGTGATGTTGGTGATTATCGGCATGAACTTTATCAACATGCTATTGGCGCAATACGTACCATTTTGGGCCGTGATTTAATGAGCGCAGTCATTATGCAGCAAGGCGACTTGCTGCTTAATTTGTATATTCAACCTAAAGCGAGTCGCGATCAGATAGTCGGGCTACACGGTGATGAGTTAAAAGTCGCCATTACCGCCCCGCCTATCGATGGCAAGGCCAATGCCCATTTAAGCAAGTATTTAGCCAAGGCCTTTAAAGTCCCTAAAAGCGATGTTCACATCCTTAAGGGCGAATTAGGACGTCATAAGCAGGTACGGATTAGCGCGCCCAAAAACGTTCCGGCAGAAATCGCGACATTGCTCGAATAAACGCACCGTTGGAAGTCTCCTTCCAGCGACCTATACTCAAGTAATCCCTCATATGAAGGTACAACATCATGTTACGTAATCTCCTTATTATGCTCGCCTTGACTGCAAGCCTGTGTGGCGTCGCCAATGCCGAGCAAAAAGAAACCGTCGGTAATTTCGACATTCATTACATGGCGCTGGGCAGCACCTTTTTAACCCCGAGCATTGCGAAATCCTATGGCATCGAACGCAGTAGCTACAGAGGCATCATTAACATTGCCGTATTAGATATGAGTGAAGAAGGCTCGCCCGCAGTGCCCGTTGAAATCACTGGCGTGGCCAATAACCTACTCGATGCGCGTATCGATCTGAAATTTAGAGAGATCCGTGAGGGTAAGGCGATTTATTACATCGCCGAAGTCCCTTACCGCGACGATCAAGAAATCAATTTCAACATCGCCATTAAACACGGTAATCAGCTCAACACCAATCTGCAGTTTAAGCAAAAATTCTACGTCGAATAATCTCAACCTCATAAGGCAGGGCGATACCAAGTATCGCCCTGCCTTTTTCTGTCCTTTACCGCTCAGCTTGGGTATCATTGCCGCATACAGTCCAATGACATCGCTCAATGTTCACACTCAGTGACACACAGACAAGAGCGCCCAATCCAATAGGTATTCCATGCAACAAATCGTCCTCGCCAGTGGCAATAAAGGTAAACTTGCCGAATTCGATCAAATGCTCGCCGCCTATGGCGTAAAAGTGCTGCCACAAAGCCAATTTAACGTTAGCGAAGTGGCCGAAACGGGCACAACCTTTGTCGAAAACGCCATTATCAAAGCCAGACATGCAGCGCAAATTACTGGACTTGCCGCCATTGCCGATGACTCGGGATTAGAAGTCGATTTACTCCAAGGCGCGCCGGGCATCTACTCTGCACGCTTTGCGGGGAAAATGCCAAGGATCAAGACAATGTGTTAAAGCTCTTAGACACATTAAAGGATAATCCTGCGCCGCGTACGGCCAGATTCCAATGTGTTTTAGTCTATATGCGCCATGCGAAGGACCCAACGCCCATCATTTGCCAAGCCTCTTGGGAAGGCCAAATCGATTTCGTGCAACGGGGTGACAACGGTCATGGTTACGATCCGATTTTTATTCCAGAACACCATGATTGCAGCGCAGCCCAAATGAGCAGTGACGAGAAAAATGCCTTGAGTCACCGTGGTAAAGCTTTAGTGCAACTGATTGCTGCCATGCAGGAAAAAGGCGTATTTACCGACGGGAACGCCCAATAATGTCAGTGAATGTGTCACCTCAGTTAACCCTGCCGCCGTTGAGCTTGTACATCCATATCCCCTGGTGTGTACAAAAATGTCCTTACTGCGACTTTAACTCCCATGGACAAAATGGCGAATTACCCCAGCAGGCCTATGTGGATGCGCTGCTAGCTGACTTACGCCAAGACTTGCACTTAGTACAAGGCCGTAAGCTACACACTATTTTTATTGGTGGTGGAACACCGTCTCTGTTTGATGCCAATCAAATCAAACGGATATTGGATGGTGCCAATGCACTAATTCCCTTTAGTGACGATATTGAAATCACCATGGAGGCCAACCCTGGCACCCTAGAGCACGATGACTTTAGTGCCTACCGCGCCGCCGGGGTCACCCGGTTATCCATTGGAGTACAGAGTTTCTCTAAGGATAAGCTCAATCTGCTGGGGCGGATCCACGATCAAAACGAAGCCCAAACCGCCGCCCAAAAAGCCAGCCAAGCGGGTTATTTAAGTTTTAACTTGGATTTGATGCACGGACTTCCGAATCAAAGTTTTGCTGAGGCCATGGCGGATATCGATACCGCGGCGGCGCTCAATCCGCCGCATTTGTCTTGGTATCAACTGACGATTGAGCCTAATACCCTGTTCCACTCAAAACCGCCGCAACTACCCGACGATGAAGATCTCTGGCAGATCTACGAACAAGGGCAACAAAAGTTAGCGGCACTCGGTTATGAGCAGTATGAAATCTCTGCCTATGCCAAACCCGGCTATCAATGCAGGCATAACCTTAACTATTGGCAGTTTGGCGATTATTTAGGCATAGGCTGCGGTGCCCATGGCAAAGTGACCTTGCCCGAAGAGAACCGCATTATTCGCACGGTCAAAATCAAACACCCTAAGGGTTATTTAGCTGCCGACAACTATAACTTCGAGCAGACTGAGGTCGCCGAAGAAGATCGCGCTCTCGAATATTTGATGAATCGCTTGCGTTTAATGACGCCTATTCCTAAGCAAGAGTTTGAAGACAGAACCGGTTTACACCGAGATACGTTGAAAGAGGGAATGGAAAAGGCCAAACAACGGGGTTTACTGACCGAATCGGCTGAACATTGGCAATTAACCAGTAAAGGTCACATGTTTGTGAACGATTTACTGACACAATTTTGTTAATTCACTAGGGCGTGTTGACGTTTCGAGATTAGATTTTGTTCGTTCTGGCAAGCACGTGCTCGCGAAACGAGGAATGATGTGTAGTTATTCTACTCAAATGACGAGTGACAAAGAGAACGAGCTTGCTAGACGAACCCTTCGGGCAGCGTTTGGCTGGCGTTTCTGCTGCGTTATCGTCCGTTTATGTAGAATAACTACACTGCACGGACTTTGTCTTGCATAAAAGCCAGCCAAACTGCTGCAAAAATAACCCTGAAACGTCAACACGCCCTAATTAAATTCCCCATATAAATAATGTGTTAGCCTAGGTTTCTCGATGAAGCATCTTTTATGGCTAACACATTTTCTAACATTTATATTCATACATTTTTCCCCTGCTTCTTTAGAATTGCCTGAACATTGTTAAGGAAGCCTGATCATGCCAATAAAAACGAACATCAGCTTAGTCGCATTTACTCTCTCCGCCCTGCTTGCACTGCCGTCCTATGCTGTGCCCACCTTAAGTGACTCACATAATGTGGCCGGTACCAGTGTTGCCGCACAAAGCGAGTCAGAAAAAGCCAACGCCTTGTTTGAAACCATCTTCATGGAAAACATCATGGCAAGCCCCATTGCGCAAACCTATATGGGCATAAAGCAGGACTATGATAAGTGGGACGACATTGGCGATGAAGCGGATGCGCGTGAGTTGGCGCGAACCAAGAAACAGCTAGCCGAAGTGAATCAACTGGATGCGAGTAAGCTTGATCCACAAACTCGCCTAAGCCTGACGTTACTCACTCAAAACCTGAATAACGATATCAAAGACTATCAGTGGCGCTACCATAACTACCCAGTGAATCAGATGCATGGTGGCCACTCGATGATAGCCTCCTTCCTGATTAATCAACACCAGATCACCGATGTCAGCGATGCTAAGGCCTATATCAGCCGCTTAAATGGCGTGCCCAAACGCTTAAGCCAACTGCAACAGGCGCTTGAGATCCGCGCAAATAAAGGCATTATTGCCCCTAAATTTGTGTTCGGTTACGTGATTTCTGACAGCCAAAACATCATTAAAGGCGCCCCCTTCGATAAAGGCGAAGACAGTGCGTTGTTGGCGGATTTTCGCAAAAAAGTGAATGCTCTTGGCATCTCTGAAACAGAAAAAACCAACTGATTGCCGATGCTGAAAAAGCACTCGTCTCACAAGTTGAGCCTGCATACAAGACGCTTATCGCCTATATCAAAACCTTAGAAGCCAAGGCCGATACCCGCGATGGTGTTTGGAAACTCCCCGACGGCGAGGCGTTTTATAACAATGCTCTTGCACGCACGACCACTACCCACATGACGGCGGATGAAATCCATCAACTTGGTCTTGCCGAAGTGGAACGCATCCATAATGAAATGCGCGCCATTATGAAAAAGGTGAATTTTAACGGCACCTTGCAAGAATTCTTCACCTTTATGCGCGATGATCCACAGTTCTATTATCCTAATACCGCCGAAGGCAAGGCGGCATATTTAGCCGATGCTACCAAGCTTATCGATAATATACGCTCACGCTTGGATGAAGTCTTTAAGGTTAAGCCTAAAGCAGCCATGATAGTCAAACAGGTTGAAGCCTTTAGGGAAAAATCCGCGGGTAAAGCTTTCTATGAACAACCGGCTCCCGATGGCTCTCGCCCTGGTAGCTACTATGCCAACCTCTACGATATGAAAGCCATGCCTAAATACCAGATGGAAGCACTGGCTTACCACGAAGGGATCCCTGGCCATCATATGCAAATCGCTATCTCACAGGAGCTAAAGGATATTCCTAAGTTCCGTAAGTTCGGTGGCTATACCGCCTATATCGAAGGTTGGGGACTCTACAGTGAGTCTTTCCCGAAGGAGATGGGCTTATATGCCGACCCTTACTCCGATTTTGGTCGACTGGCGATGGAGTTATGGCGAGCTTGTCGTTTAGTGGTCGATACTGGGATCCACGCCAAGAAATGGACCCGCGAACAAGGGATAGCTTATTACGTCGATAATACCCCTAACGCAAAATCCGATGCGAAGAAAATGGTAGAGCGTCATATTGTTATGCCATCTCAAGCCACAGCCTATAAAGTTGGGATGATTAAGTTACTCGAACTGAGACACAAGGCGGAAAAACAACTGGGTGATAAGTTTGATATCCGGGATTTCCATACTTTAGTCTTGGCTAACGGCGCACTGCCTTTGGATGTGCTAGAAGAGCAAGTCGATCAATGGATTGCCAGCGTTAATAAAGCCTAAGCATAAAACCTTGGGAGGCTAACGCTAGCCTCCCTTGAGCGCCTTTGCGAATAACATCGTTAAATCACAGCCAATAAAAAAGCCACTATCAAGTGGCTTTTTTATTGGATTTATCACCGGCTTGGTCATAAAACCCTATCTCACTGTGGGTCACTATATTTAATGTATTAAGCATAAGCACTTAACACTCGGTGTGACTTTAGGGTACAGAGAGACAAAACTCGTTTTCCGCACTCAACCATCAGAAAAAATTACCTCAGCCTAATGAGCTGAGGTAAACCAAAAACTAGGATGATGGTTTAAAAGCCAACATTGTTTTAGTTCGCAAACTTCTGCTGGCTGTGATCCGAAACTGCATTGCTGCCAACCTGTACGCTAATATCGAAAGGGGTCATTTCCAATAAAAGTGTAGGACTCAGGTCATTCCGAATCATCTGGCAACCATTGTATTCATTTAAGAACAGACTTCAATACACCCACTAAAAAGCTGTTTTAGAAAACCCTAAAAAATCAAACTAAAATACAAACCAAAAATCACGTAACAAATTGATTTTAATATAATCTAAAAACTACCAGACTCGCTCAAAACGCATTGAACGCATTTTAAGAACAATGTTTCCAAAATTACTGACGTTCACTGAAGAGTTCCGCATAGGGAATATCCCAATAAGGCGGATTACCAATATGGTCTTTAATAAACTCAATGAAGGCACTCACCTTAGGCGCTAAGTGTTTACGGCGTGGGTAAACGGCCTGTAGCGGTAAATGATGCGTCAGTTGCCAATCCCTCAGCAGCGGCACTAAAGTGCCCTTAGCGATTTCATCTTCCATCAAGTAACTGGCAAGATAGACAACCCCTAAGCCACTGATCGCAGCTGATTTTAAAGCGGGAGCGTTATCCACTCTAAAGTTACCAGAGACACCTATCTCACAGTAATCATCGCCCTTTTTAAACTGCCACATGCTGTGCTCATGCCACTCACCTTGATACACCAAGCAGTTATGGTCGACCAATTGCTCTGGACGCGACGGTTCGCCATGTTTAGCAATATAATCAGGCGAGGCAACGAGTAGGAACTGACACTTCATCAAAGGACGCGCCACCATACCCAAGGGAAGCTGCTCAGACATAGTCAACAATAGGTCTAAACCTTCGCTGACTACATCCACCTTATGATCTAATAAGCTGACTTGCAGCTCTAGCTCAGGGTGTTTGGCCATAAATGATGGCAGCGCAGGAATGATATGCATAGCACCAAAGGACTGGGAAATCCCCACCTTTAACACGCCGCGGGTGGCATCGTTTAAGTTATGCACGCTAGCAATGGCCTGTTCGGCATCGCGAAGCAACTCTTCACCTTGCAGATATAACAAATGTCCAGCTTCAGTCAGACTTAAGCTTCGAGTGGTACGCTGGATCAGTTGAACACCGAGTCTATGTTCGAGATCGGCTACCTGCGTACTGACCTTAGATTTAGAGATCCCAAGCCTTCTTGCGGCGGCACTAAAACTACCAGCTCTGGCCACATGAGTAAAAATCGCAATAGGTTCTAACAGTTCTAACATGGAAAGTCGCCTTAAGCAGTTTCGACAGTGATATTAACTTTCGGAATAGCATAGGAATGCAGCACAAATGCCTTGAAGCATCCCTCAATGCCTTAATATCTCACAGCAATTGGGTTCGTTGTAGAGATTTAGACCGAAAAAGTCCGCTAAAGTAGAGTGTTCTATCTGACTGAATTGCCAGCTTTTCATTATATTTTAAGAGTATACCAAACATTAGTCTTTAGAATGTAATATTCCATAGTAAATAGCCGCAAGCAATTAGATTAATATCATTCCGCTTGGCTAAAATGAATCAAGAAAAAGCCCCAGACACTTAACGTACTGGGGCTTTTTCATTTATATCACTGTATTTATGGTGTCAGTTAGGTCGACATTACCTGACTCCAACCAGTGTTGGTTTTAAGCTACTCTGCCGAGCACTATTCACGTAATTCATGGTGAGTGTTTTGCGTCAACACATAGGGTGCTAACTCAGGCACTTCTTTACGCAGTTGACTCTCGAGCACCAGCAGGTTTTCAAAACGGTCACATAAACGATCGGCTTTCGCTTCAATCCCCTTAGATTGGGATTCAATTTGCTGCTCAATATCATCGCCTAATCTATCCATTTTTTGTGAGAATGCGTCCATCTTAGCTTCGAAGGACTCACCGTCGCCCGCAAGGATTTGGCTGCCGATATTCATCATCAGAGTGCCAATGGAGTTTTGCACGATTTGTTCCATTTCCTTATCAAATTCGTCGTTAAAGGTGTTTTGCATCGACTCTTCAGTCGCACCAAGGTAAAAACTATCGCCCTGCTTGTAGGCTACGGTATCAACACGCTTCTGCACGCCCGCCATCATCTCATCAAACTTAGCGCCAGCCGCATCGCCCATCAGTGGCGTTAATGCCATACTTACAGCTTGAGAGGCCAGTGCAACGGCTTCGTTGACTAATTCAATGACCTCAGGAACCTGAGTCGAAACCTCATCGGCATACTGGCTCACGAGCTTTTTCTGTTTGTCGGTTAAGGTTACCTGCTTGCCTTCAACGTATAACTTGTCGACCTCTATGCGATACTTCTCGGTGCCCTTCTCGCTCATCACTAATTTTTTCGGTTCGACTCTCACATCATAGTTAAGAGAGACCTCACAGCGCTCATCGATTTGCGGCTCGGTTTTCGCTTGTGCTGATTGCAAGCCAGAAGCGCCTAAAATAACGCCCGATAATGCCACTCCGGTTAATAGTGTATTTATCTTCATTGTTGTTCATCCTTTAATCTGAGGAATTCGACTAAGCTAACGTGCTAAAAGATGAATAGCAGAAGATGTGCCAACTTTATAACAATATGATTATTATGAAGTTATAAAAATTAGCACCGATAACAGATTAGTAAATTTCACTAATATTTAGCCTAACAGTGCTAATAAAAGAGTTAAATCAGAAGATTGAACGTCCGAGACGCTGGCTGAGATGCTCAAGCATCGCCGTCCCTGCGAGGGAGTTACCTTGATTGTCTAATTCGGGTGACCAAACGCAGACCGAAAGTTCCCCGGGGATCACCGCAATAATGCCGCCGCCAACACCGCTTTTACCCGGCATACCAACACGATAGGCAAACTCACCGGCGCCGTCATATAAGCCAGAAGTTGCTAACAGGGCATTTAATTGCCGAGTCTGTACCTGCGAAATAAGCTCAGTGCCATCTAAGGTTTTACCGCGGTTGGCTAAATACAACATCGCCTGCGATAGGTCGGCGCAATTCATTTTTAAGGCGCAATAATGAAAATAAGTGCGCAGCACTGTATCGACATCGCCTTGAAAATTACCGAAGGATTTCATCAGATAAGCGATGGCCGCATTACGTGCACTGTGCTGATATTCTGAATCCGCCACTTGCTTGTCGAAACAGACTTTATCGTTTTGACTCAGCGCCCTGACCAATTCCAACATCCGATGCTTAGGCGCCCCTAAACGGCTCTGTAATAAGTCAGCGATAACTAACGCGCCAGCATTAATAAAGGGATTGCGAGGTTTACCCCGCTCGAGTTCAACTTGGACTAATGAATTGAAGGAGTGTCCCGAGGGTTCTTTGCCGACACGGCTCCAAATTTCGGTTTCTTCATATAAAGTTAGCGCTAAGGTTAAGCTGAAAACTTTAGAAATACTTTGAATTGAAAATGGCTCAAGGTAATCGCCTGCGCCTATGGTTTCACCGTCAATTGTGGTCACGGCAATACCCAATTTACCAGCATCAACATTGGCGAGCGCAGGGATGTAATTAGCAACCTTTCCTTGGCCGAGCAAGGGCCGAACTTTGTCGACCACTTCCTCTAATAACGCCTGTTCTGGCATTAACTCCACCAGATATCGTACAGATCGCTAACTTCAAGTTGAGTCACTTTTTGACCCGCCCAGAAAGCCTTCACTGCAGCAACATCTTCTTCGGTGCACTTACCGATAGTTTGGGTAGCAATAATACCTTCCCACTCGATATGACCACCGCCGTGGAAACCTAACTTACGGGCTTCAATGACTTCATCGATAAACTTATCGACTGTTGCATCAATATCGGCTTCAGAGACAGATGCATCGAAGGTCCAAGTAATGTCAAAACCTAACTCTTGGAATTCATCAACGCGCATTTTCTTACGTAAACGACGGCTACGATTCTTTGCCATAGTGATTTTCCCCGTTGTGTTAAAAAATAAAATCTATAAAAGATGTTAAGCGATACGCTCAAACATCAGATCCCACACGCCATGGCCGAGGCGATGACCGCGGGCTTCAAATTTAGTCAGTGGACGATGATCTGGGCGCGGCACCACGGTACCATCGGCGGATTGGTTTTTGTAACCATTGGCCGCATTCATCACTTCCAGCATATGTTCGCTGTAGTTTTCCCAGTCGGTCGCCATATGGAACACGCCGCCAATCTTCAGTTTACGGCGAATAAGCTCAGCAAACTCCGCCTGCACGATACGGCGCTTGTGGTGGCGCTTTTTATGCCAAGGATCGGGGAAGAACAATTGCACGCGAGCAAGACTGCCATCGGCGATAGCATGTTCTAACACTTCCATTGCATCATGGTGATACACGCGAAGATTAGTCACCCCAGCGGCGGCGGCGTCACTTAAGCATGAACCCACGCCAGGCTTATGGACTTCAATACCGATAAAATTCTGCTCTGGAGCTTCTTGTGCCATTTGTACTAAAGACGCGCCCATGCCGAAACCAATTTCCAGTACGGTATCGGCTTCGCGACCAAACACTTCAGTCAGGTTTAATGGTGTTGGGCTGTAATCTAAGCCCATTGTTGGCCACTGAGTCTCAATGGCTTGCGCTTGACCTTTAGTCAAACGACCTTCTCTTAGGACAAAGCTTCTGATCTTACGCAGATACTTGCCTTCTTCATTAAATTCAGCGGTAGTGACTTCGCTCATTTTTGCCTCGTCTCGTGGACAACACCATCTAAAAAGAAGGGCATTATCCAAAGTTCAACTTACAGTGCAAGCACTAATGGAGGCGAAGTATAACAAGATTATCCTAGAGAGCGAATCTAGGCCGATTTTTCGATGGGGTGTTACTTGTTTGCCAACCAATCTCCCGCTACACTGCGCCGATGAAATCTACAGCCTCCTTTGCTACACGTATCGTTAATTGGTACGACACCCACGGTCGTAAAACCCTCCCTTGGCAGCAAGATAAAACCCCATATCGCGTATGGGTTTCAGAGATTATGCTGCAACAAACTCAGGTAGCGACTGTTATCCCCTATTACCAGCGTTTTATGGCACGTTTCCCCGATGTGTTAGCCCTCGCTAACGCGCCGGATGATGAAGTACTGCATCATTGGACTGGCCTTGGTTATTACGCCAGGGCTCGCAATCTACATAAAGCCGCTAAGATGGTTCGCGATCTGTATCAGGGGCAATTTCCAACAGACTTTGAGCAAGTGTTAGCGCTGCCAGGTATTGGCCGCTCGACAGCAGGTGCAGTGTTATCCCTATCACTTGGGCAACATCATCCAATCCTCGATGGCAATGTTAAACGCGTATTAGCAAGACATGGCGCGATTGCGGGCTGGCCCGGTCAAAAACCTGTGGAAGAACAACTCTGGCAATTAACCGAGCTGTTAACGCCAGAGCAGGATATTCAAAAATATAACCAAGCCATGATGGATATTGGTGCCAGCATTTGTACTCGCAGTAAACCCAATTGTGCCGCTTGTCCTGTGGCTGTCGATTGCAAGGCCCAACTTATGGGCAGGCAAACCGAGTTCCCCGGTAAAAAACCGAAGAAAACTATCCCAGAGAAAGCCGCTTGGATGTTGGTTTTACTCAAAGATAACCAAGTCTTCTTGGCTAAGCGCCCTCCTGCCGGCATTTGGGGCGGACTCTGGTGCTTCCCCGAATTTAGTACTCAAGCCGCACTCAATGCAGAGCTTGAAACCCAAGGTTATCACGCCGCACAACTCGAACCATTAATCGGTTTTAGGCATACCTTTAGCCATTTCCATTTAGATATTCAACCCATGCTACTGAATTTGGATAACCAAGCGAATGGCTACGACAAGCAAACCTTGGGTATGCAGAGCGTGGGCGCAGTCATGGAACAAAACCAGTCTCTCTGGTATAACATCAATCAACCTTCCAAAGTGGGACTCGCCGCCGCAACAGAGCGCGTGTTAGCCAACTTGGGATCACTCGTAGCTATTGCTAGCAACCTCGACAGTCAGTAAGGAATAATCATGGCGCGTACAGTCAATTGCGTATATTTAAACAAAGAAGCCGACGGCCTAGACTTTCAACTGTATCCAGGTGATTTAGGTAAACGTATTTTCGATAACGTCAGTAAAGAAGCTTGGGGCCTATGGCAGAAAAAGCAGACCATGCTGATTAACGAAAAGAAACTCAACATGATGAATGTTGATGATCGTAAATTTTTGGAAGAACAAATGACCTCTTTCCTGTTTGAAGGTAAAGACGTGGAAATTGAAGGCTTTGTGCCTGAAAAGGGTCAGGAATAAGCCTAAGCGCCTATCCAATAGAAAGCAAAAAAGCGCCCAAGGGCGCTTTTTTATTCGCGGATAAATGCAGCTCAGTAGCGTTAAGCTTACTTACGCACGCCTTCTACCACTAAATCTAACTCAACATTGGCAGACGCTGGACCTAAGTCCATCTTGATGCCGTAATCTTTCATCGCAAACGTGGTCGTACCGGTAAAGCCCGCACGGTATCCGCCCCAAGGATCTTGACCTTCGCCCACAGCATGCGCTTGGATTGCCAACGGTTTAGTCACACCGTTTAGCGTGAAGTTACCTGTGATAACCATATCGCCATTGCCTTTGTCTTCAACCGAAGTCGAAACAAAAGTCGCTTCTGCAAATTTAGCCGTATTCAAAAAATCGTCACTACGGATATGCTTATCACGCTCGGCATGGTTAGAGTCAACGCTTAAGGTGTTCACTTTAACATTCACTTTAGCTGCCGTTGGATTTTTAGCGTCGTAGCTGAAATCACCGCTGAAATCGTTAAAACGACCTACGACATAGCTATAACCTAAGTGACTTACTTTAAAGGTAATAGATGCATGAGCACCTTCGCGGTCAATTACATAATCGGCGGCAGATGCAGCCATTGGAGCGAGTAAAGCCCCACCAATCAAAGCAGCTAATAGTTGTTTTTTCATTATATTATCCTCGGTTAAATTTAATCATCTTGAGTAGTGTTGAATCTTTATCGATAAAATGGTGCTTTAACGCGCCTAACGCATGCAGTAAAACCAGAGCTATCAAGCTGTAGGCGGCATATTGATGAATATCCCCCGCGATATCAGCCTGATTTTCAATCAGTGGCGTTAGGCCGGGTAACTCAAACCAGTCAAACACCATAATTCCACGGCCCTCAGCCGTCGAAATCAAAATACCTGCGGCCATAATCACCAGTAATAAGAAGTAAATCGCGCCATGGGCAATGTGAGCGCTAATCTTTTCCCATGTTTGGTGATTTTGCTCAGGAGCAGGCTTTGGATTAACCAAACGCCAAACTAAACGAAACAGCGTTACCGCCAGCAGCAAAATCCCAACGCTTTTATGCCAATGTGGCGCCGTTTTGTACCATGCACTGTAGTAGGTCAATTCCACCATCCACACACCGACGGCAAAGAGTCCAATCACCACAACCGCACTTAGCCAATGGCTGGCAATAGCAATAAGTCCATAATTCAACTTAGTATTTCTAAACATATAGCTACCCCACACCTCTGCACTTAAGTCGCACAATCAAATAATAGTCATTATCATAAAACGAAAAATAAAAACTAAAATCAGTAAAAATCGCTCATATCTTTCTAAAATTCAGAAAGATTAACGCTATTATGGTGTTAACGCTGATTGTGGGGCTTAAACGGGTCACTCACGCGGCAGGAAATACAACTTTGAGGCATCAAAAAGGCTCATTCCCAACTGGTTTATAGATAAAAAACAGCCAAAGTGCACATTAAACAGTCGAACACATCATTTATCAGGAAAAAGCGCTTGCAGAGGATAAACACCCTAGTTAATATAGCCGCACTTCGAACGAGGCAGCATTAAGTTGTCAGTTTAAAGTAGTCAACTAACGCTTAGTTTAGTTGCCCGAATAGCTCAGTCGGTAGAGCAGAGGATTGAAAATCCTCGTGTCCCTGGTTCGATTCCGGGTTCGGGCACCACCATTCGCCGGCATAGCTCAGTTGGTAGAGCAACTGACTTGTAATCAGTAGGTCCCGAGTTCGACTCTTGGTGCCGGCACCATAAAAAAACAAAAAAGCCACTCACTGAGTGGCTTTTTTGTTTCTGGTATTTGGCTGAGTTCAAACTCCTTCGATATTCGATGCAAGTACATTACGACTAACCAGCTATTAATCATTTAAACAGTGCTTAAGTTCGGTTCTTGGGCATGACGTCATATAAACAAAATACTGATTAACAGCTTAGTCCTTCGCACTGCGAATATTTAAAATTCCCAGTCATCCACTGCCGTTTTACTCATTTATCCCACAACTAAATCGAATTAACCCATTGATAGTTCGACCAAGTGAACCATTCGCATCTCTATAAAGCCTTAAATAAGGCGCTTTTTGTTTAATACTTGGTCAGTCGAATTAAAAGGGCTTGCACAGTGAAAGCGAGCACTATATGATACGCGCACTTCGAACGAATGGGGTGTTAAGCACTCGGTTTGAAGTAGTTAACTAGACACTTAGTTTAGTTGCCCGAATAGCTCAGTCGGTAGAGCAGAGGATTGAAAATCCTCGTGTCCCTGGTTCGATTCCGGGTTCGGGCACCACAATTTAGCCGGCATAGCTCAGTTGGTAGAGCAACTGACTTGTAATCAGTAGGTCCCGAGTTCGACTCTTGGTGCCGGCACCATAAAAAACAAAAAAGCCACTCAATGAGTGGCTTTTTTGTATCCGTATTTTGAACCTGAATTTTGAGTAAAAGTCACTGCATCGACAGCCCTGAGCAACTGACTTACTCTCGATAATCACAGTCGTTCCCAAACTCGACTCTTAGTGCTAGCACCATTAAAAACAACGAAGTCACTCGACGAGTGGCTTTTTTGTATCCGTATTTTGAACCTGAATTTTGAGTAAAAGTCACAGCATCGACAGCCCTGAGCAACTGACTTACTCTCGATAATCACAGTCGCTCCCAAACTCGACTCTTAGTGCTAGCACCATTAAAAACAACGAAGCCACTCACTGAGTGGCTTTTGTTTCTGTCATTTTGACAATTTACTTTATCTGCTCATGCACTATCGGCCTATCCCCCGCCTGCACTTGATGTTGCAAATGCCGCCAACCATGGGTCAACTCATTAAGCGGTTCTTTTCGTTCTGGGAACTGTGCAGACAATTTATCAATAATATCAATTTGTTTTTTACACAATAAAGACCAACGGTCAGCATTAGATAAGTACATGGCGTTTTCCTTAACTGAGGGAGTACATTTCCTTAGTAAAGTAAGACTAGGCCAGAATCATACCTTTGCCAAATTAAAATTGCGTGTTAGCGCACTGTTAAAAGCCATAACTCCAGAGTATCTTTGTCCTATAAACATAAGAGAGGAGGCATTATGACAGCCACTATTTTAAAGCTCGTTTTTATCGCGATTGGTTTGTTTCTGGTTTATAAGCTGATCTTTTCAGGTAAGAAGGGACTGACTATTTTTGAAATGCATTTTAAAGATGGCCGCATGACTCAACATAAAGGCAAAATCCCCGAGCGTTTCGAACGCGAATGTCGCCAGCTGGCCAAAGCGGAAAAGCTGACTTGCACTATTAGAGCAGAAAAAAACTCCGGCGTGCGTCTGCATATTTCTGCCAATGTGAATGACAACCTGCAGCAGCGGATCCGTAACCAATTTCCCTTCGAGTATTACGATAAAAAGGCTGTCGACAATAGTCGCCAAGCGGGTTAATCCTCTTGAAGTTCAGCCCTTATTTTTCAGTAAGGGCTGAAAACATCGCACTCTCGCTAGATTAACCCAACGTTAGTATTTAAGCGGGCTCTAGAATTTAAACCTACTCTTTGGCTCTAGTCGTCCATCCTCACGGGCATCACGAACCCGGCGCTCATTATCCTGCACCATAGGATCGCTTGCTGGTTGATTAGGGTCGACTTGCTCATCTGACTGACCTTCAAACTGAAAATCGATATTCGAACAGGCCATTAAAGACAGACTTACGAATACCTGCATTAACATCCAATAATTTTTCATCGACTTAGCCATGCAGGATTGAAGTGTTTTGTCAGCCTACTGTAATAAACGAAAAATTATTAGTTAGGCTATACCGTTAATGCTTTTGGATCACTAAGGTCACTTTGGCGACAGTGACGCCCCATTTAATAATATCGCTTTGGTTAATAATGGTATTGTCGTTCACTAAGTACATCCAATCATCAAAGTGCACTTGGTATTCATCACCATCTACGGGCAGTAGCATATCGTAGCGCCAACGCAGCGCACTGCCGCTCGCCTCCCCTTCCGCGGTACCGATAATATCGTCAGCCGTGCCAGTGTATTGCCCTTCTCCTTGGGATTGAATGCGCCAAATGCGAGTTTGGGTTTCACCATCATCATAAACAAACCATTCTTTGATGGTGCCTTCCGCCCCCTGCCAACTCGCCTCCATGGTGACATTAAACCGACGTATCACTTTGCCACTGAAGTTCTCAACAATGCCCGATGCCTTAAGCGGGCCATTAAAGAAGCTTTCTAACACTAAGGGGGATTAGTATCTCGATAGTCACTCACATCGACGCTGGAGCAGCTCGTCAAAAGACTAGCCATCAACAACCCCAAGATGACAGGCTTACCCCAGTTAAGCTTTAGCAATCGCATGATTTTTCTCCTAATAATTGCGCCCTTAAGGTTGGCCGGCTGGTATTGGTCGATAACCAAATCGCCAGAAATGCTTCGGCTAATTTGGGATCTTCGATAACGCCAAGTGGCTGACCATTGAAAAAGAACTGACTGCGCTGCACATCGATGAGTTTGAAACTTAAATGATCGCCAGGCACAACATTAGGCCAAATCCCCTTAAGTAATTGCAGCCAATTGGCAATTTCATCCTTGGTGTAGCCTAAGTGTCGCCACTGATCTGCCGTCGCCTCTAACAGATCATTCGCCTCAATATCACGATAATATTCAATGTCTAATAACTGCGGATAAATCCCGCTCTGGTATTTACCCGTAGTAGTCATCAGCTTGGCTTTATAGACATTAAACCAGAGCCAATCCATCTCACCTCGGCCAACCTCAACCAGCCCTGAGGCCATAGTATTTTCGATGGCCGCTGGCGTGGCGCTATATCCTGCGACTGGCAGCATTAATCCACACAGAGCGCCGACATATCGCTTTTTTAACAACATCGCTGACAAGATAGATGAAAGATGAAGCATCAGATTTCTCCAGCAAGACAAGGATTAACGACGATATAAACGCGCCTAGATAGTTCACCCCATAGACCTATGGCTGCGCGAGAGTTTGATGAAAAGAGGCAGTAACACAGCCCAAATAATTGTGAGAAACACCGCAGAAACGCCCTCTCCATAGGGAAGGCTCACGGCATGAAATGCGGCCCCAGCCAAGTAGCTAAGGCTGCCGAAGATTGCCCCTAAAATAGCTTGTAATACAATCGTAAAGGCGCGGATAAGCTTAAGGCTATGCTGCAAACTCACAGCAAAATGCAACCAGAGACACGCCAACCAAGCGGGAAAAACGGAAAATTCAAATACACCGGCCAACGTAAGCTGGCTATCAACCGCCATACCGAGTAACCCAATCTTAAGCATTGTGCTTAAGTCCCGCGGGATAGCGGCGGCGCTTTCAACTCGCGGCAGTAATATAAAATGCAGCACTAACAAAGGGATACTCAGTAACAGCGCGCGATTGCCGAACAACACGCCAGTCCACCACACACACTGAAAACTCAAGGCGTTATAGAGTATAAAGCCCTGATGCTTTGAGATATTGAGTATGTTTCCCGCCATAGAGGACATCTCATCACCACCTTAGTTACCGCTCACGGCATTCGGCAAACGGTAGTCTGGGCGCACCGCAACCAAATGCACTGTGCTCGTGGTGCGCTCTAAAAAGCCTCCTTCGCAATAACTTAAGTAAAACTTCCACATGCGGATAAAATCGTCGCCATAGCCAAGGGCTTGCACTTGCTCAATGGCGCGGTCGAAATTGTTGTGCCAGTCCCTCAGCGTCTTGGCATAATCGAGGCCCATATCATCAATCGACCACACCTGCATATCGGTGCGCTTGGCCAAGTGTCCAACCATTTGGTGAACCGAAGGCAAGCAACCGCCAGGGAAAATATATCGCTGAATAAAATCAACACCCTTGCGATAACTGTCGTAACGTTGGTCGGCGATGGTAATAGCCTGCAATAACATGCGGCCATGGGGTTTGAGTAAGGATTCGAGCTTTTTAAAGAACCCCGGCAGGTACTCATGGCCAACGGCTTCAATCATCTCGATAGACACTAGTCTGTCATAGGTGCCGCCGAGATTACGGTAATCCTCAGTCAATAAGGTGATGCTATCGCTTAAGCCTTCCCGTTCGACTCGCGCTTTCGCGTAAGCATATTGCGCATCCGAAATCGTTGTGGTCGTCACGTGCACGCCATAATGCTTGGCGGCGTAAATGGCTAAGGCGCCCCACCCCGTTCCGATTTCGAGTAAGGTCTGCCCAGGTTGTAGGTCGAGCCGCTCACAAATGGTTTTCAGTTTATGTAGCTGCGCCTGCTCTAGACTCGCTCCGCTATCGGGATAAAGAGCGCTGGAGTACAACATTTCGCGATCTAAAAACTGCTCATACAAGGCATTACCTAAGTCGTAATGGGCCAAGATATTACGTTTAGAACCCTGCTGTGAGTTGCGATTCAGCAAGTGTTTCATACGGTTAACCGATCCAGTCAGCCAACCGAATTTCGCTTCAATCTTATCGAGCAAGGGCAGATTGCGGGCAAACAGCTGCACCACCTTAGTGAGATCCGGGCTAGTCCAATGACCTTGGATATAGCTTTCACCGGCGCCAATGGAGCCCGAAAACATCGCTTGGCGATAGAAGCTCGGATGCTTCACCACCAGGGTGGCATGTAAATCACTGTGATGCTCACCAAAGCGATAGCTCTTGTCGCCCTCCACTAAGGTTAAACAGCCATGAGGGAGATTTTCTAATGCTTTAAGCAGTAGCTTACGGGCCAGACTGTCAGGCAATTTTGCCGTAATAACAGAAGATTGCGATGCAGTGTTTTCCATCTTATTTCTCCACTTGGACTGGATGTGGCACAAAAGGTACGCGCTTAAAGAACAGCTTTAACGCCTGCCAATAAATTCCACCGAAGATTTTCAGCGTCATAAATGGAAAGCGAAACAACAAGGCGCGAAGGGATTGAGCATTGATAGCTTGGCGAGTCATCGACAGGCTGGCATTGAACAAACGCTTACCCGTCTGATTAGGTAGATTCTCGATGCCAATGTTTAAGCGTTCAGCGGGCGGTTCAACATGCCATTGGTAGCGCATATCAAGGTTCATAAAAGGCGAAACGTGAAACACTTTATCCGTAGTTTTAGGGGTGAATAAATCCACTAAATAACAGTGACGTTGGTCCCACGGGGTGTTACTCACTTCGGCAAGCATATATAGAGGCTGTTGTGCTTGATAACAAAAGTAAAAATTCACTGGGCTGAAGTACACGCCAAAGTGGCGAATCTGCCCAACAAACAACACTCTGTCGCAAGGCTGGTGACCGCCTAACTCAGCAACTTGCTCAAACACCCGCTGCTTAAGGGCATAGCTGCTTGGCTCGTTTATCTCAAGCTGCCGACTCTGGTTATCCCTTGTCGTAAAAGTACAAAGGTAATCCTTGGGATTAAATCTGAGTAGCGCGCGCCGCTGACTGGCGAAACTGCGCCCCATGGCACTGATACTATCGACCTCGTCTAAATCAATCGCCAGCAACGCCATTTGGTAGCTAAAGTGATGTTTTACTGGCGTATAGCGACTATGGGTCACGCTGCCGTAGTAAATACCGCTATTGAGCTCACTCATAGCGTAACCCCAAAGTGAGCGCACACATCTAAGGCGCTGCGGACACCGTCTTCATGGAAACCATTGTGCCAATAGGCGCCCGCAAAATGGGTATGGTTTTGGCCCGAGATTTCTTCCCGGCGCGCCTGCGCCTGCAAACTCTGCTCATTAAACACAGGGTGCGCATAGTTAAAACGGCGTAGAATTTTGGCTTCGTCAATCAGCTCTGTCTGGTTAAGCGTTACGCAAAAGGTTGGTGCGTCGCTTGGTAGGCGCTGCAGAATATTCATATTGTAAGTCACAGAGGCGGGGCGTTTTTGATTGCCATCCAAACGATAATTCCAGCTGGCCCACGCCGCCTTGCGCTTAGGTAAAAGGTTGGTATCTGTATGTAAAACCACCTCATTATTTTGATATTGCAAGTCCCCCAGAATTGCTTTTTCGGCCGAGCTGGCATCGGTTAACATCTTAAGCGCTTGGTCGCTATGACAAGCGAGGATCACCTCATCGAATTCCTGCCACTCACCATTCACATAGAGTTTTACGCCATCAGCATGGCGTTCGATGGCACTCACTGGGCTGTTTAAATGCAGATTGTCTTTAAAAGGGGCAATTAAATCAGGAATATAACTGCGTGAGCCCCCTTAAGCACATACCATTGCGGTCTGTTACTGACGTTTAATAAGCCATGGTGCTCAAAGAAACGGATAAAGAAGCGCAGCGAAAAGGCGCGCATATCTTCGATGCTCGATGACCAAATTGCCGCGCCCATGGGCAAAATATAATGTTCGGCAAAAAAGTGAGAAAACTGCTCGCGGTCGAGAAACTCACCCAAGTTACCAGCGGGGTAATTATCCTGCTGATAAATCGCCTTGCAGCTTTTATTAAACCGCACAATTTCATTTAAAAAGGCCCAAAAGCGCGGATTCAGGAGGTTACGCTTTTGGGCAAACAAACTGGCAACGTTATGGCCATTGTACTCAAGCCCCGTCAGGGCGTTGTGCACACTAAAACTCATTTCAGTCGGCAAAATACTGACATTTAGACGGGCTAACAGCCTCTCAAAACGGGGATAGGTTCGGTCGTTAAACACGATAAAACCAGTGTCTATCGCATAGTGTTTACCAAGATGCTCCACATCCACGGTCGCGGTATGGCCGCCTATATAGTCATTGGCCTCAAACACAGTAACCTTGTGGGATTGGCTGAGTAGATAGCCACAGGTCAGCCCTGAAATTCCCGTCCCTACAATGGCAATATTTTTCATCGTCCTGCATCCTTAAGCGCCCTTGGCTGGTTATCCCGTTGGATCATTTTTTGCCAAACCAAGGCAGGTAGAAATGACATCAATTTCAATAAATAAGTAAATCGTTTGGGGAAATGGATCTCGGTTACGCCGCGCGAGAGCCCACGGCGAATTGCCGTTGACGCCGCCTTTACATCGACTTGCATCGGCATGGCAAAATCATTCTTGGCCGTTAGAGGCGTCGCCACAAATCCTGGGCAAATCACACTCACAGAGATCCCGTGTTGAGCAAGGTCAAGCCTTAGGCTAGCGGCCAAGTACTGCACGCCCGCCTTAGAAGCGCCATAGGCCTCCGCACGGGGAAAGGCTAAATACGTCGCGCTCGAACTCATCAGAGCCAAGCGCGCGCCTCTTGGCATTAAGGGTAAAAACGCGCCAAGGCAGTAGCCCATGGCTATCAAATTGGTGTGCACGACACGCTCAAACAATCTGTCGTCGAAGTGTTTAGCGTCATCGATATACTCGCAGCCACCGGCATTGAGGATCACCAGATCTAACTGACAGGCGCACTGAGTCAGTACATCTTTGATACGGAGAGCATTCTCTTGGACTTGGCTGCGCTCACTAATATCAAAGCTGATGCAAGTCGCCCCAATCAGCACGGTTTCGGCAAGGGCATCGAGCTTGGCTTTATCTCGCCCGCAGGCAATCACATGCCAGCCTGCGGCGAGATAATCCTTGGCTAATTGCAGCCCAATTCCCGAGCTTGCCCCTGTGATCAGCACAGTGTTGATTTTGTGGATCTGCACTGAGGTCATCACTTTGCCGCCCTGTCTTTAAGCAAGCGAATGAGTCCGCCCATACAAGGTAAATGCTCGTATAGCATTTGCCCTAAGTCGAAATAATCCCGGTGAAAGTAAATCCGCTGGTGAAACTTAAGCTGGCTCATGCCATCGACTCGGATGAGTTCGCCCTTGTTTAACTTGGGATGGCGATATTGCATCTGCCAGAATAGCGAAGCTTGGGAGTCATCTTGCAATACTTCTTTGATTTCAAAGTGAATGTAACCAACGTTTTTGTAGAGTTTGGCAAAATACTCAGTCAAAGCAATTAAACCATTCACTTGATGCATAGGATCGATAAAACAAATATTGTCATCGTAGACCTGAGCCAACAGATGCAGATTGTCCTTGTTTAATGCTTGATAGAGCGCGATAAACTCATCAACCACACCGCTCTGTTCAATCTTCGCTTGGTTTATCATCCAGATAACTCCCTAAGGGATAAGTTGTAAGGTTGAGCCTATGGCCTAGGCCTTTTTCAGCACCCCAAGTACCGCTAGCGCCCTCGCCCTTGCCGCATTGTGCTCCACAATCGCACAGGTATAAGCCGAGTCAGACTCCAGCGTTGGCACCTCAAATAACGAAGGCGTTTTTTGCATATTGGGTTGGTGCAAACGCTTGATTCCCCAAGATGCCAGCTCTGGTAAGTACTTACGGATAAAGCTGCCATCTGGATCAAACTTTTCGCTCTGGCTGATAGGATTAAAAATGCGGAAATAAGGCTGGGCATCGCAGCCACAGCCCGCCGACCATTGCCAGCCACCGTTATTAGCCGCCAGATCGCCGTCGATAAGATGCTGCCGGAAATAGCGTTCCCCCAGCGCCAATCGATAAGCAAGTGTTTGGTTAAAAAGCTCGCCACCACCATGCGCAGTCGATTGTGCATCCAGCCGGTTTGATTAAGCTGGCGCATCGCCGCATCTACAATCGGATAGCCCGTTTTGCCCTCGCACCACGCCAAAAACTCAGCTTGGTTGTTGCGCCACTGCACATGGTCGGCCTGACGATTAAAGTTGTGCCCCTTGGATAAATCTGGAAAGGCGACCAACAAATGGCGATAAAACTCCCGCCAAATCAGCTCATTCAACCAGGTTCGCCCAGGGCTAGTATCATCGACAATCACCTCGGGAAAACGCCCAAGCAGCGCCGCGATACATTGCCTTGGGCTGAGCACGCCCAGCGCCAAATAAGGGGATATGACGCTGGTCCCCTCGAGAGCGGGAAAGTCCCTATCCTGTTTATAGTCTTGGGCTTTTTGCTGAATAAATGCGGTAAGAATACGTTTTGCCTGCCCCTCTCCCGCCGCCCATTGCTCACTCGAGGTTAGCTTGCTGGTGAATGGGAAACGTTCTTTAAAACTGATTGGCTTTGGTTCAGGTAACATAGGGCCAAGCGGCGCAGGTACTGCAAGCGGCAAAATGGCGCGCTTAGCGGCAACTTCTCGCCACTTGCGGCTAAAGGGCGTGAACACCTTATACATATCACCGCTTAAGTTAAGCACTGTGCCCGGCGGCAATAGGCAATGCTCGTCGCTGAGCACCAAGGGAATCCCCCATCGAGACAGGCTTGGTCGCGCTTTTGCTCGTTGATTTCGGGTTCTCGCCCCGCAAACACCCGCTCAACGCCAAGCTTTTCGCAGTAACTCGCTAAAAAAGCGGGCACCTCTTTAAAGCTATCGAGTTGAATAAGCTCAAATTCAATCCCTAGGCTTGCGAGTCCTTGGGCGAGCAAATTCACATGCCGCTGGATAAAATCAATCTGGATCGGCGCCATATCGTGGCTGAGCCATTGGCTCGGAGTCGCAATATAAATCGCCCTGAGTTTTGCGCCCGTCGCTTGCCGCACCCAATCACAGGCAGCCGTCAGCGCTTGGTTATCCGTTAGACGCAGATCCTGGCGAAACCACATCAACGCGTGCTTTGCCGCTTGGGGTTGATTATCACTCATCGGCTTGCCCTCCTTGCTCCGCTTCGGCCGCGTTTTTGTTCTTACGTAGCTGTTTCTTCTGTTGCTCTTTTGCCGCCGAAACTTGGCTAACCCATTCAGCCAAGTCTGGCGCCATAAACGCTGATAAGGCCGTGAGAGTCGGTGCAAAGGGGCCGATGAGATAACAGGAAAGTGGCATTTGCTCGAGCAAGCTTTGCAGCTCGAAGATTTTCGATGGTGGATGATTCGCCTCAGGCAGTAGCAAGAGAGCGTCCACCTTGAGCCGATTATTGATAAGCCCAAGGCTTGTAGTGTCAAGCACGCCAAGATCAATGACTGACACTCTTAACTCTGCAAGTTCTAAGCGTAAAACCAGGCTATACAAGCGATTAGTCATACTAGAGCTACTTATGCTTGAGTTGCTTGTGCTTGAGTTGCTTATGCTTGAGTTGCTTGCGCTCGAGTGAATCATGTTCGAATAACCCGCGTGCAGCTCTGCCGTTTTTTGCCCTTGGATAGATGGCAAACACACGACACCGATTTGCGCCAAACTGGCCTGCCCGGCAAAACTGGCGCGCCCTCCGATGCGACTGGCTAACTCACTTTCTAGCCATGCAAGCAACAGCTCGGCATCTAAACGAGGCTCAAACAAAGCAGGTAACTGCGCCATCCAAGCCAGCAACAATTTTTGTTTCACTAATTGAAAGGGATATAAGCCAAGGGCTTCATCAAGGATTTGGTGCAGCTTTGATTGATCCAGTTCAAACAGCGCACTATTTAAAGCTGTGATCTGCTCCTGCCACAAATCCCCCTCTTGCAATGGGGTGCTATCAGCCTCGGTCGCAAGCGCCGAACTCATCAGTAACGGTTTGACCTTACTGATGGCGACCCCCTTGGCTAACCATGCATTGATCTCATGGATTTGTTGAATATTTTCAGGTGTGTATAACCTATGGCCCTTAGGCGTACGCGCAGGGATCACCAGCCCAAAGCGGCGCTGCCATGCTCTTAACGTTACCGCGTTAACCCCTGTGAGTAACGACACTTCCCCTATCGGGAGTAGCTCGCGACTCTCGAGGTTTTCGGCCTCAACCTTTGAATCATGTTGTTTCATGTCAATCACTTAACTCGTTAATCTTAATGCATTATCTAATCGTTCAGGTGCGTATTTTCGCCAGCTAACTGTGATTAATAGGCATAGCGCAGCTTTAATTCCTCGGGATGGGGATTTAAGTACACTTGATCCTCAATATAGGGGTGGGGAATTGGCGCAAATAGTGGTTAATTAAAGTGATAGGCACCAGCAAAGGGAGAAGTCCTTGGCGATATTTCATAATCATTTCAGACAGTTCTAACTTCTGTTCCTTATTCAAATGCTTTTTAAAATAGCCCTGAATATGTTGTAAGGTGCTGGTATGGTTTCGACGGGTCGCATTGATTTTTAAGGCGGTCATAAAACCCGCAAAATAGCGCTCGGCGGTTTGATCTAAGTCTTCAATATTGGCCACAATCGGCCCAAGCTCTCGATACCATTTTGGGCTATGGGCCATCAACAAATACTTATAGCGGGAGTGAAACTTGACTAACTTGTGCTTGGTTAGGCCCTCATGACACATCTTATGCCAGTCGTGATAGGCATAGACTCGGGTAAAAAAGTTCTCCCGCAGCACCATATCGTGCAAGCGCCCCTCTTCCTCGACGGGGAGATAGGGGTAGCGTTCCATTAATTTACGGGCAAACACCCCAATGCCTGATTTAGTGCCATTATTGGTACCGATTTTGTACTCAGTCACCCGTTCCATACCGCAGGTCGGCGATTTGGCGCAGAGTAAGTAACCGCCTAAAAAGCCTAATTCCTCAACCTTTTGCTCGCTAAAGCGATTGAGTTTGTCGGTGACATCTAAGCTGCCGTCACCGCTCTGCACTCGGATCTGCTCACCATCGCGCACTAATCGAATGCTTTTTCGCGGTGCACCTAGGCCGATCGCCATTTCTGGACACAAGGGGACATAATCAAAAAAGGGGGCAATCTCTTGATTACAATAGGAAGAATTTTTATGCCCACCGTCAAAACGCACCTTCTCCCCTAGTAGGCAGGCACTGATCCCAATTTGAATTCGCTGCGGATTAAACTTGTACATAATGCTATTCCTTGTATCACTTTGAATAATATTACGGACCATTCTTGTACAAGGATCAAGTTTTTGTACAAATTTTTATAAAATTTTTCTGACGCTAAAAATCCAACGAAAGTCGCTAGGGCTTGGCCTTGATATTGCTTAGTTTATTCGCCCGATTGGCGCGGCATCAGGAAGTAAACATCGACGAGGGAGAATAAGGAAATGACGGTCATCAATCCCAATAGCTATGCAGCCATTGCACTAAGCCAGCTAAAATCGGCTCAGACTCAACAAACGCAGGGCGTACCAAGCACAGCGGCCAGTTCGAGCCCTCAAATGACAGCTCCGCAAGATACTGTCACCCTATCGGGCGGCGTGACTCGAAGCGCTGAAACCAGTGATACCTATAGCCAGCTTGCGCCCAATGCCAAACAACATTACACCAGCAATGTGCAAAATATTGCCGGTACAGAAGAGAGCGCAAAATCCGAAGACAGATTAGCGGAAGCCATGCAGGCTATCCTCGACAAACGCACCGGAGTCGACAGGGAAAAACTGAAGCAGCTAGAAGAAGAAATGGCGAAAATTGCCGCCAATGACAGCTTATCCGAGGAAGAAAAGGCCAAGCAGATAGCGCTACTCGAAGCCCAAAAAGCTGAGCTAATTAAAGAAGCAACTGAAAAAATGAAGAGCGGCAACGCAATAATCAAACTGAAGTCTATTTTAGTTAATGCTTAACGCTCAACGCTCAACGCTCAACGCTCAACGCTAACAATCTGAAAAACAAGACCTTGATTAGCAAGTCACTAGACACACAATGAGCGAGATGCGACCCCAAATGCCATCGGCAGCGTGAGAACCGTGAAAGATAAGTAAACTGCCGCGCAAGATAACGGCGGAGTCGTCAACGGTTGAAAAACAAAAATCCGCCCCATCTCTGGGGCGGATAAGTATCTAAATCAGGACTTTTGATAACGCTTTCAACCCATAAGTTAAACCATACCAATAAGCAAACTAGCGTTACCGTTTCTTACCGCCTAAGGCGCGCTTCTTAGCTCGCTGTTTTTGAGCCGCTTTACTATTGCGTCTTGGCTCGGGCTCCATTTTATTAAAATCAGGCTCAAAGCCGGGATACCATTGCTGCGGCAGGCGTTTATCGAGCAATGCTTCTACCTCTTCAAGCAGCAGTGCATCCTCTTGGCTAAACAGCGTAATCGCCAAACCAGTGCTACCCGCACGCCCAGTGCGACCGATACGGTGAATATAATCTTCGGCAATAAAGGGTAGTTCGAAGTTAATCACATACTGTAAGTCGGCAATATCGAGGCCACGAGCGGCAACATCGGTCGCGACTAAAATCTGCACTAGTCCTTGTTTAAAATCCTTTAAAACCTTCTCCCTTGCGCCTTGGGATAAGTCACCGTGAAATGCCTGCGTTGCCACCCCGAGTTGATTGAGCTGAGTGGTCAGTTTATCGACACCCTGCTTAGTGCGGCTAAAGATCAGCACTTGCTGCCAATTTTTACTGCGCACTAAATGGCTGACAAACTCGGTTTTACGGTCATTGTCGATGGCATAAACCCGTTGCTCCACCTGTGCGGCCGTGGTATTGCGTTTCGCGACTTCGATAAGCTTAGGATCACGCAACAGATTTTTACTGAAACCGAAAATCGAATCGTCTAAGGTGGCCGAGAACAGCAATGTCTGTCGCTGCGCGGGCACTTGCTTGAGCACGGCTTTGATTTCATCCATAAATCCCATATCGAGCATACGGTCGGCTTCATCAAATACCAGCACACTCAAACGCTTAAGGTTAAGTGCGCCTTGACGCAGATGATCGAGCAGGCGCCCTGGCGTCGCGATAAGCACATCGATGCCGGCCTTAAATTCGGCTTGCTGAGCCTCGATACTCACGCCGCCGTAGGCAATCCCGATACGAATATTCGTGTCTTTGGCATATTTCACAAAACTCTGCTGCACTTGCACCGCTAACTCACGAGTCGGCACTAGCACTAGGGCTCGAATATCTTTAGGGGCATCTTGGCTTTGGTTATCGAGGAGTAATTGCTGCAAAATCGGGAGAGCAAAGGCTGCGGTTTTCCCCGTTCCCGTTTGTGCGCCTGCCATCACATCCTGTTTTGCCAAAATAGCTGGAATGGCTTCAATTTGGATAGGTGTGGGCTGCTGATAGCCAAGTTCGGCTAAGGTATTCACTAACTGAGAATGTAAGGAAAGCGCGCTAAAAGACATGGAAGATCACCAAAAACATTAATGGCGCCATGTTAACAGACAGCCGCTAGAGCGACCAGTTGCATTGCATCTGTCAGTTGCTCACGGCGTTAATCATGCCCAATCAGCCTTATGGTCGATAGACGCGCTCAGACTTTCACTAGACGAGCTTAGGCTTTCGCTAAAAACGCCTCAACATCCACAGGTAATAGCGGACGGCTGAATAGATAGCCCTGCGCCTGATCGCAGAGGTTTTGGGTTAAAAACTCGGCCTGTGCTTGAGTCTCGACCCCTTCTGCCACTATCTCTAACTTGAGCGCATGCCCTAGGGCAATTACGGCTTTAGCGATAGCGGTATTATTGGTGTCGAAGGGAATATCCCGCACAAAGGATTGGTCAATCTTAAGTTTATGAATCGGCAGTTTTTCAGATAGTTAAGGGAGGAATATCCGGTACCAAAATCATCGACCGAAAGCTCAATGCCAAGATCCCCTAGCAGCTTTAAGTCGCGAATCGCCACATCGGGATTGTGCATCATCACGCTCTCAGTCACTTCAAGCTCAAGGCAAGTGGCGGGCAATCCTGTTTGTGTCAGGATGCGTTTCACATCCTCAACAAAGGAGCTACGTTGTAGCTGTTGTCCGGCAACGTTAACGGCGATTCGGCCAAAGGGTTTCCCCTCTGCAAGCCAACGCACGCCTTGAAGGCAAGCGGTTTCGAGTACCCACAAACCTATATCGTAAATCAGCCCGATTTTCTCAGCGACGGGAATAAACACCCCAGGGGAAATTTGCCCCAATATCGGGTCATTCCAACGTAGTAGCGCCTCAACCCCTATAGTTTTACGGCTGACTAAATCCAATTTAGGCTGATACATCAAATACAAAGCGTTTTGCTCAAGGGCGCCATAAAGCGCACTCTGCAGTTTTAGATGCTCAAAGGATTGCTTAGTGAGCGACTCAGTGTAAAAAGCAAAGTTATTGCGGCCTTCACTCTTCGCCCGATACATGGCGGCATCGGCGTTACGCAGTAAGGTATCGGCATTACTGCCATCATCGGGATAGATGGATACTCCCATACTGGCTGTCAGACGCAGATGATCCCCAGTGCTGACCACAAAGGGCTGTTCAAACACTTGGCGTAATTGGTTAATGGCCGCTGCGGCATCCTCATGGCTTTGAATGCCCGAGATCAGCGCCACAAACTCATCGCCGCCAATTCGCGACAACACATCTTGCTCCTGCAGCTGACTGCGTAACCGCTTAGCCAGCTCCACCAGCATTTCGTCGCCAATACTGTGGCCGAAACTGTCGTTAATGTGTTTAAACAAATCCACATCAATAAACACTGTGGCTAGTTGGGCATTGAGCCTTTTTGCATGTCTGAGTTCCTGTTTGAGCTGCATCATCAGCTTCATGCGGTTTGGCAGATGGGTCAAAGGATCGAAATAAGCTAAATGGGCTAGCTGGGCCTCGCTCTGTTTTTGAGCGGAAATATCGGAAAATACCGCCACAAAATAGCGCACATCACCTAACTCATCATAAATGGTGCTGATGGTGATATTTTGCGGGAAGATAGTGCCATCCTTGCGGCGATTCCAAATTTCGCCACTCCACTTCCCCGTCTCGAGTAAGTGATCCCACATGGCATCGAAAAAGCCTTTCTCGTGGCGACCCGAGTTAAATAATCGTGGATTTTGGCCGAGCAACTCTTCCCGCGAGTAGCCGGTGATTTCATAGAAGGCACCATTCACATCGGTGATATTGCCATGCCTGTCGGTGATCACCACACCTTCGAGGGTATGTTTAAACACATTGGTCGCCAGCGTGAGCTGCTCTTCCACCTCTTTATGCTTGGAGATATTACGGGTCATGCCAATGACACCAGCAAGCGCGCCCTCAGAAGTCATGGCTGGAATTTTAAGGGTTTCTAACCATAAGTGTTTATTCTGTTTTTCACCGTCTAAACACTCGGCGACGATAATCGGTGTCCCCGCTTCAATGGCAAGCCTGTCACCATTGAGAAAAATCTCGGCGATTTCTTTACCAAAAAGGTCTTCATCCGTCTTGCCGACAATTTCACTGCGTGGCAACTCCCAGGCTTTCTCAACACTATGGTTGCAGATGGTATAAACACCTTGGGTATTTTTAACCCAAATATGTTCTTCAAAACTATCGATAAAGGTTTGTAGGTCAATGACATCGGGCGCATAGACTTGCCCGCGCTGCGCCTCCAAGGCGTATTTATGCTGCTTTAGCAACTCGCTCAAATTGAGCTGTAGGCTATTGACCGTGAGCGAAGCCAATTGCAGCGCCCTATCCCCTAAATGTAGAGGATCGCTGTTATACACACACAAGACGCCAAAATGTGCCCCCGAAGTCCAGAGAATAGGCAGGTAAATCAAACTGCCAAGCCCAGTATCGCACCATTGGAGATTGCTGCTGATATTTTGGATCAAGGCGCGCTTATAGGCACACGCCTGGCGAATATCCTCGGGAAGGTCCACCTGATGGTGACTAAAGGTGCGTGATTCATTGAAAGGGTTATAAGCAGTGTCAGCAGAGGAAGCGACTTTGACTTTAGGAGTGGCATTTTGATGTAAGGTTAAATGCGCTTTAAGATTAAAATGCCGAATAAGGGCTTCAATATCAGATGATTGGCATTGAGACGACTGAACTAATAGACGATAGTCACCCGCCACACTGGCCTGTAGGACCACAGCATGTGACTGAGTCATATCGGCAATCAACTGCAAGTCGTTTGCCCAATCCGTCAACTGTTTTTGTGAAATTGCAACATCAATCATAAGCTTGCTTACTGTAGCCTCTACAATTCCATTTTGATTGAGGGCATCACGCGCCCTCACCTTCACACGCCGCAATCCAGCCTTGATAGCCACCAGCTTAGATTCATCGCTTTAAGCGTTTCTACGCGCTAACCCGCACAGCATCTGGGTAGATATTACCGCAGACACTCAATCATCGTCATTCACTAATACATAAATATTTGGCCCAATCGCCGATTACTTTGTTTCAAATAATGATACGAGGAAGCCAGCAAACCTAACACAATGAAAAGCAATGCTTTTTCATCTTATCAATCTGCAAAAATCCCTCAATCAGCCACGACACTGATTTAAATACAATTTAGCGCCTTTTGATTGACAACAACATTATCCTATTGTCTACAATGGAAATAATCAGGATGAAAAACAAGGATCTCTATGCCTACCGTGCCCACAGCAACACCCGCCATCCCGTTAACGAGTCAACAGCTTTATCGTAAATCTGAACTGAAACAGCTTAACCCTGAGTGCCAGTCTACCGCTCAGCTCACGCCACTGGATGATATTGTTGGGCAGGAACGTGCCCAACAGGCGGTGGAATTCGCCATGGGGATCAAGGAAAAGGGCTATAACATTTATGCTATTGGCCAAAACGGCTTAGGTAAACGCACTATGATGCTGCGTTACCTAAATCGCCATGATCCCATTGAACCGTCACTGTTTGACTGGTGCTATGTGGTTAACTTTGACGATACTCGCAGTCCTAAAGTACTCAAGCTGACCGCCGGAACGGGGCAAGAGTTTAAAAAGTCTATCGAAAAACTCATGCTAAAACTGGTCAAAGCGCTGCCCTTAGCCTTTGATAACGAAATGTATTATGCACGAGCTGAAAAGCTCAAAAGCCAACTGGCACAAAAACAAGAAGCGGCGCTAACCGAGCTGAGCGAAGAAGCAAAACAAAAAAACATTAGCCTCAGTTTAACCTTGCAGGGCGATTATCAAATGGTTGCCCTCAATGGCGAAGAGCCCCATGACGAGGTCTCCTTTGGCGCCTTAACCGAAGCCGAGCGCGCCCAGTTTGAAAGCAATATCAATGGGCTCGAAGTTAAACTTCGCGGCATCATTCGACAAAATACCGAATGGGAAGAAGAGTTTAGCGATACCCAACAGGAACACGACGAACAAGTCGCTAAAGATGTGCTAGTGCACTTTTTCAAACCCTTGAAAGACAAATACAAACATCAGCCCGAAGTCAGAACCTTCTTAACGGGTATGCAGTCGGATATCTTAAGTAATTTAGATATTTTCCTTGAGGAGAGTGAAGAGCAACTCGCCCTCGCCTACGCCTCCCTTGAAAAGAAAATGCCACGCCGCTATCAGGTCAACGTCATAGTATGCCAAGGGGAGCAAAAATTCCCGATTGTGGTCGAAGAAAGCCCAAGCTACCACAGCCTGTTTGGCTATGTTGAGAACGCCACCTTTAGGGGCACAGTGTTTACCGACTTCTCACTCATCCGCCCAGGAAGCTTACACAAGGCCAATGGTGGCGTGCTGTTGATGGATGCCATCAAAGTACTGGAGCGCCCCTATGTGTGGGACGGCTTGAAACGCGCACTGCGTTCGCGCAAGTTAGATTTAAGCTCCTTAGAGCGGGAAGTCTCACTCTCAGGCACTATCTCATTGGCGCCGGAACCTATTCCCTTAGATGTGAAGATCATTCTGTTTGGGGATCACGAAACCTATCAGCTTTTACAGCATTATGATCCTGATTTCAGTGAGTTATTTAGGGTTACGGCCGATTTTGAAGATGTGATGGACAGAACCGATATCTCGGAGGCGCAATATGCACGATTTATTTCCAGCATAGTCCACGATAACAATATGTTGCACTGTGACCGCAGCGCCATCGCACGCATCATCGAATACAGCTCCCGTGAGGCGCAGGACCAACAAAAGCTGTCGCTGCATTCGGCAAACATCGCCAATCTGCTTAGGGAATCAAACTTCTGCGCTAAGGCCGCCGCAAGTCAATGTATTGAAAAACAGCACGTTGAGCAGGCACTAAAAAACCAAGAGCAACGGGTCTCACGCCTGCACGACAATATTATGGAGAGCTTTATCAACGGCACGACATTAATCAATACCCACGATAAAGTTGTAGGCCAAATCAATGCGTTATCAGTGATATCAACCTCAGATCATCAATTTGGTCTGCCGAATCGTATTACCGCCACCACCGCCTTCGGTAAGGGTGAAGTGCTGGATATTGAGCATAGGGTTAAGCTCGGCGGCCGCATTCACTCTAAAGGGGTGTTAATCCTGACGGCTTATTTGGCTTCGGTCCTTGGAAAAACCGCGCAAATCCCCCTCACCACCTATCTCACCTTCGAGCAATCCTACAGCGGTGTCGATGGTGATAGCGCCTCGATGGCCGAATGCTGCGCCATCATCTCCGCCATCAGTGAGTTGCCCTTGAGGCAGGATATTGCCATTACTGGGTCGATGAATCAGTTTGGTGAGGCCCAGCCCATCGGCGGCGTAAATGAAAAAATCGAAGGCTTTTTCGATGTGTGTAAGATTAAGGGCCGCTCATCGAGCCAAGGGGTAATTATTCCCAAATCGAATATCGCCAATCTCATGTTACGCCAAGACATTGTAGAAGCGGTTGAGCGTGGAGAATTCCATATTTGGGCGATTAGCCATGTCACCCAAGCGATGGCACTACTCCTGGGCAAGGCGGCGGCGACCTTAGGAGGCGATGATGGGAAACACACAGGCCATTATGCCCCAGAGTGCGTATTTGGGATTGCCCAGCAGAAACTTAATGCCCTGAGGGCGCTCCCTAAAGCCAATTGATCGTTGGACCAAAAGCAAAAAGGGTTAGCTAAGCTAACCCTTTCTTATCGGTAATTGCTGCTCTGAGTTACACCAAGCTTGCTAGCATTTCATCGCTATAGGTCACCAATTCATGACCTTGGCGCACTCTTGCCACATAATCTGGGTTGGCAATAAAGGGGCGACCAATCGCAATTAAATCAAACTTATCAGCGGCAATCGCTTCACTGGCCGATTGGGCGCTGTAACCACCTACACCCACTAAGGTTTTGCCATAGTTAGCACGCACATAGCTAGAAACACGGCCATCTAAGTAATCAAATTCCATGCTGTCGTCGAAGATACCGATATGCACAAAGGCAAGTTCACGTTTTTCGAGCTCAGGTAATAGGTAGTCAAATACGGCACGGTCACGGTTATCGACAGCCATATTGAAATAAGCGCCGGGAGAAATTCGAAGACCGGTTCTGTCTTTACCAATACGCGCCGCAATCGCATCAACCACTTCTAAGGCAAAGCGTGACATATTGGCAGGTGTGCCGCCGTATTCATCGGTACGACGGTTGCTGTCATGGTGTAAGAATGCATCGATTAGATATCCGTTTGCACCGTGGATCTCAACCCCGTCGAATCCAGCTTCAATCGCGTTTTCGGCCGCTTTCGCATAATCGCGGACTAAGCCCTGAATATCTTCAAGAGTTGCCGCTTTTGGAGTGACATAGGTCAGCTCACGCATTCTGGGCACACTGCCCTCTACTTTTTCAGCCGAAGGCGCCAGTACATCGCCGCCACCGAAGAAATGTGGGTGTGCGACACGGCCTGTATGCCATAACTGCACAAAAATCTTGCCGCCGTTGGCATGCACAGCATTGGTCACTTTACGCCAGCCGGCGATCTGCGCTTGATTAAAAATGCCGGGCGTATTTGGGTAACCTTGACCATCAGGGCGAATGATCGTCGCTTCGGAGATAATCAATCCCGCTTCGGCCCTGCGAGCATAGTAAGCCACCATGTCATCGGTCGGCACTAAATCCACATCGGCCATACAGCGCGTTAATGGCGCCATTAAAATACGGTTTTTTAAGGTAATAGTGTCATTAAGTTTGTAGGTATCGAATAAATTACCCACGGAATTCGCTGCATGTTCAATCGTCATTGGTGTTGTCCCATTCTTGAATGTGCATTCAAGATATTCTTATTTGAACAATCATTCAAGAACATTTTTGAATGTTTGTTCAAAATTAGTTAGAATCAGCCGCAAGTATCGGTGAGAGGTGAGATTGCAATGCGAAACGCAGAGTTTGATAGGGCGCAGGTGCTCAGGGGGCGATGGCCGCCTTTATGCACAAGGGATACACCAAAACCAGCATGCAGGATCTGACCCAAGCGACGGGGTTACATCCCGGCTCCATTTATTGTGCCTTTAGCAATAAACGTGGATTGCTGATCGCCGCCATCGAGCAATATCAGCAGGATAGAAACGAGCAGTTCAAACTTATCTTCTCCAATAGCCGTCCCGTGCTGGGTAATTTAAAGACCTACTTAGACAATATCGTGGTCGAATGTTTAAGCTGCGATAGCCAGCAAGCCTGTTTGCTCACTAAAGCCTTAAATGAAATTGCAGAGCAAGATGATGAAATCCAAAACATTATCAGTCAAAACCTCATGCTTTGGCAGAATGCGCTGACGGCACAATTTGAATTAGCAGCCTCCAAAGAGATGTTGCAAGGCGAGCTTAACAGTGTGCAGCGGGCGCAATACTTGATGATGGGCATTTATGGGTTAAGAACCTTTGCCCATACCCATCCGCAGGCGGAAATCCTGCAGCAATTGGCCGATAAATTGTTTGATGATGTCTGCAGATAAAAACGGCGTGCTTAGTTAGGCAGCCCCAAAAACGCAAAAAGGACGATAAATCCACTTATCGTCCTTTAAGTTTCAAGTGTTGCCAGTGCTATTTTTCGTTTTTATTAACCTATATTAGCCTGCGCAAATACCCGCTCACCGAGTGAGTTCAATATTTTACACTCACCTTCAAGCACGGCGATGATGGATTTTCCCTTACGAAAACTCGCAGGTATCATCACACGACCGGAATCGCTCACAGGTAAACCTTCTAACACCGCGTTGTGCATAATTAACCCGACTGGCGCGTCATAATACAAAACGGTAACTGTCGCTTGTGTTGCTTGCATAACTTTTAACTCACATTAAGCAGAATCTACTGCTATCGATCAAAGTGGCAAGAGTCTCCCTTCATCTCTTATAACAACAAAACTCCAAGATGCATTTTACCTTTTAAAATCAAAAAACTATAAAAACATCATGCGACAAGCCTAAATACAACCCTTAGGAAAATCTTAGCGCCATGAATATCCAGTTATTTAAGCACTTCGGCAAATAGATGCCAAACTATTTCTATTCTGTTAAGCAAATACGCGCCAAAGATCACAACTAGTCAACATTTTATTCTGCGTCGTTATGCAACAAATTTAGAATAAACACACTAATTAAGATTTCGCCTTAAATCCGACCCTAAAACCGCCCCAATGTTTGCCATTGACATAAATCGGGACGGACAAATCATGCATCACTTCCCCGGTATCTCGCTTATAGGTTTGCAGCAGCACAGGCTCAGTATGGGCGCCGCAGCGTATTCCGGTCGGGTCGTTAAACAAACGCTTAGTGCGATTATGCACCATATCAATTTCTACCTTACCAGTTAAGGCTTGGCTAAAGCGTTTATTGTGGGTCGGGAAATAACCTTTTCTATCCACGGCGCCGGCATACACTATCTCACTGTGCTTGGCGAGGATCGGCTCTTGTATGGCTGGAAAATGTTGATCGGTATAGCGGTCAAAGGCCGTGCTGTACTTTTGTGGCTGAGTATTCGCAATTGGTTGATATTGTGGATTAAACAACTCAGTCTCGGTAAAACTACGATTAGCTAATCCCTGGGAGAGTTTTTCGCCACAGGCTTTAGCCGCTTCATTGGCGAGTAATAACACTTGTTGGTCAAAGGTATGGGTATCCCAATTCGCTAGGGCTCTGAAAATACCCTCAGTAGTTAATGACAGAGTAAACGCCTGTTCCGAGAGTTTGTGGCTTTGCTTGCCTGTGACGTTAAGGGAGTCGCGGATCTGGCTCACCGAACCGCTTATCTCGTTGGTGGTATGGTTATATTGTTTGAGTGAATCTTCCATATCACCCAGAGCCCGCGCCGAATGGGTAACGGATGTCGAAATGTCGGTAAAGTGGCCATCGAGTGTCCCCATCGCCATCACCACATCGGCGGTTTGCGAGACTACCCGCTCCATCAGTCCCGAGGTTTTATCGGTTTCGGCGCGGATCTCGAGCAGCATCTTGCCAATATCTTTGGTTGCGCCCGCCGTTTTGCCCGCAAGGCTGCGGACCTCATCGGCGACCACGGCAAAGCCACGCCCCTGCTCTCCCGCTCGAGCGGCCTCAATGGCAGCATTGAGGGCGAGTAAATTCGTTTGCTCGGCAACCGAGTTAATCACCTCGGTAATCTTTTGAATTTGTTCGGCTTTAGATTTTAATGCTTGCACCTGCTGTGCAGCGGTATTGATGTCGCCACTGAGGGATTCTATCGCCGATACGCCCTTTTGTGCTTGGGTACGCCCCTGCACACTTAAACGCTCCGCCTCTTGAGTTTGCCCTAAAATATGCGTGGCATTGTCGCCTAACAGTGCCGTGGTATGGCTTAACTGTGACGCCGCCACCGCAATGGCACTGGCATGTTCGCCATTGGACTCGATGGATTTATTTAATAGGTCAATAAAATGCGATACCTCGGCCGAGCCAATCGCAATCTTACTGGTTTGTACGCTGATCTCATGCTCTGGCGAGTTAACTGATTTGAATGCCTTCGTTACTTGCTCAGCTTTGGGCGTGTAATGGCTCACTAAGCGCTGCACTATCCACAGCACCCAAGCACAGACAATTCCCCCAAGATCAGCGCCTGCGTGAAACCAGACAGTGCTATCGCGTTGAGAAGAAGGCTACTGAGTACGACTAAAACAAAGCTGAGCGCAATGGCGACTTTATGTTGTAATTCCATAATGTTTCTCACTGAATACACGCACTAGGGGAGTGAGAGAAGCGGACATTCACTGGCTATCCTTTGCCATCCGATTCGCAAAGCTTTGCGAAATAGGCAAGATCGAGAACGATGAAGTGAGTCTATCCCTCTGACTAAATTGAACTATTCGCCCATAGGAAATATAAACTATCTTGCTATCATCAGCACTCTATCGCGCTTATGGCATTAGACCTTAGTATAGATATTACCGAATTGCCTATTTCCCCAAGTCAAAAGTGTCAGCAATAAATGCCATCTTAAAATGTGGTATCCATCGCTTTATCCGCAATAATTCCCGCGAGAGTGACTGCACAATCAGACTTAAAACTGCTAATATCGGCGCAATTTTTTTGAGCTAACGAGATCAAGATGGGCAGAGCATATCAAAACCGTAAAGAATCCATGGCGAAAACAGCTGGCCAGAAAACCCGCCTTTACTCGCGCTACGGTAAAGAAATTTACGTAGTCGCTAAGCAAGGTGGCGTTGAGCCAGACGGCAACTTATCACTTCGCCGTTTAATCGAACGCGCTAAGAAAGACCAAGTGCCAGCACACGTTATCGAACGTGCAATCGATAAAGCCAAAGGTGGCGGCGGTGAAGATTATGATACAGCCCGTTATGAAGGTTTCGGCCCAGGTAACTGCATGGTTATCGTGGACTGCTTAACCGACAACGTAAAACGTACCTTCACCGAAGTGCGTCAAGCCTTCGTGAAGAACGATGCCAAACTCGGCACCCCAGGCACTGTAGGTCACATGTTTGATCAATCTGCTGTTTTCGTATTCCCAGGTGAAGACGAAGATGCCATCCTCGAGATCCTGATGATGGCCGATGCCGATGTAAACGACGTGGAAGTGGAAAACGGCATGATCAGCGTTATCGCGCCACACACTGAGTTCTTCAAAGTGAAAACCGCACTGACCGATGCGATGCCAGACATCAACTTCGAAGTGGAAAACATCACCTTCGTACCGCAAAGCATGACCCCAGTGTCAGGTGAAGATGTTGCAACCTTCGATAAGTTTATCGCCGCATTAGAAGATTGTGACGACGTACAAAACGTGTATCACAACGCAGACATTCAAGAATAAGTTGATTCTGATATCAAAAAACGCAGCCTAAAGGCTGCGTTTTTGTTTGTGGACATCAACGAAATACGATATCCGCACTCTTGGCTAAACGCACAAAGGCGCCTTGGAGCGTGGCATTGTGGTGAGCAATAATCGCCTCTGCCGAGAGCTGCGCCGTATCCATACAAGTGTGCGCATCGTCGGCTAATACCACCTGCCAGCCAAGTTCAGCCGCAATCCGGCAATTGGTATCGATACAATACTGGGTTTTCATCCCCACTATCACCAACTCGCTGACCCCTTCATGGGTTAACGCCTCTGCCAATCCGGTTTGATAAAAACAACTTGGCTTAGTTTTATCAAAGATATTATCCAGCTGCGGATTAATTGCTAAGGATTCTATCAATTGCCAGTTTGCCGTTCCGGCAGCAATGGGGGAACCTTCCGGCCCGGTATGGCGAACCGCCCAAATCGGTGCCCCTGCCTCGCGGGCATTGGCAATTAACAGATTAATGTTATTTAGCACCTGTTCCCGATTAAAGGGCGGCGCATCGGCGTAAAACAGTCCCTGCTGCATATCAATAATTAACAGCGCAGTTTTAGGCAAGCTCATGTTATCCATCACATTCTCCAGCATTATTGCCCAAAAGACGGAAAAAACAACCCCGCCACTTTGGGCGGGGTTGAGTAATCGATTTTTTAAGCACAAATCGCTACGCACGCACCGCCGAAGCAGTTGTGGTCGTAGTGTGGGTGAAGTAAACGGCAAATTTGTGCATAAGGCAAAATTATGCCAGCCGCTTAAGAAGATCAAGTCAAGTTTGATGACAATTTAATGAAATAAATCAAATTGCTTATGAGGCGGCTAACATTGAAACTGTGTCATCTTTGCCACAGTGGTTTAGTGACTTATTGCATTCTTGCCTTAGAATGGGTGCAACATGAATAAAAGGAAACCAATCAGTGCAGGGAAATCGATTAATCAGAGCAGAAACTATGCTGATTGGCGCAGGCAGCCTCACCTGGGCGCTCGTCGCTTGGCTAGGGCTCAATCAGGATATGCAAGCAAAGCTCCCCACACTCGCGACCTTTAGCCATATCACCCTGTATTCCTTGTTTATCTTGCTCTTCTTGTTATTAACGACACAGGACTTCCCCCGAAAAAACCTCAATCTAAGCAGGCGGTTAAGTACCGCACTCGTCGGCAGCGTCTTCGGATTGATGCTGTTGAGTCAACATCCATTGCTCCCCATTCTGCTGGTGATTTGGGCCTCGCTCTTGCCAGAATTTTTTAATCGCCGCGTCGCAATAGCACAGATCCTATTGGCCAATCTTGGTTATTACCTGCTCCTGCACGCACAAACCGCAAGCAGTGTGATGATTAATGTGCTTATTTACATGGGGTTTCAACTGTTTGCCTACAGCAGTAGCCAAGCGAGATTATCCGAGCGCGAGTCTCGCCGGATACAGGAACATCTTAATCAACAGCTTATCGCCACCAGAGCCTTGCTGAGCCAAACGAGCGAGCAGCAAGAAAGGCTGAGGATCTCACGGGATCTGCACGATATTCTCGGCCACCAGCTCACGGCATTATCATTACAACTTGAGCTCTTAAGTCATCAAGCGCCTACGGAACTCAAACCCACAGTCAATCAGAGTAAATCGCTTGCCAAGGAATTATTAGAGAGCATCCGCGCCGTGGTTCGGGCGCAGCGGGTGAATATTGGTCTCGATTTAACGCCGCCGCTCGATGCCATTGCAAGCCGTTTGCCCAATGTTAGCTTGCGGTACGAATCGTTAATGCCGCTCCAGTCGACTGAACTGGCACAAGCCTTATTGCTCGTGCTGCAGGAGGGGATCAGTAATGCAGTGCGCCATGGCCATGCCAATCAACTCACGCTGTCGATGCATGAAGAGCAAGCTGAGCTTATCATTTGCCTTAAAGATAATGGCCAAGGAATTAGCCAAAGCCCCTCTCAGGGCGTTGGGCTAAGTAGCATGCAAGAAAGGTTATCCCCCTTTCACGGCAGTGCGCGTTTGCAAGCCAATCACGCAGGCGTAGACAGTTCGCGTACTCAAGGCTGCTCGCTAATGATTCGTCTACCGCGCGGCAACGCATTGTAATGCGCCATATAAACCGACACGCTTAATCAAGGAATGAATCTCCCATGGAATCTCAGCATACAGTCACAACCTATGGTCAACCCACGGCGCGCACTATCAGAGTAGGATTAGTGGAAGATCAGCAGCTTGTGCGTCAGGGTATCGCCAGCTTGATTGCCATCTCACAGCATATCGAGGTGAGCTGGCAGGCCGAGAATGGTCAAGAGGCGCTAAAACGACTGCAAACCGATGCCGTAGATGTGCTTTTAAGCGATATACGTATGCCAGTGCTCGATGGTATCAGTCTGCTAAAACAGCTTCGCGCCGCACAAAACCCCATACCAGTCATTATGTTAACCACCTTTGATGACAGTGAATTGTTTTTAAATAGCCTGCAGGCGGGTGCGAATGGCTTCTTATTGAAAGATGTCTCTCTGGATAAATTACTTGAGGCCATCGAAACCGTGGCCCAGGGCGGACACTTGATTGAACCATCTGTGTTAGAACAGATGCAGCAATCCTCTGCAACAGCGCAAAGCGGCCCGACTCACGACTTATTATCCCAACGCGAGCGGGAGATCTTAGGTTTTATGGCGGGGGGATTTTCCAATAAAGAAATTGCCAATGCAGTGTTTTTGGCCGAAGGCACGGTAAAAAACCATGTCTCCACCATACTGGCTAAACTCGATTGCCGTGACCGCACCCAAGCCGTGCTTAAGGGGTTGCAGCTCTCTTTGATTTAAGAAATGCGGCAAGTTTAAGGGTTGGCTTATAAATGCCAGGCTCAAAATATTCTGCCTTTAACCATTTGATTTAAGACAAATCGCAGCCAATAAAAAAGGGCCAATTGGCCCTTTTTTATTGCATCCTAAAGCTTAATTCCTAGCGCAAATCCATCTCTTGGATAATTTCATGGGCGATAGGTGCCGTGGTGCAGGTTGGCTTTTCATGTAAGTCCGCCTTCAACTGACCCTTACGGTGTTTTAGTGCTGCATCCAGTTTTTTGGCTGCGGCGGCAATCGCGGGATACATGATTTCATCCGTACCCGATGCTGAGATGCGACTACCTTCGTAATTTGTTCGAATTTCAACCTGAAACTCGCCATGCTCCTTAGCAATAATGATATCGAGGCCGATGAGTGTGGGGAAATGAGTGGCGATTTTAGAAAACTTTTCGTTAACGTGTTCTTTTACAGAATCAGTAACATCGACATGGTGACCAGAAAGATTAATTTTCATAGGGTGTCCCTTTTAGTGTCTTTACTTTTTTCGCTTCACTATTAGAGCTTGGGGCATGGCAAATAAAACACAAGCCCCTAGACAAATATTTCGAGCTAAACGGGTATTAGCAGTCGCTAAATGTGAGACTAATCAAAGAAATGACACGCGAAGGGAACTAAAAAAACAGCTAACTGGTTGATTTATAATCAGCAACAAAAATATAAACCAACCAGTCAAATAACAAAGGTTAATACTTACGTTGTACGCTCTGCTGCCAAAATTGCTGCGATAGGTGGTGGGTTTTAGTCGATAATCGCGAAACCTGATCGCCCCTCGCCGCCGCATCCTGGGTCTGCTGCAAACTCTGCTGAGCCAAATCGCTGATCACATGGATAGCACGGCTGATTTCCGCCGCCACGGAGGTCTGCTGAGTCATTGCGGCCGCATTGTCATCACTTAAGGAGTTGATGCGCGCGATAGAAGATAACAACTCGCCAAAGGCAATGCTGGCATCCTGCGCCAAAGACACAGAGCGCTTAACCTGTTCCTGTCCGGCCGTCATGGTTGAGGTTGCTTTTTGTGTGCTGTCTTTAAAGCGGCTTACAATCAGCTCAATTTGTGAGGTCGACTGACTGGTTCGGCTAGATAACTGCCGGACCTCATCGGCAACGACCGCAAAACCGCGACCGCTTTCCCCTGCCCGCGCCGCTTCAATCGCGGCATTCAGCGCTAACAGATTGGTTTGATCGGCAATCGCGCGGATCACTTCTAGCACTTGATGAATCGCTTGGCTGTCCTGCTCAATCGTTTGCACCACATCGGAGAAATGGCTCACCTGCACACTCAGCTGATGTATCGCCTCGATAACGGTTTCAAGCCGTGAATGACCACGCTGCGCCGCCTCATGGCTAGAAACCATCTCGGATGCGGTGCGATGGATATTATCCGTTACCTCGGCAAAGCTTGCACTCATTTGCTCCATCGCCGTTGCCGCCTGCGTGGTTTGCGCGCTCTGGCTATCGGCATGCTCCCACGTATTGGTGATGGTTTGTTTCAGATTCACGCTCTGCTCTTGGATCTCACTGGCAGAATCCGCCATTCGGCCCACTACGCCGCCAATTTCGGTGATCAAAAATCGCAGCGCCAGATCTAGCTTACCGATTTCATCTTGCCTGCCGGTGTAAATCCCCATAGCAACGGGATCATCGATAATATTGCTGGCCACCTGTACTAATGCCTGAAAAGGCTGCATGAGCATGTACCACAGACCCAAAGCAAGCAGTCCACCAGCAAGGGCGGCTAAAATGGGCGAATACATTGCCAAGTAGGCGGTTAGAGCGATGGTAAACAACATCGCTACGAGGTTTTTTCCGCGAAATCCTAAGCGGTCTTTTTTCAGCACCTTGGGCTGTTGTCCTTGATTGATCCCTTGATAGATTTCCTCGGCCGCCTTGATTTGTTCTGGAGTTGCTTGGCGGCGAACGGATTGATATTCATGAATTTTGCCATTTTCGTACACTGGGGCGACGTAGGCATTCACCCAGTAATAGCCACCGTTTTTTGTTCTATTTTTGACAATCCCCATCCAAGGTTTGCCGCTTCTTATCCGCTCCCAAAGCATTTTAAAGGCGGCTGATGGCATATCTCCATGGCGCACTATGTTATGCGGGCTCCCCTGCAACTCGGCAACGCTATATTCACTGATCTGCGAAAAGGTTTGATTGACATACTTAATGTTGCCTTTCAGATCGGTCGTCGAGAGGAGAATAGCGTTTTCGGATAGGTGTTTTTCACCATTTTTTGAATGTGTTTGCATAGGGCGCACTAACGGATTCCATGTGAAAGTTGCGCCGCATTTTGCCAAAAGCACAGAACGCCTGCTTTGATTAAGCTCACAGTGACAGCATAAAAATTAACCAAATTCTAAACAAGCAAGATCAATCACATCAATAAAACCAAACATTTGTGACAAATTGCACATTATGAAATGTTTGCCGCGTAAACGACTCCAGCGTGATGTTTACGCTGTCACAAATTCGTTAGGGATCTCACAGATAAACGCAAATGATATTGTTTATCATTTAAATAAACTAGGTTATACTCCAAGCTGAGTAGCGACTCTCCTTTGCTCATGCACCCAAGTGGACTGGGTTAGGCATAAGAACAATCAATGGAGTGGTATGCATGATATGGCACATCGCCATAACGGTTTTAATATTGACTGAAATAAGCAGCACTTATGTCTCATATCCCAGTTTCCAATACACCAACATCGGCAGCCTCAGCTTCCGCTGTGACGAGTTATTATCACGCCGTCATTCGCTGGATTAAGCAAGACCAGACCCAGTTTGGTTTGCAGGTGTTTGTGCGCGCCACTGCCGCTTTATTAGCGGGTTATATCGCTGCGGCAACACTAGCCTGTATGTTGACCCAAGTCCTGCCAATGTCTCGATTTGAAAGCACCTTAACCGCCAATATGCTGGCCTTTTTGTTTTATGCCATCGCCATCATTTACGCCTTCTGTGTGCGTAAAACGTGGCATGCGTGGCGTGACTTAAGCCTATTTAGCCTCCTGTGTTTTGCTCTGCTTAAGGTGTGTGGACAGTAAGATGAAAGAAACTTTTTTAGAACCCTCTCATGGCTGCACACTTGGGCGGGTTTGCTCGTGTGCTGGGTATTACTGCTGATCTTTTTGCTGGTAGCCTGAGTTATTTCCGCCATGAAATGAGCCTGTGGGCCGAGCCAGAACTCCACCGCGGCGCCTTTCAAGACTATCAAACGAATCAAGTAGCGAGTCAGCTTGACCAAGGTCAAGACTACATTGAAGCGCATTCCGCTGCGGCAACCCAACGCTGGTTAATCAATTTCCCAACCGAAAGAAGCCCCATGCTGAGCTTTGCGTGGCAACTGCCGCCTGAAAAGGGTCAACGCCGAGGCAAAATCGAGCAGCATGTCACCAAGGCCGATGGCAGTGGCATGATCACCGATGTCCGCGATAGCCGCGGCGGTGACTTCTTCTACCGTTTACATTTCGACCTGCACTACATGCCAGCCATTACGGCGCGCTACATTGTGGGTGTCTGCACTATGTTTATGTTGATTGCCCTTATCAGCGGCATCGTTATCCATAAGCGTATCTTTAAAGACTTGTTTAGCTTTCGTCAGAACAAGGGCGCTCGCTCTTGGTTAGATGCCCATAATGTCAGCTCTGTGATTGCCCTCCCCTACCATTTAATGATCACCTATACCGGCCTCATCACTTTAATGCTGATCTATATCCCATGGACGGTAAGCACGGCTTATCCTGAGGATAATCAAGCCTTTTTAAAAGAACTCAATCCGGCAAGACAAACAGAAAAAGCCTCGGGCATTCAGGCAGAGCAAGTGCGCTTAAGCCAACTGCTGCCGCAAGTTCAGGCTGAATGGGGCGATGCACCTATCAAGCAGGTGATTGTTTCCTATCCGAAAGATCAAAATAGCCAAGTGACCTTCTACCAAAATACCGGTAAAGACGTCACCGATGAATCAACACTCTTAGTGTTTAACGGTGTCACGGGTGAACTCAAGTACGCCAGCCCCCATGAGATGTCGGCAACCGTCGTGACCTACGACACTATGATGTCACTGCACACCGCGCGTTTTGCCGCGCCACTGCTGCGTATTTTGTTCTTCTTCTGCGGCTTACTCGGCTGCGCCATGGTCGCAACGGGCACCTTAATGTGGGCGATTCGTCTGCGCCAGAAACAGCAAAAGGCAATCGATAAAGGCGAGAAAGCAAGCCGTGGCCTGCGCTTAGTCGAAGGATTAAACTTCATGTTTATCTTAGGCTTGCCCTTGGGCGCGGCGGCATTTTTCTATGCAAACCGCCTATTACCAACGGATTTTTCCGCCCGATCAGCCTGGGAAGTACACAGTTTCTTTATCGCCTTAGGATTGATGGGCGTATGGGCATTTTTCGGTCGAAGCCGACGCCATTGGCAATTCGCCTTGATGCTTATCGGAGCGCTTTATTGCGCACTGCCGCTGTTAAATGCGGCCACGTCTCCAAGCCACTTAATTGATAATATCCGCAGCCAACAATGGGCACTGGTGGGGTTTGATGTGCTCGCGCTGTTACTGGGCTGTGCCATGCTTTTTGCGAGCACTCGACTCTCGGCCGTGGTGAAAACACTGCAAAAACCGAGTCCAAAAAATACCACAGCCGTTGAAAAAGTCAGGAGAAAACAACCTGATCCGAGTTATGCTAACGAACTTGCCTCGTCGTCTCCCTTGGAGGAAGCAAAATCATGATGCCAGAATTTATCCCAGTGCTCGGCATTCTCGGGCTCAGTTATCTCTCCCTTGCGCTGTTTGCGTTAGCCAAGTTTGGCCATTTTAAGGATGTGTTTAAGCGCCCACCATCGCAGTGGCAGAGCCGTCTGTTAACCCTGTTTGCTTGGCTGTTATTAATCATCAGCCTAAGTACCTGCGCCCAGGGACAAGGTTGGGCCTATGGCAGCATTTTGTTTATGGGGATTATATCGCTGGCCGCGATGCTTGTGATTTTGACCCTAAGCTACAGCCCGCGCCATCTTCCCATCGGCATAGTCACCGGCAGTGTATTGACTTGCAGCTTACTGTTAACGGGTGGGATCTAAACCGTTTCTTAGGCGGCGCACTAAACTGTGCGCCCCATGCTGGAGAAGTCTTTTTAGCTAAGCTATAGTGCCCTGATGTCCTGCAATGAGGAGAAAAACATGGGCTTTAACTTAACGGTGAATTGGCAAACCTCTCCAGCCGAAGAAGGCGAATTCTGCCGTGACCACAGCATTACGTTTGGCAGCGGTCAAACGATTCAGGCATCTTCTGCCCCCGAGTACAAGGGCAATGAACATTTGGTTAATCCAGAGGAAAGCCTGCTTGCAGCGTTGTCCTCCTGCCATATGTTGACCTTCCTCGCCATTGCTCATCTTAAACGTCTCCCAGTCGCCTCCTATGTCGACGAGGCTTCGGCTGAACTGGGGAAAAATGAGGCAGGCAAGCTTGCGGTCACAAAAATGGTCTTAAATCCTAAGGTAGTGTTTGCCGAAGGTGTCGAGGTTTCTGCTGAGACTCTTGAGAAAATTCACGAAAAAGCACACGCAAACTGCTTTATCGCCAATACGTTAGCGACAGACATTCAAATTAAGTTTTAACGATTTGGGGCAAGTTTATTGCGATGAACTTGCCCTCTCCGATGACCTATCTCCCCACCCGTTCAGCTTAGCTCAAGCTCAGTTACCGTATGATAGCGCCATATCGCACGCTCACACTCGAGGTAAGCTATGCAAATCCAAGCCTATCGTAATACCGCCCCCTATCAACAGCCTGCAGCAGCAACCACGACGAGTACGGCAGCAGCCACAGCCGCCCCCGCCAGCGCGAACACTGTGACCCTATCTAATGAAGCAAAACAACTGTCGCAGGTGGACCCGATCCCACAACCTCATGCGCCAGACTTAAGCAAAGTGAAGGCGGGTGTTGAGCAATATGCCCATATTCAAGCGACCAAAATGAAGTATCAGGTCGCATCGGACATGGTCAATATCGCGATGGGAACGAACGATGAAATTTCGGCTCCCACGGCATACTATTTGAGTCACAACGATTCGGCTAGGGCTGCAACTGTGGGGCAAATGGCGAATCAACAACAGGTCAACACCCTGCAAGCCTATGTTGATGCCAGCGAAAGCACTAGGGCGTGTTGACGTTTCAGGGTTATTTTTGCAGCGACTTGGCTGGTTTTTATGCAAGGCAAAGCCCGTGCAGTCTAGTTATTCTACATAAACGGGCGATAACGCAGCAGAAATGCCAGCCAAACGCTGCCCGAAGGGTTCGTCTGGCAAGCTCTTGCTCTTTGTCACTCGTTATTTGAGTAGAATAACTACACCTCACTCCTCGTTTCGCGATCACGAGCTTGCCAGAGCGAACAAAATTTAATCTCGAAACGTCAACACGTCCTAATGAGTGGGCATAAAAAAAGGTGTTGTCTCGGGAACCACAAGACAACACCCTAACATTGAACCAAGCCAGCTTAACTCGGCTAACTTAAACCTTAGTTAAATTTCTATTTTTTAAGCTAATTACTTAGCTTTTATGTCTTCTGCCATTCCTTTCGCCGGCATAGGCTGCGCCTTCAATGCGGGGATAGGCTGCTTAATCAACTCATCCTTAAGATAGCTGATGGCCGTTTCGAGCTGCGCATCGTGGCCGTTAAAGGTCGCAAAGGGTAAGTTATCCACCTCGATATCCGGTGTCACCCCATGTCCTTCGAGTACCCAGCGACCATCCATCGCATATTGCGGATATTCGGCGACCCGCGCCATACCTTTATCTGTGAGAGAGTTACGACCCGATAACCACACGCCTGCGCCCGCGGTTTGCTTACCAATGAGCGGAGCAATGCCCAGCGCCTTAATCCCCGCCGAGAAGGTTTCACCATCTGAGTACGTTAGCTCGTCGGTTAACACCACTAAATGGCCACGGAAGGTTTGCTGCATATTGGTATTAGGCGTGCCATGGGTTGGCTGCCAGAATGCCCAAGCGCGGCGTAACAGTTTTTCGATGATCCAACTATCAATATTGCCACCGCGGTTACGGCGCACGTCGATAATCAAACCGTCCTTGTCGTAATTGGTGTAAAACTCACGGGCAAAACTCTCAATATCGCCGCCGCCCATGGCGTATAAATGCAGGTAACCAATCTTGCCCTTACTCGCCTCGGTCACGACACCTGCGTTGTGGTTAACCCAATCTAAGTAACGTAATTGGCTATCGACCTGAGTGCTAACCGGCATCACCACGGTTTTATGGTTTTGGCTGCCGCGTTTAAGCTCGAGTAATACCTGCTTATCCTGCTGATTACGCAATAAACGAGTCACATCGGCCACATTGGTCACAGGAGTGCCATTGATGGCGAGTAACATATCGCCTTCTTTCGCATCGACTTCGATACGGCTTAAGGGCGATGCCTGGCTTGGCAGTTCAGGATCATTACGATAGATATGGGCAATTTTTACTCCATCGTTAGTTTGTTGTAGCCGAGCGCCTAAACTCGCGCCTTTGGCCGCGTCAGGGTCTTTTGGCAGATCGCCACCCCGCACTTGCGAGTGCAACGAGTCTAGCTCGCCCATCATCTGCATAAAGATATCATTCAACTCGTTACGGTCGGTCAAACGGTCAAGTAACGGTTGGTACTTGGCCTTGGTCGCTTGCCAATCGAGGCCGCGCATCTTCTTATCGAAGAAGGAGTCCCTGTGCATTAACCAAGCATCTTCAAACATTTGTTGCCATTCTAGAGTGGGTGAAATTGCTAATTGCCACTGATCCGTTTGTACCTTGGCATTTTCGGTATCGCCCAACTTGTCGCCCGCATCGACGATCAGCAGCGACTTTTCATTGCTTTTTTGCGCAGCAACAACTTGCTACCATCGGCGGACACACTGTAGTTCGCCACATCTTCGGCAAACACTTCGGCTTTAGGGCGCTGCTCGCTAAACTTAATCGTCATTAAGCTAGGCTCGGTGTCATCGCCAATCGCTTGGTCGAGCACGTAGAGACGACCATCAATGGCAGTTAACTGGCTGTAATTGCCTGAATCGACAGGCACTTGCCATAAACGCTCGCCAATTCCCGCCCAATCAATTTTTACCGGCGTAGGTTTATCCTTAGAGTCTGCCTTTTCCGTCGTCTTAGCCGTCAGCTCTGTGGGTTTGCTGAAGGGGAACTTGGCATTCTTCACTAAGGCAATCGCAAAAATCTGGCTGCGTTTATCAAACACTGGCCCCATATTGCGGTCGCCCCAAGGTGAGCTTGGTGTCGCAGTAAACTGGCGATTGGAGAGGAAATATAGCCACTGGCCATCGCTGCTAAAGGTCGGCGAATAGGACTCATACTTGTCGCTAGTGAGCGTTTGAGTCTTATTTTCGTCCACTGAATACAGCACGATTTGTGGCCTTTGCTTGCCGATTTCGGATTTAGTTAACGCGATAAAACGACTGTCTGCCGACCAGCGAATATCCGCATAGGGGCCGAGTCCTTCACCGTTGCTGATGATTTTTTGATTGGAATTTTTCTTCAGATCTAGCAACCACACATTGCCATCGTTATCGTCGTGGGCAAGGTAACGGCCATCGTTTGACAGACTCAGCGTCATTCTTAAGGTATGACCATCTTTGGTGAGTTGCTTCGCGCCGCTGCTGCCATCGGCAGGGAATTGCCAAATTTCCTGTTGGCCACTCATGTCGCTGATGGCATAAACCGATTTACCATCCTGACTCATAATCGCATTGCGCACGCGATAGGTACCAGGCAGTGCCACTTGCACTAAACGTGAACCATCAATTCCCGCAATCGCCACATGGCTGCGGGCGGTAATCACCACTTTATCGCCCGCAAGCGCAAGGTTCGCTGAGGTCGCATAATCCATAGGATCTTTTACCCAATGCTCGCGGCGCTGGGCAAAATCGGATGTTAATTCAATATCTAATAATGAGTCTTTGGCTGAAGCGATATCAAAAACATGAATATCGGCGCCCTGCTGGAACACGACTTTGCCTTGGTCCATGCGCGCGCCGCGCACCTGCCAATCTTTATATTGGGTCAACTGTTTTGCGTCACTGCCATCCAGAGCCATGGACCAGAGATTGTCGTTACCATCGCTGTCGCTGATAAAGTAGAGTCTGTCTTGCCATAGCATAGGCTGACGCACCGAACCTTGATGCTGACCACTGAGCAACTGCGCCTCGTCTTTGCCACCGAGTTTAAAGCGCCACAACTCTCCTTTGGCGCCGCCGCGATAAACCTTAGCGTTATCGCCCGTGGCCTGCAGACCGAAGCGGGTAAAGTAGACATATTGATTATTGGCATCGACTACCCCTTCCACCGCATCGGCAAGTGGTAAGTCGGTCGTCGCCAAGGTTTCTGGATTCACCAGTCGCAACATCCAATTGTTCGCAGGGCCAAAGCCACTGTCGGTGGAATAAAGCACTTCGCCCTTTGCAGTCCAGCCTTGAACCCGCACTCGGCTATTTTCGAAACTGACTCGTTTGGCCACACCACCCGCCACAGGAATGACATAAACCTCACTCGCGCCCTCATAATTGGCGACATAGGCCACCCATTTACCATCGGCGGAGATGGCCGCACCTAACTCTTCGGCGGGTAAAGTGGTCAGGCGCGTCGCCGCCTTTTGCCCGATCGTTTGAGTCCAAAGATCGCCTTCGGCCGTAAAGACTAAGGTCTGGTCATGTAATGCTGGCGCACGGTAATAACCTTGATTGTTGGCGGGTTGAGCGATGGCGTGGGCTGCGGACAAAGTGCCAAGGGCGAGCATGCAGCAGGCAACAGAATGACGAAGTTTCATGTGTAATCTCTATCCTATTGTTATTGTTAGCAATGGACTTTCTAGTGGGCGTGATTGACGAATGATGACCCAAAGTCTGGCAAAGTAATCCCACAAGCTAGCAGAAATTGATAGAGAGAGCAGTAACTGAAGGCAACAGAAGTTTTAGCAAATGTGTCATAGGCTTACCATTTGCTATACCAATAATCCTAAAGGTATTTCTCAGGTTTAATCGAAGGTGAGTAAGTTGGCATATTGCGCGGAGAGCGAATTAAACTGATGGCTGGTTTTCGTTTGCTGCGCCAACGAAATTTGCTGCCATTTGTATACAATTCGGGCAATTTCACCGTTAGTACTTAACGCCTTAATTGCAGCATTAAATTGCTTTAATTGCGCTGATGAAAGGGTTTGCTTGCTAAGCATTAAGTGAATTTGGTTGCGGTCCAACACTGGCTTTAGCGGTGATAACCTCACCCCTTGATGCTGACTGGCGATATAAGGCATGGCCATGGCATCACCAATAATCAGGTCCGCACGGCCATAGGTGAGCATTTGCACCGACTTATCGGCATCGGGACTGAGTATTAACAGGTGCTCTTGCTCCAAGCGCTGCCGAGTCTGCTCATAATCCACCCCATACCAACCACTGATAGGCACTAACAAACGCAGTTTCTGGCTAAAAATGTCCTGCCATTGGGTTAAGCGGATCTTGTCTTTGTTTTCATCCAACACAAATAAACGCACGGTTTCATCACGGTAGGCGGCGGAGAATAAGGCATACTCTTCACGCTCAGCGGTTTTAGTGGCGCCCATCATCATGTCTAAGGAGCCACTTTTCAGCATTTGATGCGAGCGCTTAGCCGGCACATTGATAAAAGTGACCTCGCAGCCTAAGTGTTCGGCAAAGGCGCGAAGCAGCTCCACATCTAACCCCTGCGCCTCCCCTGTGGATCTTCCCAGGCATAGGGCGGCCAATCGTTATAACCCACTTTGAGGGGATTTAAGCAAACGGGCGCTCCGGCCTCAGATGGAACACCTAAAGCGGGGAAAATAAAAATACATAACAGCAGGATATGGCTAAGCTGAAAAACGAACCTAGGCACAATAGTCGCCCCATAATCGGTTGTTCTCGTCCTCATCGAGAATGTCTAACGCAATGAGTTTACCGTTAGAGCCGCGGCGTTCCCATCGCCTTCCTAAGCTTAGTCTGCATCAACTGAGGATGCCATCGGCTTGAACTCCCGTAAGCAAGCCATCGCTTAAGTATCCGATTTAAAGCAGGCACTTATACACTATCGCCACCACTTTGGTTGGTTCGCCCATATCCGTTTGAAGCCACACTATATGGGTGCCTCCTAACTCCTCCCCTTGTAAGGCGGCGGATTGTTTTGCTTCGGCAAGGTTATTGGCATGGCGACTTACACCAGTGACTAGCGCAAAACTGTCACAGTGAGTCACTTCAAAATCATAGGCTTCGTTAATGCGCCGTGGTAATTGAGGGGGTTCTAGGGCGCAACTTGAGAGAAAAAGATAAGGCAAATCCCTGATAAGGCACATTTAAACAAAACAGTTTATCCAATTGTTAAATCCTAAATAGGCGGGCGAACATAACGAATTCGATTCAACTTAATTGTGAAGCAACTCACATCCCTTTAACGACAACCAATACACTAAGTTACAAATATTAATTTGATTTCATATAGTTATATAAAGGTTTGATAATCACCATGGATGATAAGCTTTGATTAATTCTCTCGAGCCTCATTTACACTTGTAAAAAAGGGAGTCAATCGACTCCCTTTTACCTGTTGCTTAATGGCGATTCGCCGCCTCAGCTTAACACCGCAAATAAATGTGACTTTAACTGAGCAAAATCGGCGGCTAATTCAGCCGAGAGTACGGGTTTATGCTTCACCGCTTTAAGTTCTGCAGGCAGAGGTAAATCGAGGTTAAGCTCTCTATCCACGACGTCCTTAAACTTGGCAGGATGCGCCGTACCTAAAAATATTCCCACTTCATCAGGCACTAAGTTAAGTGTTAAGGCTCTGGCTGCAATGGCTGCATGGGGCTCGGACACATAACCTTTGGCATGTAACTCAGCCAGCGCCTCCGAGGTTTGCGCCTCTGATAAACGTATCCCCACTAGGTCAGCCAATGGCCAACCGAGTTTCTCGCAAATTGCCTCGACGCGGGGCCAGTTACTTGGCTCGCTCACATCCATCGCATTGGACATAGTCGCTTGAGTGGGATTGGGTTGCCAATCACCACTCTCTAAATAACGTGGGACAGTGTCATTGGCGTTGGTGGCGGCAATAAAACGTTTGACGGGTAAGCCCATGGCTTTGGCAAATAAGCCCGCGGTGAGATTACCAAAATTACCACTGGGCACGGCAATCACAGGATCGGCCTCATGGCGCTGTTTCGATTGGGCGACCGCTTCGAAGTAATAACAAATCTGTGCCAGCAAACGGCTGATATTGATTGAGTTGGCCGAGTTTAAATGCAAGCCATCACGCACATCGCTATCTTCAAAAGCCTGTTTGACTAAGTGCTGACAAGCATCGAAATCGGACGCTACTGCCACAGTGTGGATGTTCTTACCTAAGGTGGTGAACATCTTTTCCTGTAGCTCACTGATTTTGCCCTTAGGATAGAGCACGACTACATTGACTTTATCTAGGCCGTAAAAGGCATCTGCCACCGCCGCCCCTGTGTCACCCGAGGTCGCGGTTAGAATGGTTAAGCGCGAGTCTTGGGCAAAGGCATTGATGCATTGCGCCATAAAGCGCGCACCAAAATCCTTAAATGCTAAAGTTGGCCCATGGAAAAGCTCAAGGCACGAGCGCTGCTCATCGACCGCCACCAAGGGCAAATCGAAATTAAAGGCACGCTCGACCAGTTTATCTACCGCGTCTTGTCCAAGCTCTGAGGCAAGCCAAGCGCCAAGCACTTTTTTACTCCGCTCGACAAAAGGCATCGCCAGCAGCGCCTCGATATCGTGCAACACTGGGATTTGAGTAGGAAAAAACAACCCTCTGTCTTTACCGAGTCCTAATTGCACCGCTTCCTTAAAGCTCACTTTCTGCGAAGGGTGTTTTAAATTATATAGTTCCATGCTCACTCGACCTTATCAGTGCCAAGCCTTTAGGCTTGGGCTTAATGCTTTTAAAAGTAAGAAAATTAATCGACTCTGCGCGTACCTTGCTCATCGAGGCGGCACACATGGGCAAAGCCCCCGCTTCAGTCAGATAATGAGCCTCTAACCACGCCTTGGCGGCGTTAGCGGTCGCAAGATCGTCTGTCACCGAAAACAGCGTTGGCCCGCTACCCGAGATGCCAGTGGTTAACATGCCTAATTCGGCGAGCGCCGCTCTGGCGTTGTCATAACCCGGTATCGCCGCCGCGCGGTAAGGTTCGGCCAGCACATCCTTCAAGACTTGAATCGCAAGCTTGGCGTTTTGCTGATAAGAGGCGTGTACAAAGGCACTCAAATAACGCCCAAAATCGATGACCACGGACTTATCGTATTGTTCTGGCATGAGTTTACGCATCATCGCCGTCGAGAGTGAAATCCCAGGATACGCCACCACCCAATACCATTGTTTAAAACTGGGTATCGGCTCACAGATAGCGCCAGGCACATTGAGCATCAGCTGCATGCCGCCCAAATAACAGGGGGCGACGTTGTCGTAATGCACACTTCCACTGATCTTGCCCTCAAACTCGCCCATGAGTTCGAGTAGTGCTTGCTTATCGTATGGACGCTCAAAATGCTCGTTAAGCGCGTAAAGCGCTGCAACCACAGAACTGGCGCTCGAGCCTAAGCCACTGCCGACGGGCAAGTTTTTCTAGGGTTAATGCCACGCCTTGGTTTTCTTTCCCAAGGGCTTTTAAGAAAAACACCGCGCATTGATGGACGATATTCTCCTCGGGATTGCTGGGTAACTTATGCGCCCAAGCTCCCACTTGAGTGAGGCTCACCCCCGCATCCGCCGCCGCAATCGTGACTCTATCGCCTAGTAAACTGCCATCGATGGGCGCAAGTGCTGCGCCCAATAAATCAAAGCCCACACCCACATTACCCATAGAGGCGGGAGCGTAAACGGTCAAACTCATACACTCACCTCACGAGTCCAATTTAAGGTTCTTAATACATCGGCAAAGGCGCCGGCCGCTGTCACTTCTGTACCCGCACCGTATCCACGTAATACAAAAGGAATCGGCTGATAATAACGGCTGTAGAATGCCAGCGCGTTTTCACCTCCTTTTACGCTGTAGAGCGGATCGGTAGCATCGACTTCGGTGATACGCACATAACACGCGCCTTCTTCAATCTGCCCCACATAACGCAGCACTTTACCCTGCGCTTTCGCCTCTGCCACTCGTGCCGCAATCGCGGCATCGGCCTCGGGTAAACGCGCCATAAAACTTTCCACATCGCCTGAATCATCAAAATCGTCAGGCAGAACTGAGTCGACAACGATATCGCTTAGCTCAAGTTTCAAACCCACTTCACGGGCCAAGATCAGCACTTTACGCGCCACATCCATACCACTTAAATCATCACGGGGATCGGGCTCGGTAAAGCATTTTTCCCGCGCCAGTTTAGTCGCTTCTGACAGTGTCATGCCCTCATCGAGTTTACCGAAGATAAAGGATAAGGAGCCTGATAAAATACCGTTAAACTTGTGCAACTTATCGCCAGCAAATAACAGTTTTTTCAAGTTGTCGATAACGGGCAATCCGGCGCCAACGTTAGTCTCATACAAGAACTGACGACGTTGTTTCAAGGCTGTTTGACGCAGTGCTTGGTAGTAAGCGTAGTCTCGCGTATTGGCCTTCTTATTGGGCGTCACCACGTGCATGCCCGCATTCATCACCTCTAAATACTGGTTCGACACTTGATCGCTTGAGGTACAATCCACCAGTACAGGGTTTAATAACTGTTGCTCTTTCACCCAAGCCAATAGCGCGGGCAGATCGCTTGGCTGCTGACTGTCGGCAAGCAGGTTTTGCCAATTGTTTAAATCGATACCCGCACTATCGAGTAACATCTTGCTTGAATTCACGATGCCGCAGACACGAATGCTAATGTGCTGCTCTTTTAACACGCTCGCCTGATGTTTGATTTGCTCGAGTAAGCCTGCACCAACATTGCCGCAACCCACTAAAAACACATCTAAATATTGCTGCACATCGAAAAAGCCCTGATGACAGGCGGCAACCGCATGCTTGGTCTTTCGCTGCTCGATTACCGTTGAAATAGAACGTTCAGAAGAGCCTTGCGCAATCGCGATGATATTCACACTCGCCTGCGCTAACGCTTGGAAGAACCGCGCCGCCACACCTTTATGGGTACGCATGCCATCACCGATTAACGAGACGATTGCTAAGTCATGGCGCATTTCAATCGGCTCGAGTAAATCACTTTTGATTTCTAGCTCAAACTCTTGCTCCAGCGCCGATTTCACCTTGGCGGACTCGCTTGTCGCCACACAAAAGCTGATGCTGTATTCGCAAGAACTCTGGGTGATGAGTGACACGGAAACGCCACTACGGGAAATTGCCGCCAGTGTGCGGCTCGCCATGCCGACCATGCCCTTCATGCCGGGGCCTGATACATCAAACATGGTTTGATTATCCAGATTAGAAATGGCCTTCACCTGCAGACCGCTTTCATCGGCCTGATTCGATACCAGAGTGCCAGGCGCATCGGGATTAAAGCTGTTCTTGATATAACAGGGAATATGAAACTGAGCGATGGGCGCAATGGTTTTAGGATGCAGCACCTTAGCCCCAAAGTAAGACAGCTCCATCGCCTCTTGATAACTGAGCTGTGACAATAATTTAGCATCGGTGACAACCCGAGGATCGGTGTTGTATACGCCGTCAACGTCGGTCCAGATCTCACAACTTGAGGCATCTAAACAAGCGGCCAGCACGGCAGCGGAATAGTCAGAGCCGTTACGGCCTAAGGTCACGACCTTGCCGTCTTCATCGGCGGCGGTAAAGCCGGGCATCACCCAAACCCGCTTCTCATCGAGGGCAAGATTTTTGAATCGCGGTTTACTGACGGCAATATCCACCACGGATTCGAGCGGACGACCACGGCCTAAAAACAGCTCACGCGGGTCTAGCTGAGCCGAAGTGATGCCTTTTGCCAGCATGACTTGCTCCATCAAAGCAGCAGACAAACGCTCGCCAGCAACCACGATCTCGGCGCGCACCCCGTCAGGGCATTCCTGCAGCAGCGTAATACCGCGTAATCTGTCCTGCCAACGTGCAAGTTGCGCACTCAGTCCGGCGAACAGCACTTCGCTTTGACTGCTCGAGAGTCCAGAACTGACCGCATCCTGATAGAGCGAAGTAAACACTCGCTCAACGTGTTGAATGACTGGCGAATAATCTTCCCCTTTCACCGCCACATCCACCATTTCTAGCAAGGCGTTTGTTACTGTCGCGGGCGCAGAGAGCACTGTAGCCACCGGTTCTGCTTTCGCCGCGTTGGCCACGATATCTGCCGCCATTGAAAATCGCTGCCAATTTGCAAGCGAGGTACCACCAAATTTCATTACTTTCATCTTGATCTCCTGTACCGCGCCCGACTAAGAAACATAAGCTAGAAACAAAAAAGCCCGCTTCTTTGTGGGAAGCGGGCTCGTCGTTAAAATTCTTTAGGGTGTATCAGCCCGCCCCCACTCTGGTTGTAGTGGTGGTTGTAATAATGGTAGTTACTACAAAACCTAGGCTATGCATACGTTTGGGCTAATCCATGTCAATGTGATGTAAAACAGAATTGCCTTTTTCACCTAGCCTTGTCAACCCCCTAACTGGATTATTTATGAACAAATCTTTCACAGCCTCAAATTCGCTTCTTAACATTCATTAATATCAAGTTTTCCTAGGGTAAAAATGCGATTTCATCAATAGAAAACTGTTGACGTAAACGTAATGCCGCACAAATGCATCTATTTTTAAACATTTAAATTCAATCAATTATATCAAGCATGTCGTAATGCCTTTAGATTAGGCTATGTAAATCCACTTTCGAGGCCAACAAACCGCAAGCGATATCCATCAACAATTTGGCGTAAATTCCTCTCCAAATGGCTGTTCATCACGCCAACAAAAAGCTGTGCGATATCTAACATAAGCAACTTCAAATTATCGCCAGCGCCCCAAAAGCACGTTATTATGCGCGCACATTCCGAACCGGAGGCGATATGAAGATCACCCAACACAGCGCGGTAACCATTCATTACCGTTTATCAGATCAAGACGGCAGACTTTTAGAAGACTCTTTTGATGCCGAACCTATGCTCTATCTGCACGGTGCAGAAAACCTGATCCCAGGATTAGAAGCTGCATTAGAAGGTAAAACCAAGGGCGAAACACTGGATGTGACTATTAGTGCCGAAGAAGCCTACGGTCCTTACCACGATGGTCTGCGTCAAGCTGTGCCATTAGAAGCATTCGGTGATATCGAAGATATCGTTCCTGGTATGCGCTTTATTGCCGAGACAGAAATGGGTCAACGCCCAGTGCAAGTTGTCGAAGTCAAAGATGATGTGGTCATCGTTGATGGCAACCATCCTTTAGCGGGACAAGCACTGAGCTTCAACATTGAAATTATCGATGTTCGCGCTGCAACGGCAGAAGAAGTTGCCCATGGCCATATCCATGCCCACGGCGGATGTGGCAGCCATGGTCACAACCATGATCATGACCACGGCGGCGGATGCTGTGGTGGTTCAAGCCAAGATGCGGGTGGCTGTTGTGGCGGTTCTGATGATCATGGTCATCATCACCATGACCACGATCATGAAGCGTGCGACACACCAAAAACAGGTTGTGATGGCAATGGCGGTTGCGGTTGCCGCGGCTAATCTAGGCCGTAACGCCTAAAGCTCACTAACCCGAGCAAGATAATGAAGCACTTCCTTACATAAGGAGGTGCTTTTTTTATCAACAAATGTTTATAATCCAAAGGTAAACACGGAAGTTTTAGATAGATTTAGCATTTTTAACTGGAATATTAGGGTTTTAAACCTATTTCGATATCACGCGACGGAGTGCATATGTTAACAAAACCTGTATACGAAGCTTTACCTTATGGTTATATGGCATTAGGCATCGCAAGCTTTATGCTGCTCGAACCCAATTATGCTTTGATTGCTTCAGCTGTCATGTTTGTGCTTGGCGCAAGAATTTACACTATGCGCTCCCAAAACCGTCGTACCGACCCTATCAAACGTAGGAAATCAGGCGGGATCCCTAAGATGATTTATGACCTATTACCCTTCTTATACTTGCTAGGTGCATTGTCCATCTTTAAGTTTTTACCCGAAAAGTTTTACCCATTATTAGCCATATTACTCTTAAGCTACAGCTTCTACATTCTGGTAAGACGTACGCTTTATCGTCGTCATAAGTTGCCTGCCACCCCAATGTTTTAGGCTATTAAGGATAAAGGCACCACAGCGACCTTATTTGATGAGCTGTTGAATTTTTCTCTATGGCTGGGTGCCATATTCTTTAAATAGTTTGAACAGCGTGTGATCGTGGCGATGCTGACCTCGTATTCCGCCGCGATTTGCCGCTGGCTCATCTCGCCATCCAGTAATAATTGGAAAACCTTTAATCGTCCCGCGATCGCACTGCGCTCTTCTTCTGTCAGCAATAAATGGAACAACACTGAGAGTTCTTCATAGTTTCCATGGCTCAAGATTTTCTCTAAAACTAAGTCCCAATTGGCTCGCATAATCGCCCCAGTAGTATTGTTTAAGCATTACAACGGCAGTTTAGCAGATTTACTCAACCAACAAATAACTTGTTACGTTTATCCTTCCTGCCTAGACAAAAACTGACAAAAATGCTTCTAGTACATTGAGTTAATTTGTGTACAATAGGAGCGCAATGTCACACTTCGACGCTAATTTGTGAGAATACGATGAAAAAATTACTCCTGACTCTCGTTGCCGGTACCTTATTGGCTTCAACTGCACAAGCACACAATTTTGAAGATGCGAAGGACGCGATTGAATATCGCCAATCTGCATTTGGCCTGATTGCTTATAACTTTGGCGATATGGGCGCAATGATGAAAGGCAAGAAACCTTTCGAAGCTGAAACCTTCGCAATGCGCGCCAACAATGTTGCTGCTCTTTCACACATTCCTTTCGAAGGCTTTATTGAAGGTTCAGATAAAGGCGATACCGAAGCGCTAGCCAAAGTATGGCAAGACAAGGCTGACTTCGACGCTAAGATGAAAACCTTCCAAGAAAATGCCGCTATTTTAGCGACTGTGGCTCAAAAAGGTGACCAAGCTGAAATCAAGCAAGCCTTTATGAACACAGGCAAGAGCTGTAAAGGCTGCCACGACGTGTACAAAAAGACTAATTACGCGTTGTAATGTCTAATAAAGAAGCCTGCTACATGCAGGCTTTTTTAATGTTCAGCACTTGCTAGAGCACTTGTACTATGGGCCACATCAAATAGGTAAACACCACTCCAGCGATGATTAACAGCACGATTAAGGCCAACCACTGTGATTTAAACACCAACTGAGTTTCAGATTCGGCGTGCTCAACCTTAGACACCCGTTTATAACCGCTGAGCATGGCTCCCACTAATTTGTCACCTTTAAGCGCGTGTACAACGACAGCCAACACATGCACGGCACTCAAGGCTAAGATGAGGTTGAAATTCATTTTATGCAACCAAGTGAGAAACGAAGCAGTATCAGCACTCACATAGCTGTACAGTGGACCTTCGGTAAACACATCATCGGTAGCAAAGAGTCCAGTGATAAGCTGTAAGCTAATAATGGCAATCAACACAATCACCATATAACCGCCCATCGGATTATGCCCTAAAACCACTGATACGCCCTTTGCGCGAACGTCTTTCAAATACTCAAACACCACCTTGGGATGATGCACGAAGTGACTAAACCTCGCAGTATCACTGCCAATCAAGCCCCATAAAAGCCGAAAGCCAATCAGGATCAACAAACTATAAGCAAAGATCTGGTGCCATTGCATTTCGCCCACTTCAGCGCTCCACCAGAGTAAGGCCATGAGGGCCACCATGCCCCAGTGAAAAAAGCGTGTGGGTAAATCCCAGACTTTAACTTTGATATGTTCGGTTTCCATAATACCTGCCACTCGACTGAGCAATGAAATAAGTGAAGGTATTTTATCGGGATCTAATGAAAAACTTAAAGTAAAGATAGGTAAATGATGGGAAAGACTGCGTAGTTATCCCATCAAATATGGCCTGTTCCGATAACCAATTCAAGCCTTTTCGACCAAGAATCCGCGAGATTTGTCTAAGCGATCAAATAACCAACGAACAGAACTGAACAGGGTAAAAAATGTGATTTAGATCTCGTTTTTAAGGGTGTAGATTGGTAATCTGAAATCGAAGGAAACAAATAGAAGGTGCAACATATGCTAAAGATTACGAGCAAACAACTAGAAGTCACTGCCCCAATCCGTGAACGCATTGAAAGCCGTTTTGACAAACTTTCTAGGCACGATGTGCAGTTGATTAATCCCCATGTCATCATCACAGAGGAGAAACCTGGTTTCAAAATTGAAGCATCGGTTGGCATCCCAAATGGAGAACTTTTTGCTCAAGCAAAACACGACAATCTTTATGCAGCCATTACGGCCATGGGTCAAAAATTAGAGAAACAACTCAATCGATTAACCCATAAACCTGAAGCCCAACGTTTCGCATCCATTGCTCATCCCGAAGACGCTGTTAATGTCGAGGATGATTACGATGAGGAAGATGCAGCTTAAGTTACTCGATGTTAGTGCGAGACCACATCACTTCGAGAGCATAAAGTAGATAAGGTTTAATAGGTCACATTTTTTAGCAAAAGTTTGATAGACCGTCCTAATGGTCAGTAAAAAGAGTGTGAACCTTTAAATAACTACTACACTTTACTAAGTGACAGCAGAATCGAAGTGATGTGAATTTCAACTTAAAAGCGTTAAATATCACCATAAGAAGGAGTACGCCGCCACACAAAACTCACTCTCAAAAACAGTGACACAGGCAGTAACATTAAGACAGCTACATTAAAACAGTCACATTACGGCAGTCATCTTAAGACGGCCACATAAATTAAGTAACGCCAAGCTGTAATATTTATGCGTTTTCCCTCTGATGATCAAATGAGATGCGAGGTTACTAAAAAATAGAGACCGATGACCAACAACTAACGACAAACGCACTAAATGGGTGTTAACACACGAGTCGATCATAAAGGAGTAACCTACTACATCATATTGCCAATTTTAGTCTTACACACTCTTTGAGCCCAAATGTAACAATCAAGAGGAGGACGTCAGCAATAGAGCCACCATAGGTACCATGAAAGACCACTTTAGGTGAATTAGCTTCTTAACAGTCAAACAATATGAGGAGGTTAATAGCGTTATCGGTAATATGAGCAAGTGGGCATATTACAAATAGTGAGTAAAAAAGAATTTAGATAACACGGAACAAGGCGAGCTGCTTAACAGCAAAATACCCAGTACCTTTTTGAGTACTAATATCAGCCAGATTCCTTTATTTATATTCTGTAGTGTAATCGTAAGTGAAAATGTAAGTTGAAATTGTAAGTTGAAAGTGAGTTAACCTGCTGAATAAACAAAATCTAATGCGATATGTGTTGTTTATTCACAAAGCGTCAATAAAATCCTTTAATAACAATGCTCAATAACCTAGGAGGAATAGTTTGTTTGACCAGTCTTTCAACCAGCGCACCTTCGGGTGCGCTTTGCTTTATATCCCCAGACCCCATAGTCGTTTAACCATTACTCTTAGCCTTAAGCGAGTACTTAAGCTGTGCACATTTGGCACAGTAACGGCTTAAGCCACCCCCTGTCCCCGCCGTTCAATCTCCCGCGAAAAACCACAGTGCTAAGCGTTAACCCAGCTTGAGTTTTAGTGTAGACTTACCCGTTCGTCTATAACTTAAAGCAAGGCATTGAAATCATGACTCAAGCGCTGTTTTATTTACTGCCGCCGATGGGCGTGAACACGGCCCTTAATGACATGTATCAATTGGCTTGCCGTCTAGCCCAACAGGGATTTATAAACCAGCAGCAGGTCTATATTCACTGTCAGGACAAGAACATCGCCTTCGAAATCGACGAGTTACTATGGCAGTTTGAACCCAGTGCATTTGTCCCCCATAACCTCAAAGGTGAAGGCCACACCACAGGCTCACCTGTTGAAATCGGTTTTGACAGACTCGGCCCAAACAAAAGTCGCCAACTTCTGATTAATCTTGCAGACCAAGTACCTCCGTTTGCGGTAAACTTTGGTCAAATCTTCGATTTTGTGGCTAATGACGACCAACATAAAGCGATAGCACGTGAACGCTACCGCCAATATCGTGGCTTAGGGATTGAATTAACAACCCAAAATTTAGCAACACATCCACTTAATTTAGCTTGAGACAGATACGTTCCCATGGAAAAAACATACGATCCTCAGTCCATTGAGCAGACTCTTTACCAAAACTGGGAAGAGCAAGGTTACTTTAAGCCCCACGGCGATGCCTCACAGGGCAACTATTGCATCATGATCCCGCCACCTAACGTGACGGGCAGTCTGCACATGGGCCACGCTTTCCAAGATACCATCATGGATACACTGATCCGCTACCAACGTATGAAGGGTAAAAACACCCTGTGGCAAGTCGGTACTGACCATGCAGGTATTGCGACTCAAATGCTGGTTGAGCGTAAGCTTGAAGCCGAAGAAGGCAAGAGCCGCCATGACCTTGGCCGCGATGCTTTCATGGAAAAAGTATGGGAATGGAAAGCGCAATCTGGCGGCACCATCACTAAGCAGCTGCGTCGTATGGGCGCCTCAGTGGATTGGGACCGTGAACGCTTTACCATGGACGAAGGCTTGTCTAAAGCCGTTCAAGAAGTGTTTGTCCGTCTCTATGAAGATGATTTGATTTACCGTGGTAAACGTTTAGTGAATTGGGATCCTAAACTACACACCGCGATTTCTGATCTCGAAGTGGAAAACAAAGAAAAGCAAGGCCACATGTGGCACCTGCGTTATCCATTAGCCGATGGCGCGCTGACCGCCGACGGTAAAGACTACCTAGAAGTCGCTACCACGCGTCCAGAAACCATGCTGGGTGACAGCGCGGTTGCCGTACATCCTGACGACGAGCGTTATCAAGCACTGATCGGCAAGTTTATCCTGCTGCCTATCGTTAACCGCCGCATCCCTATCGTGGCCGACGACTATGTGGATATGGAGTTTGGTACCGGCTGCGTGAAGATCACCCCGGCGCACGACTTCAACGACTATGAGGTAGGTAAGCGCCACAACCTGCCTATGTTCAACGTGTTGACCTTAGATGCAGCAATTCGTGCATCCGCTGAAGTCGTCAATACCGATGGCACCATCAACACTAGCTTAGATGGCAGCCTGCCAGAGCGTTTCGCAGGCCTTGATCGTTTCAAAGCTCGTGATGCCATCGTGGCCGAATTTGAAAGCTTAGGTCTGCTCGAAAAAATCGCGCCACACGGCCTAAAAGTGCCTTACGGCGACCGCTCTGGCGTAGTGATCGAGCCAATGCTGACCGACCAATGGTATGTGGCCGTAGCGCCTATGGCCAAGACGGCTATCGAAGCGGTTGAGAACGGCGACATCAAGTTTGTACCGCAGCAATACGAAAACATGTACTTCTCTTGGATGCGCGACATTCAAGACTGGTGTATCTCTCGCCAATTATGGTGGGGTCACCGCATCCCCGCTTGGTACGATGCGAACGGTAAGGTGTATGTTGGCCGTAACGAAGCTGAAGTGCGTGCTAAGCACAATATCGATGATGCTATCGCCCTGCGCCAAGATGAAGACGTACTGGATACCTGGTTCAGCTCAGCCCTGTGGACATTCTCGACTTTAGGCTGGCCTGACAATGTTGAAGATTTAAAAACCTTCCACCCAACCGATGTGTTGGTCACGGGTTTCGACATCATCTTCTTCTGGGTGGCGCGCATGATCATGATGACCATGCACTTCATCAAGGATGAAGACGGCAAGCCGCAGGTGCCGTTCAAGACAGTGTATGTGACCGGTCTTATCCGCGATGAAGCGGGCAACAAGATGTCCAAGTCTAAGGGTAACGTACTGGACCCATTGGATATGATCGACGGTATCGATCTCGAAGCCTTAGTTGAGAAGCGCACCGGCAACATGATGCAGCCACAGCTGGCCGCTAAGATCGAGAAGAGCACCCGTAAAGAGTTTGAAAACGGCATCGAGGCCCACGGCACCGACGCCCTGCGCTTTACCCTAGCGGCAATGGCCTCTACCGGCCGTGACATCAACTGGGACATGAAGCGTCTGGACGGTTACCGCAGCTTCTGTAACAAGCTTTGGAACGCGTCACGTTACGTGCTGATGAATACCGAAGGCCAAGATTGCGGCCCGAACTCACCGGATTACCAAGGCGGTGAAATGGAACTGTCACTGGCGGATCGCTGGATCGTCGGTTTATTCAACCAAACGGTTAAGACCTACGACGAGCACATGGAAAACTACCGTTTCGACCTTGCAGCGAATACCCTGTACGAGTTCACCTGGAACCAGTTCTGTGACTGGTATCTGGAGCTGACCAAACCTGTACTGCAAAACGGTAATGAAGCGCAAATGCGTGGCACCCGCCATACGCTGGTCAATGTGTTAGAAGCGATGCAACGTCTGATGCACCCAATGATGCCGTACATCACTGAAACCATCTGGCAACGCGTTAAACCGCTGACTGGCGCTCAAGGCGACACCATCATGCTGGCACCATTCCCAAGCTATGATTCCGCCAAAGTAGATGCGACCGCGATGGCCGATCTCGAGTGGGTTAAGCAAGTGATTGTTGCGGTTCGTAATATCCGTGCCGAACTCAATATTGCGCCTTCTAAGCCATTAAATGCCCTACTGCGTGGCGTGAGTGCCCAAGACCAAGCCCGTGTTGAAGCGAACCAAGCCTTCTTCACAACGCTTGCGCGCTTAGAGAGCATGACGATTCTTGGCGAAGGTGAAACGGCGCCAATGTCGACCACAGGTCTGATTGGCGAAATGGAATTATTGATTCCGATGGCAGGTCTGGTGGATGTAGCGGCTGAAATGGCTCGCATCGACAAGCAGCTTGAGAAGCTGACTCAAGAGATTGCCCGTATCGAAGGTAAATTATCGAATGAAGGCTTCGTGGCGAAAGCACCGCCAGCCGTCATTGATAAAGAACGCGCCAAGATGGCCGATCTGAGCCGTGATATGGACAAACTAAAAGAGCAAAAAGCCGAGTTTGCTAAGCTAGAAGCCTAATCACGATATCTACGCTAAAAAGGGCTGTATTTTACAGCCCTTTTTATTTCCCCAAATTGCTCGCTAACACTCTTCAAACCTCTCTCAGGACTCGTCCCTAAGACGCGAAGTCACTCATCACCCCTTGTTCCATGCTTATCTCTTCGTCTCTTTTACGGCTCAGCTTGCGAGTCAAGATAACCCTTAGCTATCTCTTTATCAGGCGCTAAACAGTAAGCCAGCGCGAGAACATCATCGCTTAAGGCATAGGTATTGGATTGAACATAACGTAGCGTAAGACACGGATTATCAAGGTTACAAAGCATGGGAAGGGATAAGGATTGATGCGAGATTAAGCGGAAAAATTCCATTAAAAAAGCCCTGCAATTACTTGCAGGGCTTATCTAAATCTAACTAAGTAGATGGTGCGCGTGGAAGGATTCGAACCTCCGACCGCCTGGTTCGTAGCCAGGTACTCTATCCAGCTGAGCTACACGCGCTTAAATACTGGGTAAGTTGCCACCTTACCGATAGACTTGAGTCTAGAAGAAGCACTTAAGCCTCGCAAATTAAATCTATTCACTAGGAATAGAATGGCGGAGAAGGAGGGATTCGAACCCTCGATGGGAGTTAAAGCCCATACTCCCTTAGCAGGGGAGCGCCTTCGGCCACTCGGCCACCTCTCCGTCTAAAATGGTACGCGTGGAAGGATTCGAACCTCTGACCGCCTGGTTCGTAGCCAGGTACTCTATCCAGCTGAGCTACACGCGCGATTTTTGCGTTTGCTAACAAAGCTAAGGCTTTGCCTGCGAATTGGTGCGCATGGAAGGAGTCGAACCTCCGACCGCCTGGTTCGTAGCCAGGTACTCTATCCAGCTGAGCTACATGCGCATTTTAAACTGTTATCTCAACACATTCGCATTAAGATTGAATATGGTGCGCGTGGAAGGATTCGAACCTCCGACCGCCTGGTTCGTAGCCAGGTACTCTATCCAGCTGAGCTACACGCGCTTAAAACACTTACTTGAAGCACTAATTACAAAATTTCGTCTGAAATTCAAACCTGATGAGTTAAACATAACTAATGCAGAGATGGTGCGCATGGAAGGAGTCGAACCTCCGACCGCCTGGTTCGTAGCCAGGTACTCTATCCAGCTGAGCTACATGCGCGACTTGTATCTATCTTGCTTCAATAAAATGGTACGCGTGGAAGGATTCGAACCTCTGACCGCCTGGTTCGTAGCCAGGTACTCTATCCAGCTGAGCTACACGCGCCCTGTTTTGTCAGTTAAGAAATGGCGGAGAAGGAGGGATTCGAACCCTCGATGGGAGTTAAAGCCCATACTCCCTTAGCAGGGGAGCGCCTTCGGCCACTCGGCCACCTCTCCGTTTTCTTGGCGCACATATTACTGTTTGAAGAAAATAAGTCAAACCCTTTTTCTGAAACCACTTCTGTTTGAAGCGTTTTTAATCACATTGCTGTTATATCAATCCAATGTGTTGATTTGCGCCAATCTTTCGGCTCAAAAAATAAAAAAGCCAGTTAAAAAACTGACTCTTCTATGTCGCTAATACTCGCCTAAGCGCCGTATTAAAAGTTACCACCTTCTGAAGGTGTACCTGATTTTTCAGATTGAATGCGTTGATAGATTTCTTCACGGTGGACAGAAACCTCTTTCGGTGCATTAACACCAATACGCACTTGATTGCCTTTTACCCCTAGCACTGTAACTGTGACTTCATCACCAATCATCAGTGTTTCGCCAACACGACGAGTCAAAATCAGCATTCGATAGCTCCTTTATGTCTTAATTCAGCTTACACACGGCACTCATCCGGTAGATGGGCATATTATAGGGTCAGCTGAGTACAAATTAATAGTATTCAATACTCAAACAGTTATTTAATTACACCTTATTTAGCTCGAAGGCGTGATGTAACGCTCGAACCGCCTTGTGTAAGTCCCTTTCATCGATCACAGTTGACAATTTACTCTCCGATGTCGAAAGTAACTTAGCATGGATTGTTTCATTACCCAATACATCTAACATCTTAGTCAATAATCCAACTTTTGCCTGTAAACCTTTGCCAACTAAAGACACTTTTGCACGTTGACGCTCAACAATCAATTGGCCTAGATCAAGACTTTCACTTAAAAGCTCTAGCTCATGCAATAAAATATCGACCTTGGCTTCGGCCAGCATAAAACTGACACATTCGGCTGCTGAGGTTTCATTGAGCTTGAGCGGGGTAATAAACTCAACATCAATCTCAAGCCGTGCCAAGCAGGCTAACAGGGCTTGATAATGCTCACTGCTAGTAAACAAACCTTCGATGGTTAAGGTCGCAAGTGCCTTATTAATTGCAATACCTTGCACCGATGCGGCCATCGCCAGCTCTGATTCATCACCAAATTGGATTAATGTCCCATGGCCAGCCTCAAAACTCGACAATACACGCAGTGGCACTTTAAAACGTTGTGCGTATTCAACCGAGTCGGGATGCAGCACCTTAGCGCCGAGTTTTGCCATTTCTAGCATCACATCAAAACCAATCACATCGAGGCGTCTGGCACTACTATCGATATTTGGATCGGTCGTAAATACACCGGGCACATCGGTAAAGATTTGGCATTCATCGGCTTTTAACGCCGCAGCGAGTGCCACAGCCGTAGTATCAGAACCACCGCGCCCTAAGGTTGTTACATCACCATTGGGATCGATACCTTGAAAACCAGCCACAATCGGTACAATGCCGTCGTTTAGCAAAGAGGTTAAGTATGCCGTATCGACACGCTCAATACTCGCACGACCAAACTGACTGTTTGTATGAATTTGGACTTGATCGCCAGTCAGGGATCTCGCGTTTATGCCTCGACGTTGTAACGCCATCGCCATTAACGCAATACTGATTTGCTCTCCCGTCGAGACAAGCATATCGAGTTCCCGCGCACTAGCGCGGGGATCGATTTGCGCCGCGAGCGCAAATAGTCTGTTGGTCTCCCCTGCCATCGCAGAAAGTACCAAGACCTGCAGCTCACCATTGTGAGCGGACTTTGCAATTTGCTCGGCAACCACTTCGATGCGTTCAATCGAACCCACCGAAGTGCCACCAAACTTCTTCACAAAAAGCTTGCTACCACTAAGCTTTCGTTTTTCGAGCACAGCAACCTCTTAAGCTAAACGCTCAGTAATCCAAGGTAATACTTGAGACAGTGCCGCATCCAGATTTTCTGGTTGGCTACCACCCGCTTGGGCCATATCAGGGCGACCACCGCCTTTACCACCCACTTGGGCAGCAACCATAGCAACCAGTTCACCGGCCTTCACTTTACCGACTAAGTCGTTGCTCACGCCCGCGATAAGGTTCACTTTGCCTTCTTGAGCCACACCGAGCAGGATAACGGCAGATTTCAGCTTTTGCTTTAACTCATCTTGCAGGCCACGCAGTGCACCTGCTTCAACACCTTCAAGTTTCTTAATCAGCACATTTACGCCATTAACTACAACCGCATCACCAGCTAAATCCGCACTCGCTGCCGCAGCTAACTTATCTTTCAGTTGCTGCATATCTTTTTCAAGCTGCTTCATTTTATCCAGTTGCGCTTTCAGCTTAGCCACAACGGATTGAGGATCGCCTTTCAGCAGTGCAGCCGCTTCTTCAAGTTGTGCTTGTTGCTGTGCCACATAGGCCATCGCCGCAGCGCCGGTTACCGCTTCGATACGGCGAACGCCGGCAGCGATACCACCTTCAGAAGTAATTTTGAACAGACCAATGTCACCGGTACGGCCAACGTGAGTACCACCACACAGCTCGATAGAGAAATCGCCCATAGTGACGACACGCACTTGTGCATCGTACTTCTCACCGAAGAGCGCCATAGCGCCTTTTTCTTTGGCTTCATCAATCGCCATTTCAGCGACTTTCAGCTCATGGTTACGGCGAATTTGGGTGTTGACTAACTCTTCAACCTGTTTCAATTCAGCAGGTTTGACCGCTTCGAAATGAGAGAAGTCGAAACGTAAACGCTCAGGATCAACTAACGAACCTTTTTGAGTTACGTGAGTGCCCAACACTTGACGCAGCGCAGCATGTAATAAGTGAGTCACAGAGTGGTTTAACTGGGTGCGGTGACGCAGTTTTTTATCCACTTTTGCTTCAAGTACTTGGCCAACGCTTAAGCTGCCAGCCGTTAACGTCCCTTTATGGCCTGAAGCTTGACCAAACTTTTGCGTATCGCTAACAGCAAACTCAATACCTTGAGCCACTAATACGCCCTTGTCACCCACTTGTCCGCCCGATTCTGCATAGAATGGCGTCACATCGAGCACGACTACGGCATCATCACCCGCATTGATTGCAGGAACTGACTCACCGTTTAGGTAAAGTGCAGTGACTTTGGCATTGCCAGTGAGTTCTGAGTAACCACAGAATGCAGTTTCAGCATCAATTTTCAGTGCCGCGTTGTAATCGGCGCCGAAGTTACCCGCGGCTTGAGCGCGGCTACGTTGTTCAGCCATCGCCACTTCGAAACCCGCTTCATCGACGATAATGTTGCGCTCGCGGCATACGTCAGCGGTTAAATCCACTGGGAAGCCATAGGTATCGTACAGTTTGAACACAGTTTCACCGTCTAAGGTGTCTCCCTGCAATTCGTTTAATGCGCTATCTAGAATACCTAAACCACGCTCAAGCGTACGAGCAAACTGCTCTTCTTCCGCTTTAAGGGCTTTTTCAACAATCACTTGAGTATCGGCAAGACCTTTAGCGGCATCGCCCATCACTTCGATTAGCGTCGGAACTAACTTGTAGAAGAAGGCTTCAGTTGCCCCTAACTTGTTACCATGACGCACTGCGCGGCGAATAATACGACGCAGCACATAGCCACGACCTTCGTTCGATGGCATTACACCATCGGCAACTAAGAAGGCGCATGAACGAATATGGTCAGCAATAACGCGCAGTGACTTGTTAGATAAGTCAGTCACGCCGATGATTTCTGCTGCTTTAGCAATCAAGGCGCGGAAAATATCGATTTCGTAGTTTGAATGAACGCCCTGCATAATCGCAGCGATACGCTCAATCCCCATACCGGTATCGACTGAAGGTTTTGGCAGCGGCAACATTTCACCAGAGGCTTGGCGATTGTATTGCATGAATACGATGTTCCAGATTTCGATGAAACGGTCGCCATCTTCTTCTGGGCTACCGGGACGTCCGCCCCAGATATGATCGCCGTGATCGTAGAAAATTTCGGTACATGGACCACAAGGGCCTGTGTCACCCATTTGCCAGAAGTTATCTGAAGCGTATGGCGCGCCCTTGTTATCGCCGATGCGAATGATGTTTTCAGTGGCAACACCAATCTTTTTATTCCAAATTTCAAAAGCTTCATCGTCTGTTTGGTAAACAGTCACACACAGACGTTCCTTTGGTAGCTTCAAGACTTCAGTCAGGAATGTCCAACCAAAACGAATCGCATCTTCTTTGAAATAATCACCAAAGCTGAAGTTACCCAGCATTTCGAAGAAAGTATGGTGACGCGCGGTGTAACCAACGTTATCTAAATCGTTGTGTTTACCACCCGCACGGACGCAGCGTTGAGCAGTGGTCGCACGTGTATAGCTACGTTTGTCCATGCCAAGAAACACGTCCTTGAACTGGTTCATACCGGCGTTGGTGAATAAAAGCGTTGGATCGTTGCCTGGTACAAGAGAACTACTGTCCACAACTTGGTGACCATTGCTGCGGAAAAATTCGAGGAAAGCACTTCTAAGCGCTGCTGTCGTTTGATACATGAAATCGTCCTGAATTGGGTAAGCATGACCAGCTACACCATAAGGTAGCCGTATTTCTATTTGCCCAGCATTATAAGCAGACTGAGGAAAGACGACCAGCCTTGAATAGCGATATAGGCTTAGGAATCTCATATTTTCGGTGAGTTTGCGGGTATGACGGGGCTTATCACAAAAGCCAAGCGGTAAAGAGGAGTCGATGGGGCTAACCAGCAGAGCGGCCGAACGCAAAAGACAATGGCCAGACAAGCCAAGGGCTGCGAGTTTATGCCATGACGTTAGTCATCATGATCTTCCAAAGGGTCGTAATCTAAGGCGTAGGAGACTTGTTCGTAATTAAAGCCTTGGCTCAGTAAAAACCGCACCCGTTTGGCTTTTTCTTTCGCCAGCAGCTCGCGAGAGTGTGAACCCTTAATCTCGGTGACTTTAGGGATAGCATATTTTTTGATGGCTGTGGCTTTTGCTAACTCAAACCAATCATGATCATTTGCAGATAACGCGGCTTCGATACAATCCTTTGAAAGCCCCTTTTGGGCAATGGCTTGACGAATACGTATAGGCCCATGACCACGGGCAATATGGCTTCTTACGAGCAGCTCAGCATAGCGCTTATCATTGATAAAACCCGATGCTTCACAATCATCGAGCACGGGATCGATATCAACGATTTCAAAGCCTTTTTCGAGCAGTTTGGAGCGGATTTCTTGGCGGGAATAGTCGCGGCGCGCTAACAGCGCGACCGCGATTTGACGGGCTGACTGGCTCAGAATACTTCGCCTGTTTCGAAGTCAACATTACCTTCGCTATTTTCATCATCAGAAGCTGATGATGACAAGGCTGCAGGGTTACTCAATAATAGCTCACGTAGCGTTTTATCAATTTCAGCTGCGATCGCTGGGTTTTCAGTCAAATATTTGCCAGCATTTGCACGGCCCTGACCAATCTTGTCACCCTTGTAGCTGTACCATGCACCGGCTTTTTCGATAAGTTTATGAGCCACACCTAAATCGACTAATTCACCGGTACGGTTGATACCTTGACCGTAAAGAATTTGGAACTCAGCTTGCTTAAACGGTGCAGCGACTTTGTTTTTAACCACTTTAACGCGCGTCTCGTTACCTACCACCTCATCGCCTTCTTTGATAGCACCTGTACGGCGAATATCGAGACGAACAGAGGCGTAGAACTTCAGCGCGTTACCACCCGTTGTGGTTTCTGGGTTACCAAACATCACACCAATCTTCATACGAATTTGGTTGATGAAGATTAACAGTGTATTCGATTGCTTGAGGTTACCCGCTAGCTTACGCATCGCTTGGCTCATCATACGCGCAGCTAAGCCCATGTGTGAGTCACCAATTTCACCTTCAATTTCCGCTTTGGGTGTTAATGCCGCAACCGAGTCAACGATGATCACATCTACCGCGCCAGAACGGGTTAACGCATCACAGATCTCAAGGGCTTGTTCACCCGTATCGGGTTGTGAACACAGTAAGTTATCGATATCAACGCCTAACTTTTTAGCATAGATAGGGTCTAGCGCGTGCTCGGCGTCGATAAAGGCACAGGTTTTACCTTCGCGCTGAGCGGCAGCAATCACTTCTAATGTCAGCGTCGTTTTACCTGATGATTCTGGACCATAAATCTCAACGATACGTCCCATTGGTAAACCGCCAGCACCTAAGGCGACGTCAAGGGAAAGTGAACCAGTAGAAATAGTCTCAACATCCATAGAGCGGTCTTCGCCCAGCTTCATGATGGAGCCTTTACCAAATTGCTTTTCAATTTGGCTCAATACCGCAGCAAGTGCTTTCTCTTTGTTTGGATCGACCTTCATTCCTGTTCCCTCATCTAGACAGTATCAGTACTGTCAAAAGTGATATTCAATTTAATAAAGCGGGTAATACAAAAAGCGAGGCTCTTTGTCATAATCTGCTGACTAGTATACTGTACAATCATACAGTATCAAGACCTGTGAATGATTTATTTTTAAGTCAGAAAATTTTCCCGTTGAGACAAGCTTTTACCGACTCGTGCTGCAGATTTGTCAGGATATCAGTGAATATGCATGGTTTAAGGGTCAATTTTCAGAAAATTATTGCTAAGATTGGCGTCAATTTATTTTAGACAGTAATAGTGCATATCCACTGATTTTTTATCCCATTACTGTACGACTTTTTCCCCGCTTTGGGCCGGCATAACGGACGAAAACGATTTAATGAATCCTATAGATACCGATGATTTAGAAAAACATACCCCTATGATGCGTCAATATTTGACCATGAAAGCAGCGCATCACGACATGCTGCTGTTTTATCGTATGGGTGACTTCTATGAACTCTTCTATGATGACGCAAAACGCGCCTCTGAATTATTGGGCATTTCTCTTACGGCCCGCGGCAAAAGTGGTGGAGATCCTATCCCTATGGCGGGTATTCCTTACCATGCAGTTGAAGGGTATCTGGCCAAATTGGTTCAAATTGGCCAATCGGTCGCGATCTGTGAGCAGATTGGCGACCCTGCTACCTCAAAAGGCCCGGTTGAGCGAAAAGTGGTGCGCATCGTCACCCCAGGTACTTTGACCGACGAAGCGTTATTGCAGGAGAGACAAGACAATCTGTTAGCCGCGGTTTATCAAGGTAAAGTCGGTTTTGGCTACGCGACCCTGGATGTGTCTTCCGGCCGTTTCGTGATTGCTGAATTAGAGACAAAAGAGTCCCTCGAAGCCGAACTGCAACGTACCAATCCAGTCGAAATTCTCTATAGCGAAGATTTTGGCGCGATGGAGCTATTGCATCATTTTAAAGGCAAGCGTCGCCGCCCCGAGTGGGAGTTTGATTACGATACCAGCATTAAACTGCTGCTGGCACAATTCGGCACTAAGGATTTGCACGGCTTTGGGATTACCGATGCAAGGCTTTCACTACAAGCGGCTGGCTGCTTGATGCAATATGTGAAAGACACCCAGCGCACCACCCTGCCGCATATCAATGCCATTACCCGTTTCAATCAAACCGATACGATTGTCTTGGATGCGGCAACGCGCCGTAACCTCGAACTGACACAAAATTTGAGTGGTGGTCGAGATAACACCCTAGCAGCCGTGCTCGACAATACCGCCACAGCCATGGGCAGCCGGATGTTGCAACGCTGGATCCATCAGCCGCTAAGAGACCATGCCCAGATTTTTGCTCGCCAAACGGCCGTAAATGAATTACTCGAGACCACGGCCCATGAGTCATTGCATGAGCAGCTTAAAGCCCTAGGCGATATCGAACGTATCATGGCAAGGCTGGCGCTGCGTACCGCTCGTCCAAGGGATTTTGCCCGCCTACGCCAAGCATTAAACCTCTTGCCTCAGTTGCAGCAATCACTCGCGCAGTTAAGTGCGCCCCATACGGTGAAACTAGGCCAACTCTTAGGTGAGTTTCCCGAAGAGCAACAACTGCTTGAGCGCGCCATTGTCGATAACCCGCCCATGCTTATCCGTGATGGCGGCGTGATCCGTGAAGGCTACAATGCCGAGTTAGATGAATGGCGAGGCTTAAGTGAAGGAGCCACTGATTATCTAGTTCAGCTCGAAGCGCGGGAAAAAGAGCGCACTGGTATTGCCACGCTGAAGGTTGGCTACAACCGAGTGCATGGCTACTACATCGAAGTTAGTCGCCTGCAATCGCAGCAAGTGCCGTTAAATTATCAGCGCCGTCAAACCCTTAAGAATATGGAGCGTTACATCACGCCCGAACTTAAGGAATACGAAGAAAAAGTGCTGTCGAGCCAAGGTAAGGCGCTCGCCCTTGAAAAACAACTTTGGGACGAATTGTTTGATTTAATCCTCCCCAAGTTGCTTGAACTACAAGCCTTCGCCAGAGCGGCAGCCGAACTCGATGTGTTGAGTAACTTTGCCGAACGTGCCGAAACCTTAGGGTATACCTGCCCAGAACTGAGCAGCGAAATCGGCGTAAAAATCGAAGCGGGTCGCCATCCAGTGGTTGAACGTGTGAGTCAAACGCCTTTTATCGCCAACCCTGTTACCCTGCACAATCAACGCCGGATGTTGATTGTTACAGGTCCAAACATGGGCGGTAAATCGACCTACATGCGCCAAGTGGCGCTTATCACCCTAATGGCACACATTGGCTGCTTTGTACCAGCTGATCGCGCCATCATTGGCCCTATCGATCGGATTTTTACTCGGATTGGCGCCTCAGATGATCTCGCCTCTGGTCGCTCAACCTTTATGGTGGAGATGACTGAAACGGCAAATATCCTTCATAATGCGACCGCGCAAAGTTTAGTCTTGATGGATGAAATTGGCCGCGGCACATCAACCTACGATGGCCTGTCATTAGCCTGGTCAGCGGCTGAATATTTAGCACAGCAAGTCGGCGCAATGACGCTGTTTGCGACCCATTATTTCGAGTTAACACAATTACCGGAACTCATGGCTGGCGTCTATAACGTGCACCTCGATGCGATTGAACACGAAGACACTATCGCCTTTATGCATGCAGTGCAAGAAGGTGCGGCCAGTAAGAGTTATGGTTTGCAGGTTGCGGCCCTTGCTGGGGTGCCAGCACGAGTGATTAAGGCGGCAAAACACAAGTTACATCAGCTTGAGAGCCGCGATCATCAAGTAGAAGGTGCTAATGTTAACGGCACTAGGGCACCAATCCAAACCCTGCTCGCTCTGCCAGAGCCGGTGGAGAATCCCGCTGTTAGTAAATTAAAAGCCATCAATCCCGATAACCTGACCCCAAAACAGGCGCTGGATTTACTCTACGAGCTAAAACGCTTGAGTTAACACATAGAGTGAAAACTCGCGATAACATAAACGCGAAAGCATAAAAAAACGCCCTGAATATTGGGCGTTTTTTATGACTTTTTGAACGGGTTTAGGGCTAAATATCCAAGCCAAAGTTTCTAAACCTTAATCTCTAAAACTTAATCTCTAAACCTTAGTTTCTAAATAGTGCCTCTACAGAGAGACCTTGAGCGCCCAGCAAATCACGTAGGCGTTTAAGGGCTTCCACTTGAATTTGGCGAACACGTTCACGGGTGAGGCCAATTTCTGCACCTACGTCTTCAAGGGTTGAGGGTTCATAACCCAATAAGCCAAAGCGGCGCGCTAAGACTTCTCTTTGCTTGGTATTGAGTTCGTTGAGCCATTTCACCACTGAGTTTGAAATGTCTTCATCTTGTACTTTGTAGTCAGGGCCTACGTTGTCGTCATCGGCAAGCACATCGAGTAACGCCTTATCGTTATCACCACCTAAGGGAATATCGACAGAGGTGATCTTCTCGTTGAGCTTCAGCATCCGGCTGACGTCAACACTGGATACTTGCAGTTTCTCGGCAATTTCTTCTGCCGTAGGTTCGTGGTCAAGTTTTTGCGCTAATTCCCGAGCCGTACGTAAATAGACGTTGAGCTCTTTTACCACATGGATTGGCAAGCGAATCGTGCGGGTTTGATTCATGATGGCACGTTCAATCGTTTGTCTGATCCACCAAGTCGCATAGGTTGAGAAACGGAAGCCTCTTTCTGGGTCGAATTTTTCCACCGCACGGATCAAGCCAAGATTACCCTCTTCGATTAAATCCAGCAGCGCTAGGCCACGATTATTGTAACGACGGGCAATTTTAACCACGAGTCGCAGGTTACTCTCAATCATGCGATTACGGGATTTTTCGCAGCCTTTTAAGGCCTTACGGGAAAAGTAAACTTCTTCTTCTGCGCTAAGCAGTGGGGAAAACCCTATTTCACCTAAATAGAGCTGGGTGGCATCAAGATTTTTTTGCAGGTCATCTTGAACCTGTTGTTCAAGTCCTAGTTCTTGAACTAAATCAGCGGCAATATCCTCTTTATCGAGATCAAACTCTGCGGTATCTACGGAAAAATCTACTAGTTCTTCTGCGGCAGTGCTATTTATGCGGCTCATGATCAAATCTCCCAAACCTAATGTAAACTGCTTGAATTACTGCAATTTTTTATCCTCCATGCCAACAAGGCCCTAAACAATCATTGCTTAGGTAAATAGTTAAGTGGGTTAACAGACTGACCGTGGTAACGGATCTCGAAGCGAAGCATTACCTGATTGGTACCTGTACTGCCCATTTTTGCAACTGTCTGTCCAGCAAGGACATGTTGCTTTTCTTCGACTAAGATCTGATCTGCATGAGCATAGGCACTAAGGTAATCGTCACTATGTTTAATAATCACTAAATTACCGTAACCCCTAAGAGCACTACCTGCGTATACCACCCGCCCATCTGCAGCGGCTTTGATGATATCTCCGCGTTTTCCTGCGATCTTAATTCCTTTATTTCCCTGCTCATTGGCAGAGTATGTCCCAATCAATTTACCTCTTACTGGCCATTGCCACTGACTGACACTGTCTGGCAGTGTTGATGTCGGGGCGACGACCGAAGGGTTAACATTTTGTTGAGAGCTTGTTGCAGAATACGCAGGCTTCGCTTTCTGATCAAGTGTTTTTTTCTGCTGTTCACTTGACAAGTTTTTCGCGGAGGAATTGTTACTAGCTGATTGTTTATCAAGAGAATTAGCTTTATTTTGCCCTTTAGACGCTGAATTGCTTCCACCTAAAGTTGTAGAGCCTTTGCCATTTTTCCCTGTGTCATTCGTTAAATATAAAATCTGTCCAGGGTAGATGGTGTACGATTTATCTAATTGATTAATTTTGGCAATTTCGGCGAAATCTTTACCCGCTGCCCAAGAAATCGAATAAAGAGTGTCACCTTTCTTAACTTTATATGAATTAGATTTAATGTGGCCTTTGTTATGTTTGGAATAACTGTGGGAGAGACTTTCGACAGGTGCGGGGCGACTCGCCTGAAAGCTACAGCCCGCAAGCAACAACACTAAACTGAGGTTTAAGAGTAAACCCGCATTCAACAATAAAAACTCCTCTTTAGGGCTATCTTACTGTTTTACCATAATCATAAAACGCCAAGTGTTTAACGAAGTGACCTAAAGCTAAATACTTCAGCGAATAACTTAAGCGAGCTCGCCATTGACCAAGGGAACAAATTTGACGGTTTCTATTACTTCAGAACTAAAACGGTCCGAGCGGCGGGTAAAGCGCATCAGTTGCTGCGTTTCTTCCCCCACAGGGATGATCAGCACGCCGCCTTCGGCTAGCTGGGACAACAAGGCTTCGGGAACCTTAGCCGCTGCCGCCGTGACCATAATGCCATCGAAGGGGCTGCGATTCGGCCAGCCCTGCCAGCCATCGCCATATTTGAATGACACGTTATGCAGATCGAGTCGCTTTAATCTTTGTCTAGCTTGGATCTGTAAACCTTTGATACGCTCAATGGTGCACAGTTCTGGCACTAATTGCGCGAGGATCGCCGCTTGGTAGCCTGAGCCCGTTCCCACCTCAAGTACCTTTTGCGGCTGATGTTGGAGCAGTAACTCTGTCATACGCGCCACGATATAAGGCTGAGAAATGGTTTGTCCTTGGCCTATGGGCAAGGCGGTGTTTTCGTAGGCTTTATGGGCCAGCGCATTATCAAGAAACAACTCGCGCGGGGTATGGGATATTGCCTTAAGAACGGCTGGATGGCGGATCCCCGCCTCCTGAAGCTTTTTTGCTAAATTCACCGCCGATGTTAAGGCAACTCGAGTCATATTTTATCTACCCAATCTTGCAATACCGATAATTGTCTATACGCGGTCAAGTCCACGGTTAAGGGAGTGATCGACACATAACCATGGGCAATCGCATGGAAATCCGTTCCTTCACTCGCATCTTGCTCAACACCCGGTGGGCCAAGCCAAAAAATCTCTTTCCCCGCAGGATCCTGCGTTCGCACTATGCCTTCGGCCTTATGCCGTGCACCTAGGTGCGTCACCCGAATCCCTTTAATCTCATCCAGCGGCAAATCGGGCACATTGATATTGAGGATCTGATCGCTCGCAATCGGATGCGCTAACAACCCCTGCACGATCCGCCGCGCATACACAGCCGCAGAGTGATAATGCTTTAATGCCTTACCATTAAGCGAAATCGCAACGGCGGGGAAACCTAAAAAACGCCCCTCCATCGCCGCCGCTACTGTGCCCGAATATAAAGTGTCATCCCCCATATTCGCGCCAGCATTGATGCCCGATACCACCATATCCGGCTCTCCATCACAAAGCTCACGTATGGCTAAGTGAACGCAATCCGTGGGTGTACCGTGAACCGAAATATAACCATTATCTAACCTATTAATTCTTAATGGGTTAGTCAAGGTTAAAGAGTTACTTGCGCCGGAACAATTACGATCGGGCGCGACCGTCATCACAGTGGCGATTTCGGCGAGCGCCTCGGTTAAAGCTCTGATCCCCGGCGCATTCACACCATCATCATTACTGACAAGGATGCGGATCATGAAGCGGACTCATCATGCTCTGGCGCGCTGGTTTCTGGTGTATCGAGCTCTGCCGTCTGACTCTCTGTTGCAGTATTAGCCTCGGGCGAGACTGTCGCTTGCCATTGCAGCTCTTTCACATCTTGATAATCAACCAACTCTCTTAACAGCGATGTCGCAAAGCTGCCCGCAGGTAAGATAAATTCGAGCACTAATCCATCCGTAGTTTGCTCGTATTTAAGACCTTGAGGTTCGAGCAGCAATGGACGACGCTCCTGCTCAAGCCCCGCGTGCTCAAGGCCGTAGCAATCTTCGCTCAGCTCTGCCATGGCGAGGGTTTCAACCTCGGCGGCTTCGCCCTGCGGCAGCATTTTTCCGCGCCCCCAAAGTGGGGCAGAAAGCTGAATATCTTTCTCAATCAAGCGTTTTAATACCACTAAATCCCATTCTGGCGTAACGAAAAAGCTCTTACTGCCCGCCAGCATCACGCAATCCCCGCTAAGGGTTTAGTGCCATGATTCGCTAAACGATAGGAGACAACGGTATTGAACAGATTGGAGCGCACCGCAGACAGATACATGCTGCGCTTATTACGGTCTTTCACCTTTTTGCCCGCCAGCATTTGCCGTCCCATCACTAGGTTTTTACCATCGTGACCGAAACGCTGCTCACCAAAATAATTAGGCACACCAACCTGGCTGACTTTTTCAACGCGGCTGATAATGTCTTCTACGTTTGTGACATTGCGCAAGGTAAGAATAAAACGGTTGCCCAAGAGCGCGCCAATACGTAGTTTTTTGCTGTGGCGACTGCTGGATAAAATGGTTAAGCGCTCGCTGTTTAGTTCGCTCCACGCAGGGGTTTCTTTACCTGGGATACGAATACCAAACCACTGTTCTGTGATGGCATTTTTATCTTTTTGTCCAGCATAGGTCACTTCTTTGGGATGAACCTTAGCGAACTTCGCGAGCATTTCAGCCACTTGCACCGTATTCAGCCCATCCTTACGAATATGGACTAAATGATGCTCGCCCTCGCCCGACGGGCTAAAAGGCAAAATCTCTTTCACGATAAAGTCGCTGTTAACGGTTCTTAAATCTGCGGTGCCCGTCGGTTTGCCGTACAGGTAATGTAGTTCGCTCATGGGTCTTTCTTATCTCTTAAAGTTTCAGGCTATTGGCGACTGAGTAATACGACGGCTTCGACCGCAATGCCTTCTTTACGGCCGGTAAACCCGAGTTTTTCGGTAGTGGTTGCCTTAACGTTGATATCGGCAACGTCAGCATTAAGATCGGCCGCCAACACTTGGCGCATATCCTCGATATGCGGCGCCATCTTAGGCGCTTGGGCAATGATAGTGACATCCAGATTACCCAGCTCAAATCCCTTCGCCCGCGCTAACGCATAGCAATGGCGCAGCAAGACGCGACTATCGGCGCCCTTATAGGCGGCATCGGTATCGGGGAAATGTTTACCAATATCCCCAAGGGCCATCGCCCCTAAAATGGCATCGGAGATGGCATGCAGCACCACATCGCCATCGGAATGAGCCACCAGTCCGGTTTCGTAGGGGACTTCGACCCCACATAAAATTAACGGGCGCGCTTCACCAAATTTATGGACATCAAAACCATGGCCGATTCGGATTTTCATTACTTAATTCCTAACGTATTTAATAAATTGCGCAATTCACTCAACTTGCATTCAAGCATTCGCGCGCAGTAAAAAGAGCTCTGCCAACTCCAAATCATCGGGATGGGTGACTTTAATGTTATCCGCCCGCCCGGCGACCAAACCAGGGGAAATGCCCGCCCACTCCATCGCCGAGGCCTCATCGGTTACAACAGCACCCGCGGCAAGCGCGGCTTTTAAATGTAATCGCAACAAGGAGGTTGGAAATAACTGCGGCGTCAACGCATGCCAGAGATTATCGCGGCAAACGGTCGAGCTAATTTCACCTAAGCTATTGGCGCGCTTCATGGTATCCCGCACAGGCATGGCTAAAATCGCCCCTTGGGGGAAGTGCACCCGCGATGCCAGCAATTTATCTATGTCTTGCGCCGTCAGGCAGGGTCTGGCCGCATCGTGTACTAAAGCCCAACCATTATCAGGCGCCTTATCGAGTGCCGCCAATACCGAGTCGGCGCGCTCAGAGCCACCAATGACAGTCACCAGCTTGGGATGCTTAGCCTGCGGTAACGCAGCAAACTCGGTATCCTCTGGATGCAGTGCCACAATCACTTGGTTAATTTGCGGATGGGACAATAACTTATCTAAGGTATGGGCCAGAATACTTTGCCCCAGCAAGGTTAAATATTGCTTGGGTTTGCCTGCACCCATGCGACTGCCAATCCCCGCGGCGGGTACAATCGCGACCACATGGTGCGAGAAAGGATCAATTTGAACTGCAACTTGGGTTTCGACCTGCGGCGCGGCTTCTAATACGGTATCCATAAGCGCTCCGTTATTGCGAGGGACTCGATACTGAACGGTCACCGCCCACCACGCGATAGAAGGTCTCGCCTTCTTTCACCATGCCTAGCTCGTTACGCGCCCGCTCTTCAATCGCTTCGGTACCGCTCTTAAGATCGATAATTTCCTCTTTAAGCACTTGATTACGCTCATTGAGTTTTGCATTACCTTCTTGCTGAGCCGCGATCTGTTTTTGCAGAACAAAGTATTCGGGCAGGCTGTTATCGCCCGACCACAGCCGATATTGCAGCAAACCGAGAAGCACTATGAGTGCAATGACAAAGAATTTCATGGAGGAATTAGCGTCAGTATCTTGAATTAAAAAAATATACTGCAGATAGTACAACAAAAAAGGCCACCAAGTGGTGGCCTTTTTACATCAGACGACTAAATTACGCCTGACCTTTGATTTCTTTCAAACCGCGGTATGGCGCTTTTTCACCTAACTGCTCTTCGATACGTAGCAGTTGGTTGTACTTAGCCACACGGTCAGAACGACACAGTGAACCAGTCTTGATTTGGCCAGCCGCAGTACCTACCGCTAAATCAGCGATAGTAGCGTCTTCAGTTTCACCGCTACGGTGTGAAATCACCGCAGTGTAACCCGCTGCTTTTGCCATACGGATAGCCGCTAAGGTTTCAGTCAATGAACCGATTTGGTTGAACTTGATCAGAATAGAGTTAGCGATGCTGTTCTCGATACCACGGCTTAGGATCTTAGTGTTAGTCACGAATAAATCGTCGCCCACTAATTGGATCTTATCGCCCATAATCTTAGTTTGGTATGCCCAGCCATCCCAATCTGACTCGTCCAAACCATCTTCGATAGACACGATTGGGTATTGCTCGGTCAGTGACTTAAGGAAGTCAGAGAAGCCGTTTGAGTCAAATACCTTACCCTCGCCAGATAGATCATATTTGCCGTCTTTGTAGAACTCAGAAGCCGCACAGTCTAATGCCAGAGTCACGTCGGTACCCAGCTTGTAACCCGCTAATTCAACAGCTTCTTTGATTACCGCTAATGCATCAGCGTTAGAAGACAGGTTAGGTGCGAAACCACCTTCGTCACCCACAGAAGTGCTTAAACCTTTACCGTGCAGTACTTTTTTCAGGGTGTGGAAAATCTCAGCGCCCATACGTAAAGCTTCGCGGAAGTTTTTCGCGCCAACAGGCTGAACCATGAACTCTTGGATATCAACGTTGTTGTCGGCGTGCTCACCACCGTTAAGGATGTTCATCATAGGCACAGGCATAGAGTACTGGCCAGGAGTACCGTTTAGCTCGGCGATGTGTGCGTATAAAGGCATACCTTTAAAAGCAGCAGCGGCTTTAGCAGCAGCCAGAGACACGGCCAGGATAGCGTTAGCGCCTAGCTTGTCTTTGTTCTCAGTGCCATCCAGGTCGATCATGATCTGATCCAGCTCGGCCTGCGCCGTTGCATCTTTACCCATTAACGCTGCACGGATCTGGCCGTTTACGTTAGCGACAGCAGTCAATACACCTTTACCCATGTAACGGCTCTTGTCACCGTCACGCAGTTCTAGTGCTTCACGGCTACCGGTAGAGGCACCCGATGGCGCAGCAGCCATACCAACAAAACCACCATCTAGATGTACTTCCGCTTCAACCGTTGGGTTACCGCGTGAATCCATGATCTCGCGACCAATCACGTTGATAATTTTAGCCATATTACCCTCGATTTAAGTTTAAAAGAGAAAAGAAAAAACCAATACCAATGGGAATTAACAGATGTAGAGTACGACCAAAATCTTTAAATTCCGTTTACTATTTCCGTCTATACGCATGTCGTTTATACACATGGGTATGAGTTTTGACTCATGATTACGCGGCCTGAGTGTAACAAAAGGCCGGGCCCACTGTCGCGGGTCCGGCCTTAAAATTTATTTCTTCAGATCACGTTTTTGATGTGCACTTGCGGCAGCAACGAAACCTTCGAACAATGGATGACCATCGCGTGGGGTCGAAGTGAATTCTGGGTGGAATTGACCCGCAACAAACCAAGGATGATCTTTCAGCTCAATCATCTCAACCAGTTTACGGTCAGAAGATAAACCACTAAATACCAGACCCGCTTGCTCTAAACGTTCTCTGTACTTGTTGTTCACCTCATAACGGTGACGGTGACGCTCAACACAGCTGTTACCTTTATATGCTTGAGCGGCTTTTGAACCTTCAAGCAGGTGACATAACTGCGCACCTAAACGCATAGTGCCACCTAAGTCAGAGGCTTCATGGCGTTGTTCAACGTTACCTTCTTCATCAACCCATTCAGTGATTAAGCCAACCACTGGGAATGGCGTTGCTTTATTGAATTCGGTTGAGTGTGCATCGGCCATGCCTGCAACGTTACGGGCAAATTCAATCAGCGCCACTTGCATACCTAAACAGATACCAAAGTATGGCAGGTTGTTTTCACGGGCAAATTTAGCCGCTTGAATCTTACCTTCCACACCGCGCTCACCGAAGCCACCAGGGACTAAGATACCGTCTAAACCTTGCAGAACTTCATCGCCTTTCGCTTCTACGGTTTGTGAATCGATATACTTGATAGTCACAGATACGCGATTTTTAAGGCCAGCGTGCTTTAATGCTTCGTTGACTGACTTATAGGCATCTGGCAGTTCGGTGTACTTGCCCACCATACCAATCACGACTTCGCCGTTTGGATTGGCTTCTTGGTAGATAACGTTTTCCCACTCAGACAAGTCGGCTTCGCGGCACTCTAAGCCAAAACGCTTAACCACTAAGTCATCTAAACCCTGTGAGCGCAGTAGCGCAGGGATCTTGTAGATACTATCGACATCTTTCAGTGAAATCACCGCACGCTCTTCAACGTTACAGAATAACGAAATCTTCGCACGCTCGTTGGCAGGAATCGCGCGATCACCACGGCAGATCAGCACATCTGGTGCGATACCGATAGAACGCAATTCTTTGACTGAATGTTGAGTCGGTTTGGTTTTAACTTCGCCCGCCGCGCCAAGGAAAGGCACCAGGGTCAAATGCATAAATAGGGTACGATCACGGCCTAGTTCTACACCCAACTGACGAATTGACTCAAGGAAAGGCAATGACTCGATATCACCAACGGTACCGCCAATCTCAACGATCGCCACGTCGTGCCCTTCTCCACCTGCAAGCACTTTCTCTTTAATTGCATTGGTAATATGTGGGATCACCTGAATGGTCGCACCTAAGTAGTCGCCACGACGCTCTTTGCGCAGCACTTCTTCGTAGATACGACCCGTGGTGAAGTTGTTACGACGATTCATCTTAGTACGGATGAAACGCTCGTAATGACCCAAGTCGAGGTCAGTTTCAGCCCCATCTTCAGTCACGAATACTTCACCGTGTTGAGTTGGGCTCATGGTACCTGGATCAACGTTAATATAAGGATCCAACTTCATAATGGTTACATTAAGGCCTCTAGCCTCTAAAATTGCCGCCAATGATGCTGCTGCAATGCCTTTACCTAGTGATGAAACCACGCCACCAGTAACGAAGATATACCTTGTAGTCATGCTGAACCTGAGAAAATGAGTTGGAAATATGTGCTTGTATGAAAGCACTAGGACGGGGCAGTAGTATACCAAAGGTGTTGCCATTCGACAAACACCAATCCGGATAATTTGCCCTTTATCTTGGCTCGCCCTGTTTAACCTTATCCCAGTAGGCATCTAACTCTTCTAAGCTATGTTCTTCTAATGCTTTATTATTTTGTCTTGCAAATGCCTCAACACCTTTAAAACGGCGTTCAAATTTAACATTGGCTTGGCGCAGCGCTTGTTCTGGGTCCACCTTTAAATGACGCGCCAAATTCACCACTGCAAATAATAAGTCGCCCATTTCGGCCTGCACTTTGGCTTGGTCGAGCGCTGGCTGATTCACCTCCGCCAGCACTTCATCAATTTCTTCATGGATTTTTGCGACAACGGGCTCAAGCTCAGGCCAATCGAACCCGACACGAGCGACCCGCTGCTGAATTTTGATTGAACGGGATAACGCCGGCTGTGCACGCGGAATATCATCAAGCACAGAAACTTCGCTTGGTGAAGTCACCCCAGCCGCCAATGCCTTTTGTTCACGCTCGCTGGCTTTGATTGCTTCCCAATTGGCCTTCATCTGCTGACTACTGGCATCGGCCTCAAACGTGGCTTCGCCAAACACATGGGGATGACGGCGGGTCAGTTTGTCGGTGATTTTATTGACGACTGTGCTGAAATCGAACCTGCCCTGCTCTTTACCTAGCTGGCAATAAAACACCACTTGGAATAATAAATCCCCCAGCTCATCGGGCAATTCGTCTAAGGCTAAACGTTCAATCGTGTCGGCCACTTCATAGGCCTCTTCGAGGGTAAAAGGCACTATGGTTTGAAAGGTCTGCGCCTTATCCCAAGGACAACCCGTTTGCGGATCGCGCAGCTTCTCCATAATCTTGAGTAACGGCGCAACATCGGTTGCTGAAAGTGCTGCTGCGGAAAGCTCGTTTGCTGATGGCACTTTTGAAGAGGGTTCTTTGGTTGATAGATCTGCTGTTGAAAGCTCAGTAATAGAAGGCGTGGTATGGGAAGTCATGCTGATATCCTTTCAAGAGAGTCGACACAGGTGCAGGATGCGTAAACAGGAATACACTCAAGCTGAGTCGCAACTAAGGCTGTAATAAGGGCAATAAAGCGCTAATGATAAAGTAGCCAAGCTCAAAGTGCTATTTAGGGTTGAGATGGACGTAACTGAATCTGCTCTCCCACGATAGGTACTTCTTATTATCTCCTCATCATAGATGTCAGTCTTTATCGGTAAAATCTCGTTATCAATACAAAAAGCTTTGTAGAATACTAAGCGAAAATGGTAATTTATTTCGCTATTTTAATGAGTTAATCGACTGTATTGCCTCTGCCCATACCGACTTATGGAACCAGTTTGGATGATACAGCGAAGTTTAAAGGAATAAACATGAGCTTTCTTGAAGCATCTTGGGAAGAAAGAGAAACAACATCGTATAAAGCCCTATTAGGTGACACTGGACCGGGGATTTTTCCGCTATCCCATGCTCTCTTTAAGCGCATGAATGCAAGCGATATCGCCCCTCGTTGGCTAACCCATGGTGTTTTTAAGTCTCCCCCTAATAGCAACAGAAACACATGGGCATATATCACCTCTGGGATGTCTAATCCTTGGGAAACCGACGAACCCGAGGAATACTCAGGTCTTGGTGTCGAATTTCTAATGGAAACAGAAAAAGACGAAACGTGGGCAGTTGAAGTTCTACAAATGCTTATGGCCTATAACTTATTACTCGCAGCTGGACAGATGGGAGATTTCCCCTTACTAGGTGATGGCGACAGAGTGCCCCTCGCATTATCTGACGCTATTCGCACTATGATGTTTACCGAGCCCGTTTCCTTTCCTCACTGTTTTAACATCAAATCGGGCCGCGTCGATTTATTGCAAGTGGTCGGCATCACGCCTGCTGAATTACAAGTCGCAAAACAAACCTCATCGGATGAAATTCGCACTCAACTTATCAGCAAGTTAGGCACTCTAGTGACCAGCAAAGAACGAGAAAGTGTTGTGTAACCCATTAGATTCGCCTTAAACACGGCCTCGCTCACGCAGCTTACTGCTATCAAGATAAAAGACGATGATAAAACTACAAAAAATTGCCGATACGCTAACCACTGACGAACATACATTAATTGCTGAATCGTTACGCCAAGGCGAAATAGATGGCATTTCTCTATCTTACTTAGGAGGTGCATTCGGTCCAACTTGGTCTGCGGATAGAGATTACTCGTTAGATTTCCTGAAACACTATTCAGGACTCAGAGCTTTAGAGATCCAACTGCCAGCGATAACAAACATTGAAGCTATCGCAGAATATGCTAGCAATCTAGAGTTTTTAAGCTTGGGTGAGTTCAATCAAAAATCAGTCTCTTTAAAGCCATTATCGTCTCTTCACCAACTAAAACACCTAGACTTAAACAGAAATAACAAAGATATAGACTCGATCAGCGACCTAGCTAATCTTAAAGAGCTTTACCTGACCGGCTATCAACAAGCACAAATTGAACTGTTGGCTAATCTAGATAAGTTAGAAGAGCTATATCTAGGTTTTGGCACCTTTGAAGAATTAGATGCACTAAAAGGCTTGTCTAAACTAAAAAGTCTCGAAATACTTTGGGTGAAAAAGTTACACGATCTCAGCGCGCTGACGCATCTAGATGCGCTTGAGCATTTACATTTAAGTACACTGAAGCAAGTCACCAGCATCCCAGAAATTGCGCATCTTTGTCATCTTAAAAGCGTGTTTATGGATACCATGAATGGGCTTTCTTCTTTATCAGGCCTAAAAGGCTGCTCAATCCGTGAATTAACCGTTATTAATTCACGGATCGATCCTTTTATATTTTCACCGCTTAGTAATAGCCTACCATCATTGCAACGGCTCCTACTTGGTCTGAGTTCCAAAGGAAAAACCAAGGAAGCGCTTAGCTTCTTCGATAGCAAGGTAGTATGTGGGACGCTTAACGACTTAATCTATACGCCCAATAGTAATGGCTCTCGAATAGAGTACTGTCGTTAGCGGGATAAACTTCAACAAGTGGGATTGTTAACTTGCTGGCGATTGTGCAAACCGATTTCACCTGAATAAAAAAGCAATAGCGCTTTATGCCCTACCGCTTTTTACAACGCATAATCATAGAATCGAGAATTACAATCTGCGCGCTTCTATCACGCTATCGACTTGGGAGAGCTTAGATAACACCCGCGATAAGCCATCGAGATTATATAGCTCTAATTCCAGCTCAATGGCCGCCGTCTGATTCTTAATATCCGATGAGGAGCTCATGGCGAGCACATTGGATTTTTCGGCGGCGAGTACCGAGGTCAGATCCCGCAATAAGCCGCTGCGGTCATGGGCTAAGACACGCAGGCGCATGCGATAACCGCCTGAGTAATTTTCGCCCCAAACCACATCGACGCCACGTTCTGGGTGAACGCGCATCAACTCTTTCACCTGTTCACAGTCGGAGCGATGCACCGAAATACCGCGCCCTTTGGTGATAAAACCTAAAATTTCATCCCCAGGTACGGGCTGGCAGCAACGGGCGATATGGCTGAGTAAGTTACCCACGCCATTCACTTCCACCTGCCCACGGCTATTGGTGCCAGATTTAGGTTGGCTCTTCTTAACTAATTCTTCTACCGCATCTTCTTCGCTCACCTCATCGAGGCGCAACTTACTCTGGATATGGTTAACGACCTGATGTAAACGCACATCACCGCCGCCGATGGCCGCAAGCAAGTCATCCATACTCGCCATATTAAAACGCTCAACGGCGATGGCGGCATCTTTAATTTTAAGGCTGACTCGCGCCAGCTCTGCTTCGAGCATTTCTTTACCGGCGATAATGTTTTTATCGCGGTCCTGCTGCTTAAACCAATGCTGAATTTTCGAGCGCGCCCGCGATGTGCGGATATAACCTAAGTTGGGATTGAGCCAATCGCGCTTAGGATTAGGATGCTTCGAGGTGATGATCTCGATACGCTCGCCCGTTTCGACCTGATAGGTAAACGGCACAATGCGGCCATCGACCTTGGCACCGATACACTTATGGCCGACCTGAGAGTGAATATAGTAGGCAAAGTCGAGCACGGTTGAACCGAGCGGCAAGTCGACGACTTCACCGCTTGGGGTAAAGACATAGACTCTATCTTCAAACACTTGGCTGCGGACTTCTTCGACCAAGTTGCCGCTTTCGACCACGTCTTCCTGCCATTGCAGAATTTTACGCAGCCAATTGATTTTTTCTTCGTAGCCGCTCTGTTTGCCGGAGTGATTACCTTCTTTATATTTCCAGTGCGCGGCAACCCCCAGCTCTGCATCTTCATGCATATCTTGGGTACGAATTTGAATTTCAACGGTTTTACCTTCAGGCCCCACCACTACGGTATGAATCGATTGATAACCGTTAGGTTTAGGGTTGGCCACGTAGTCGTCGAACTCGCGCGGAATATGGTGCCAAAGAGTGTGCACGACCCCTAAGGCGCCGTAGCAATCCTGCAAACGTTCGGTGACAATACGTACGGCGCGCACGTCAAACAACTCATCAAACTTGAGATGTTTGCCCTTCATCTTGCGCCAGATGCTGTAGATATGTTTTGGACGACCATACACCTTAGCGCGGATCTGATCCTCATCGAGGCGCTGCTGCAACTGCTCGACAAATTTTTCGATATAGACTTCGCGGTCTAACCGCTTACCGTCTAGCTGTTTGGCAATGTCCTTGTAGGTATCTGGATGCAGATAACGGAAGGAAATATCTTCTAATTCCCACTTTAACTGACCAATCCCCAAACGGTTAGCGAGCGGCGCATAGATATCGGCAATTTCGCGGGCCAGCAAGACGCGGGTTTCTTCGTCGGCATTTTTCACCGCGCGCAGCAAACAAACACGCTCGGCCAGTTTGATCACCACGGCGCGTACGTCTTCGACCATCGCCAGTAACATTCGGCGGATATTGTCGATTTGCGGCTCGGTTGAGCGGCTATTGGGATTGATTTTTAACGCACCAATGGCATCCATAGTCACCACGCTGGCGACTAACCGCGCGAGGGACTCGCCAAATTTTTCTTTGATTGCTTCTTCGTTTAATAAACCTGCATCAAACACCACAAACAGGATGGCCGCTTGCAGCGTCTCGATATCCATATTCAGCGGTGCGAGGATTTCAATCATCTCGCGGGCACGTTCGAGCAGTTCTCTTTTCGCGGCAGGACTCTTAGCGGGTAAGGCTTCGACCTGTGCAATCAGGGTGAGTAAGGTTTGCGCCTCCTCGACATGACTGACATAGCGAGCCACCCAATCTTCAAGATGAAAATCGGGATCATTAAAGTGCGCTTCGCGAACAGAGACCATCTAATTTATTTCCTTATTCGTGCTCAGAGAAAAGTGGCACCACCTCGGCACTCCTATCTTCAGCATTGGCACGGACTTGTCAAACCCAACGAGACGAAACTTCACATTTTTTACGTTATTCAAACGCTTTGCTTACTTTACACTCGAATAACGCGGGCAAGTGAAGAAACCTTGCCCAACCGATAAGCCTTATTTTGCAAGCTCAAACAACGCCATGGCTTCGATATGATGTGTCTGCGGGAACATATCGATTAAGCCTAACTTTTGTAACTTGTAGCCACGTTCAAGCAGCACCGCACTGTCGCGGGCCAAGCTCGCCGGATTACACGACACATACACCACTTGGCGAGGTTTCATCTTCTTAAGCCATTGCAAACTCTCGAACGCACCCGCGCGGGCAGGATCGAGTAGCAACTTATCAATCTTGCCCATCCAAGGCTCGCAGGATAAATCGGCACTTAAGTCGCCATGGTAAAAGGTTAAATTGCTTAAGCCATTTGCCGCCGCGTTTTCACGGGCTTGGCTAACCATTTCTGGCACGCCTTCAACCCCAATCACTTCGGCGCCCAGTTTAGCTAAAGGCAAACTGAAGTTCCCCATTCCACAGAAGAGATCGAGAATACGCTCACCCGGCTGCGGCGCTAACCAGTCTAACGCCTGCGCCACCATAGCCTTGTTAATTTGCGCATTCACTTGTACAAAGTTACCCGGGGTAAAGGTGAGGCTCACAGGCTTTACATCGGCTGTATCATCGAGCAACTGGTAAACGGGCAATAACAGCGTGCCATTTACCCCATGGAACTCGCCGTCGTTGTCTTGTAAACAAATATGGATTTGATGCAGCTCGGCAAACTGCGCAAGCTTAGCCATGTCCTTATCATTTAAGGATTTAGTGATCCGAATTACCGCAAAATGGCCATTGTCGGCGTCAATCAACTCTAAATGACCAAGACTCGATTTGGCCGCCAGTTGATTGAGCAACTTAGCAAACGGGGCGATTAAATCCGCTAAGGGTTTCGCCAAGACTAAACAGCTATCAATAGGCACGACTTGGTTGCTGCTCGAGGCACGAAACCCTAAGCTCAACTGCTTGGTATTTTTATCAAATAGAGTCGCAAGGCGGGCACGGCGACGATAGTGCCACCCCTCCCCGTCAATGCGGGCACTGAGTTGCCTTCGGCGCCAGCAAATTTAGCCATAATATCAACCAAGGCCGCTGACTTATGCTCGCGCTGGCCGGCTAATGACATATGCTGTAAATCGCAGCCGCCACAGCTTTGGTAATGTGGGCATAGTGGCGTGACTCGCTCAGCGCTCGGTGTCTCGACTTTAATTAGCTTGGCTCGGGCATAGTTTTTCTTTTGTTCGGTCAGCTGCGCCTGCACGGTTTCACTGGGCAAGGCCCCAGGGATAAATACGACTTTTCCCTGATGTTGTGCTATACCTGCCCCTAGATGATCCAGCTGATGCACGCTAAAGGACTGCTTCGCCGACAATTGCTTGGAACTATTTGGTTTTGCTTTAAAAAATTGTGCCATTTCGGCCTCTAAATCAATAAAAAACTGGTAAAGACCGCCCTTTTTCTGGCAGTCTTATAAAATTATATCGTCCCTAGAACTTAGGAAACTGCGCTGCGGCTATGAACCCTGTCAACAACATGACCAAATACAGCTTACGTTCCTGGGTTCTGGTGCTTGCGCTTGCGCCGACGATCTTAGTCGGTATTCTGCTGGGCAGCTACTTTACCATAAATCGCTTCTATGAACTCGAAGATACGCTGATTGAACAGGGCAGCAATATTATCGAGCCTCTAGCGATTGCCAGTGAAGTGGGACTCGTGGGCAATGACAGAGAGGCCACCAAACGGCTCCTTGCCGCCGCGCAGCTGAATAAATCCACGCTCGTGAAATCCATCGCTATTTTTGACATTCAAAATCAACTCTTTGTCACATCGCATTACCACAAAGATTTCGAAATCATGCGCTATAAAGAGGCGCTGAGTAATCTGCACAAAACCGAAATCGAGCATGTGGGCGATAGCCTTATCCTTCGAACGCCGATTTTTGCCACCGCCCCTCCGGCGCCGGGCGCGCCCATCAATTTTGATATCCAAACCGATAATGGCGAGTTGCTCGGCTATATTTCGGTGATTATCAATAAAGAACGTGCGCTGCTCGAGCAACACAGGGCCGCCGTGGCCGCCTTTATTATCGTCTTGATTGGGGTGCAATTAAACCTGCTGTTTACCTTTCGTCTGGTGAAAAACGTCACCCAGCCGATTACCGAAATGGTGCGAGTGGTGGCCAAAATTCGTGAGGGTAAACTCGATGCGAGGCTCGAGGGCAATCTTATCGGTGAGCTGGATTTGCTTAAACGCGGTATTAACGCCATGGCGGGTTCGCTATCGGAATATCACGATGAAATGCAGCAAAATATCGATCAGGCCACCTCGGATCTGCGGGAAACCTTAGAGCAGATTGAGATCCAAAACGTCGAGCTCGACTTAGCCAAAAAACGCGCGCTGGAGGCCAGTCGCATTAAGTCGGAATTCTTGGCGAACATGTCCCACGAGCTGCGCACCCCTTAAACGGCGTGATAGGCTTTGCCCGTCAACTCGTTAAAACCCCGCTACACTCGAGCCAAGTCGATTACATTAATACCATCGAGCGCAGCGCCACCAACCTACTGGCGATTATCAACGATATTCTCGACTTCTCGAAACTCGAAGCCGGTAAAATGGTGTTAGAAAAAATGCCATTCGGCTTAAGGGAAACCTTAGGTGAGACGATTACCTTAATCTCGGGCAGCGCGCAGGCGAAAGGGCTGGAATTGGTCGTCGATATTGCGCCAAACGTCCCCGACAACGTTAACGGCGATGCGATGCGCGTTTGCCAAATTATCAATAACTTAGTAGGCAATGCCATCAAGTTTACCGATTCGGGCAGCGTGTTAGTCAAATTAGAATTACAAAATCAGACCGACGAGCAAGTGGTGCTGCGCTGTGATGTGATTGATACCGGGATAGGGATTGACGACAGCCAGCAGGACTTCCTCTTTCAAGCCTTTGGTCAAGCTGATTCTTCGATTTCTCGCCGCTTTGGCGGTACTGGGCTTGGACTGGTCATCACTAAGCGTCTCGTCAACCAGATGGGCGGCCAAATTGGCTTTACCTCGGCGTTGGATAAGGGTTCAAACTTCTGGTTCACTCTGCCATTAGGGCTCGGCCAATTCCAAATTGGTGACTCACTGCCCTTTGAAAAACTTAAAGATAAAACCGTGCTGTTTTATGAGCCAAGAGTGCTCACTCATTCGGTGATTAGTCGCCAACTAAAACTGTGGGATACCAAAGTTACCCACCATCAACACATTCCGAGTTTACAGACGACGCTCTCGACCACCGAGCATCAATTCGATTATGTGCTATTAAGCTGCCATGGATTTAGCAATCCCAATCAATTAGTCAGCACCTTAAACCAAGCCAAGACCAAAACGGATTGCTTAATCGTGCTGTTCGATTGCCAAGAGCAGGAAGTGCTAAGCCAGTTTATTCGCCCCAATGCCGATGTGGTGTTGTCACTGCCGGTGAGCGAGCACCAACTGGCGCGCAATATGCTTTATCCGCCAATAGAATATGACATTTCACCACCTGCCAGCATCACAGTGCCCGCCGCGCGCCAATCACTGACCGTATTGGCGGTAGACGATAACTTTGCCAATTTAAAACTAATTGATACCCTGCTTAACGAGTTAGTGACGACCGTCATCGCCGTTAATAGCGGTGAAGAAGCCGTCAAACAAGCCAAGAGCCGCACCTTCGACCTTATATTTATGGATATTCAAATGCCGGGTACCGACGGCATCAGCGCCACTAAGCAAATCCGCCAAGGGTCGATGAACCGAAACACGCCGATTATTGCCGTGACCGCCCACGCGATTGCCGAGGAACGTGAACTGATTTTAGGCAGCGGTATGGATGGGTACTTGCCTAAACCCATAGATGAAGCCGCCCTCAAAGCGGAGATAAACCGCTGGATCACTCGGCCCAAGTTCACCCACTTCGATTTACACACCCTCAACTGGGATCTTTGCTTAACCCAAGCAAACCATAAGTCGGATTTAGCCTTAGACATGCTGCGCATGTTATTGGATTCACTGCCTCAAACCGTCTCGGCAATCGAGACGGCGCTGAGTCAAGATGACCAAGCGACTATGCTCAGCACAATCCATAAGCTCCATGGTGCTAGTTGCTATTGTGGGGTGCCAACGACACAGCGATTATGCCAAGAGATTGAATCGGCATTGAAACGTGATGCCCGTGTCGAAGATCTCGAACCGGAAATACTAGAGTTACTTGATGAGCTAACTAAGGTAGAATCGGCGGCAAAACAAGTGCTATCACAGCTATCAGCGGAAATAACAGATGACCAAAAAAACGGGCTTCTTTAAGCGTTTAAAGGCGCTAGAACTACCACAGAAAAAACTCTTTGCCATTGCCCTTTGCCAACGAATGTTACCTAACTATCAATTGTTTTCAGAGGTTTGCGAGTTTGGCGATCCTGCGGTATTAAGCACTGTGCTCGAGCTTCTTTGGCAATCCCAGTACGACAACAAGCTGAAATTCAACATCGATGTGCATTTGCAGCGTTTAGAAGATAACACCCCAGAACCTGCCGACTTTGATAGCTATGGTGTGTACCCGGCGATGGACGCCGTGGTGGCCCTCTCGACATTACTTGGGGCGATTCAAACCAATCTTGAGGAAGATATCACCAATATCAGCAAGTTATCCTCAAGCACTGTGGCGAACTACATTGAAACCATCAGCGATGTGGATTTAACCGATGATGCCTTAGATGACTACGTCTTCGCCCATGAAGTGATGGAAGAAGAGCGCGCGCTGCAAAATACGCTGCTGGAAATCATCGAAGAAAATCCTAAGATCACCGCCGAGTTAGTGAAAGGGTTACGCAAAGAGATTATCGAAGCGGGTGTATCGAATATCGGCATCAGCGTGGCCTAAATAGGAACTGACTACCTAAGAGATTTGGCTTTTAGGTAGCATCTTATACTGGGGAATACTGCACGAGGGGATAGGACTTAGCCAAGCATCCATTCAATATGAAAAAACTAGTTTATCAAGGATTTATCTTAACCAATAGCGAAGGCCGCACCGATACCTGGAAACTCACCATAGGTCAGCAAAGCCGTATTGGGTCCTTGTTTGAACTGCGCCGTTTAGTCAATTACTACCTTGAGCTGGGTATCGTGCCCGCCACCCGCGCCAGCCTGCAAGAGGCGAAGCAGACCCAAAACTCCATGAGTAAAAATCCGCTAAAGCCTCGCAAACGCTAACTGGCTTACGCCATCGAAAACAGCTCGGGCGCCTTAGACTGCATAAACTCGATAAACACCCTCACCTTCTGCGGCTGCTGACTCCGCTGGTGATACAGAATCGATATTCTGCGCTGCTCACCAATCCATTCGGGCAAGAGTACTGTTAACTGCCCCTCTTTAATTTGCTGCTTTACAAATAATTCAGGGCCATAAAGTATGCCGCCGTGGTCGAGTGTCGCCTGAATCGCCCCGTGTAGATCCGTAAGCGTGAGCTTTGTTGGGCCATTAAAATAAAATGACTCGCCATTAGGGTGCTTTAAGTGCCAATTAAACAGTGGCCATACTTTAATTAACTGGTGGGCTTCAAGATCATCGGGATGGGTTAACTTTGGTGCCGAGGCTAAATATTCCGGCGTCGCAAACAGGCGATAATCGAGTTCGCCTAAGGTGCTCGACACCCAAGAGGAATCGGGCTGAGCACCGCCCACAATCGCCACATCGATCCCTTTATCAATTAAATCGACTAACTCATTGCTTTGGGAAATATGTAAGCGGATATCGGGATATAAACGCCCAAACTCGTTCAATGCGCGGATAAAGATGATAGAAATAATCGAAATCGGCGCCGCAATCCGCAATGTCCCTTCGGGCTTATCACTGCCGACACCGCTGAGTTCATCAAATTGGGCAATGACGCTCTGATAACGTTGGAATAACGCTAGGCCTTCTTCGGTTAACCGCAGCTTACGGGTGCTACGCATAAACAATTGCTTATCGAGCTTCTCCTCAAGTTTGGCCAGCTTGCGGCTCACGGTGGCGATGGGCATATCGAGCTCTTTAGCCGCTTGGGAAAAACTCCCCGCATTCACTAAATGCACAAACAGATAAATTAACTGCAGCTCGCCGCCTATATCATCAGCCATTTTCAATCCCAATCGTTTATGTGAGTACCTGCATCCATAACGCGCACTAACTCATTGTGTTTTAAACGTAGAATTATTCACTTCTACGACCATAGCGCAATAGCCTCTAGGGGGAATGCTATGCTATTTTGCCGATAAATTTACTGCGCTAGCGCCGATTATCGTTAATTGGCTGAGAGAATATCCCGAGACTCGTTTACGGGATAAGCAACACAAAAGGATGAGTGAGGGACATGACCATTTTAACCCCTCTGTTTGCCGTCTTCGGGATCATGCTACTGGGCACACTAGTGCAAAAGCTGCGCTTTCTTCCAGTAGAAACAGACCAAGTTCTCAATCAATATGTTTATTATATTGCGTTTCCGGCCATCCTCTTGATAGCACTGGCGCAACAGCCCATTGAAGAGATCCTGCAGTGGGGATTTATCGCCGGGTACAGCGCAGCCATGTTGGTGATTTACCTCGTTTGTATCGGCATCTCCCTGCTGGTGAATCCTAAACAGCCTGCGATTGCCGCCGTGCGCGCCTTAAATGCCACTTTTGGTAATACCGCATTTATCGGTATTCCACTCCTTGTCATCTTATTCCCCCAGCAACAAAGCGCCTTAGTTGCCGCTGCGATTGCCAGTTTATTGTCCGTACTCATGTTTGCCGTGGCCTTGGTCTCATTAGAACTCGCCACCAATAAACAGCGACAACATCACGCCGCAGTGATCATGCTGCTGGCCGTGGTGAAAAACCCGATTGTGATAGGTTGTTTTATTGGCGTGGCCATTTCGGCATTAGGGATAACCTTACCAGCAGGCTTGGCAATGATGATCCAGCAGATAGGCAATACCTCCAGCCCCTGCGCCCTCTTTGCCGTCGGCATGGTACTGGCGAAAGCCATGCGCTATCAAAAAGATAGCAAGGTATTTAGCCTGACAAACTTCATCGAACTGAGTCTTATCAACCTGTTTAAACTTATTCTGCAACCCGCCTTGGTTTACTTCATGCTAAAAGGCGTAGGTGTCACGGGCGACTACCTCGTTATGGGTGTCATTCTTAGTGCCTTGCCCACGGCGGCAAGCGTCTATCTGTTGGCGCAGCGCTATAACACTCAGGCCTCCACCAGTGCTCAAGGGATACTCTTTGGCACTATAGTGACCTTTTTCAGCTTGCCCATTTTGGAACAGCTCGTTAAAACCTATTCATAAACAAATAATTAGACTTTAGATTATCGCGATATGTCGAATATTCACCCAAAGCCACTTTACTGTATATAAATTCAGTATATACTGTTTATCAATACAGTGATTTGGTAAGTTTTTCGACAGGAACTCACTATGCTTTGCCAACTCAGCATCAACAATTTCGCTATCGTACGTTTCCTTGAACTGGACTTTCGCCCCGGTATGACCAGCATTACCGGTGAGACTGGCGCGGGAAAATCCATCGCCATTGACGCGCTAGGCTTATGCCTAGGTAACCGTGCCGATGCCAGCAGTATTCGCCCTGGCGCGAACAAAACCGAAGTCAGTGCCCGATTTTCGCTCGAGGATGTGCCTCTGGCAAAACGCTGGCTCGAAGATAACGATCTCGAACTCGATGATGAGTGCATTCTGCGTCGAACCATTGGCAGTGACGGCCGCTCACGCGCCTATATCAATGGCAATCCCGTCCCTTTGACTCAGTTAAAATTACTGGGGCAATTACTTGTGGGGATCCATGGCCAGCACGCCCACCATGCCATGTTAAAGAGTGAGCATCAGCTCACCTTGCTCGATAGCTACGCCAATCACAGACTACTGATAGACACTGTCGCGGCAAGCTATCAGCGCTGTAAACAAATTGAAGCCGAACTCAAACAATTAGAAGCCTCCCAGCAGGAACGTATTGCCCGTAAACAGCTGGTGCAATATCAAGTTGAAGAGTTAGATGAGTTTGATCTCAAGGTTGGTGAATTTGAAGAGATTGAACAGGAACATAAACGCCTGGCTAATGGCACCGAGTTGGTAGATAGCTGCCAAGCCAGCCTGTTTTTACTCACGGATGGTGAAGAGAGCAATATCGAGTCATTGCTGAACAAAGCCGTCGGCCTTGCCGAAAATCTGCAAAGTTATGACCCAGCACTAACCAATGTCAGCACTATGCTGAACGAGGCGCTTATTCAAGTGCAAGAGAGCGCCGGCGAATTGCAGCACTACCTGAGTAAACTTGAGCTCGATCCCGCACATTTTGCCTATTTAGAGGAAAGGCTCTCTAAAGCCATGCAACTGGCCCGTAAGCACCATGTCAGCCCTGACAAATTAGCCGAACATCATCTCGCCCTCAGAGCCGAACTCACGACCCTAGATGATGATGAAAATAAGCTAGAAGATATCCAACGCCAAGTGGAGGCCAGTAAAGTAGCCTACCTCGCTAACGCGCAAAAGCTAAGTCAAAGCCGCGCCCGTTATGCGAAAGAGCTGGACAAGCTGGTGACTCAATCCATCCATGAGCTCAACATGCCCAAGGGTAAGTTCACCATTGAAGTGAATTTCAATCCAGAAATCATGTCGATGAACGGCAGCGATAATATAGAGTTTATGGTCACCACCAACCCAGGCCAACCATTACAACCTATATCAAGGGTTGCCTCAGGCGGCGAATTGTCACGTATTGGCTTAGGTATCCAAGTCATTACCGCGAAAAAGGTTGCTACCCCTACCCTGATTTTCGACGAGGTGGATGTTGGGATCTCAGGCCCCACAGCAGCCGTCGTTGGACGCATGCTGCGTAGCCTTGGCGAATCGACCCAAGTACTGTGTGTGACCCACTTGCCGCAAGTTGCCGGTAATGGCCATCAACATATGTTTGTGAATAAATTCAACAAGGCCGGAAGCACTGAAACCACTATGACACCTTTAGATAGGGATCAACGTATCCAAGAGCTCGCCAGATTACTCGGTGGCGACACTATTACCACCAACACCTTAGCCAATGCGCGGGAGTTATTGCAGTAGGGAGCTATTGCACTAGGTAATTATTACAGTAGTCACTCACGCTACCCCGCTGTAAATAAAGTCGTACACAGATTAAAGGCTCCAAGGGAGCCTTTAATCTTATTTACAAGGGATAAACCTAAGCAGAGGCATTCACAATATTAGACATTTTAAGACGTTAGAATATTGATATCCCCAGATACTGACTCGCGGAATGCAAAATAACTGATAACGATAACAATCGCCCTCCGTGAAGGATGAATGAATAATTTTTTATATTAATCGCCATATTTATAAAAAAATAATCAATAGTCCTGTCACCATTTTCAATAACCTAATGAAATTTAAATATTAATTTCAGTTAGATTATTATTGGCTAGATTGCAAATTTGATAGTGATATTTAATATTATCGAATAACACCCGCTCTCCTAGACTTAATTACCTCTCTGGTCAATAGGAGTTGATCATGCCTTTCCAGCACATTCTCGCAGCAGTAGATGATTCAGTTCCGCCCAATGCCGTACTCAAAAAGTCCGTTGTCTTGGCTAGAAAATGCCATGCGTCCTTAACCGTTCTCAAGGTAAAACGTACCCACAATTTTAATCTCAACCTTTTATTTCATAGAGATAAATCTAAGCAGATGCCAGATGAAAGACGAAAGCCCATCTTGGCTTATCCAGATAAACAATATCCAATCCACATAAAAGAATGCCTATCCCACTCAATACACAATGCTATCGTCAACGAATGTAATCAGTTTGACTATGATCTCATCATCGTCAGTCACAAATTCTATCCACCTTTCTTCAATGAATTTTTAATTGCAGATGAATGGCAATTGCTACGATTACCCCATATTCCAGTGATGTTTGTGGATCTTGAGGATTGGCATGAGAACGGCCATGTTCTCACCGCATTGGAACTCGATAATGAAAATATGACTCACCTCGAGTTTAATGAAACCCTAATAGAAGAAAGTAAGCGGATAGCGAGCTTGCTCTCAAACGATTTGCATTTAATTAATAGCTACTTACCCGATCCCTTTTACATGAGCTTTAATCATCAGCAGCAAGAATCCGTTTCAGAGCGGGAAAAATATAAAGCGAAGCTCAGCACTGTGGCACGGCAGCACAATCTCAATACCCGCAACCTACACGTAGAAGAAGGCTTGCCCGAAGATACGATTTCCAATGAGGCCCGTAGGCTCAACGTCAATATGCTGGTGATGGGCAGCGCCGAACGCAAAGGCATGTTGAGCGCATTCAAAGGTAATGCGGCGCGAAATATTATTAACAAGCTACGAACCGATCTCTTTATTGTCAAACCGCGGCATCCGCACTAATAGCTCAGCACTCAACAATCTCGCAAATAAAAACAGCCTTTAGCATTCACTAAAGGCTGCTTGATTATCACAAATCGGTTTCGTTAATGGATAAAAGCTGCGAGAGCCTGCACACCAATAAGCGCGAAAATGCCTGCTAATACATCGTCGATCATAATCCCAAAGCCACCTTCGACCTTGGCATCGAGCCAACGGATTGGCCAAGGCTTGATAATGTCAAAGAGACGAAACAGCACAAAACCAACGACTAACCAGAGCACTCCGGCAGGCGCGGCAATCATTGTGATTAATAGGCCTGCCACTTCATCCCAAACGATTGCACCATGATCATGTACACCCATATCCCTAGCAGCTTTATCGCAGATATAAATCCCCGCGAGTACGCATACTAAGGTTACAGCTAAGTACCAACTCAAGGGCAATTGGGCCAATAACAAATAGAGCGGCACGGCCGCCAAGGTGCCAAAGGTGCCGGGCGCCTTAGCCGCTAAACCACTGCCAAAGCCTAATGCTAAAAAATGGACTGGATTTTTAAGAGACAGGCGCGACAGCGCCTGATCTTGGGATAACAACTTCATTAAAAGTGCTCAAAACCATGATATGGCGGCGTAAACGGCTCACCATTGAGTTGCAACTTAAGTTTACTGCCCGCACAGATTTGTCCAACCCGCACAAACTTAGTCCCCGCGTGGCTCAGTGCTGTTTCTAACGCACCTTTTTGCGCCTCAGGCACGGTAAAGAGCAGCTCATAATCCTCGCCCCCGTTAGCGCATAACCTAAGGCATGCTCTTCGCTCACGGTATCCTGCATGGCGCGGGACAACGGAATCGAGCCTACATCCACAACCGCGCCTACCTGCGATGCTTTGAGGATATGGCCAATGTCCGAGATAAAACCGTCGGATAAGTCGATAGCGCTGGATGCTAAAGACCGTAACGACTGACCCGCTAACACTCGAGGTGTTGGACGATAATGGCGATTGATTAAGAACTCTTTATGCTCCGTACGCGCATGCTGCACGCCGCGGATCAAATCCAGTCCTAATGCTGAATCGCCGAGCGTACCGGTCACATAAATCCAGTCACCCGCTTTTGCACCGTGACGAGTCAATGCCTTACCCTGTGGCACTTGTCCATGCACGGTAATGTTAATGGCTCTAGGGCCGCGGGTGGTATCGCCGCCAATGAGGGCAATACCATAGTATTCAGCCGCTTCGAAGAGTCCCTCACTAAACCCACTCAGCCACGCTTCGTTAACCTCTGGTAAGGTAAGCGCAAGCGTCATCCACGCAGGCTCTGCCCCCATGGCGGCTAAATCTGAAAGATTCACTGCTAAGGCTTTGTAACCTAAGGCTTGAGGGGGAATATCGGGGAAGAAGTGAACGTTTTCGACTAAGGTATCGCAGGAGATGGCGATCGACTTGTTTTCGGCGGGCTGCACTAGGGCGCAATCGTCGCCAATACTCAGTTTGACATCACGGCGCGTGGGGCCGCGGTGATTGAAATAACATTCAATAAGTTGGAATTCTTTCACTGTACAGTTTGGCGCGACTCACATCGGCCACCTTTGTTAGCAATGAAAAACGGTATCCTAAGATACCGTTTGTCCTTATTACTTACGTGCAACCAGTTTGTCGAGTAATCCATTAACAAACTTATGGCTTTCATCCGCACCGAAAGCTTTAGCCAGTTCAATCGCCTCGTTAATCGCGACTTTGAACGGCACATCTTTACGGAAAGTCAGCTCATAGGCCGCTAAGCGAACTATGGCCTTCTCCACTGGCGACACCTCATCAATGGGGCGGTCCAAGTGTGGAATGAACAACTCATCCAGTTGGGTTTTCTTAGTTGCTACGCCTGCAAATAGCTCACGAAAATAAGCTACGTCTACACCATCGAGACTCTGTTCAGTTAAAAACTCATGCTCGACATCGGCAATATTATTCCCGCTTAGTTGCCATGAATAGATGGCTTGTACGGCTAAACGGCGGGCCTTGCGGCGCTCAGAAGGCTTCATTATTTTTCCTACTATTACAACTGTTGTTCTAGCTGCTGCAGAACGTTGACCATTTCTAGCAAGCTAAGTGCAGCTTCGCCGCCCTTGTTACCCGCTTTAGTACCTGAACGCTCAATGGCTTGTTCAATGGTATCTGTAGTCAATACACCGAAAGCAACGGGCAGATCGAACTCTAATGCGATTTGAGCTAGACCTTTGTTACATTCACCTGCAACAAAATCGAAATGAGGGGTACCACCACGGATCACTGCACCGAGTGCGATGATACCGTCAAACTTACCACTTGCGGCAACACGACGTGCAGCCAGCGGTAACTCAACCGCACCAGGTACACGGACGACAGTGATGTTTTCGTCACTGACTTGGCCAAAACGTTTCAGCGTGTCAAGTGCACCTTCAAGCAGGCTCTCAACTAAAAAGCTGTTAAAACGCGAAATTACAATCGCAACTTTGGCATTCTTCGCTTCGATATTACCTTGAACTACGTTCATTTTCTTACCTAATTTAGCTAAAGCACCCGGCTCTGGGCGAAAAGTGGCGACATGATATCACAGTCAATCGCCCACAGCCCTATGCAAATTATACAAATAATTAATTTTACCTTAGTACAACGTCTAACAAGCTCAGCCTGTTACTCCGCCACATATTCAGTCACTTCAAGACCAAAGCCCGAGAGCGAGTGATAACGCTTAGGTGAGCTCAAGAGGCGCATTTTGGTCACCCCAAGGCTGGCAAGGATTTGCGAGCCCACACCCACGCGGCGTGAAGTGCCTTGCCATTTTGCAGAGGCTGGCGCTTGACCTTGATCTTCCGCCTCAAAGGCTTTGACTTTAGAGAGGATTTCACAAGGATGCTCTTGATTGCCCAGCAACACCAACACACCACCTTCGGCAGAAATACGCTCCATGGCTTTTTCAAGCGGCCAGCTGCGCTGCTGATCGCGCTCTGAGTGGAGTAAATCGTTGAAGGTATTTTGTAAGTGTACGCGCACTAAACAATCTGGCTTCACCTCGCCCTTCACTAAGGCAAAGTGTAGTTGATTGTCGATAGTGTCCCTAAAGGTCACCATGTCGAACTCGCCAAAGCGGGTCGGCAGTTTACATTTGGCTTCGCGCACGACTGTGGTTTCTTTGGTGTTGCGGTATTCGATGAGCGCCGCAATAGTGCCGATTTTAATCCCATGTAATTCAGAGAAAATCTCTAAATCAGGACGACGGGCCATAGTGCCGTCTTCATTGAGGATCTCAACTATCACTCCCGATGGCTCAAGCCCTGCTAAACGGGCTAAATCACAACCCGCTTCCGTGTGACCTGCGCGGGTTAACACGCCGCCGTCCTGCGCCATTAATGGGAAGATATGACCCGGCTGCACTAAATCCGACGCCTTGGCATCTTTAGCCACGGCAGCTTTTACCGTTACGGCGCGATCGTGGGCCGAAATCCCTGTGGTTACGCCTTCTGCCGCTTCAATCGATACCGTAAAGTTAGTCGAGAACTGCGCATTGTTATTAGTCACCATCAAGGGCAGGTTTAACTGCTGGCAACGGGCTTTAGTCATCGTTTGACAGATGAGTCCACGACCGTATTTCGCCATAAAGTTAATCGCTTCAGGCGTGACCAGCTCGGCCGCCATAATCAGGTCGCCTTCGTTTTCTCTGTCTTCGTCATCCATCAAAATAACCATTTTGCCTTGACGAATATCCTCGATGATCTCTTCTATACTGTGCAGCGCCATTGTAGGACCTTTATGATTTTACTGTTGTTATGAAATTCTATACCTAAGTGAGCTAAGTGCCAGTGCCCTAACGCACAAAGCCAGCACGGGCTAACATTTCCATGGTCACCCCACCGCCTTGAGTTTCTTTAGTATCAAAGCGCATTAAACGCTCTAAATAGCGGGCGATTAAATCCACTTCAATATTCACCTTATCGCCGGCTTTCAAATCTACCAGCGTGGTTTCACCCGCAGTATGGGGCACTATAGTTAATCGGAAACGGTGTCCATCGACTTCGTTTACCGTCAGGCTCACGCCATCGATGGTGATAGAACCTTTATGGGCGATATAGCGAGCCAGCTCAGCAGGCGCCGCTAACCAAAATTCGATTGCTTGCCCACGAGCAAGACGCTGCTCTACGGTGGCAATGCCATCCACATGGCCGCTGACCATATGCCCGCCGAGGCGAGTTGTCGGGGTAACGGCTTTTTCAAGATTAACCTTAGTGCCGACTTTATAGTTAGCAAAGCCTGTGAGACTGACAGTTTCAGCCGACACATCCGCCACATAGCCATCGGCTAATTGCTGAACCACAGTCAAACACACCCCATTGGTGGCGATACTGTCGCCTAAACGCACATCGCTTAAATCCAGTTTGCCACTGGCGACCGTCAAACGAATATCATCGCCTTTACGTTCAAGCTTTCGCAGCGTGCCAACGGCCTCAATAATCCCAGTAAACATGGTTAACTCACTTATTCGCTAAAGATGGATTGGACGAGAGTCTCAAGGTGAAACGCGTATCCGCGCCCACTTTACGCTCATCGACCAGTTTGAGGATCGGAATATCTGCCATCATTTGATAATCGGGTAATTCGAGTAGATTACGTCCTTGTGCGCCAAGGATTTTCATCGCTTGATATAACACTAATTCATCGGCTAATCCGTCACCGATAAAGGCGCCGGCTAAGGTCGCGCCCGCTTCGATAAGCACCTGATTACAGCTTTTGCCTAAATAGCTTAAGAGTGCAGGCAGCGAGATTCGACCTTCGATGGCCGGTAATTGAAGACAAGTCACATGGGCGGGCAACTGCGCCATAAAGGCTGGCGAGTAAGGCTCAGTTGAAACTAATAATATCGGCGATTCAATCGCAAGCAAGGCTGCCGTAATCGGCATCCTGCAACGACTGTCTAAAATCACCCGCAACGGTTGTAAAATCTGCGCTTCACTCAATTGTGAGCTAAGACTGCCAAGCTCTGAGTAACGCACATTGAGCGAAGGGTCATCGGCTAGCACAGTGTCAATCCCTGTCACTAGTGCGCAGGCGCGTAAACGTAAGCGCTGCACATCGCGGCGAGCTTCGGGGCCTGTGATCCATTTGGACACACCGTTTGATAACGCGGTTTTACCATCGAGACTCGCGGCAAGCTTTACCGTCACCCAAGGTAGGCCTGATTCCATGCGCTTCATAAAACCAAGATTTAAAGCGTAAGCTTCGTCGCGGTGCAAGCCAACATCCACTTGAATACCCGCATCGCGCAGCATTTGAATACCTCGGCCACCGACCTGCGGATTGGGATCTTCAACCGCCACCACGACTCGTTTTACACCAATATTGATCAGTGCCAAGGCACACGGCGGTGTGCGGCCATAATGGCTACAAGGTTCTAAGGTGACATAGGCGGTCGCGCCACGGGCAAGCTCGCCAGCCATGCGCAGTGCATGCACCTCGGCATGTGGCTCGCCGGCTTTTTGATGATAACCTTCACCGACAATCTGATTATCTTTTACGATAACGCAGCCCACACAGGGATTGGGGCGAGTGGTATAAAATCCTTTGCGAGCCAGTTGTATGGCTCGGCTCATCATCTGGCTATCGAGTTCTGACCAATTCATATAAACCCTATGAAATCTTTAGAAAGCATGCCCGAATGCGGCGCATAACGAGGCGCTAACCTAAGCACTAACCTAAGCACTAACTTAAGATAACCCACATTACTTTTGCAGTTTCGCAATCGCCTCACCGAATTCGGAGACGTCTTCAAAGGCGCGATAAACCGAGGCAAAACGAATATAGGCAACCTTATCTAGGCTCATTAACTGCTCCATCATCAAGTTACCTATCATCTCGGATGGCACTTCGCGCTCGCCGGTAGCCCGCAGCGTTGACTTGATTTTACTTAAGGCCTGCTCGATTTCATCCATAGACACGGGGCGCTTTTCGACCGCGCGTAACATACCTGCCTGCAGCTTTTCTTCATCAAAGGGTTGGCGCGTGCCATCGCGTTTAATCACCCGTGGCATCACTAATTCGGCCCCTTCGAAGGTAGTAAATCTTTCGTGGCATTCGGTGCATTCTCGGCGACGACGCACTTGATGGCCTTCCGCCACTAATCGGGAATCGATCACCTTAGTATCTGTCGCGCTGCAAAATGGACAATGCATTGAGCCTCCTGCCGTGAATGGAATAAAGCCTATGGCTTTCGCTGTTTCTCGCTTAAACCGAGCGGGTTTAAGTCTAAGATTTTAGCAATAAAAATGGCCGCTTAATGCGGCCATGGGATTTTATCCTATTTATCGGCTGAGGTTAACCACCTGAGAGTAACACCCTAAGCAGTTGTGAACTCAGCCGTCATATTCAGATAAATTAACGAATTAACCGTAAACAGGGAAACGGGCGCACAGTGCCAATACTTGGCCTTTTACGCGCTCGATAACCGCTGGGTTGTGAGCATCGTCGAGGATGTCACAGATCCAACTGGTTAACTCTTTCGCTTCAGCTTCTTTAAAGCCGCGGCGAGTAATCGCAGGCGTACCGATACGCACGCCAGAGGTCACGAATGGAGAACGTGGGTCATTTGGCACAGAGTTTTTGTTTACTGTGATGTTCGCGCTACCTAAAGCGGCGTCGGCTTCTTTACCCGTCAGGTCGCGACCGATTAAGTCCACTAGCATTAAGTGGTTGTCAGTACCGCCAGAAACGATCTTGTAACCGCGCTCTAAGAACACTTCAACCATGGCTTTAGCGTTCTTAACCACTTGTTGTTGGTAAGCTTTGAACTCTGGCTCTAAAGCTTCTTTGAAGGCTACCGCTTTACCCGCGATAACGTGCATCAAAGGACCGCCTTGACCGCCTGGGAATACCGCAGAGTTCAGCTTTTTGTATAACTCTTCATCATCTGCAGCAGACAGAATGATACCGCCACGAGGACCGGCTAAGGTCTTGTGAGTAGTTGAGGTCACAACGTGCGCGTGTGGCACAGGGTTTGGATACACACCCGCGGCGATAAGACCCGCAACGTGCGCCATGTCGACAAACAGGTAAGCACCGATTTTGTCTGCGATTTCACGCATTCTTGCCCAGTCAACGATGCCTGAGTAAGCAGAGAAACCACCGATCATCATCTTAGGCTTATGTTCAACCGCCAGACGTTCCATTTCGTCATAGTCGATCTTACCTGATTCATCGATGCCGTAAGGAATGATGTTGTACAGTCTACCGGAGAAGTTTACTGGCGAACCGTGGGTCAAGTGACCACCGTGAGCGAGGTTCATACCTAAAACGGTATCGCCTGGTTTTAACAATGCCATGTAAACGGCGCTGTTTGCTTGAGAACCTGAGTGAGGTTGTACGTTTGCGTAAGTCGCACCAAACAGTTGTTTTGCACGCTCAATCGCTAAGGTTTCAACTACGTCCACATACTCACAACCACCGTAGTAACGCTTGCCAGGGTAACCTTCGGCGTACTTGTTGGTTAATTGTGAACCTTGCGCTTGCATCACGCGTGGACTGGTGTAGTTTTCAGAAGCAATCAGCTCAATATGCTCTTCTTGACGCAGAGTTTCGTTCTGAATTGCGTTGAACAGTTCCGGATCATAATCTGCGATATTCATATCTTTTTTCAGCATTGCTTACTCCAGCTGCCAATTCTTGTAGGTAGGGTTGCGCGGTATTCTACTCGTAACGAGCCGACAATCCCAGTCTCTGAAACATGAAAATCCTACAGTTTTACCTTGAACTCGCCTCAATGCCGAGTTGAGTTCGGCGCGCAATCGAGTAGAATTAGCCGCATCATTAGTCACTTATAGATGCAGAAAAATGGCTCAGTTTGTATACAGCATGCTGCGGGTGGGCAAGATAGTCCCGCCCAAGAAGCAGATCCTCAAAGATATTTCCTTAAGCTTTTTCCCCGGCGCTAAGATTGGTGTCTTGGGTCTTAACGGCTCGGGTAAATCCACCTTACTGCGCATCATGGCCGGTATCGATACCGAAATTGAGGGTGAAGCGCGCCCAATGCCAGGGCTGAAGATTGGTTATCTGCCGCAAGAACCGAAACTCGATCCGACGCAAACCGTGCGTGAAGCGATTGAAGAAGCGGTTTCTGAAGCCAAAAATGCCCTCAAACGCTTAGACGAAGTCTATGCGGCTTACGCCGAGCCTGATGCTGACTTCGATGCGCTGGCCAAGGAGCAGGGAGAACTGGAAGCCATCATTCAGGCACAGGATGCCCATAACCTTGACAACATTCTTGAGCGTGCGGCGAATGCGCTGCGTCTACCAGACTGGGACGAGAAGATTGAAGTCTTATCGGGTGGTGAACGTCGCCGTGTCGCCATCTGCCGTCTGCTGCTAGAAAAGCCAGACATGCTGCTACTGGACGAGCCGACCAACCACTTGGATGCAGAGTCTGTGGCCTGGCTTGAACGCTTCCTGCAGGAATACACAGGCACAGTTGTGGCCATTACCCACGACCGATACTTCCTCGACAACGCCGCAGGTTGGATCTTAGAACTCGACCGTGGTGAGGGTATCCCATGGGAAGGCAACTACTCTTCTTGGCTGGAACAGAAGGATGCCCGCTTGAAGCAGGAATCTGCTGCAGAAAGCGCTCGTCAAAAGACGATTGCTAAAGAATTAGAATGGGTTCGCCAAGGTGCTAAGGGCCGTCAGTCAAAGGGCAAGGCCCGTATGGCGCGCTTCGAAGAGCTCAACACCACTGACTACCAGAAGCGTAACGAAACCAACGAGCTGTTTATTCCGCCAGGACCGCGTTTAGGTGATAAAGTCATCGAAGTGAAGAACTTAACCAAATCCTACGGTGACCGCGTTCTGATCGATAACCTGTCGTTCTCCATTCCTAAGGGCGCTATCGTCGGCATTATCGGTGCCAACGGTGCCGGTAAATCGACCCTGTTCCGCATGCTGTCTGGCAGCGAGCAGCCTGATAGCGGCACCATCGAACTGGGTGAAACCGTGCAACTGGCGTCGGTTGAACAGTTCCGTGACTCGATGAATGACAAGAACACCATTTGGCAAGAAATTTCCGGTGGTCAAGACATCATGCGTATCAACAACATGGAAATCCCAAGCCGAGCCTATGTGGGCCGCTTCAACTTCCGTGGTGCGGATCAGCAAAAGGTGATTGGCACACTGTCGGGCGGTGAGCGCAACCGTGTTCACTTAGCTAAACTGCTACAGGCTGGCGGTAACGTACTGCTCCTCGACGAACCTACCAACGACTTAGACGTTGAAACCCTGCGCGCACTGGAAGAAGCGATTCTCGAATTCCCAGGTTGCGCTATGGTGATCTCGCACGACCGTTGGTTCTTAGACCGTATCGCGACCCATATTCTGGACTACCGCGACGAAGGCCAAGTGAACTTCTACGAAGGTAACTACACCGAATACTCGGCGTGGTTGAAGAACACCTATGGTGCCGATGTGGTTGAGCCACACCGCTTAAAATACAAGCGTATGACTAAATAAGCGCGATGCGTTTACAGCTACATAAAAAGCCCCGCAATTGTGGGGCTTTTCTTTTATGCACAAAAGGTTATGCCGACTAATCCTGTTCCTGAATCGCTTTTACATCACCATCGCGGTCAATCACATCGACCGGAAAGTAACGTACGCGCACGGTCGCCGGTTTTACTTGCCCCGTCTGCGTCAACTCACTCTCAAGTAGTCGTACAAAGCTGGCATCTGGTTTTTTAATGCCGCCAACCGTGACCCGCACTATCCATTGACTCGCCTCTTCCTCAATGCCGACTTTAATCAACCGCATATTGGGGAACTTGAGTAGCTGCTCACTCACAATGCGAGTCACTTTGCTCTCATACAATTGCCTTGCCACCACATTATGCAGATTCACGCTGAGGGCAATAACCAAAATAACCAACAGAATCAATGTTATGAAGTTACGTTTCAGCAACTCCCACAGCGAGCTTTTTTGCCAAAAATAAAATCCGTGGAAACCGTTCAACCACAGCACCACGGAGGACACAAATTGGATGGCGACTATGTTGGTAAACGTCAGTAAGAAGGCACCACGGGCGAGTTCAAAATTCCCATGACCTAGCAATATCGCCGATGCACACAGGGGCGGCACTAATGCGGTAGCAATCGCTACCCCCACAAAGGAAGTACTTAACCGCGGCGAAATAGTCGCATAGGCGCCCGCTGCACCGCCCGCAAACGCGACCATTAAATCGAGAAAGTTCGGCGCCGTTCTCGCCATGATCTCCGGCGTGATGGGAATATCGGAATGCAGAAAGCCAATTAAAAAGGCGGTGAAATAAACCAGAATACTCCCCACAATCAAACTTTTAATGGCATGGCGAACTAGCAACTTTTCCCCTTCAACCAGTCCTAATGCCAAGCCTAAAATGGGGAAAACAACATAGCGACAATCATGGCGCCAATGACCACCGCAGCGCTGTTGGCCAAGAGTCCGTAGCTGGCGATGATGGCCGCTAGGGTGTTCATCGCCAAAAAGGGCACATCGAGCTGGGCATTGACGCGAATATTCGCGCGGGTAATTTCTTTGTGATCTTTAATATCTTCGCTCATATCGTCTGCTCAGCAAGGGAGGATGGGACCTAAGTTGCACATTTAAAACAAAAATATCCCAACCAATATAGCTGAACAGAAAATCGCCGCAATGGGGTTTAAGCGTCTGGCGCAAAATATAAATCGAAGGAAGGAGCTTGGGTTGATTAACGATTACAAAGTGACGTAAACCGAGGGACAAAGTCGAACGAACAACGCAACCCTGTCACCGTTATCTCATAGAGATGCAAGCGCAAGTTGCGCATTCAAGATCACACCCTTAAATTGCCCCATTAAAATGCTGCACTAGCATATCCATCATCACCCTTAATGCGGGCTGCATATGTTTGCGGGATTGATACACCCCGTACACGCCTAGGGATTGAGGTTTAAATTCCCGCAGCAATGGCACTAATGCCCCCGAATCGAGGTGCGGTTTAGCCGCCCACAGGGGCTGCATGGCAATTCCCTCCCCCGCCAAGGTGGCATTTAGCACCACCATAGAGTCATTGGCACTTAGGTTGCCCTTCACCGGAATATTGAATATCTGCCCGACTTCCTGCGTTGACGTTGCCTTCGCGGCGATAGGCGTTTGAGTGAATCGCCACATCACATCGCCAAAGTAGGAATAGGTTAGGCAGTTATGCCGAGTTAAATCCTCGGGATGCGTGATGGCCGAATGGCTGGCAAGATAACTCGGTGCCGAGCACACCACAGACTCACACTCGCCTAAACGTCTGGCGATAAGCGTAGGGTCGAGTTCGTTGGTGATACGAATGGCAAGATCGATACGTTCAGCCACTAAATCAACGGTTTGACTCGTCACATGAAAGTTCACACTCGCCTGCGGGTATTGGGCTAAATAAGGACGTACGACGCTGGGGAGGAGTAAATGCGCCATAAATTGCGAGCAGCTGATCCGCAGTAGCCCTCGGGGCTGGGCACTCTGAGCATGACTGACGGCGGGGACTTCCTGCGCCAACTCAAGTAAACGCTGACAATAATCGAGCACCTGTTCACCCGCATCGGTCAGGCTCAAACGTCTCGTAGAGCGGTGCAATAAACGGGCGCCTGACCATTCTTCCATCTCGGCCAAGTAACGGGTCACCATGGAGCGCGACATATCTAACGCCTCGGCGGCGCCAATCATGCTCCCTCGTTCGACAATAGTCACAAACACCTTTGCCGCTTCGAGTCTATCCATGGTTTATTCGCCCCTTGTTGATTAGCTTGCACTAGATTCCCGGCTTTCAACGCCACTTCATCCGAATTATGCAACAAATAAGCGCAATTTTCCGTGTTTATCTAACGTTTTTTGCAACCTAAACTAAGCTCACTTTTGCAGCAGTGCAAATCACCGAATGCCTATTTGAATGAATAAGTGAGAACTGAAATGACACTATTGAATAACCTAAGCTTAGCCAGCTTCAAACCCCAATTCGCCGCTGCAATGCTTGTGGCAGGAATGGCTACGGCGCAGGCCGCACCTTTGCAAGTGAGCCATTTTAATCCGGGTGAAAACAGCATCTTTGCCGTGTCCTCCAGCTTTATCAGTGGCGAGCATGAAATGATGCTGGTCGATGCTCAGTTCCAAAAAATGATGCCCAGACCTTAGTGGATACCATTAAGGCCAGCGGTAAAAAACTCACCTTGGTTTATATCAGCCACAGCGATCCAGACTTTTACTTTGGGTTGGATGTGATTAAGCAAAACTTCCCCGAGGTAGAAATCGTCGCCACCCAAACCACGGTCGATGATATTAAAGCCTCGATGGAAGGCAAACTCGCCTACTGGGGACCGATTTTAAAGGACAATGCGCCGAGCCAATTAGTGTTGCCAAAGGTGGTGACAACCAATAGCTTTAGTATCGACGGCGAACAAGTGCTGATTGAAGGTCTAGAGGATGCTCATCCTAAGCATACCTTCCTGTGGGTACCTTCGGCTAAGACCATCACTGGCGGAGTTGAAGTATTTGATAATACCCATGTTTGGATAGCTGATACCCAAAGTATCGAGTCTCGCCAGGCTTGGTTAGCCCATTTGGATAAAATGAGCGCCCTCTCCCCCGAAACAGTGATCCCTGGCCATTATCTTGGCAAGGCAAGATTTGATCAGCGCGCGATTAGCTTTACCCGCGACTATATTCATGCCTTTGAAAATGCGGCAAAAACAGCAAAAAATTCTACGGACTTAATTGCCAAGATGCTCGCACTCTACCCACCAATCCCTAGCGATGTGGGCCTTGAGATCAGCGCCAAAGTGATTATGGGCGAAATGCGCTGGCCCATGTAAGCGCATCGGGGCACGGTATTCCCTGCCCCATTCACTCTGATGTAAGCCTTGCTTAGCACTCAAGCAAAAGCCAAAGCTCAGTTCAGTTCAGTTCAGTTCAGTTCAGCCCGTTTTATAGGAAGTCCCCATGAATACCAATGAAGATCCACAGGCCGTTTTACACGCCATTATCGACCCTCTGTGCGGTTGGTGTTATGCCGCCGCACCACTGTTTGATGCCGCAGCCGCTGCCGGATTTAGCATCAAACTCCACGCAGGCGGCATGCTCACAGGGCCAAGACGCAAACAGATTGATAATCAATGGCGCGACTATGTCATGCCCCATGATCAACGTATTGCCGCACTAACCGGACAAGTCTTTGGTGAAAACTACTACGAAGGCCTATTGCGTGACACGAGTATCCTATTGGATTCGGCGCTGCCCATCAGGGCGTTACTCGCAGTGACTGCCTTAGGTGGCAATGATTTAGCCTACTTACATGCGATGCAGCTCGGCCATTATCGTGATGGCCAGTGCGCAAGCGATGAAAATAACCTGCATCTTTTAGCGGAAAAATTGGGCATAGATAGCGCCGCCTTTGCCCAAGAATACGCCGAAAATGAAGAAGCCCTTTATCAACATATCGTTGCTTCGCGGGCATTAATGAATCAGCTCGGCGCACAAGGTTTTCCCTCCGTGGCGCTAGAGACCAGTGAAGGTCACTTAAAGCTTCTCAATCACAGCCGCTTTTACGGTCAACCCTCGAAGTGGCTTGAATATCTGAATGAGCAGCTATCCTAATCGGCAGCTTTCTTATCAAGTTGGTGCTTAAAAGCATACGCCTTAGGAAGTTTACTACCTAAGGCGTAATATTTTAGTCCTGAGCACAAAGCGATTATCTAAATCTTTTAAAGACTTAGATAATCGGTTAACCTTGATTTTCAGGAGCAAGCTCGGCCTGTTTGGCCTCTTCAAGGGTAAAACTCTCCGTCTTTTTCACGCATTCCAGCACCGTCTTAACATAGAGTGCTATCGGCTTATCCTGTGGTAAACGGGGTAATTTTGTTCCGGGTAAAGACAGTTGATACTGCTCAGCTTTAGATTCAAACCAGGAGAAACGCATCAACTTAGCTCCTTGATTCGTTTCTAAATAGCATTTGTAATCCTGTCGTTTCTCTTTTTCTGCCGCCATTGCAGGCCATTGAAGCCCCCATAACAGCAACAAAAAAATGGCACCATATTTCATCATTAAGCTATCACTCATCTTGATTTATTAAGGCTTTGCATCATTGATCTACGTAATAGTAAATCTTACGAGCCTTTGGCCAACTGCCGATACACTTAGGATTACCACTCTCGCAGGTCGCCTCCTCAGGCACCGCATTACCAATCCCAATCAAAAACATATCCTGCGTAGGAGCTTTAGCATTCGGGTCATCGGACGGCGCAGCGGGGGGATGACCAATTGTGGCGTATCCAAAACCAGTTCACCGGCATATAAAAAATCGGTTCTGTAACCATTTGTTCCCTTCTGTAAATTTCTCTTATGAAGAAATCCCCTACCCGAACTTAAACATTGGTCCTCCGAAGCATCACTGCCAGGCGCAAAGCTAGTAAACTGGACAGCACCGCCAACAATAATTGCAGACGAAAGGCTCTTTTGACCTTTCAGAGGGAACTGATAGTACCAACCCCGTTTTTTGCCAAAGGCGATTTCACTAGCTTGGTTGCTTGGCGCCGCCGTAGTCACATCGTATAAATCACTTAAGGTTAAGGCACTCGGCACTGGCTTTTGATTAGACTTACCTTGGAATGATTGGGTCACAACATTCCTATCTTGCAAGGCAAAAAACATATCCGAACGGGACACATCGTTAGGTTTTGCCCTGTGACCACTACCCACCACTACGGCATCGTAGGGAATATTCTGCTTCGTCACTGTCTTGGTCGATTTTCCGTTGACCACCTGAGTCAACTCGAAGGTATTGGTGATAATGGTCTGCGCGACCGTGGGGCCGGAGAAGAATCGTCTGTCACTTGCCACCGAACTCCTATCCCCTAATGCGGCAAATTTAAATCCCGACCAGGTCGAGGTATTTGCAGAAGGCATATCCATTCGCCACACATTCCCTTGTGTGTCTGTGGCATAGATCCTATCCGTTCGGCCATCGCCATTACCGTCTAACACGGCAACGCTGCTCGGAATACTGTTGGCAATCCCCGGCAGTTGGGTGTTTGCGCCACTGCCACCAAATTGATGGATTAATGCGCCCGTTTCGGCATCGACAATAAACACACCTCGGCCTTGGCTATCGTCGCTGCCAATCTCGGCGCCATCCTTGGTCGCGGGGGTATATCCCGCACCGAAGATGAGCACAGGTTTATCCCCAGTGGCACTCGGAATCGTGGTGACGACAGGCGTCGACCAGGATTGACCCAACTCGCCCATTCCCGGAGAACTAGCATCAATCCTCCACATAAAAGTAGGATTATCAGGGAGGTGATATCGAGGGCATAATAAGCATTTCCCCCACGGCGCATCCCCACAAAGAGCCATGCTTTTTCAATACGTTTGCCCTGCATTTTGGTGTAAGCGACTGGCGAGCCATCAATACCGTATACCGAGTGCACGCCCGTTGGCGCGTTTGCCTTCAGATCGCGGAAATTCGGCAGTAACTCATAGGGGATAAAACCCCAAGTCTCAGACACGCTATCGCCTTCATCCTTGAACATATGCAGGAACCCATGGTTAGTCCCCACGATAATCCGAATATCGGGCTTGTCTTCAGAGCCAAAATTGAGTGCTAAGGGTTTGGAATGTAAAGCATCCCCCATAATATCGGCGCGCCAATTGGGGGTTGCGCCACTCGCGGCACTGAGGTCCTGATTCTTGTCATTATCGACATCGATGCCCTTGGCCCAATCAAAATGCTCGCTAAGCTCAGTTTCATCGACCCCCATATACAAGGCCAAATGTGCATCGCCCCCGCTTTGCGAGAAGCATTCGACAGGGTAAACGGACTTAATCCCGTGCCTAAATTACTGTACAAGGTGCGACTGCTCGCCTGCTGCATTGCTCCTAGCACACCACCCCGCTTCACATCGTTACCATCGCCACTCGCACCGCACTCTTCGGCCGAGGTCCAATAGGAACAGGCCTCGGCTTTGATGTTGCCATCTTCGCCTATCGCATTGTTGCCTTTACTATCGACAACATCACCACTACTGGTGACTTTGAATTTCTTGATATTGCCTAACCATCTCGGTCCTTTGTTCGGCAAAAACATAGAGTAATAAGCGGAATCAAAGGTTTGTGTTCGGTTAAAGTTATTACTTGCCACCGAGGGAGAGGTAAAGCTGGCATTTTTTTCGAGGATATTGTTCAGGGCCGTTTGTAATGAAGAGCGTAATTTACTGGCATCGGTCGCATCGAAATACTTACCGCCGCCATTTTCGGCGGTCTGTTTCAGCAAATGTTCGGCACTTGCAGCACCTTCACTAAAACCAATGGTAAAGGTTCTAACGGTTTGTTTACCCGCTGAATTAGGATTGACGTCTTCGTTTCTCATCCAGCCCGAAAGTGCACTGAGGTAACTGACGAGGCTTGAGGTATGTTTTCCCTCACCTTTGGTTAACTGCTCCACCAAACCATCGGCCGCGTTATCCAAGGTGGGTTCACCATCGGTGATATAGATGATATAGGCGTCGTTTTGGCAAGGTTTGAAGGGCGAGTTATAGTTATTTGTAAACTTTACCAATGCATTGGGATCGGTAAAAGGGTTGACGTTCGCTTGGTAAGTCCCCTGATAGCGCCCCCAGCGGTCGTAATAATGGTAATCGCTGTCGTCGTCACCAAAATACTGACTCTGCCCGCCGAAATAGCGGTACGCCTCATAGAGGGTTTCGCATAAGGGAGTATTTTGAGCATAGTTAATGCCATTAACCCCTTTGAGCAGATCAATTTTAGCTGCAGCGGACATCGGCTTAATTCCAGAGATAATCCGCCCACCGTCACGCTGCCCATCATAGGGGCCATTCATATTGAAAATCGCTAGACCAAAATCCACACCCGGCGTGGTTAAAATCACACTTTCAATCGCATCTTTAGCCAAGGCCAGTCGCGTTTTATTGACCCTAGTTTTAGGACCATGCAGCCAGTTTAAGTAATCTTCGGTATAGACGGTAACCACTTTACCAGTACCAAACGCGGTCTTTTCCGCCTTCGCCTTGGCCGCGGACTTTACACTGTCTGACGAGTTAATACTGGCTTTAGTGTAACGAACCGGTTTGCTCGCCGTCCCTAGGCTATCCACGGGTAAACCTTGAGCTTCGCCTGTAGCGTTACCGAACTTGTTTTCCTGAATATCCTCAAAACAGTCGACGGCTGAAATGGAACTGCCGTTAAGCTCTGAAAACTCTCTCCAAGACCCCGAGCTTCCCGAAAAACCATATTCCCTAAAGAACCCCGTAAAGGTGCCGTAACGATTCAGATATTCCCATGAGCTTTCGCAGCCATTGAGATTTCCTTTGAACTTACGTTTTTCCCGCCCTGAATTAGGGTTGGGCGCAGCCTCGTTTTCCGATGAGCCTCGGCTATAGAATAAATTACCCGATTGGGCATAATTTACATCGCGCTTATTCTCGTAGGGCGCCTCGACATCATAGGCGAGACTGCTCATGCTGCCCGAGTTGTCGAAAATAATCAGCACCTGCGGACGCGAGCCATTACGGGCGGACGCTTCGAAAACATAAAGCTCTGTGTCATCGGCGTGAGTCGGCGCCATAAATAAACTGGCCGCACTCACAATTACACTCGACAGAATAAGAGAAATGACTGACGTTAACGTATGGCGAACGTTTTGTGGTCGAGCGTTCAGGGATATCAGTGAAGAAACACGAGCAAGGGAGGACGCCACCCTATTATTAGGCTGGCATGTTAATAAAGACGGAATCATACAGTACGCATATCTGTTATTTAGATAAAAACACTTTCACCTAGCGCCTTATTATTAATCCACAGATTAACAATAAAGCCGATGCCATAACGACCAACACCATTACCGAATGGAAACCAGTAAAATCATAGCATTAGGTAACACGAACTGACTTTTACCATTATCAACACTTCTTTGGCAATAAATAAACAAAACTATTTAAACTGATAAATATGTATCAACAAGATCACAATGATGCGCACTAAAAATAATCACTTAAAAGTCATCATTTAAAAGGTTTCAGAAATAATTTATTTAAAAGTAACCGTATACCTCCCGTTTAAAATCAATTCCAAAATAACGCATTTAAATATGCGTAAAATATGATCAGGCCATTTCAACTCTCTATCTTGCTATCCGATTTCGATGCTCAATTATCGCTATCCCTTTAGCGGTATTTTGGGCATTCAGTGAGTCCATCATGAAAATATCCCATCTTTATGCCCCTTGCTGCATCTAATTATTAACATTATGCTAACCACCCCTAAATAGGCGGCGTAAAACGATATAAGGAACATCGAATGCACTTAGTCTCTGAATCTGGCCTCCCCCATGCCAACAGCCCATCGCAGGATGTGTATTCGTCCGAATCAACCCCAAAACGTCTCACGCTCGCCGCTCAGGGAGTCTTATTCTCCCTGCTCAGCTTATTTTCCGTTGCCAGTTATAGTGCAGAGCCAAGCTCCCCGGTCACAGATGGCCCCTATGTGTTTCTCAATCAAGGGCAAGAAAATACCGCCTATTGGATCTGCCAGAGTCAGTTAAAACAAACCCCTATCGCAAACAATCAATTGGCTCGCCCAAATGATTGCGGCAACTTGCCACAGCCCTTACGTCATAGCGAAGCGCCTCAAGTTGAAGCCGACACTTATACCCACGCGGGTAAAATTGTGGCCCTGAGCGATGTGCATGGCCAATTTGATGTGATGATTAACTTGCTCAAGGCGCACAAAATTATCGATGACCAAAATCGTTGGGCCTTTGGTGATGGCCATATGGTGATGACGGGCGATATGTTCGACCGCGGTCATCAAGTTAACGAAGTTCTGTGGTTTTTATATGAGTTAGATAAGCAAGCCCAAGCCGCCGGTGGTCGATTACATTTACTCATGGGCAACCACGAGCAAATGGTGTTTCGCGGCGACTTACGTTATGTGAATGAGCGCTATCAAACCTCGGCGGAATTACTCAATCGCAGCTATGATGCGCTCTACAACAAAGACACCGAAATCGGCCGTTGGCTTCGCAGTAAAAACACGCTGGTGAAAATCAATAATCTGCTGTTTATGCACGGCGGAATAAGCCCTGAATGGGTCGAGCGTAAACTCAATATCAGTGATGCCAATCAGTTATTCCGCCAACATTTAGACGATAAAAAAGAAGATTTAAAACAAAACGATCTGCTGAATTTCCTGTTCTTCACCAACGGCCCGACTTGGTACCGTGGCTATTTTAAAGACGCGCTTAACGAACAAGAGATTGACCAGATCCTTAACTACTTTAAGGTTGACCACATCATAGTTGGCCACACCTCGCAGGATCGGGTTCTTGGGCTTTATCATAATAAAATCATTGCGATTGATAGCAGCATTAAGAATGGTCAATCTGGCGAGCTATTACTGATAGATCAAGACAAGCTCACCCGTGGTCTGTACCAAGGTGAACAGGTAAAGCTTTAAATACCAGTAGCGCGTTAAACAAGAGCAAACTTTAAAATAAGCACAACTCGAAGATAAGCACAGAGCAAGATGATTAAGGGCTTATGGGCTTTCCCCATAAGCCCTATTTATTGGTCAAAGCAATAACTTCACTTCCCCTTTAGTTAAAGAGCCACATCCAGTTTAGTCATCGCTGTTGCCACCATTCGCTTCCACCGTTTTCAACACAGCGGAACCATTACACAAAATTCCCGCTCAAGGCCTAAACTGCCCCTATACTCAGCAAAGTGGCTCTGTATATTTAAAGGATAAGTATGGGTTTCAAGTCGCTAATCAAGATTAGCCTTGTATTACAGCTCTTAGGATTATCCGCACCCAGTTTAGCGGGGCGAGAGTTAACACTGGTCGCAACTAACTATCCTCCCTTTTATACCAGTGAGTTAGCCGATCAAGGCGGCGTCGCTCTCGTCGTCAAAGAAGCCTTTAAACGTCGCGGCTACCATGCCAGTGTAAAATTCTATCCCTTCGCGCGGGCAGCCTTGCTAGTCAAAACCGGCCAAGCCGATGGCATTATTGGCCTTTGGTATCGCAAAGAACGTGAGCAATGGGCGCACTATTCCGATCCCATACAAGCCGTACAGATAGTTTTCTTTAAACGTAAAGATAACCCCTTACATTTTAGTCAATTGAGTGAGCTTAAGCCCTTCACCATAGGCATTGGTCGCGGCTACGCCAATCCGCCCGAGATTGCCGCAGCTGGGCTAACCACAGAGGAAGGCAATTCCGATGAGATGAATCTTAAGAAATTGTTTCTAAAACGCATCGACTTAGTGCTGATTGGTTACAATCTTGCCCAATATTTAATCAAGCAACATGGCGATGAGTATCTTAATGCCCTTGAACAAGTTGGCGACCCCATAGCAACTGAGGTATTCCATTTAGGGGTATCGTTAGCGGTTGCCGATCAGGCCACCTTAGTCGATGAGTTTAATAAAGGCCTTGAAAGCATGGCCCAGGATGGCCGCCTTGACGCGATTTTAAGCCAATATCCGCAAATTCAATCCAGCTTAGATCCGATAGAGAAAATACGAACACAAGCACATCCTTAGCAAGATAACTCGGCTATCTTAGCCACTTCGAACGGGACGGATGAGATTGCCATGGGGTATCTCGACACAAAACACAATTTCTTTCACTTTCGAGTGCTTAACTTTACAAACTTTTACCCACCTGATGACGGTTATTCACTAGAATAGCGCCATTAGTGCGTACGCCTGTTAACCGTCTTTGTGCGAGATAATCATTCCAATGAAAAAAACCATAATAGCCATTGCCTTAGTCGCTGCGGTTGCCGCCGCTGTGAGTTTTAGTGATGTACTGCAAGCGGCCAAACCCGAAAGCGCACCCCATTTAATGCGCACTGTACCTGTGGTAACCGGAGAAGTGATTGAACATCCGCTGGCACAATCGATTTCACTCATAGGTAAACTCGCCGCCGATCGCGCTGTGGTCATTGCGCCGCAAGTCACAGGAAAAATTAAGCAAATCGCAGTGACATCAAACCAAGCGGTCAAAAAGGGCCAGCTACTTATCGAACTCGACGATATGAAAGCCCAAGCCGCAGTGGCCGAAGCCAATGCCTTTTTAAATGATGAAACCCGTAAACTCAGGGAATTTGAAAAACTCATCAGCCGCAATGCCATCACCCAAACCGAAATCGATGCGCAAAAGGCCAGCGTCGATATCGCCAGAGCACGACTCGCCTCGGCGCAGGCGGATTTACATTACCATTCGCTGATTGCCCCCTTTGCTGGCAAAACCGGTCTGATTAATTTCAGCGAAGGTAAAATGGTCAGCATAGGCACTGAGCTGATGACCTTGGATGATTTATCCAGCATGCGACTCGACCTGCAAGTCCCCGAACATTTTCTGTCACAGCTGAGCATTGGTATGCCAGTATCGGCAACCAGCCGCGCCTGGCCGGGGAAACCTTTATCGGCAAAGTGGTTGCCATCGATCCCCGCGTCAATGAAGAAACCTTAAACTTGAAGATCCGCGTGCAATTTGAAAACGCGAAAAACCGCTTAAAGCCCGGCATGATGATGTCATCGACCATCACCTTCCCACCGATTTCCGCCCCAATTGTGCCAGTACAAGCCTTAGAATATTCAGGCACTAAGCGCTACGTGTATGTGGTTGGCGAGGATAAAATCGCCCATCGCACCGAAGTGGTTTTAGGCGCCCGCGTGGGTGATCAAGTGCTTATCGATTCTGGCCTCAAGATTGGCGACAAAGTGGTAGTGCAAGGGCTAGTGAACATGCGCGATGGCTTAAAGATCAATGAAGTCGTGCTCGAAGCCAATAACAAGACTCAAGGTCCTGCCGCTAAATCAGACGTCAACACCGCGGAGACGAAATAATGTGGCTGTCCGATGTTTCCGTTAAGCGCCCCGTCGTCGCGATCGTTTTAAGCTTATTGTTGTGCGTCTTTGGTTTAGTGTCCTTCACTAAACTGTCGGTACGGGAAATGCCCGATGTCGAAAGCCCAGTGGTGACCGTCAGTACCAGCTACTCTGGTGCTTCGGCCGCGATTATGGAGAGCCAAATCACTAAGACCCTCGAGGATGAACTCACGGGGATCAGCGGCATCGATGAAATCACCTCAACCACCCGTAATGGCAGCTCGCGGATCACAGTAAAATTCCTCCTCGGTTGGAACTTAACCGAAGGCGTGAGTGATGTGCGTGACGCCGTGGCCCGTGCCCAGCGCCGCCTGCCTGAAGATGCCAACGATCCAGTGGTCTCTAAGGACAATGGCTCTGGCGAACCCTCTGTCTATGTCAACTTAAGCTCCAGCGTAATGGACAGAACTCAGCTGACCGATTACGCCCAGCGCGTATTAGAAGACAGATTTAGCCTCATCAGCGGCGTGAGTTCCATCAGCATCTCGGGCGGTTTGTACAAGGTGATGTACGTTAAGCTCAGACCCGAGCAAATGGCGGGACGCAATGTCACAGTCACCGACATTATTAACGCACTGCGTAAAGAAAACGTCGAAACCCCAGGCGGTCAAGTACGTAACGATACCACTGTGATGTCGGTGCGCACTAAGCGACTCTATTACACCCCGAAGGATTTTGACTATTTAGTGGTTCGCACCGCCAGCGATGGCACGCCTATCTATCTAAAGGATGTGGCGGATGTGGCCGTTGGTGCCCAGAACGAAAACTCCACCTTTAAGAGCGATGGTATCGTTAACTTAAGCTTAGGCGTTATCACTCAGTCCGATGCGAACCCTTTGATTGTGGCGCAGGAAGTCCATAAAGAAGTCGATAGAATTCAAGATTTTCTCCCCGAAGGCACAAGCCTTGTGGTGGACTTTGACTCGACCGTCTTTATCGACCGCTCAATTAACGAGGTATACAACACCCTCTATGTGACTGGCGCCCTTGTGGTATTAGTGCTGTACATCTTTATCGGCCAAGCCAGAGCGACCCTCATCCCTGCGGTGACAGTACCTGTGTCGCTCATTTCGGCCTTTATTGCCGCCAACATGTTCGGCTACTCGATTAACCTATTGACGCTGATGGCATTAATTCTCGCCATCGGTCTTGTCGTTGACGATGCCATCGTCGTGGTAGAGAACATCTTCCACCATATTGAGCGCGGTGAAGAGCCACTACTCGCCGCTTACAAAGGCACGCGGGAAGTGGGCTTTGCGGTTGTGGCCACCACAGCCGTGTTAGTCATGGTGTTCCTGCCGATTTCCTTTATGGAGGGCATGGTCGGTTTACTCTTTACCGAGTTCTCGGTGATGCTGGCAGTATCCGTGCTGTTTTCTTCACTTATCGCCCTGACGCTGACGCCAGTACTGAGTAGCAAACTGCTTAAAGCCAATGTTAAACCGAACCGTTTTAACCGTTTCGTCGACAGTGGTTTTGCCCGCATGGAAAAGGTTTACCGTGTTGGCGTGACTCAGGCGATCCGTTTTAAATGGTTGGCGCCACTGGTGATCCTCGCCTGCGTTGGCGGCAGTGCCTGGTTAATGCAACAAGTGCCCTCACAGTTAGCACCGCAGGAAGACCGCGGCGTACTGTTCGCCTTCGTAAAAGGCGCCGAAGGCACCAGCTATAACCGTATGACGGCGAACATGGACATAGTCGAAGACCGACTGATGCCCCTGCTCGGCCAAGGCGTGTTACGTTCTTTTAGCGTTCAAGCCCCAGCCTTCGGTGGCCGCGCTGGCGATCAAACTGGCTTTGTGATCATGCAGTTAGAGGACTGGGAACATCGCCATGTCACGGCGCAGCAAGCCCTTGGCATTATCAGCAACGCCTTAAAAGATATTCCCGACGTGATGGTTCGCCCTATGATGCCAGGCTTTAGGGGCCAATCGAGTGAGCCAGTACAATTCGTCCTCGGCGGCTCAGATTACGCCGAGCTGTTTAAATGGGCGCAGGTATTAAAAGAAGAAGCCAATGCCAGTCCTATGATGGAAGGCGCGGACTTAGATTATGCCGAAACCACGCCAGAGCTTATCGTCACCGTCGATAAAGAACGGGCGGCGGAGCTTGGGATCAGCGTCGATGAAGTCTCGCAAACCTTAGAAGTGATGCTCGGCGGTCGTAAAGAAACAACCTATGTCGACCGAGGTGAAGAGTACGATGTGTATCTGCGCGGCGATGAAAACAGCTTTAACAACGTCGGCGATTTAAGCCAAATCTATATGCGCTCGGCCAAGGGCGAATTAGTGACGCTCGATACCCTAACCCATATCGAAGAAGTCGCATCGGCACAAAAACTTAGCCATACCAATAAGCAAAAATCGATCACCCTTAAGGCCAACATCAGTAAAGGCTACACTTTGGGTGAAGCCTTGAAGTTTTTAGATAATAAGGCGATTGAGCTATTACCTAAGGATATTTCCATCGGTTATACCGGCGAATCTAAGGACTTTAAAGAAAACCAGAGCAGCATCTTAATCGTGTTCGGTTTAGCGCTCCTAGTGGCTTATCTGGTTTTGGCGGCGCAATTTGAAAGCTTTATCAACCCCTTAGTGGTGATGTTTACCGTGCCTATGGGGGTATTCGGTGGCTTCCTTGGCCTGTTGATTACCAGTCAAGGCATTAACATCTATAGCCAGATTGGGATGATCATGTTGATTGGTATGGTGACTAAAAACGGTATCTTAATCGTCGAGTTTGCCAACCAATTGCGTGACCGAGGTTTAGCCTTAGACAAAGCCATTATCGACGCTTCGACTCGTCGCTTACGCCCCATTCTGATGACAGCTTTCACCACCTTAGTAGGTGCTGTGCCGCTGATCTTCTCATCGGGCGCAGGCTCTGAAAGCCGGATTGCCGTAGGTACTGTAGTGTTCTTCGGTATGGCCTTTGCCACCTTTGTGACCCTGTTCGTGATCCCGGCTATGTACCGCTTAATCTCGGCCGCGACCCATTCACCGGGTTATGTTGAGGCGAAACTCGAGGCGGCCATCAAAGCGCAAGAATTAGCGGCTCAAGAATTAGCAGCGCAAGAGGCGGCTAAACAACAGGAACAAACAGCCAAAGCCTAGCGCGATACAGTAAAACTAAACGGCATAGGATGTTTGTTAAAACCATAAAGCCAAGGGAGTCATTGCCCCTTGGCTTTTTTATTTAAGTCTGAGAACCGCTCCCTCTGCGCCCAGTCAAGCTCGTCAAGTTAGTCAAGTTAGTCAAGCTCGTCAAACCAAGCCCCACACAAAGCAGCGCCGCGAAGCTAATCACGCCCCCAAGATGGCTTACCATGCCTGCAGCGCCTAAACCTAGCCCCAACAGAATGTAATAAAACAGTCCAAACAGCGCACCCGCAGAACCTGCATAAGCGCGGTAGTTTGCCAGCGCCGAGCTGAGTATGTTCGGAATCGCTATCCCATAAGCAATCACAATCAACAGCATGGGTAGTAAGAAGTAAACATTATTCACGCCAATGTCAGTCGGTTGGATGAGCCAAATACCGAGTCCTCCGAATAGTGCAATAAAGCTTGCTAACCGCACTAATAGCGCACTGGAGTAACCTCTGCCTAGTAATAGTTTATTAAAATAACTGCCAAGGAATGCGCCAAAGCCCAATAACAACCCACTCATCCCGAAGGCAAGCGTCGACAACCCTTGCGCCTCAAACATAAATGGCGCTAATGAAAAGTAGCTAAACCACATCAAGTTAAATGAGGCCACCAGCAAGGTGTTTTTAATTATCCCGCTGTCGGTAAGCATCTTGATAGCTAACTCAACTATCGCGATTTTTTGGGTATGTGCAGGCCTCGTTTCGGGCAAAGACTTTAACGACAAAAACAACAACACAATTGCCGAAGCCATCAGGGCGACAAACACACCTTGATACCCCCAATAAGCACTGAGGAGACTCCCCAATAGCAATCCGATAATGGGACTGATCCCAAGAGACATGCCCATCACCGAAAAGACTTTGGCCAATTCCTCCCCGCTGTAACTGTCACGCATCATGGTTTGAGTAATGACAGACCCCACTGCCGCACCAAAGGCCGATAATACGCGCGCCAGCAACAATAGGGTAAAGTCACTAATCATCAACGCGAAGGCTGAACCAATGGCATAACAGACTAATCCCGCAAGCATGGCGTTGCGGCGACCAATGATGTCGGCTAAACGCCCCCAGCAAAATACGCCCACAGCAAAGGCGATAAAGTACACGGATAAGGTTTGCGAGGCGCTGGCAACAGACACCGCAAAGTTTTCCGCAATATTAGGCAAAGCCGGGCTATAGATGGTTTCCATAATTTGCGGAAACATCATCAACAGCACGCACAGCCAGAGTGGTGGTTTTATTTTCATGATTTTTAGGTACGTTTTAGCCTTTCAGTGTTAACCGATAAACCAAAACGGCGCTCCATACTTGTCAAAGAGGGCGCAGTATAGATAGGATACCTAAGTGACAATTAACGACACTTAGACAAAAAACATCAAAAATAAGACAATATGGCCTTTATTCAACCCGAGCAGCAATTTAATCCCGATGCCTTAGACAACCTAGTGATAGGCATTGCCGCCGAAATTGGCGAACATGACTCAGGCGTACATCAGCATCGCAAGGCTCAGCTGCTCTACTCATCGGCGGGATGTATGCGGTTTACCTTAGCCGATACTCAAGTCGTATTGCCGCCAACCCGTGCAGCTTGGCTGCCCGCTGGCGTCGTACACCAAGTCACAATGCGTGATGTTGTCGCCTATCGTTCACTCTACTTTGAGCCTGAAACCGTGGCGTCTTTGCCGGATAAAGTCACGATTTTCCATGTGAATCCATTACTCAAAGCGTTAATCGACACTATGTCCTTTTGGCCTTGGGACAAACCCAGAGACAGCCAGCACAATGCCTTTGCCCTGCTGATTGAAGAGTTACTCCATGCAGATGCACAGAATTTAAGCTTACCCCTGCCCAAGGACAAACGGCTACAAACTTGGCTTAAGCAATTGCAACAACAGCAAAAAAACCTGCCAGCTTGCAGGACATGGCCATTGAAATCGGCGCCAGCGAACGCACCATCAGCCGTATCTTTAGCAACGAAACGGGCATGGCTTATCAGGCGTGGCGGCAGCAATGGCGCTTGCTCTCAGCTATTGAGCAATTAGCTGCGGGCGCCTCGGTGGCGCAGGTAGGATTTAACTTACAGTTTTCCAGCGACAGCGCCTTTATCAGCTTTTTTAAACAATATACTGGCATCACCCCGGCGCAATACTTTAGATAATCAATCCGTTAACCTAGCTAAAAATCCATTAAGCGCAGCTACACACGGCAATTCCCGATTAGACCCATTGCAGTTTTGCCTGCTCGCGCCATTCGCCGCCTTGCTGTGCTATAGTGCGCAGAGTCACCCAACTGATAGCCATAATCCCTTGAAAAAAATCGCCCTGTTTGTCGACGTGCAAAACATCTACTACACCTGCCGTGAGGCTTATCAGCGCCAGTTTAACTATCGCAAACTCTGGCAACAGTTAAGCGCGCAGGGTGAGATTGTCAGCGCCATCGCCTACGCCATTCATCGCGGGGACGATGGTCAATTAAAGTTTCAAGATGCGCTGAGACATATTGGTTTTGAGCTAAAACTTAAGCCCTTTATTCAGCGCAGTGATGGTTCGGCAAAGGGTGATTGGGATGTGGGCATCACCATAGATGTGCTGGAGATGGCGCCCGAGGTGGATACAGTGATCTTGCTGTCTGGCGATGGGGACTTTGCCCTCTTGCTCGATAAGATAAGGCAAAAATACGCCATCGAGGCTGAGGTGTATGGCGTGCCCTCCCTCACGGCAAAATCTCTGATGGAGGCGGCTAGCTGCTTTAATCCGATAGAAGAGTCATTGTTACGTTAATGCCAGTATATCCCCAGCCTAACTGCATCACCCACACGCACGAGTTAGCGAGCCGTTACTGATACGTCACCTCGGAATACATGGGCGCAAGGCGCTTCAGCAGCGCATTGCGGGTCGATGTTGAAATATGCAGTTCCTTCATCGATTCAATCAAATGCCCGACTAAAGCATCAAAATCGGCCTGAGTGATATTCAAACCTTTATGGCTGTCTGCCATATTTTCGCCTTGATAGACGCAGCCTCCATCCGTGACAGCGCACAAATGTTCGATAAGACGCTCGCGAAAGATGGCAATATCCGTTTCATCGAAGTGGTGGACAATGCGGGGATCCCGCGCGATATGCGCAAGCAAGCCATCAACGATAGCCGAAACGCCCGAATCACCACCGAGGGCCTGATACAGGGTTGTAGGACTGGCGTTCGCACTAGATACTGGGGTGTCAGGATCAGATAGGGCGCAGCCAGCAAGTAAAACTGTCGAGATTGGAAGTGCTGTGATTAAAAGTGCCGTGGTTAAGTGTGCGAGAAACTTGCGAAAATGACTCATAGCGCGCCCTCCAACGACAGATACCAGCCCCGTTGATGCTCAAAACCCGCAATGCTGCCTAAATCGGCATAGGCTGTGACCACTGACAGATGCTTATTGATAAACCAAGCTAAAAATATGTCCTGCCAATCATCCTCTCGAGCAAATCCCAGTTCGTTCGGTTTTTGACGATATTCAATACCCAGTGCCAGATTATCGGTGAGCAGTAACGCAGCCGAGGCTTCCAACATAAAGTGGTAATCGTTACTGGCCTCAGTGCCAAACCCTAATAAGCCAGTTTGATTGGCTTTGGTCGCGCGCACTGTGGCATTGAGTAACAAATTACGACCCGCTACCGTATCAAAAAACACTTTACTGGCAGCGACATATATATCTAAACCCCAATCATCCCGCGCGCCAACCGCCTGAGGAAGGCTAAAGTCATCCACTTTTTTATACTGTGCGCCCAAGGTGATTTGTGGCATGGCGGTATATAACAACTCGCCGGCAAGCTTGTATTTGAACCCGACGATATCCTGGCCAAGCTCGCCGCCAAGAGTATCCAAATCAAAGGTTTGCCTTGCCAAACTGAGCTCAAACCGATTGTCATAACTTAACGAGACGCCCATCACTTTTAGCGTAAAATCATCGACATAAACACCCGTGGCCATGGCCGTTGCCGACCACTCTTCACTACTGCCATAACCGTTGATCACGGCCCAAGGCACTATACCACCGCCAGCACTGCCCTCAGTCATTGACGCGCCGCCAGTGGCGATCACACGGCTACCCTCAGCCACAACTGGCGCAATGCCCCCTAACCAAAGCGGGCAAAACAGACAAAGCAGCGCCCTAGTATAGCGCCGAGTCGATAAGCTCAACTTCATTGTGTTCATGGACATACTCACTCAATACGCGATTGATTGCATTAGAGGGCGATGATGACGCCAGACGCCATTCGGTGTTTTCTTATTTGCTGCTACTGTTAAATGCTTCAAACCATTGGTCAAACTCAGCCGCTTTTAACGGCTTGGAATACACATAGCCCTGGATCAGATCGCAGTTGAGATGACGAAGAATATCAACACCTTCTCGCTCTTCAACACCTTCAGCCACAACGCTAAAGCCGAGGCCATGGATCAATTGAATGCTGGTATTGACTATCATGGCATCCTGACTGTTCAAGTGCATATTCTGGATAAAGCTACGATCAATCTTCACTTCATCAACGGGTAATAGTTTCAAATACGCCAGTGATGAATGTCCGGTGCCAAAATCATCAATCGCAACCGAGACGCCCATATCGCGGAATCGTTGCAAGACCCCCACAACGGTTTGCGCATCTTTCATCACGGCGCCTTCAGTGACCTCGATGCAGAGTGCGCCGGGTTGCAGATGATTGTCCTTTAACAGGTTGGCAATTTGATTTGGTAAACGTGTATCCAGTAAATCGTGGGCAGACAGGTTAATCGCCAACTTCAGCGCTAGGCCCTGCTGCTGCCATGTCACCAACTGTTTGATGGCCTGCTTCAATACCCATTGGCTGACAATATCAATGTTGCCTGAGTTTTCAGCGAGTTGAATAAATTCATCCGGCGGGATAAAACCCAGAGTAGGATGTTGCCAGCGGATAAGTGCTTCGGCGCCAGTACATTGATTGAGCGGCAAATTAACCTTGGGCTGAAACACCAAATAGAGCTGGTCCAGCGCCAAACCGATAGGCAAATCACGGATAAGAGTGAGTTCTCGCTGGTACTTTTCATCGTCGCCCTCACGATAACTAACGATTCGCAGTTCCTGAAGGCAGGCCTGGTTGAGGGCAATTTCGGCGCGGCGCAGCAACACATCAATGTCGGCACCATTGCCATCAATTTCGAGCAGCCCTGCTCGCACCGTCAGCGAAATATTGGAACCTTGGATAGGAAAGGGAGCTTCTAGCATATCCAAGGATTTCAGTAATTGATCGCCCCCAATCCCTTGGCGATACAAGAGCAAAAACGAATCGCCATCCAATCGCGCCAGCATATCGGCTGTGGGCGCCAGCTGCTCCAAACGGCGGGCAAACAGCAGCAATAAGCTATCGGCGTTAGCAAAACCGATAATGTCGTTGATATGGCGAAAATGCTTGATATCCAGCAATACGATAGTGCCGGAGAGATCTTGGTTAAGATCGGTTAAATGCTGTTTTGCCGCGAAACGATTCAGCAAGCCTGTCAAACTGTCGTGGCGCGACTGATACAGTAAATCCTTTTCGCGCGCCTCAATATCCTCCCGCATCAAAGACAAACTGTTGGCCAATACCCGCAATTCCGCAGGCGCCCCTGAATGCTCTCAGGCTGCAGCCCCTGACCAATTTTACGGGCATATTGCACCAATCGATGAACGGGCTCGGTCAAACTGCCCGACAACCAAATGGCAATGGCAATCGCCAATGCCAGCGTCAACGCAAAGATCAGCAGCATGTTATTGCGTAAATGCAGATAACTTTGCTGCCACTTGAGGTTTGACTGGTGCAGCAGCGCCAACTGGCGACCATTATGCTCATACAGCTTGATTGCCATGGATAAGTAGTCCGCAGGAATATACTCGCTGGGCATAGTTAACAGGCTGGGGAATCGGTTTTTCTGCGCAAGCACACTCTGTTGTTCGGCGCTGGATAAGGTGGAGGCGATTTCAGTCCGGCCATTGGTCTTATTAACAAAGCTAACATCAATCCCAGTGATGGCTTTGGCTTGGCTAGCCACTTTTTCATCTAACAAAAAGCCCATACCAACCCAGGCTATCAGAGTTGGCGCCTTGACTGGTTGAAGGACAAACTGATAACTCGCATGGTCAAAATCGAGAATCGCCAAGGCATTGGTATTGCTGGTGGCCAGTTCAAATAGGGATTGAATATCATCCTGCGTAAGCCCTGGCAGGCTTGAGGTTAACAGTTCCCCCTTGGGTGACAATAATATGGCTGCATCAGCACCGATACGGGCACCATGATTGGATAATACCGACTCTATCGTTTCTTGCTCTCTTGTCGCAATCGCACGCTTAAAACCAAAATCGGCGCTGAGCACAGATAAGCTTTGACTGAGTTGAGTACCGCGATTAGACAACACTTCGAGAAACACATTCGCGCCGATTTCAAGGCTCTTTTGTTGCTGTAAAAAGTTATCTCTCTGTGTTGCCGTCAACACTGAAAATGCCGTGGCTAACTGCACTAGGGTCAGCACAGTAAAGAAAACTAAAATCAGTCGAGCACGGAAACTATTTAGCATCAAAGGATCCAAACCCCGATGGCGGAGCCGAAGGTTTTGCCTGACGCTCGACATCTAATGCCAGCGTGAGTGTTTGAGTCTCTGCAGCCAAATTGAGGTCCTTAGGCTCAGAAATGGCCTTCTGCCATGGATGCCAAAGTTTGACTTTATAATGACCGGCCGTAAGTGCCTTGAATTGGATCTCTCCTTTTTCGTTCGCCACCGCCACAATGGGGCTATCTGCAACATAAATAAAGGCTTGCATATAATCGTGAATATTGCAGCCAAGCGCCACTAGGCCAGGTTTATCAAACATAATAGGCGCTTCGGCTTTACCCACATAGAGTTTCAACTCGAACGGTTTGGCCTCGGAAAAGGAATACACATGGTGGCGGGTACGATCCAGATTAGGAAAATCTACTTTTGATCCTCTAGGAACTGCCAGCACAAAGGGGATAAAGGTACGGTTTTTTTGTGACATTTCATAATGATCAGTAATGGTCGTTTTATCGGGCATCACATCAGGGATAAGTTCCACAACCGCATCGGCCAGCGCCACTTGTTGCGAGTCTACCACCTGAATCTGGAGGTCTGCGGCCATACTCATGGGCAGCACCATACAGACAAACAAGGTAAATACAGCGCGATTTAATATCATTGGTTACCCCAAACGAAAGGTGACGGCAAGAGTGCAGCAAGACATAGGCATATCTAGTCATACGATATCAGTATAGGATTTGGATCTGTGTGGTGTTGAAAATCATTCATTTACCGAAAATCCGCCCCAATCTAGCAGAATTAAAACAGAAGCAAGGCTTATCGCCCAACGGCCGTTGTGCTAACAGGCAGCAGAAAAATGAAAACACCACACTTAAATACTGCTGAAGCACCGACAGTGACTAATCTAGAGTCACCATTTGCTCCGCTTTATAACTTAATGTCCTCATACTCTTGTGTCGAGAGTTGGTAAAAATTATCGGCATCGGCTAGCAACACATCATAAACGTTCGAGTCCAACTTACCTTGTTGAACCATAGGCAACATAATCTCCAGCACCTCACTTAAGGACATTGAACCTCGATAAGGCCGATGTTGGGTTAAGGCTTGAAATACATCGACGAGAGCAAGGATACGCGAAGGTAAATCTAACTGTTCTTGTCTTTTTCTAAAGGGATAGCCCGAGCCATCGAGACGCTCATGGTGGTTTGACGCCCACTCACCAATCACAGACTTTGGAAAAAAGCTCTTTAAGGTGTGGTCGGTATCGACGGTGTGGCGCTTCATAATCGAGTATTCCTCCCTAGTCAGCTTGCCTTCCTTATGGAGTAATAAATCGGGGGTTTTGAGCTTACCAACATCGTGTAACAGCCCAGCCACATACAATAACTCGGCATCGGTATCCGATATGCCACAATCCTTAGCAACCAGTTTTGCCAGCAGTGCAACCTTGTCCGAATGATGAAAAGTAAAGGGACTCTTGGCATCGACAATCCGCGCCAGAAATCTTGATATCTGCTTAACGCCTTCGAGATCCAGCTGTTTGTCGTACAGTTGATTCGCCTCAAACTCGAGGGCCATTTGCTCGATATGGGCAGCCTCCATGTTGTACCAAAAACCGTCTTTGCTGACTAATTGGCACATGGCCGCCACCATATTCGGCTCGAAGAGCACGCCACTGTGGGCTAGCAAATTATTCGCAACTAACCCCTCATGGAGGGTGATTAGCTCTTGATGACAACCATGGGTATAGCGCGCCCGCAGAAAATCGGTCCGATCGGCCAGAAACACCAACGCAGCAAGGTCACGGTCAAACTCAGAGATTGCCGCGGTTTGCAACTCTAGCCAAGGTGTATGGTGATAAAACACAGTGAGGGCAAAGACATCTAGGATAGGACACTTCATTAATGCCTCATACCCACGGCGACTGTGGGAAGTGGCATCTTCTGGCTGCATTAATTTGAGTAGGCGTAGATGCTCCTCGGAGGAAGACACGCCGCAGTCATGGATAAGCCCCGCAAAATAGGCAAACTGCTTCTTTTCATCTGACCAGCCCAGCACATTGGCGCATTCGTAGGCCATATAGGCCACTCGATGACCGTGGTGTAAATCATCCACGCCGACAAAATCCAATGCCGTCGCCACGGCTAACAGCGCATGCCGCACATCAATTTTGATGCTGATTTCCTGGGGCTGAAAAGCATTCATCGCATTTTCCTAATTTAACGCACTAATCTAACTATAGTTACTTCGTCGATATTTACCCGCAAAAATAAAAAAAGACCTGCATTTGCAGGTCTTTTAAGGAGATAACAGATTGAACTGGTTTAATTATTGTGCCGTTAGCGCTTCCGCTTTACGGCGACCGCGTTTAGCGAGGGCATAGTAAAATAGCGGTGTCAGGATTAACCCAAACAGTGTCACCCCTATCATGCCTGCAAATACCGCAACCCCCATGGCCTGGCGCATCTCGGCGCCCGCGCCCGTTGAGAACACCATAGGTACCACCCCCATGATGAAGGCGATAGAGGTCATCAAGATGGGGCGTAAACGTAAGCGCGCCGCCTCGAGAATCGACTCCATGACTTCCATACCATGGTCTTGTTTTTCCTTGGCAAATTCGACAATCAGAATCGCGTTCTTGGTCGCTAAGCCCACAAGGACGATAAGACCAATCTGGGTGAAAATATTATTATCGCCGCCATAGATAAGCACACCACTGAGCGCTGAGAGTAAGGTCATTGGGATAATTAAGATAATCGCCAATGGTAAACTCAAACTCTCGTACTGCGCCGCCAGCACCATAAACACCAGCAGTATCACCAGAGGGAACACTAACAAGCCTGTGTTACCGGCGAGGATCTGCTGATAGGTCAGCTCAGTCCACTCGTAGGTCATGCCTATCGGCAAAGTCTCGGCGAGGATTTTCTCAATCGCTGCCTGCGCTTGGCCCGAACTCACACCGGGTGCTGGGCCACCGTTAATCTCAGCCGTGGTGAAACCGTTATAGTGCATCACACGATCGGGTCCCGCGCTCTGACTCACATTAATAAAGGAGCCAAGTGGGATCATATCGCCATTCACATTAGGCACTTTTAGCTGGCTAATTTGCTGCGGGCTTTGACGGAATGCTTCGTCGGCCTGCATATTCACCTGATAGGTTCGACCGAAACGATTAAAGTCGTTGACATAGGTCGAGCCCATATAGGTTTGTAATGTCTGGAAAATTTGATCGAGCGACACTGCCTGCTGTTTCGCTTTAGTCCGATCGATATCCAGTTCAAGTTGTGGCACGTTCACTTGATAGCTAGAGAAAATCCCCGCTAATTGTGGATCGGCCCACGCCTTGTACATTACTTGTTGGGTCACCTGATACAAGGCCTCATAACCAAGGTTGGCTCTGTCTTGAATTTGCAGACGGAACCCTCCAATAGTGCCGAGGCCTTGCACAGGTGGCGGCGGGAAGATGGCAATAAACGCATCCTGAATACCAGCAAATTGCTGATTTAATTGGCCGGCAATCGCATTCGCCGACAGTTCAGGACTCTTACGTAACTCAAAATCATCTAGGGCAACAAACACCACGCCCGAGTTAGGACTATTGGTAAAACCGTTGATACTCAGACCGGGGAAGGCAATAGAGTGCGCCACACCGGGGTGATTCAAGGCGATGTCGGACATTTTCTTGATCACCGCATCGGTACGCTCGAGTGAGGCCGCATCCGGTAATTGGGCAAATGCCACTAAATACTGCTTATCCTGTCCTGGCACATAGCCCGTTGGGGTATTTACAAATTGCACGCCCGTCAGCGCAACCATGCCCAGATACACCAGTCCGATAATGCCGCCAAAACGGATCACTTTACGCACTAAATAGCCATAACCCTCTGATGCACGGTTGAATAAGCGATTGAATGGCGTAAATAACCAACCACCAAACAGCTTATCCATTAACCGAGTGAGCGCATCTTTAGGCGCATCATGGCCCTTGAGTAACAACGCCGATAACGCTGGGCTCAAGGTGAGCGAGTTAATGGCCGAAATAAAGGTCGAAATCGTGATAGTCAGTGCAAACTGCTTATAAAACTGCCCCGTTAATCCGCTCATAAAGGCGGTCGGAATAAACACCGCGGCCAACACTAAGGTGGTTGCCACAATCGGCCCAGTCACTTCCTTCATGGCTTTTTGTGTTGCGGCAATGGGGCTTAAACCCGAGGCGATATTTCGCTCCACGTTTTCTACCACTACGATGGCATCGTCCACCACAATCCCGATGGCCAGCACCAAACCAAACAGCGACAACGCATTGAGCGAGAAGCCCATCAAGTGCATAAAGGCGAAGGTACCCACCAAAGACACAGGCACGGCCACCAGCGGAATAATCGAGGCGCGCCAAGTCTGCAGGAATAGCACCACCACGAGCACCACTAAGAGCACGGCTTCGAGCAGGGTTTTCACCACCGCATGGATAGAGCCACGCACAAACACGGTCGGATCGTACACAATCTCGTATTGCAGCCCTTCGGGGAAAGACTTCGCCAGTCTTGCCATTTCGGCGCGCACATCGTCGGAGATTTGAATCGCATTCGAGCCTGATGCTTGGAACACTGGAATTGCTACCGCGTCCTTGTTATCCAGCAATGAACGCAGCGCATAGCTGGTTGCACCGAGTTCAACACGCGCCACATCCTTAAGACGGATAACCTCACCGTTTTGACCAACCTTGATGATAATGTCTTCGAATTCTGACAGTTCAGTCAGACGACCCTTAACGTTGATCAAGAGTTGGAAGTCGGCATTACCACTAGGCTGCGCCCCTAAACTGCCCGCTGCCGCTTGCTGATTTTGCTCACGTACCGCGGCGATAATCTCAGCTGGTGACATGCCAAGCGCCGAGACTTTATTGGGGTCAAGCCAGATCCGCAGACTATATTCGCCCGCACCGAATAAACGCACCGCGCCCACGCCTTTGATGCGTGCTAACTCATCTTTTACGTTGAGCGCCGCGTAGTTAGACAAATACAGCATGTCATAACGGTTATCCGGCGACAGTAAATGCACCACCATGGTTAAGTCTGGCGAGGATTTTTCGGTCACAATCCCAAGGCGTTGAACCTCCTGCGGCAAACGTGGCATAGCACGGTCAACCCGGCTCTGTACTTGGGTTTGCGCCCTGTCCACATCGGTGCCAATGGCGAAGGTGATGGTCAAGGTCATGCGTCCATCGGACGTCGCCTGCGATGACATATACAGCATGTCTTCGACGCCGTTGATTTCCTGCTCTAAGGGCGAGGCAACCGTTTCGGCGATGACTTTAGGGTTAGCGCCAGGGTAGTTGGCGGTTACCACGACCGTCGGAGGCACCACTTCTGGGTATTCGGTAATGGGTAATTGCCAGACGGCAATCGCCCCTGTGATAAAAAACAGCAGCGAGAGAACGGCTGCAAATATCGGTCTTTTAATAAAAAACTGCGACAACATTCTGTTGGATTCCTTAACCGCGGCTCGCTACTTCAACGTCTGGGGTGGTGATATTTTCTTGATGTTTATCAAGCAGTAATTGAGCTTGACGAAGCGCCTCTAGCTGTTCGCTGTCGGCCATATCAACCAGATGTGGCTCAATTTGCATCTTAGGACGAACCCTTTGCATGCCATTGACGACGATTTTGTCGTCTGCCGCTAAACCTTGCTTAACAATGCGTAAACCTTGAACTTTTTCACCTAGGGTGACGCCGCGATACTCAACAGTGCCATCGTTTGCCACCACTAAGACGAACTTGTTGTTCAGATCCGTGCCCACGGCTTTATCGTCAATTAAGATGCCGTCATAGGCGCCGCTACCAGCGGTACGTAATCTGGCGAACAGACCAGGGAGCAAGCTGTTGTCTTCATTGCTAAACGTGGCGCGTACTCGAATAGTGCCCGTCTGTCTGTCCATAGAATTATCGACAAAGTCCACTAGACCTATGTGTTGATATTCGCGCTCGTTAGCCAGCGCCATATACACGGGATTGTCGCCGGCACGAGGGTCTTTACGCTTTTTCTCGGCGGTTAACTTGACGTATTTCAGATAGGTTTGCTCATCCACATCGAAGTAGGCATACATGCTGGCGGTCGACACTAAGCTGGTTAATACACTCTGCCCCGCAGACACATAGTTACCCGCGGTGACATTGGCGTAGGAGGCTCGGCCATCAATCGGCGCGCGCACTTGGGTGTAATCTAAGTCCAACTCGGCGCGCAGCAGCGCCGCTTTCACAGAGGCTACGGCCGCCGTGGTTTGACGTTTGTTAGACTCACGGGTATCGAGTAATTCTGCAGATACCGCCTTTTGGGCAAAGAGTTTGCGGGCGCGTTCTAAGTCGTTAGTGGCCAGTTGCTCAGCAGAGAGCGCGCTAGCAAGATCTGCTCTTAACCGGGCCACTTCCGCTTCGAACACACTCGCATCGATATGGAAGAGCACATCGCCTTTTTTCACTAAGGCGCCTTCTTTAAAGTTTACCGACGCGATATAGCCAGATACGCGTGGCACTAAGGTCACACTCTCTGGCGCCTGCAAACGGCCGGTAAATTCATCCCACTCGGTAACGCGCTCATGCAATACCTGCGCAACATCGACCTTAGGTGCACCCGGTGCTTGCCCCTGCTGGGCTTCGGGTTCACCACAGGCCGAAAGGACAAAAGCCGCCACGGCAGTCAACATCAATATCCGTAAAGGTTGGTTACTTTTCATCTTACAATCCTCATGTGGCAGGCATTTATCTCGTTTAAGACAGACATCAGTGATGGGCACTCAGTCAAAATCAATAAATACCGATTGGTAAAAAATATTATGTACTGAGCGGTAATATATAGTGTAAAATGACCCTGTCAACAGCTTTTTGTACCGATGAGTATTTAATTTTTGTGACAGCTTAATAAATAGCTAGTTAAGCCTTTGAGGTGATTAGCCGCCGATAGCGTGCTATGTGGGCTTGAATGGACGATATATTTTGGTGAGTTACTCACCTAACCCGCAGACAGCAGGCAAGAGTGGCTGGACATGAACTAAACCCATGTCTATCCTAGGGGCAATTGAGAATTGAGGAGCCTAATGATGTCAACCGTCACCCAGACGCCCTGCGTAGGTCGCCCACGAGCCTTCGACGCCGACGATGCATTAGCTAAAGCCTTGGAAGTCTTCTGGCAAAAAGGTTTTGAAGGTACATCGTTAACCGATCTGACTCAGGCCATGGGCATCAACAAACCCAGCCTATATGCCGCCTTTGGTAACAAAGAGCAGCTGTTTCTGAAAGCGATCGAGTTATACGAGCAGCGACCCTGTGCATTTTTCTATCCTTCGCTTGAAAAAGAAACCGCCTATCAAGTGGTTGAGGCCATGCTCTATGGCGCAGCATCATCTTTAGTGGATGAGAGTCACCCCCAAGGCTGCTTGATTGTTCAAGGCGCCCTCGCCTGTAGCGAAGCCGGACAAGCGATCAAAGATACTTTAATTACCCGCCGCCGTGATGGTGAACAGGCACTATGCCAACGCCTGCAACGGGCAAAGGATGAAGGCGATTTACCCGCAGATGCCGATCCGCTGCTGCTGTCTCGATATATAGGCACAGTGCTGCAAGGCATGGCAGTGCAAGCCACCAATGGCATATGCCCCGGAGAATTACGCAAAGTCGCCGAGCTAGTGTTAGCCAACTTTCCGAAAAATAATGCGTGATAGTGCGACTAGCTGATACCCATTGACATAAACCCCAGCAAACACTGGGGTTTATGCTTTTAAGCCGCTATCGAAATTAATCTTGAGATTAGTGCTGAACTTGGTGAGTGACTAAGCTTGGACGCAGCAGATTGTCGTGGACAGGACAACGGTTACACACAGTATCTAAAAACTCGCTCTTTTGTGCATCGGTTAAGTCAGCATCAATGCTGGCATTGATGGCAATTTCTTTAAATCCCACAGGATCATCCGAAGGCTGGCCTAGTAATCCCGCCGAATTCATCACGGCTCTGACATGCACATCAAACTGGTGAATGGTGATATTGCGTTCACGCGCAACCATCTTAGCAATCGCCGAAATACAGCCTCCGAGCGAAAATAAAAAGGTCTCTAAGGGATTAGCGCCTTCATTGGACGCGCTGGGTTGATCGATAATCAGCAAATGCTCACGTACCTGCGCCGTAACCTTCCAACCGCTTCCCATATGTGTGGTGACTTCAACGACTTTATCCGCCATGACTTACTCCATTAGTTTTTTTCAATCAGATTATTCTAATAATTAAAAAACCAAAAGTCACAACTTAAGATCACAGTTTTATGGCCTAACTCGTTTTGTCATAAACAATCTCGGCCACATCACAAATCGCAAAATCATTAGGTTCGTTATAGGCACTTATGATATAAATTTCCGATTAGGAATAGGATGATACGGAAATAAGATGCGTGTTTGCAGCCCAACAAGGAATGAATTTCAGCGAGTAATAAATAACCCGTTGACGTTGTTGACTGCGGCTTGCTTATTTTTGTTCTCTGCCACAAGCCACTCCTCCTTTGCCCAAGAAAGCCAAAGTAGCCCACAAGCCGTAGGCCATAGCATCACCTTAGCCGCCGAAGACAGCTGGCCGCCGTTTGCCAATCAGTTTGGCCAAGGGATCTCCCATCGCCTTATCGCAGCGGCATTCAAACAATCTCGAGTGGAAGTCAACAGCCTAGTCGTACCCTATAGCCGCGCCCTTATGATGGCCGAAAAAGGTGCCGTCGATGGAGTCTTTAACGTGACCCGCGAAGCGAGTACCGAGCAACGTTTTGTGTTTGGTAACACGCCGCTATTTGTGGCGAAAGCCTCTTTTTATCAACGTAAACAACGCCCGCTCATCGCCGCCAATAAATGGGAAATTCCCAAAGGCAGCATAGTCGGGGTCATAAAAAGTTATGAGTATGGCGATGAGTTTCCCGAACTGGTGAAACAGCGCCAACTGAATGTCATCACGGTCGCCAACCAACAGCAACTGATTAATCTGTTGATGATTGGCCGAGTCGATGCGGCGGTCATGTTCGATTTAGTCGCACAGGAAAACCTGCAAAAAATGGGCGTCAGTGACGATGTGATCCCCGCATTTAACAACCACAGCAGCGAGATTTATCTAGCCTTTTCGAAGGAAAACCCCAAAGCCGCACAACTCGCTAAAGAGCTGGATCTGGGCTTAACCCAGTTAAAAGCCAATGGACAGTATCAACAACTGCTTAGCACTAAGTAACCCTTCAAACCGCCATTAGCTGCCTTGGGTACGGATAATCTCTTGGTTCACCCAATGTAGCAGCTGCTTAATCGCTTTCGATAGGATCTGATTTTGCCGCACTATGTAACCCAAACTGGTGCTCGGAAACTGTGGCAATGGCGTGACTTTACTCTTTAAGTGCGTCTTAGTGTAAATCGAAAACTCAGGCACAATCGCCACCCCAAAGCCCGCCTCGGCCCAATCGATTTGCGCATCCACACTGCCGACTTCCATGATCCGATAACGGGGTAAATTTAAGGTCGGTAATGCGGGATCGAGCAACTCACGGGTACGGGTATCATGGCCGAGCAGAATCAAAGTCGGCCGCTCCGCGTGGGGCATATCATGGCTGGCTTGGCTTTGCTGCCACAGCTGCAAATTATCCCCAAGGGCACACCATTTGATTTGCTGTAACTCGGTAAAATGCAGCGGCTGACTCTCCTTTTGCGCGATCACAAAGCCTAAATCCGCCTCGGCATTAGTCACCAATTCAGAGGCTTGGGAAGACGTAGTATTAAGTAGGGAAAAATCAATCCCGGGGAATTCCGCTTTAAATAACTGAAATGGCTGAATAAGCAGCAAACGCGAAATGATATCGCTGGCCGCTATGGTCAAGGTGCCTTGACTGAGATCGTTGATAGCATTGAGATCCGCCTGACACACTTGCAGTTCCATCAAGGTCTTCTGGCTGCTCTCGAGCAAACGAAACCCCGCCTGAGTTAGCCTAAACGGATTGCGCTCAATCAACTTAACTCGAGTATTCTGCTCCAGTTGTTTGATATGCAAGCTGACATTGGGCTGCGTCATATGCAGCGCCGCTGCCGCCTTTCCGAAGTGCTTACACTCGGCTAAGGTTACGAAGGTCTTTAACCAATGAAGTTCCAGCATCGCATTCATCTCCATCCATATCAGCTCGCCCTATGATATATGATTTCCTTATCACGACGATAACTATAATTAATTTCTCTTATTCATTAAGCAGGTCTAGCATAATCGCTTAATTCCTGTGGAGATGATGTTATGCCGTCTATCGTAGTTGTTGGTGCAAATTGGGGTGATGAAGGCAAAGGCCGAATCGTAGATTATTTAGCCGCAGATGCTGCAGCGAGTGTCCGCTTCCAAGGCGGTAACAACGCAGGCCATACGGTCGTTAACGACTTTGGCACCTTTAAATTACACCAATTACCTAGCGGTATTTTCAATCCAAACTGCGTTGCAGTACTTGGCCCTGGCATGGTGATCAGCCCTGAAAAACTCAGTGTTGAAATCGCTGAAGTCGAAGCGGCAGGCATTGAAGTTAAACTGTGCATTTCTGACCGTGCGACCCTGTGCTTACCTATCCATGCACTGGAAGATACCTTAGAAGAACAACGTTTAGGCGATCTGGCCTATGGTTCAACCCGTCAAGGGATTGCCCCAGCCTATGGCGACCGCGTGATGAAGAAAGGTATTCTGGTTGGCTGGTTAAACCAACCCGAAGTGCTGCAAGAACGCATTCAATTTATGCTCGACTGGAAACTGCCCCAGTTAAAAGCACTGTACCCAAGCTGTGACTTTAGCCAAACGGCTGCCGAAATGACCCAATGGTTGTTGGATGTGACCGCCCCATGGCGTCCATTTATTTGCAACGTGACAGAGCCATTAAAAGCCTTACAAAAACAAGATGCTAACTTGTTATTTGAAGCGCAATTAGGCGCGGGTCGTGACTTGATTTACGGTGAGTATCCTTACACAACCTCTTCTAACGTGACGGCGGCTTTCGCAGGTCTGGGTAGTGGTTTACCAGCTCTGCGCCCAGAGCGTGTGATTGCGGTAGCGAAAGCCTTCAGCTCATCTGTCGGTACTGGCACCTTAGTGACTGCGATGGAAGAGCAGGATGATTTCCGTAAAAACGCCAACGAGTTTGGTGCTACTACGGGTCGTCCACGTGATATGGGTTACTTCGATGCGGTTGCAACTCGTAACGGTGTTGAACTGCAAGCAGCGACTGAAATCGCCCTGACCAAGATTGACTGCCTGACTGGCATGAAAGATCTTAAGATTTGTGTTGCCTACGAAGGTGAGCACACTGAAAACCCCATTTGGCCTCAAACTGCGGCATTAAGCCCAGTGTATGAACAAATGGAAAGCTGGAGCGAAGACATCACTGGCTGTCGCACCTTCGAAAGCCTGCCAAAGGCGGCGCAACATTATGTTGAGCGCATCGAAGCCTTAATGGGCGTGCGTGTGAGCATGGTGTCTGTGGGACCTGAACGCGACCAGATGATCATTCGCTAAGCGCTAGGCTTTAGCCACCGATTACCCTACAAAAAAGCCATATTCGTTTCGGCGAATATGGCTTTTTACTTTGTGTCGTCTAGATATTCTCAATCCTAACCACCGAATTTACCCGCACCTTGGGTTTTGTTTAGCCCGATAAACCGCTAGACTGCGCTCACTCAACACACTTCATATCGACAATGCCATGCCGCAATTTAGCCCAAGCTATTCTTTCCCTGTGCAAATTTACTATGAAGATACCGATTTTTCTGGCGTGGTGTATCACCCGAACTTTTTGAAATACTTCGAGCGCGCCCGTGAGCATGTGATTGGCGCCGAGCGCTTACGCGACCTCTGGCAACAGCAGCAATTGGGTTTTGCGGTGTATCGCAGCGACATGTTGTGCCACGAAGGGGTGGAGTTTGCCGATATCATCGATATCCGCACTAAGTTCTACTTTGAGAGTAAATATCGTACCGTCTGGCATCAGGAAATTTGGCGCCCAAATGGTAAAAAACCCGCGGTCACCGCCACCATTGAAATGGTGTGCATGAATCAGGCGCGCCAACTTGCGCCCATGCCCGCCGACTTAATCGCCCAATTAAGCCTAGGGATGTGAAGCTAAGCCAAGGGATGTAAAGCCAAGCCTAAGGATGTAAAGCCAAGCCTAAGGATGTAAAGCCAAGTCTAAGAATGTGAACCATTAACGCAGAGCATTTCGGGTCTGGGTCTTAGCTGGTTCCAGTTCATTTCAAGCTCTGCGGCCCGCATCGGCTTGGCATAAAAAATCCCTTGAATACGGTCGACGCCCATCTTCACTAACATTTCGTGGATATTTACAGTCTCAACACCTTCGACCGTCACCTCATAGCCGAGCTTTTTCGCAATATTAATGCTGGCCTCAAGGATATATTCTGAAGGCTGATTCGGCTCTAGATCCCGAAGAAAGGCTTTATCGATTTTGACTTCATTGGCGGGTAAATGCTTTAAATACGCCAGCGATGAATGGCCCGTACCAAAGTCATCGATTGCCAATTTCACCCCAAGACGACGGATCTGTTCTAAGGTATCCACGGCCTTGTTTAAATCGGCCATCAGAGTGCTCTCGGTGATCTCAATCATCAAGCATTCTGGCGGTAATTTATAATGCTCGAGGCGAGCCGCGATATCATGGGGCAAGGTTTCACTGTCGAGATCTCGAGTCGAGAGATTAAGCGCCACGCACACAGACACGCCCGCCGCACGCCACTTTACCTGCTGCTGTAACACTTGCTCCAGCGCCCAATGGCTCACTAAATCGATCATCCCGGCGCACTCTGCCAGTGGGATAAATTCTCCGGGGAAATAAACCCGAGCTCCTCATGCTCCCAACGGATCAAGGCTTCGACTTGGGTGCAGGCGCCCGTATGAATATCCTGCTTAGGCTGATACACCATATACAGATGATTTCGCTGCAAACCACTGGGAAGGCTGTCGATAATCTTAAGCTCCCTCAATTGGCGGATATCGTCATTCTCGCTATAACAGGCGATGGCGCTACGGGTCGCGCGGGCTTTTTAAGGGCAAGATCCAGCCTTCTGAGCATATGGCTGACATCGGCATGGTGCTTAGCAAGTTGCAGACAACCAATCTGCATCCGCACACTGACGGGGGTATCTTTAATTTTAAAGGGCACCTGTAGTCGACCGCGTAAATGCAGCAGTTGCTCCTCGGACAGACTTTGCTCGTAATAGAGGAAAAACTCATCGCCGTTTAGGCGCGCAATCAACTTAGGTTTAAGGCTTAGACTGGTTAAGCGCTCGGCAAACTGTTTAAGCAGAATATCGCCAAACACAAAACCAAAGAGATCATTTACATAGCGAAAGCGATAAATATCGATAAGCACTAAAGTGCCTTGGGTGATGGGCATCAATGCGGTCAGTGAACGTTTAAGCCCGACACGGTTATTCAATCCTGTGAGTTTATCCTTACCCATGCCCGCAGGCAGCGCCGTGAGCATCTCGTTTAAGGAATGGTAAAGCGGTGCAAACTCCTGCGGCACCACAGGCACATTCAAAGGACGGCGTTCAATCTTTTGCTGATCGAGCTGCGGGCATAATTGCGCCAAAAATCGCTGCTGTAACCGCAGCGCTTGGTATCTAGCGAGTAATATATAAAGCACGGCTATCAAGATGATACCCAGTGCTAAACCGATAAATCCCAGAATAACCATAATTTGGCCTCAATCTTACCACGTAAGCTTAACCACCATTCTCCCCTGACTCAGGGCAAGAATGGCTTCCCTATAGGCCCTACGACTACTGGTAACTCTCTCTGATTGAATGGAATTTATCCATAAATTCGTCACTAGCTAAATCATTCGCCGAGACGGGTAAACCACGACTAACAAAGACTTCCATCCGTTGCTCGAAATCGGCTCCGGCACGTAACTCACCGGTGTAAAATGCTGCGGCACGGATAAAATCTAAGTAGGTCACATGGTCAGGCAGATAAGGTAAATCCGCCCAGCGCTCAACCACTTCCATCACCTCTGGCGCAAAATCCCAACTCTTTAATACTGCGCGTCCTAATGGGCCTTGCATTTTACGTACTAAAGAGCGCAATTGATCAATACTGGTGAATAACTCTGGATGGGCTTCGGCTTCGGTCAAAACCGGTAATGCACCGATATTATGGACTAAACCCGCCAGTGTTAAGGTATCTAAATTGAGCTGACCAGGGTGACGTCTATTATACATTTGCAACATGGCGCAGGCGGCCGCTGTTACTTCAATCGAGGTGCGCCACACTTCATCCATCACTTCCCAAACCATTTCATTGGTGGAAATAAATAGCTGCTCCATCGCCACTGAGGTCGCAATACTCTTGATTTGAATGAGGCCAATTCGAGACACTGCGCTACTAATGCTCTCGGCGGGAATGCCGCGGCTATATAAGGCACTGTTGGCCACTTTAATGATACGCGCCGAAATCGCCGCGTCTTGACCTATCACCTCACCCACTTGCTTTAGGCTCGCATCGGAGCGACTCACCACTTCTTGTACCCGCATGGCCACTTCGGGCAGGGTTGGCAACACTAAAGCATCATCTTTTAATTTTTTGAGTAATCCGACTAACAGTAGATGTTCAGTAGACATCTTCGCTCCCATCAATCTGCAAACATAAATCTTCAATAGTTGGAGTATATCAGTTGCCCACCGATTGATGGGCAGAAAAAGCAACAGACGTTAATTATTTGTATGACGCTGTTATCAATTTCACCCAGAACGGCATACGAAACTTCTTGGCTATCCCTTGATTCGCTTAAGCGAAATCGCGCTAAGCAGACGAGACATCGTCAATCCACAGACAAGCGTCATCGCCCGCCATCACCTAGCTTAGGGGTATATTCGTAAAATGCGAACTATACCTAATCTTAGACGAGGTGATTTGCATAACCCTACTTTGATTGTGTAAAATGCCGCCCCCGCGCACTGCGCCTCCATCTACCAACCAATTCGAGAGTCATTATGTTTAAACCTGAGTTGTTATCTCCCGCTGGGACGCTGAAAAACATGCGTTACGCTTTTGCCTATGGTGCAGATGCCGTGTATGCCGGTCAGCCGAGATACAGCCTGAGGGTTCGTAATAACGACTTTAAAATGGAAAACCTCGCAACGGGTATCGAAGAAGCCCATGCGCTGGGTAAAAAGCTTTATGTGGTGAGTAACATTGCTCCCCACAACGCCAAGCTCAAAACCTATATCAAAGATATGGAACCGGTAGTGGCGATGAAGCCCGATGCGCTGATCATGTCAGATCCTGGCCTTATCATGATGGTGCGTGAGGCTTTCCCTGAGCAGGTGGTGCATTTATCGGTGCAAGCCAACGCCATTAACTGGGCGTCGGTCAAGTTCTGGCAGACCCAAGGCATTAAACGGGTGATTTTATCCCGTGAATTGTCCTTAGATGAAATTGAAGAAATCCGTCAACGCTGCCCCGATATCGAGCTAGAAGTGTTTGTCCACGGCGCCCTGTGTATGGCTTACTCGGGCCGTTGTTTGCTGTCGGGTTATATCAATAAGCGCGATCCAAACCAAGGCACTTGCACAAACGCCTGCCGCTGGAAATACGACGTGCACGAAGCGCAGCAAACTGACTCTGGCGATATCATTGCCACCCCCAATGCGGTGCAAATCGAGACGCCAACCTTAGGCGCGGGTCCTGCGACCGACCAAATCTTCCTGCTGCAAGAAGCCAATCGCCCCGGCGAATACATGCCAGCGTTTGAAGATGAGCATGGCACTTATATCATGAACTCTAAAGACTTGCGCGCAATCCAACACGTTGAGCGTTTGGCGAAAATGGGCATCGACTCGCTGAAGATCGAAGGCCGTACTAAGTCGTTCTACTATGTGGCCCGTACCGCCCAGCTATACCGTCAGGCCATCGACGATGCCGCCTCAGGCAAGAGCTTCGATCGCAGCTTGATGAACCAACTCGAAGGCTTAGCACACCGCGGCTATACCGAAGGTTTCTTACGTCGCCACGTACATGATGAATATCAAAACTACGACTATGGTTACTCGGTCAGCGATACCCAACAATTTGTGGGTGAATTAACCGGTAAACGCAATCTGGCTGGCCTTGCCGAAATCGAAGTGAAGAACAAATTCTCTGTCGGTGATAGTGTTGAACTAATGACGCCACAGGGCAATATCAGCCTCACCATCGAGCAACTCGAAAACCGCAAAGCCGAATCGGTTGAAGCGGGATTAGGTTCGGGCCATACCGTTTACTTGCCCGTGCCGAAAGAGGTTGATCTGAACCACGGCATTTTACTGCGTAACCTGCCCCAAGGTCAGGATACCCGCAACCCACACGAAGCAGGCTAAGGCATGGCATTACTGATCGACGACAGCTGCATCAATTGCGACATGTGTGAACCTGAATGTCCGAATCAGGCCATCACCATGGGGGAAGAAATCTACGAAATCGACCCAGACCGCTGCACCGAATGCGTAGGCCATTACGATAAGCCTACCTGCGTCTCCGTCTGTCCGATTGATTGTATTGACCCCGACCCTAACCGCGTCGAGTCTCATGACGAGCTGTTGGTCAAATTCGCCATACTCACGCAAAAAATTTAAGTGAATATCGGCCATCCAAGCTAAAAAAAGCCCCGCAATGTCAGCGGGGCTTTTGTTTATCACTTGATTACAGCCAAGTTCGCATCAGCTTAAGCTTGGGGATTTAGCCAAAATCACCGTCGGTTTTGCCTCAAGCTGCAATCGCACAATGGCATCGGCCAGCTTTTCAACGCTTAAGCGAATGGGTGTTGGCAGGCTGGCAAACTCGATACTCAGCAGTAGGTTTTTCACCTCAAGCCCTAACTCGGTATCGCCTTCGATGCTCAGTTTGCGTTGGAAAAACAGCGTATCAGGGTCTTCTTTTGCCGCTGCGACCAATAACAGCTCGGCGGAATTGGCACTAAAGCTGACCTGGGCATCGGTCAGCTCACGCACCTGCCAGCGGCCATCGAAACTCACTTCAAAATACAGATTTAAATCTTCAACCCGAATCGCAACCCATTTATCCGCCAAGAAATCTAACTCGCCATCTTCGGCCTGCGGCGCCAGCAGCTGCGTTAAGAGTTGGCTAAGTACCTTGGCCTTAAGGCTAAAGGGCACTTTGGAGAGTGGCAAACGGATCAGTTTTGGGGTGAGTTCGAGCAGTTGTTTTGCAAGATTAGCTGAAAAAACAGCGGACATAAGCGGTTACCTAAGGCTAAAAAACACTATATCTCCCAGTTTACCGAGATTTTATGATCTTAAACCTGTTTTAAATCAATTCACCGCCATTCAATCTTCCCTACACTCTGCCCCTGTTATTTTATCGGGAGCACCATTATGGAGTTGTTGTGTCCAGCAGGAAACCTGGCCTCGCTAAAGTCGGCGCTGCAGGCCGGAGCCGATGCTGTCTACCTTGGGTTAAAGGATGATACCAATGCACGTTCATTCGCGGGCTTAAACTTCACCCCCGCAAAATTACAGGAAGCCGCCGATTTGACCCATCAGCGGGGCAAGAAGATCTTCCTCACTTTAAATACCTTTCCTAAGCCGAATGAGGAACACCGCTGGTATCAAGCCATCGACTTGGCGGCCAGCATTGGCGTCGATGCCTTAATCATTGCCGATCTGTCGTTGCTCGACTATGCCCACAGGCAATATCCGCATATTCCGCTGCATTTATCGGTACAGGCCAGCGCCACCAACTTGGGCGCACTGAGCTTTTATAAAGAGGCTTTTAATATCGCGCGGGTGGTATTACCCAGAGTGCTGTCGATGAAACAAGTGCGCGACCTCGCCAAGGTCAGCCCAGTCGATTTAGAGGTTTTTGCCTTTGGCAGTCTGTGCATTATGGCCGAAGGCCGCTGCCACTTATCCTCCTATGTCACCGGTCAATCGCCAAACACTGGTGGCTCTTGTTCGCCAGCGAAACACGTGCGCTGGCAGGAACAGGGCCAAGACAGATTGACTCGCCTCAACGAGGTCTTAATTGATAAGTCAGGGCTCGATGAGCAAATGGGTTACCCTGTGGTCTGTAAAGGCCGCTATCTCACCCAAGACGATGATAAACCGCAATATCTGCTCGAGTCTCCCACCAGTTTAAATACCCTTAGCTTGCTGCCTGAGCTTGCCAAGGCGGGCATAGTGTCACTCAAGATTGAGGGGCGTCAGCGCAGCCCTGCCTATGTAGAACAGGTGACCAAGGTTTGGCGTCAAGCGATTGATACTTATTTTAATAATCCAGATAAATTCCAGACTCAGGCCCATTGGGAACAAGCCCTCGCGAAAGTCTCCGAAGGCCAAATTACCACCTTAGGCGCCTACGAGCGTGACTGGCAATAGCCCTAGCGATAACCACAAAGAAGAAACGATTATGAAAATTTCCCTCGGCCCACTGCTCTATTGCTGGGAAAAACAACAGGTCATCGACTTTTACCAGCAAGTGGCCAACAGTCAGCTCCCGTTAGTCTATTTGGGTGAAGCCGTTTGTAGCCGTCGACGCGAACTCAAGTTTGGCGACTATCTCGAACTGGCCAAAATGCTTAAATCTGCGGGTAAAGAGGTGGTGCTGTCGACGCTCGCCCTTATCGAAGCGCCCTCTGAATACACAGAGCTTAAACGTCAGGTCGACAATGGCGAATTTAGCATCGAGGCCAACGACATGGCGGCCGTGTATCTTGCTAAGGAGCACAAGTTGCCCTTTGTCTGCGGCGCTAGTATCAACAACTACAACCGCGCCAGTTTAGATATTTTGCAGCGCTTTGGTATGCAGCGCTTTGTAATGCCGGTAGAACTGTCGAAGACTTGGCTTAGCCAAGTGGTCGCGCACAAGCCCGCATTCGAAGTCGAAGTGCTCGGCCATGGCTATTTGCCACTCGCCCACTCGGCGCGCTGCTTTACGGCAAGGCATCAACACTTGTCGAAGGACAGCTGTGAAACCGTTTGCCGCCAATATAGCAAGGGCTTACTGGCACAGACGCAAGAGGCGCAGCCCTTGCTCAGGTTAAACGGCATCCAAACCCAGTCGGCCAACTGTGTCGATTTGCGCAGCGAAATCAATGAAATGATAAAGATGGGCGTCGATGTGTTTCGGGTTTCGCCCAGCAGCTTAGCCTGTATCACTAAGGCCGATGCGCTGGTCGAGGCGTTAAAGACTGGGGCAACGGACGCTAAGTACCCTCTTAGCGATGAGCACTGTAACGGTTATTGGTTTGGCGAGGCGGGACTGAAATCCTTAAGCTGATAGCTTTATGGGTTAACCATTAAAATCACTCACTCGGGAGCTTGCTCCAGAGCGAGTGATTGTGGTGTGAACAGCAGCGCCGCCGTCCAACTTAATAAACTCCCAAGCCCAATCCACTCCAGCAATGCTGGCCACCACAAATCGGGCCTAGGCAGTTGCAACACCATTTCTTGATAGAAGGGTCTGTCCCCCTCGGTTAAACCCAGCTCTAATAAGGGCGCGTAGAGAAAGGTCATCATGCTCAGCAACACCACCAGCGCCAACAATAGCGTTAAGGGTTGCCGCCTCTGTGAATTAAGCCCAGCCCACAGCAGATAACAGATTGCACTCGAACTACCGAAATAGAAAAACCATTTCAGGGCAAGGATATGCAGATGATACACATTGACCGGAAACAAACCGACGCAGGCCAAGGCTAAAAACGTCAGCGCCAGCGCGCAGTAGAAGGGATAGCCCCAAAAACCACTTACGGTTTGCAAGGATGAAAGGCAATAAAACACAATGCTTAAACTGCCAAAAAATAACCCACCATTAAGCACCACCGCTAAGGATGAATGCCCATAGGTGCCCAATTCACTCAAGGTATGATTCAAAAAGTTGAAGGCTCGAGTCTCGGTATGATCGAAGCCTAACACCGCCACCGCTATCCCAAGCAATAATCCAAAAATACCAATAAAACCAAACTTAGTGGCGAGCGCAAAACCTCTTGTCGCGACATTCATTTTTGTAACAGTCATGGATAATTTAGCTAAACAAAAGTAGTACTAACTTACATGGAATTGAAAATAATTAAAGCGGCGTCCATCCTCTTTAGGAGAAATATTTTATTTCACCACTATTTACGCTTATTTAGTCACTCGCGCGCAGTTCCCGCCCTTAGTCAATATTCAATTTAAAATATGCAAATACCGAGTCAAAACCGCATAAAAATGCACAACCCATTCAGCAAGGCCGAGCTTATTGTCAGCGATAACCTCGCCATTACAATTTGGGTTAACTATTTAACATTGTATGGTGAGCGACTGAAGCCCTAATCGCATTAACGGATAAAAAAACCGCAAAAGCGGAATATTCGAAGAATCTAAGGGAAAAATTTGTACAAAATCACCCTCGACCGCTAACAACATCAAGAATAAAACAACTCGATAAACACGCTGCAACACACAGATTTAATTGCATGATTTAGTTAATCAAATACCTTATCAGCACGCAATATTCGCCAAGATAAGCATGCAGAAATGGCCCAAATAACTATGCTATTTTGCTGCTTATCTCAAACAAATTTCCGAATCGTTTTACATAGCGCCGCTAAGCGAGTAATCTTCCCCCTTCTCGATTTTGAGTTGAATGAAAATGCACCTAACATCCGCCTAACATGCGGCTTTGAGGGGCAATTTGTTCAAGTTTATTTGTGCGACTCGTACTTTTAAGGTGTACACCATTGGCTACTGAACATAAAAACCGCAACATTAAGACGATACTCACCTTTATCGTCCCTTCGCTGATCGGTCTGCTGCTGTTTATGACCCCTATCAGCTACAACGATGCGATTACTATTCCTATCGCAATCATCTCTAAAGCATTGCAAAGCGTGTTAAGCGATGTATTAACCTTAATCGTGACTGTGATTGTTGTCGCCATGGCCTTGTCTTCGTTGCTGACTAAGTTACTCAAACCTAAGTTTGTGCTGAACAATCACTTCCTCAATGGGTTACTCAACATCAGCCCGCTCTGGCTTGCGACGCGCGTCGTCGGCGCCATCTTTATCGTGCTAACCTATTTAGGCATTGGCCCCGAAGCCATTAACTCTTCAAGCACTGGCGCCTTAGTACTGAACGACCTGTTACCTGTACTCTTCTCGGTGTTTATCTTCGCCGGTATGTTACTGCCGCTGCTGTTAAACTTCGGTCTATTAGAGCTATTTGGCACCCTGCTGACCAAAGTCATGCGCCCCGTGTTTAACCTACCAGGTCGCAGCGCCATCGACTGTATGGCCTCTTGGTTAGGTGATGGTAGCGTTGGTATTTTGCTGACTAGCAAGCAATACGAAGCGCGTTTTTACACCCAAAGGGAAGCCGCGGTTATCGGTACCACCTTCTCGGCGGTGTCAATTACCTTCAGCTTAGTGGTGATCTCTCAGGTGAAGTTGGAGCAAATGTTTGTGCCCTTCTACCTGACCGTATGTTTAGCGGGTTTTGCGGCGGCCGTGATTGTGCCTAAGCTGCCACCACTGTCGTGGAAAAAAGATAACTATATCGACGATACGCCACGTCAACCCGACGATGAGATGATCCCCGCAGGACACGGCGCACTCTCATGGGGCTTTGATAAAGCACTCGAAAAAGCCGCTAGTGCTGGTGGTGTCAAAGCCGTTCTAAATGAAGGGATTAAAAACGTTATCGATATGGTATTTGGCATTATCCCAGTGGTAATGGCCATTGGTACCACGGCGCTGATCATCGCCGAGCATACGCCTATCTTCAATTACTTAGGTATGCCATTCATTCCGTTATTGGAACTGCTGCATATCCCAGAAGCGACCGAAGCCTCTAAAACAATCGTTGTCGGCTTTGCCGATATGTTTATCCCGTCGATTTTAGCCAGCTCTATCGAATCGGATATGACCCGCTTTGTGATTGCCGCCTTATCGGTAACGCAGCTGATTTACATGAGTGAAGTGGGCGCACTGCTGATTGGCAGTAAGATCCCAGTGAATTTTGTTGAGCTTTTTGTCGTGTTCGTACTGCGTACCTTAGTCACTCTGCCAGTCATTGCAGGCGTGGCTCACCTGCTGTTCTAAGCGCAACATCACCTTAAATATCAAGGGGAGTCAGATTAACTGACTCCCCTTTTTATACTGTACAAACTCCACTCGTAACCACACTACTCAGTTTAAGAATAAAAGCAAAATAGCCATATGATCTGCTCAACGAATTTATTGCCATTGTTTCCCCAGTGACACGCCGTGAATATATCCCTATAGGCTCGACGGCGACATCCATGTCGCCAACGGTCACTGGTGCCCCAATGCCAATTTTAACTACCCATTTACTGTATGTACGCAAAAAGCAAAGGGACAAAAATCGGTTAGGTTATTAACTCTAACTTATGAGTTTCGGATTACAATTTCTATGGAGATAACGCCCTGTTAAGGTGTGAGCAACGCAATACCAATGCTCCCGCATACCACCTTAACCGCTAAAACCAACGCATAGTAAAAATGCCACGCGTTGCGAATCACTCTTAAACAGTTTGTTAGGCATTTAATACCACGTGAGCTATGCCTTGTTAAACATTGGCCTTAATTTATAAATTAACTCATGCTCTAAAAACATTAATTCGCGCAAATCATTTTCCAGCCAAATCGCGATTTTAATGTCAAAGCTTGGAATTAGCTTACCCAAATGGTATTCACCGATATATCCGAGGTCTATTTCATATTCTCCGTCTTGAAAAAGGACATCTTCAGAATACTTATCGATATGATTACCGCTGGTTTTCCAATGACGATATAAACGTTTATTCAGTTGCTTAGTTTTACCAACGTATAATGGTGCAAAATCTACAACATCACCGTCAAGTCGGTAGCTATCAAAAAAGAAATAACAACCTATATTTGATCGCAATTTTTCACCAGAAAACGGATAAGAAAAAATTTCCAGAAACCTATCCATATGATCTAATGAGCTTGCTCTGATAAAACAATCTGGAAGTTTTACTAACTTTGACAGAAAGTAATCTTTTTCATCTTCAAAAAACTCTTCTTGATAACAAACCGAATTTTCCATACATCTCCAATATATGCCTAACATCTATGGACACCCCATTTTTTGCAAGAAAAATCAACCGATAACAAATGTGGTTTTGCAGCCATCTATTCGGATTCCTTGTAAGAGACTCGCTCTTGATCCCCGATGAACTTCGCTGACTTGGCTCTAATCATTTTATCGTTTTCTAAGAAACGATGTTAGGCACAGAGTTTCCAAGTCACGGTCTAACCTGTCTTGTCATCACTTGCTTTCACTTAGCAAAACTGGATGTACTTTTATTTACTTAATAGGTTCGTCCTACGCTAAAACTTTCTTCTTTGGCTAATATGGCCCAAGAGATACGAACCAGTTTATTTGCTAATGCCACTATCACTTTGTTTTTATGCATTCTCTTGAGCAACGAGGTTACCCATTCAAAGAACGGTTTTCCTTCTTTTAAATGCCTAATCACCGCTCTAGCTCCATGGATAAACATGCGTCTTAAGTAGGTATCTCCTCGCTTACTGATACCTAGCAGTAGTGACTTACCTCCGCTAGAGTGCTGGCTTGGTACTAACCCCATCCAAGCGGATAACTGACGCCCTGATGAAAACGCTTTTGCATCACCAATACTGGCAATTAATGCGGATGATGTTAAGCGACCAACACCTGGGATCTGTCTTACTTTCTGACACTCATCACTGACTTCACTCGTGAGATCTATCTGCTTATCCAAATATTCTGCATACTGTTCGAGCTCCCTCAAACGTGTTTGCATTAAACTAATGTGCTCAACTAGCAGCTTTGGCAACTTATGCTCGACCAAGCTAAAACCTTCTCTAAACCATTTTCTTAGCTGAAATCTTCCTGCAGGAACACTAACACCAAATTCTTGAAGGCTTGCCCTGATTCTATTGATTAATGCGGTACGGTCTCTGATTACGCCTTCTCTTTCTCGATGAAGCAGCAATAAAGCTTGTTGCTCTTCACTTTTAACAGAAACAAATCGCATCGTGGGGCGGCGAACCGCTTCGCAAATCGCTTCAGCATCAGCCATATCGTTCTTATTTGTTTTTACATAAGGCTTAACATACTGAGGTGGCATGAGTTTGACTTCATGACCCAGCTTTTTTATTTCTCGTGCCCAATAATGAGAACTAGAACATGCTTCCATTCCAATCAGACAAGGAGCAATATTGCTCAAAAATTTAATGACTTGATTTCTTTTTAGTGATCTATTAATCAGTTTTTTCCCTGTCTTATCAAACGCACATAATTGAAAAACAGACTTTACTAGATCAATTCCGATTGTATAAATATCACTCATGACGGTCTCCTTTTAAACTGACTTCCTCAGTATAGAAGGGGTGTCCATTTCATTATTTTATTAGTGCGCATGCGCGCTTATCACGTTAGACCAGTGAAAACGAGCACGGTTAACTATCTGTATGCAAAGAACTTATCAGCTTTCTGCCAAATACACCATCTGGAAAAACGCGCATGCGCGTTTTCCAGACCTATTAACTAAAATTCAGTTACTATATTCACCTGATTTTATAGGGTTTTATTTATTGCTGATGGAATTAGTGCGCACTGATTTTGTCTAAAAATCATACCAAAACACCTAAATTTAAATATGACTGTATAGCCATACATTATTAGCCGTTTAGCGGTAGGGCCAAACATAGGTAACTAGATGAAAATTTGTATGGCAACAAGAGTAGGTATTTTCGATTGAGATAACGAGCTGAAACACGAAAAGGGATAAAAAGCTTTTAGCCAAATGAACAGTTCAATGGTCGTTAAGATTGCCATTGTTGCAACTGTGACCGTTGGCGGCATGGATGCCGCCGTCGAGCCCTCAAGGATGAGTTCATGGCGTGTCACAGGGGAAACAATGACAATTCATCCAGCACACCAAGCGATAATACAATCTAGCTTTAGGCAAAAGTAAGTTAAATCCTCCAGCCAGTTCTCATTGCATCCAGATCCAAATCTTGATGGTTAAGTTCAAGTTAATCCAACTTACTGTCATCTGCATGTCACTTAAGCTTCATCATTCAGTCAAAGCCCGTCACTAATCTCTAAGGCAGTCAACAGCCGCATAGGGTGAATATGAGATGACTGGAGCTAATTACAGGGGACTTGATCGCACGCTTATCGACGCACTCAAGACTCCCCGCAACTCTTCCCGTAACACTCCCTCCAACTCTTCCGACAATGCTCCATCCAGTGTTTACGACACTTCCTTCTCAACCCCACATATTGCCAACGCCAGCAACGCCGCAAATAGCCAAACCATCACAGTCAACGCCCTCTGGCTATCGGATATCCATCTCGGTTGTAAGGATTGCAAAGCCGACTATCTGTTAAGCCTATTAAATACCGTGCGTTGTCAGCACTTGTATCTGGTCGGCGATATTGTGGATTTATGGGCGCTCAAACGCCGCCTGCACTGGCCCGAGAGTCACAATAAGGTATTGCAAAAACTGATTGAACTGGCACAAAACGGCACTCAGGTGATATATCTGCCGGGTAATCACGATGAGTTAATCAAGCCCTATGCCGAACTGACGCTACTGAACATCAAGATTGCTCGCCAACATATTCATCAGGGGATTGGCGGCCACAAACTATTAATGCTGCATGGCGATCAGTTCGATGCCGATGTTTGCGTTGGCCGCTTCTACGCCATCTTGGGAGATCATCTCTACGACTTGTTGCTGTTCCTCAACCGCAATCTCCATCGCCTGCGTGAGCGTTTAGGCTACCCGTATTGGTCACTCGCCAGCTATATCAAATCCCGCGTGGGCAAGGCGCAGACGGCTATCGCCCGTTTTCGCCAAGCCGTAGTGAATTATGCCCAGCACTATGATGTGGACGGCGTGATCTGCGGCCATATCCACCAGCCAGAGCTATCGGTTCACGCTCGAGATAACCAATACAGCACGCCGGATAAGCGCCAGATAATCTATGCCAATGATGGCGACTGGGTCGAAAACTGCAGCCTGATCACCGAAACCTTAAACGGGGAATTACAGCTCTGCCGCTGGAACGAGCAAAGCGTAAACCTCGATATTCTGAGCAGTATTGTGCTGGCGCAAACGCCACCCACAGCGCCTGTTAACGCCCCAAAACCTATTCCACAAACGGCCACACACAGCCCCAAACAAGCAGAAATCCAACCAAGGGATGTTGCCTAATCATGAACCCATTAACTCCTCATACCCCAAACGCTGATTCATTAAGCCCTAACACATTAAGCGCCAACGCATTAACGCAGGACGCAGCCATGCCACTGCCCGCCTTAAAAGCCAGTTCGATGATCTTTACTGTCGATAATGTGGTGGAGCAAAACCTGCCCGCCCTCAAGGACAAACCTTGGTTAGCCAAGCCGACTAAGGCCATGCTGCGCTACCTGTTGAATGAAAAACAATGTAACGAGATAGCCAATCAATTTGCCTATCTGCAAGGGGTCGATTTTGTCGAGCAAGTGCTCGCCAGCTTCGATTTTAGCTTTACCGTGCCCGCCAACGAGGTCGAAAATATTCCCTGTGAGGGCCGCGTGGTGATCTTCGCCAATCATCCGATTGGCTCCCTCGATGCCCTAGCTCTGATTAAACTCGTCAGCGAAATTCGCCCCGATATCAAGGTTGTGGCGAACGAGCTCCTGATGGCGCTCGAACCTTTGCATTCTATCCTACTGCCAGTGCGCAATATGACGGGCGGCACGCCGAAACAGCACCTCGAAAAAATCCACCAGCATCTGCGCAATGAAGGCGCGGTACTGATTTTCCCGTCGGGAGAAGTCTCTCGCCTGCGTCCGAGCGGCGTGCGCGATACCCAGTGGCACTCGGGCTTTTTGAAGATGGCGATTTCCTGTAATGCACCGCTGCTGCCAATCTTTTTGGATGCTAAAAACTCGGCCACCTTCTACGGCGCCTCGATGATTTACAAACCCTTAGCCACATTGCTATTGGTCAAGGAGATGTTTAAACAGGCCAAACGCAATATGCCCATTCGTATCGGCGAGCTTATCCCGAACGAAGCCGTACGCTCGATGGACTTTCCGCTAAAGACCAAGATAAAACTGCTTAAAAATCATCTGTATCGTATCGGTAAAGATAAAGACCCACTGTTTATCACCCAAAGCGCCATCGCCCACCCTGAGTCGCGCCGAGAGCTACAGGCCGCGCTGCAACAATGTGAACTCCTCGGCGAAACCCAAGATAACAAGCTGATTTATTTGTATCAGCATCAGGACAGTAACCCCATCATGCGCGAAATTGGTCGCCTACGGGAAATCGCCTTTCGCGCCGTTGGCGAAGGCACGGGCAAACGCCGCGATATCGATAAATATGATTCCTACTACCAACATCTGGTGTTGTGGGATAAAGAACAGTTTGAAATTGTCGGCGCCTATCGTTTCGCCAGCGGCGAGCAAGTGCTGAATCGCTACGGCGACAACGCCCTCTACAGCCAATCCCTGTTCCAATATGCCGACGGTTTTATGCCCTTCGTCAAACAAGGCTTAGAACTTGGCCGCAGCTTTGTGCAGCCCAAATATTGGGGCAAACGCAGTCTCGACTACCTCTGGTTTGGTATTGGCGCCTTCCTCGCAAAACATCCCGAATACCGCTACCTGTTTGGCCCTGTTTCTATCAGTAATCAACTGCCTGGCAGCGCGCGGGAGATGTTAGTGCATTTCTACTCCAAGGAGTTTGCGCCAGCAGAGCAGCTGGCGGTGTCCATGTCGCCCTTTGGCCTGTCCAAGCAGCGCAAGTTGCAGTTAGATGAACTCTATTCGGGCGAGGATTACCAAAGCCACTTTAAGCAACTCAAACAAATGCTGGCGAGTATGGGCGCCGCGGTGCCAACCCTGTACAAGCAGTACGGCGAGCTGTGTAAGCAGGATGGGGTGAAGTTTCTCGCCTTCGGGATCGATGCCGATTTTGGCGACTGTGTCGATGGCTTAGTCTTGGTCGATACCCATAAACTGAAAGGGAAAAAGTACCAGCGTTATATCGGCGCCCATTTACCCGAAGACTTACGCAACCCCTTGATGGCAGAGGACGAAACCGACGAACAGGATTAGGCACAAATCCGCCCTAATACATTGGCTAAATAAACATCGGTCTGTTATAAGTATCTGTAATACAGTGCATTAACGATACACGTCCTAGGAAGGGGTTTATCATGCCGATCATTATCGCCGATATTATGCGTACCCGAGTCGTCACGGTCGAAATGGACGATCGCTTAACCGTGGCGAAGGATATTTTCGATCAGGCAAACTTCCACCATCTGCTGGTGGTGGATGAATATAAACTCGAAGGGGTATTGTCGGAGCGCGACTTACTGCGTGCCATCAGCCCGAATCTGGGCAGCAGCGCCGAAACCGCTAAGGATCTCGAAACCCTACAAAAACGCGTTCATCAGGTGATGACCCGTAATCCCGTTACCGTTGCGCCACATGTGTCGCTCGATGCTGCGACGCACACCCTGCTAGAACACAACATTGGCTGTTTGCCCGTGCTCGATAATGGCGATTTAGTCGGGATTGTGACTTGGAAGGATTTACTGCGAGCCTATTGTGAGCACAATGAAGTCAATGAAAGCGAGTGCTAACGACACTCGCTTTCGACTTTATAAACTAGATCGCCCAGCCGCCCATATAGAAGGCCACAAGGCCCAGCGTAATGGCGAGCACGCCTAACTTAAGCTGACGGATTTCACCGCTAAAAATGCGGCCAACCACTAAAGTCACAAAGCCAAGCATAATACCGGTCACAATGTTACAGCTGAGGATGATGAATACGGCGCAGGTTAATCCCGCCATCGCATCGACCTTGTCATTAAAGTCCAGCTTAGTCACATTGCTGAGCATCAATAGCCCCACATACATCAGCGCAGGCGCCGTAGCATAGGCAGGCACTAAATAGCTGAGCGGCGCTAAAAACACCATCAGCAGGAATAATCCACCGACTATAGTCGCGGTTAAACCCGTCTTACCGCCCGCCGCCGTACCCGCCGCCGATTCGATATACACGGCAGCAGGGGCGCCACCAACGATACCCGCAAACATGCTGCTGACCGAATCCGAGGTCAGCGCCTTGCCACCGCCGACGATATTATCGTCTTTATCCAGCAGATTGGCTTGCCCTGCCACCGCGCGGATGGTGCCCGTGGCATCAAAAATCGCCGTCATCACCAGCGCCAGCACAATCGGTAATACCACAGGATTCAAGGCGCCCATAATATCCATTTGGCCAATCAGCGAGTGCTCAGAGGTAAAATCAGGCACGGCGAAGAAACCTTGGAATGTCACGCTTGGATCAAACACTAAACCAAACAGGGATAGGCCAATAATCACCAATAAAATCCCGCCGGGTACACCGCGACGCTCTAAACCGATAGTGGCCGCTAACCCCAGTACGGTGGCGATAACGGGCAGGCTGTTAATGTCGCCTAGCTTCACTGGCAGACCCGCGTCGTTGGCCACAATCAACTGCACACTGTTAGTGGCAATTAAGAGTAAAAACAAGCCAATACCTATACCTGTACCATGGGCAATCCCCTTGGGTAGGTTAGCCAGCACCCATTGACGCACGCCCGTGACACTCACAACGGTAAAAATCACGCCCATCCAAAAGATGGCGCCCAAGGTCACAGGGATACTCATGCCCTGACCTAACACTAAACCGAAGGCGGTAAAGGCGGTGAGTGAAATAGCACAACCAATAGCCATGGGCAGATTCGCCCAGAGTCCCATCAGCAGCGAGCCAAAGGAGGCAATTAAACAGGTGGCGACGAACACGGCGCCGGGATCGAATCCCGCTTTGCCTAACATATTGGGTACCACAATCACTGAGTACACCATAGCGAGGAAGGTGGTTAACCCTGCAATCACTTCTTGGCGTACTGTGCTACCACGTTGTTGAATTGAAAAATAACGGTCCAGAAACGAACCAGAGGGTACGGCTGTTGAACTCAATTGCTCAGACATATCTTGTTATACCTTGTGATCTCTTAAAATAGGGTCGATACCAATTGGCTTAACCATTGGCGACGCTGGCTGCGGCAGATTAGAGCCCCAAATCCAATGACTTGGGTGAGAGATCCACATCATTCTCCTACATCGGGAAAAATCCATGATCTGCAAGCAGTGACGCTTTGCATCGTTAAAATGGCTTTAACGAGACAAACGCAGCCTTTGTTGGGCGCGGATAATACTGTAAACGCCGCCAGATAGCTAAGACCTCGCCTGCACTTCAGTAAATAATTAGCGAAAAAATTCAAAATCAGTGTTTAAAAAAACGCCTAAACCGCACAGCAAACTGCCGAGTTCGATCACAGAAATTAGATTAACTCTCTGTCAGTAAAACAAAAAGTCATCGGCTTTTTAAAATTTTCATAATTTTTCATATATTGTCAAAGCCCATTCATCCCTACAGGCAAGTCCATTCACATCTCCCCTTTATAGTGCTCCCATCAAAAATCGCTTTCGAACGGAGCTCTTCCCAATGACAAAGCCCACCATGCAAACATCGGATAAGTCCTCACGCAGCAATGAGTTAAAGGCGCTGGGATTCATCATTTTCATACTCTTTCCCGCACTGACTGTCGCGGGGATCAGTCTCTACGGTTTCATCATTTGGATGATCCAAGCCTTCGGCGGCGTTGTCGGCCACTAATTCACTGATACTTTGAGGACGCTATTATGAAGTGGTTAACCAACCTCTGGCGCACACTAAACAAACCCACAAAAGCTCTCACCTTAGGCGCTGTCAGCATCAGTGCTTTTATCATGGGCATCATCTTCTGGGGCGGCTTCAACACCGCGCTGGAGGCAACCAACACAGAAGCCTTCTGCATCAGCTGCCACAGCATGGAGAGTAAGCCCTACCAGGAGCTGCAGGAAACGGTGCATTGGTCGAATCACTCCGGCGTACGTGCCACCTGCCCCGACTGTCACGTTCCCCACAACTGGAGCCGTAAGATTGCCCGTAAGATGGAAGCTTCCCACGATGTTTGGGGCTGGTTATTCAACACGGTCAACACCCCTGAAAAATTTGAAGCTAAACGCCTGGAGATGGCGAGCCGCGAATGGAAACGTTTCGATCGCGATAACTCCCTCGCCTGTAAGAACTGCCATAACTACGACTCGATGAAGTGGGAAAGCATGTCACCACTGGCCCAGAAGCAGATGAAACGCGCCGCCGAAATCGATCAAAGCTGTATCGATTGTCACAAAGGTATTGCCCACCATTTACCTGAAATGGGCACGGCCCGCGCACCCGAACTCATCGCCGAAGTGGGCGCTGGCGTCAGCTCAGTCGAAACCAACCAAACCTACTACAGCGCCCTGACTAAGCCACTGTTCTTTAGTGAAAAAGGTGACGTTGAAGCCGGTACCTTAAACGTGGCCACTAAAGTCAAAGTGCTCGAAACCCAAGGTAAGCGCATCAAAATTGGCATCGATGGCTGGCGTAAAAAAATCGGCGCAGGCCGGGTGATCTACATGGACTTTGGGGTAAACATTCTGTCGGCGCAGTTAAGCAAAGATGCCGCCGAAACCGAAGGTGTTATCCAAACCTTTGAAGAGAAAGAAGACCCAATGACAGGCCTGAAATGGCAACGGGTTGAAGCCCAAATCTGGACCGATAAGGATTACCTGCTCACCGAGCTACAACCACTCTGGGGCTATGCCCGCGATACGTTCCGCTCAAGCTGTAGCGTGTGCCACACCCAGCCCGATGAAGCGCATTTCGACGCTAATACCTGGCCAGGTATGTTTCAGGGAATGATCGCCTTCGTCAACATGGACCAAGACACCCAAGCGCTAGTGCAGAAATACCTGCAAGAACATTCGTCAACCTTCGTGAAAAAAGAGCACTAATTCGGGAGTAATACCATGAACAGAAGAGACTTTTTAAAAGGCTTAGCCTCAACCTCTTTCGTTGCTTTAGGTGGCAGCTCAGTGTTAGCGCCCTTAAATGCGCTGGCCAGCACGGGCTTAAATGAAGACGAATGGCTGACCACGGGCTCACACTTTGGCGCCTTTAAAATCAAACGTAAAAACGGTGTGATTGCCGAAGTCAAAGCCTTCGATTTAGATAAATATCCAACGGATATGATTAACGGTATCCGCGGCATGGTCTACAACCCATCCCGCGTGCGTTACCCTATGGTTCGCTTAGACTTTTTACTAAAAGGCCATAAGAGCAATACCCAGCAACGGGGGGATTTCCGTTTCGTTCGTGTGACCTGGGATAAAGCATTAAAGCTGTTTAAACACTCACTCGATGAAGTCCAAACCAAGTACGGTCCATCGGGCTTACACGCGGGGCAAACTGGCTGGCGCGCAACCGGGCAACTGCATTCCAGCACCAGCCATATGCAGCGGGCTGTGGGGATGCACGGCAACTATGTGAAGAAAATCGGTGACTACTCCACCGGAGCCGGCCAAACCATTCTGCCCTATGTGTTAGGTTCAACCGAAGTGTATGCCCAAGGCACCTCTTGGCCGCTGATCTTAGAAAACAGCAACACTATAGTGCTCTGGTCAAACGATCCTTACAAAAACCTGCAAGTGGGTTGGAACGCCGAAACCCATGAGGCCTTCGCTTACCTCGCGCAGCTAAAAGAGAAGGTTAAACAGGGCAAGATCCGCGTGATCAGTATCGACCCTGTGGTCACCAAAACTCAGGCTTACCTTGGCTGTGAACAGTTGTATGTGAACCCACAGACTGACGTGACGCTGATGCTGGCCATCGCCCATGAGATGATTACCCAAAAGCTTTACGATGATAAATTCATCCAAGGCTACAGCTTAGGCTTCGAAGAGTTTGTGCCTTACGTAATGGGCACTAAAGATGGTATCGCCAAAACCCCTGAGTGGGCAGCGCCAATCTGTGGGGTTGAGCCACACATCATTCGCGATCTGGCGAAAACCTTAGTTAAGGGCCGCACTCAAATCATGATGGGCTGGTGTATTCAGCGCCAGCAACATGGCGAGCAGCCTTACTGGATGGCCGCAGTACTGGCCACCATGATAGGCCAAATAGGTTTGCCGGGCGGCGGCATCAGCTATGGTCACCACTACTCCAGCATTGGTGTACCTGCGACAAATGCGGCGGCGCCCGGCGCCTTCCCGCGTAACTTAGACGAGAACCAAAAACCCCTGTTCGACAGCACCGACTTTAAAGGCGCGAGCAGCACGATTCCCGTCGCCCGTTGGATTGATGCGATCCTCGAGCCCGGCAAAACCATTGATGCCAACGGTTCGAAAGTGGTGTATCCCGATATTAAGATGATGGTGTTCTCGGGCAACAACCCCTGGAACCATCATCAAGACAGAAACCGCATGAAGCAAGCCTTCCATAAGCTGGAGTGTGTGGTCACTATAGATGTGAACTGGACAGCCACCTGCCGCTTCTCCGACATAGTGCTGCCGGCCTGTACCACCTTTGAGCGCAACGATATCGACGTCTACGGCGCCTACGCCAACCGCGGTATTTTGGCGATGCAGAAGATGGTCGAGCCTCTGTATGAGAGTCTGTCAGATTTTGAGATCTTCACCCGCTTTGCCGCGCTGATGGGCAAAGAGAAAGAATACACCCGCAATATGAGCGAGATGGAGTGGATAGAAACCCTCTATAACGAGTGTAAAGCCGCGAACGCGGGTAAGTATGAGATGCCAGATTTTGCCACTTTCTGGAAGCAAGGTTATGTGCACTTTGGTGATGGCGAGCTGTGGACACGCCACGCCGACTTTAGAAACGATCCTGAAATCAATCCATTAGGTACGCCTTCGGGCTTGATTGAAATCTTCAGCCGTAAGATTGAACAGTTCGGTTATGACGACTGCCAAGGCCATCCAATTTGGATGGAAAAAGCCGAGCGTAGCCATGGTGGCCCAGGTTCGGACAAATATCCTGTGTGGCTACAATCTTGCCACCCGGATAAACGTCTGCACTCACAAATGTGTGAGTCGAAGGAATACCGCGAAACCTACACAGTCAACGGCCGCGAACCCATCTATATCAGCCCTGTGGATGCCAAAGCGCGCGGCATTAAAGATGGCGATATAGTGCGCGTCTTTAACGACCGTGGCCAACTGTTAGCGGGCGCCGTGGTATCGGATCGCTTCCCTAAAGGTGTAGTGCGAATTCATGAAGGCGCATGGTATGGCCCAGTGGGTAAAGATGGCAGCGTCGAAGGCGGCGCCGAAATCGGTGCCCTGTGTAGCTATGGCGACCCGAATACTCTGACCTTAGACATTGGCACATCGAAGTTGGCTCAAGCCTGCTCAGCCTATACTTGTCTGGTCGAGTTTGAGAAATACCAAGGCAAAGTCCCTAAGGTCAGCTCCTTCGATGGTCCTATCGAAGTCGAAATCTAACCGAGCCCACAAGGCGATGCGCCTAGCCAACTAGGCGCATTCCACTGTTAATCTTGAGGAACATGCGATGAGCAACGTCGATATCAATCATGCCAGAGCCTTAGTGTATCAACTGCTGTCTTCTCTGTTTGCCCGCGAAATTGATGAGCAGCGCCTTAAGCAACTCACCAGTGAGCAAGCGCAGCAATTCTGGACACAACTGGGTTATGCGCCCGAGTTTAGTGCGCCAGTCGTCAGCATACAGAAGGTGCTGAATGGCTTAACGAGCGATGAAGCCTTGCTCGAACTTGCCGCCGATTATTGCGGTTTATTCCTTGTAGGCACAAAGCACAGCGCCTCGCCCTATGCCAGCCTGTACTTGAGCCACGAGGAAGAACCCTTGCTATTTGGGCAGCAGCATCAACAAATGAGCGAGTTTTTACACCAGAGCCAACTGCAAGTGCAGAGTCACTTCCCTGAGCCTGCCGATCACTTAGCCGTGATACTCGCCTATATGGGACACTTAACTTGTCACAGTGAAGATGCTGCCCAGTTAAGCTTCCTAAATGCTTGTATAGACTCTTGGTTAGCCAAGTTTGTCGCCAAGGTCGTTGAGTGTGATAGCAAACACAGCAATGGCTTTTACAGCGCTCTCGCCACACTCACCCTCGCTTGGGTGCAGCAAGATAAACAGCTGTTAGAACAGGCAATGCATTGATCGCCATAAGCCTAAAACCCGAGTAGCGTTAAACCCGAGTAGCGTTAAACCCAAGTAGCGTTAAACCCGAGTAGCGTTAAACCTGAGTAGCGTTAAACCAGAGTCGCATTAAGACTCAAATTGATGGCTCATGTCTTGTTCTGAAATAAGTTAACAAAAGCGGCTCCCATGGGAGCCGCTTTTTTATTCCTCGATTTGCATTGGTTAGGCAGAAATACGTGCTTGTAAGAACGACTCACTTATAGCGTTAACGTCTTTTCGCGAATCCTTAACTGCTAATCCCGTGCTGCTAATCCAGTGTTGCTAGCCCTGTGTTGCGAGCCACTGCTCAAGCGCTGTTATCGACGCCTGCCAGCAGGCGGTTAATTCAGCCACCGCCTTGCTATCCAATCCATTTTCCCCTGTGGTGTTGAGTGTTTTCTCCCACTGCTGACAACACACAGTCAGTGCTTTTAGCCCCATGCTGGCACTGCTGCCCTTAAGCGCATGCAATAGTTTTGCGCCCTCGCTGAAATCCGCCACAGCGCTTAGCGCCGAGAGTCGCTCAATTTGCTCGGCACTGGAGGTTCGATAGAGCGCCAACATATCACTCACGGCTTTCACGCCTAAGACCTCAAGATCTTGCTGTAACTGGTTAAGATCTAACAAGGTTTCAGCTTGATGCTTCTGGCTGGTAGGTTCGGCCTTATTCGGCGATTGAAGTGATTGCGGCGATGACTCGCCTAGTGAAGTCGGCATTGAAGCTGGCACACGCGCAAGACCTAACCATTCGGTCAGGGTTTGCAGGCTCAAGGGTTTAGCCAACACAGTATCAAACCCTGCCTCCCGATACAGGCTAAGATCCTCCGTCTGCATCTGCGCGGTAAAGGCGGCAAACTTCACCTTGTCATTGGCGAATAACGCCTTTAACTGGGGTAATAGCATGAGTCCCGAGCCATCACTCAGCTGAATATCGAGCATCACGGCATCGAATGCCTTATCGCCACTCACATGCGCCAGCGCCTGCTGACAACTGACGGCCAAGCTGGAGCTGTGGCCTAAATGCGCCAAAAATCCCTGCGCGACCATGGCATTGACCTTGTTGTCTTCAATCACTAACACCCTCTGGGGATTAACCCGCTTTTGCACCTGAGTTTGCGTATCCAATGCCCTATCACACTGGGTAAAGCTCAGCTCAAAACCAAACTCGCTGCCCTTGCCTGGCTCGCTCTTAACCCAAATGCCTGGCCCCTCGGCATCCATCAGTCCAACTAACTGTTTGCAGATGGCAAGCCCTAAGCCTGTCCCACGGCTGCGCCCCTGATTAGGCAATACGCAGTAAGGCATAAATAATTGCTCGCGCACCTCGGGCGCAATCCCCACGCCGGTATCGGCCACCACAAAGGCTAACTTATCGCCTCGAACGCTAACATTGAGACTCACGCCGCCTTCGGGGGTGAATTTAATGCCGTTACCAATCAAGTTAAACAGCACTTGCCTCAACTTAGGGCCATCAATCTGAATACACGCGGGTAACTGGGGGCGATTCAGCCTTAGGCTCAATCCCGCCAAATTGGCGCCCGCCACCATGATCGCCAGCACTTCATCGAGCAGAGCGTTGATATCCGTTGGCCTAGGCTCATTGGTTAAATTACCCTGCTCGAGGCGGGAGAAATCGAGAATATCGCTCAGCACGGTTTGCAGCAACGTGCCGCTGTATTGTGACAGCGCGAGCATCTGTTGCTGCGCGGGCGGTAACTGGCTATGGCCGAGCAGGGTAAGCGTCCCGAGTAAACCATTGAGCGGGGTGCGAATTTCATGACTCATGGTCGCCAAGAATTGGGATTTTGCCTGACTCGCCTCCTCGGCAACGATTCTTGCCTTCGCGTGGCCTTTGGCCTCCGCATCGAGACGCAGGTTGGCTTCGGCCAATTCCTGCGTGCGCGTGGCCACGGTTTGTTCGAGGGCCTTTTTATGCTCGGTCAGCTCATCGGCGACCTGGCGTAAATCCGTCTGCAATTTCAGGTTATGGGCGGTTTTTCGCTTAAATGCCTCGATAGCATTGGCCATGGCGGTCAATTCATCGTCGCCGTGGGCATCGAGGCTCACATTGATGTCCCCTAAACTTAAGCGCGACATGGCCTCGGTCGCCTGATTTAACCTCAAGGCAATACCGCGATAGATCACCCGATAGACCACGACGGCCATGATAACCAACATTAATATGCCCGTGCCCCACAGCCCCAAGCGGGCGTAAGACAACTGCATTAAATAATCACTTCGCGCCAGCTCCGCCCGCTGTTGCTGTTGATTAAGCGCACTGTCCACCAGCGTGTTGAGGCTATAGAGTTTTTCCGCTAACTCCTGCTGCTGCCGCTGTTGGCGCTGCAGGCTTTGACTCAGTTCTCGCTGTAATTTAATGATTTTTGGGGTATGAAGAAGGAGTGCCAGCTCCGCCTTTAGCGCATTGAGCCTGCCGGGGTCGCGGATAAGCTCAGATACTGTGGTGAGCGCCATTAAATCGATACCCACCTCTGCCGCTGGCGCCTCAGTGGTTGCCAGCTCGATAGCCGTCCCTTGCTTTGGATGATCTGGATGATTTGGATGATTCTGCGCCATGGGGTGCGCTGGTGCAGTACTGGCAAAGGTTGCCAATAAACGGGGAACACTCAATTGCAGTTCGGACTGTAATTCGGATGCCTCAAATAACTGACTGAGCAGCGCAATTTGATGCACTAATTTGAGAGCGCGGTTGAGCTGCTCCTGCACATCTAACTCTCGCTCAATCACATCATCGAGCAATTGGCCACTGCGTTTATCCCCCGCCATATCCGGATAGGCTTGGCTGAGTTTTGCCAAAATCGCCGAGTCGACAACCGCCAATTCGGATTGCAATAACTCAGAGGCGCGGCCTGCGGCAACCGATAATTCGCGGGCCCTAAGCTGTAACTCATCGCCTAAGGTAATACGCTGGCCTACACTCTTACCCAATAAGGTTAATTGCTCGATGATTTGCCCAGCTAATACGGATAGATGATTATCTTCGTTCACATCCAGTGTTAGTAACACTTTGATGCTATTTAACATTGTGGCGCTTTCAAGGCTGAGCTTACGGCCGATAAATTCCCGCTGCCGCTCGTCCTCCACTTGGCCTAACTGGGTCACGCCATCGGATAAGGCATTAGAGGCCTGCACTAATTGGCGCGCGGCTTGAGAGGCGGGTAAGGATTCTTCATACAGATAACTGTCGGCCTGTTTGAGCCAATGCAAACTCAGGCTACCTAAGCTAACCAGTAGCAACAGCAATACCCCAAGCACGCCGAAGGCGAGCATGAGTCTGCCGGTTAAACTACTTCGCGATAAAGATAAAGGCGCCACACTTGTTCCTTCTGTTACAATGCCTTCGAGATAATCACAGTGGATGATACGAGACAATGGGAAAATTTTGGCAAGCTTTGCTCACACTCACCACTTTTGGCCTGTTATGTTTATCTGCAACTGGCGCCAACAGCCAAACTTGGCCATTGGAGCAACGCCATCCCTTTAATGCCAAGATTCAACAGGCGCAGGCACTTAATTATCATCCCCTGAGTAAAGCACAACAGGCTTGGCGCATTTGTGCCTTAGTCCCGCACCTGAAGGATGCCTATTGGATTGGCATCGACTACGGCCTGATCCAACAGGCGAAACACCTCGGTGTGTCGCTGGATCTGTTCGAAGCGGGCAGCTACTACCATCAAGATAAACAGCTCGAGCAATTAAGCGCCTGCATGAAGGGAGATTACGACGCGATTTTGCTTGGCGCCGTGAGTCCCAATCTGCTCGAACAGTTTTCTGAGCCGCTAACCAAACCCGTGCTCGCCCTAGTGAATAAGCTCAACGCTAAGCAAGTGCAGACCCATATCGGCGTTAACTGGTATCAAATGGGGCTCAGCGCGGGCAATTTTATTAAGGCGGATGCCAAAGCGCATACGCCCACCCAGCCGACCACCTTGGCCCTCTTAGCGGGCCCTGAAAACCTCGGTGGCACAGATTTAGTCGAACAAGGCATTCGCCATGCCCTCGAGGGCAGCAATGTCAGCATCAGTGCGATTCAGCATGCCGATAACAATCGCAATCTCTACCGCGATCAATTACAGATACTGCTTAAGGCCCAGCGCCCAGACTATATTCTCGGCAGTGCGGTGGCGATAGAAGCCGCTGTCAGTACCCTCAAACAAAAGCAGCTGACGCAAGACATCAAGCTGGTGAGTAGTTACTTATCCCCCGCGATTCTGCGCGGCTTAAAGCGACAAAAAGTGGTCTACAGCAATGATGACTTGGTCGTGTTACAGGGTAAACTCGCTATCGATGTCACGGTAAAACAACTCGAAGGCGCTGCGCCTTTTGGCGATATAGGTCCTGCTATCGTTGAGCGCACGACCTCACAAAATACCCTATCTGATCTTAGCTTTAGTCTCGCCGAAGCGGATTTTTATCCCCTGTATCAAGTGCGCCCCTAAGTGCTTAACATAGCGATTAACTCTACACTTAACACAGGCCTAAAATCAGGTGTTTAAGTTAGGAACTTAAGTTAGCAATTAGTCATCCACCTTAGCGGCAAACAAATAGCCCTCGCCGTGGACAGTAACAAAGAGTTCGGGATTAAGCTTATTACGCAGGCGGCGGATGATGACATCTATGGTTCTGTCATTCACATCCTGATTGCGATGACTGGTTTGCTGCATTAAACGCTCGCGGGAAAGTACCTGCTGCGGATGTAAAGCAAAGGCGGTTAACAACTCAAATTCGGCCTTAGTGAGCTTGATAAGTTCCTCCCCTTGGCGCAGCTTACGGCTGTTTAATTCAAGCCGATAGCCTTCAAAACTCATCACATCATCGGGCTCGGATAATTCCTGCACCAGTGCTTGTTCGGCTTGTTTTACCAGAGAAATCCGCCACAGTAGGTTTTTAACCCTAACCAATAGCTCCCGCAGCTCGAAGGGCTTAGTCACATAATCATCGGCGCCCATCTCCAGGCCAACGATTTTATCAATCGATTCATCACGGCCCGAGACTAAGATAATCCCCACATGGGAGCGGCTACGTAACTCACGGGTTAAGCTCAAACCATCCACCCCGGGCAGGTTAATGTCTAACATAATTAAATCAATATGTTGACGATTAAACTCGTGCCACATCTGCTCGCCATCGGCCGCCTCGACAACGCGGTAACCTTCTTTTTCAAAATACCCTTTCAATCGAGCACGAATAACCGCTTCATCATCGACAACGAGCACACTATAGGCCATGTTCTACATCTCTTATTTTGCTTAACTGAATTATTCATACTTTTTCATATTTGCATATGAGGAAAAGGTAAAATATGCGATCTCCGTTACTTTCTCGCACAAAAAACTGCCGAACTTTTACAGTAACATCAATATGACATATGCTTAGGCATATTGATTGGGGTGAGCACTAACAAACTATGAACAATAAAGAAGTAGTGATTGATGAAAGACGAAAGTTCTCGCGGATCCTCTTTGCCGCTAGCGCATCGGTACACCAAGGCGATAAACAGTGGCAAACCACCATACTCGACCTCAGCCTAAATGGCGCACTAGTGGACGAACCTGCCGGATTTAGCCATTCAGGTGAGCCTATCACCCTGAGTTTTACCTTGCCGGGCTCGGATATTGAGCTGCAAATGGAAACCGAGTTAGTGCATCAACGCAACCAGCAACTGGGCCTGAAATGTAACTTTATCGATGTTGACAGCATCAGCCACCTCAAACGCATCGTTGAGCTGAACCTAGGCGATGCGTCGATACTGAATCGTGAATTAGCGCTATTTATCGAAAAACACAACAGCGCCGATTAAGCGAAAAGCTCGGCGTGACGCAGATTTCACCGCCGATAACACCATAAAAAACAGCGCCATCAGGCGCTGTTTTTTATGGTGTTATATCGCTTCGAGGGCTTCGGATAATTTTGCCACGCCCACCACCTCCATGCCCGCTGGCGGCTTTTTCGGCACATTGGCACGGGGCACAATCGCCCGCTTAAAGCCATGTTTGGCAGCTTCAACGAGGCGTTCTTGACCATTGGGCACGGGGCGAATTTCCCCAGATAAACCCACTTCGCCAAATACCACTAAATCGCTCGGTAAAATATCGCCACGGAAACTCGACACCATGGCCAGCAGCAAGGTTAAGTCAGCACTGGTTTCCGTCACTTTAACCCCACCAACGACGTTGACAAACACGTCCTGATCCGACATTTGTAACCCACCATGGCGATGCATCACTGCCAGTAACATGGCTAAACGGTTTGCATCCATGCCCACAGCAACGCGGCGTGGGTTCGACATCGCCGAATTGTCCACCAGCACCTGAAGTTCTACCAGCAGCGGACGCGTACCTTCCCACACCACCATCACTAAGGAGCCAGAGGACTCTTCCTCGCCGCGGGAGAGGAAAATCGCCGAAGGGTTAGCCACTTCCTTCAAACCACGCTCGGTCATGGCGAAGACGCCTAACTCGTTAATCGCCCCGAAACGGTTCTTGTGGGAGCGCAAGGTGCGATAACGGCTGTCGCTATCCCCTTCAAACATCACAGAACAATCGATACAGTGCTCAAGCACTTTAGGTCCGGCGAGGCTGCCGTCTTTGGTCACATGGCCGACCATGATCACGGCAATGCCATTTTGCTTGGCAAAGCGAGTTAAATAGGAGGCCGATTCACGCACCTGCGACACACTGCCAGGGCTCGATGCCACATCACTCATATGCATGACTTGAATAGAGTCGACGACAATGACTTTTGGCGATTCTTGCAGGGCGACTTCGCAGATCTGCTCCACACTGGTCTCGGATAACATCCGCAGTTTATTGGTCGGCAACCCTAAGCGATGGGCGCGCATAGCGACTTGCTGCAGGGACTCCTCACCCGTCACATAGAGCGCAGGCATTTGCTCGGCTAAATGGCACAGGGTTTGGAGTAACAGCGTACTCTTACCGGCACCGGGATGACCGCCAATCAGAATCGCAGAGCCTGGCACTATGCCTCCCCGAGCACACGGTCGAGCTCGCCAAAATGGCTCACAATCCGTGGTAACGCATTGAGGTCAATTTGGTCTAAGGTTTTGACTTCGCTACTACCAGCACCGGCATAACCCGCAAACTTAGTTCCCCGTCCGGGCGAGGCGGCGCCTAAGCGCACTTCGGTTATCGTATTCCACTCCTGACAAGCACTGCACTGCCCTTGCCAGCGAGGAAAATCCTGTCCACACTCATTGCACACGTACGCGGTTTTATTCTTTGCCATAACTTATTAAAATCTGTATAAAATCAATTTAAGTAACTGTGAATACTGCCGACATTAGACTAACACAGCACGGTATAAAATCAGCATTAGAAAAGACCCTACATGAGTTTAGATAACCATAGTGCACTCATAGAACAGCTCAAGCCGCTGCTCATGGAACCGAATTTCCAAGAGATTTTTCAGCAGCTGACTGCCGATGAAAACAATTCGACCCGTTTTCTGTTGAAAATGGAGTTGAATCGTTTGGCTTCGCCCTGCACCCGGATTATCGATCTTAGGGACAAGTCTGAGTTGCCCTGCACCGAAGTCATGCTCGGCCAACAGCGCCATTTTCTCGATGAGCCCGCCAAGCATAGTCTGCAAGCGGCCATGTCTTTATACCGCAATAAGTACACTTTAGGGGTGTATGAATATGTCATCACCGCCCATCAACAGCGGCGACAAAAACTGCGTCAGGTGACACAACAAACCGATAGCGTCGAACCCGAACCCTTTATGGTCCCCGGCGTAGTGCTCGGCAGTTATTTTAACCGCGCCGAAGAGCGGATGAATTACAGTATACGCATTGCGGTGTCGCAACCCGGGCGGACGGAAATGCCGGGGATCACCGTCGATTTATCGGTTGGCGGTGCGCGCATTCGCTTGGCGGCGAATCATCCCTTCGACCTCGATAAGCCGCTTAAGGTCAAACTGCTCGAGCTGAGTGAAGAATATTACTACCCCGATTTACAACTCGGGGTCGATTATCAGATTGTCGATAGCCAAACCAATGGTGAATTCGTTTGGTTACGCTTGCGCAGGATTGGTGGTACCGATGCTTTAGGTGAAATGCTGGGCAACTTAATCCGTGGTTATAAACTTCGTTATAAGCTGGATGTGAATGATGTCTTAGTGACGGCCTCGGGTTTGGGGTTCGAGCGCCATTACCTACCACATCTGCCGCATCTGCCTTTGTTTCTCAATCAGCAGTCCCAATCCATCACCCATATGTTGCTGAGCCGCGACAATCAGCAGATAGTGCATTATTTTCAGGATGAGAATGATATCAGCCAGTTGCCCGCCATGCTGACGCCAACAAGGCTCTCTGCGCTAGTCAATCATCCCGAAAATCCCGATTACGGATTGTTTTTTAGCTTTACCTACAACGCCCAAGGCTCACTGTATTTTTACTCGGCCACTTTAGCCGAATTAAAAGCCAAGGGCATGACGTCTTTATTCCTCGGTTTTGCCTCAACGAAACCGAGCTGGCGGATTTTCAAACTCATCCCAGATAAGATTTACCATGCTAAAGGCTATCGCCGTGCGACCTTGCCGGGGGATGATGCCAAGTACAGCCCGCTGGTGGAGCAGCAATTGTCCCAGTTCAGCCATATGCTGCAACTTATAGACCTCACCAATGACGATGAAAGGGCCAGCTACAAAGCCTGGCAGGATGATAGCAATGCCAATGCGCTCAAAGCCTTTGGCCAACAGCGCCTAACGGCACACCAAATCAAGCCGGTTTCGATGCAATTTAGTGAGCGTCGGCAGGAGGCGCGTTTTGCCTTCAAAACCTTAGTCAATGTGTCACAGGGAGCCCTAAAAGCGACGGGGATAACCTTAGATATTTCAGGCAGAGGCATGCAGCTGACGCTAGATAATCCGACTGAGTTTGCCACCAACAAGCCAATAATGATCAGTTTGCCTAAGTTGCAGACCATTGCCGGTAAGACTCAACTGGATAATTTACCCTACCGCCTAGTGCGTACCCGTAAAAATGGCGTGACGCTCCATTTAGCTGCGGTCATGGGTCACACGCCCCACGTTGGGGTGGAGTTTTTAAATAAACTGATCGCCCATAACCGTGAAAAACTCGAGCAGCTGACCGAGAACAACAGCGAGATAAAAGAGCTCGCCGATGGTTTAAAAAACATTTTATTGCGCGAGTTGCATTCGGTCCCCTACTTTGTTGAAAAAACAACAAAATCGGCACAGGTGGCCTGTTTAGGGGTCAGCACTGAGCATGATGAAATCAGTGATATTTTTGCCGCGGGCTCCTCGGATACCCTGCAATATAATCTCGCGCCGCTACTAAAAGATGGATTCTTTAAACGGGATATTCTCGATCCTATCCGCCAAATGAAACCGCAGCAGGATATGGATTTTATTGAGGTATTTATCCAAATGACCCGCCAGTCCCGCGGTCAATTCCATTTAAAATGTGTTTCCGCCACCGAGCTTGGAGATGCGCAGGCCAAAATCGCCTTTATCAACCAAAGTAAACTGGCAGGACGCTTTATGGCGCTACGGATTTACCGTGGTGCAACCGAGAAACCGGATATGGGTTACCTGCGCCGCGAATTGGAATACATCAACATCCACGCAAACCACAGGGCGAAACAACTCGAGGAACAACTCTGGCGGATTATCGGCGTAGGTGAGCTACTCGATATTACCCAAGAGGTGGAGCTGCGCTACCCTGCTCTGCAAAAATAAACGAGGGTGCATCGCCCTAGTCTTTTAACACCGCCAATTCAAACCTGAGATACCAATCGCGGATCAGCGGAAAATGGTCACTCATCGCATCCAGATGGGTCAGCATATCCGCATGACCATAGTCGTGTTTAAAGCCATTCGCCTTTGAGAGCAGAGTGTATTTCACTTGGCGAAAACCACATTCAGAGATCATATCGGCGACATCTTCGGGATGCCCAAGCACAGTATCGTTTTGCCCAGCAATAAACCACGTAACGGGCCAGTTGGCCGCCTTCGCCGCCTTGCCATAATCGAAGCCATCGTCATGGTCACGCCACTCTCCACGCACCCAATCTATGCTTTGAGTTAACGAGGCGCGGCTCTCGTTATCCATGCCGACACGCAGTTTATCGGCGGCGAGATACCCTTGCCCAACGGCTAAACTCGGGGCGAGGCGATTCCAAAACACATCGACCATCAGCCATTTTTTAAAGGACTTCACTCGAATCGTGCGTTTACTGCCAAAGGTCAGCAATGAACGTACACTCTGCTGCAATTCGGGGTAACGCGCTAGGGCGCTCGCCATCAAGACGCCGCCCCAAGAATGCGCGCACCAATGCAGCTGCGATGGCGCCGGCTTTCCCTGCTCCTGGCAAAGCTGTTGATGTATCTTCAAAATATGCTGCTGCACTAATGGCAGTTGCTCGCGGATCACCTCACCTTGCCCCAGAGTAAAGCCACGCGCAATTTTGGGTAAACTCAAGCCTCTGCCCGCCGTATCCAGCACATAAACCACAAAGCCCGCCTGAGCGAGAAAGCATCCTAAGCCTCGGCCACTCTGGCTGTAAAATACTCGGCCATTGGACATGGCGCCATGCAACATCAGGATCGGAGGCTTTGAAAAATCCGCATTAGCAGGCAACAACTGGCGCAGATGCAGCTGTCCATCTCGGTACGGAATATAGAGGGAAGTTTGTGCGGGCGTTTGCGCCGAGTGTTGGGATGAAGGGGAAGTCAAAGTCAGTCGCTGGTAGTCCATTAATGAACACTAAACTACCAGTTAAGCCTCAAAAAACAAGAGTCATTACTCTAATGTCACCACATAATCGACTGAGACACTTATTTAAAACTGCAATAGATAAGGCAATACTCTAAGGTCCAAACTACGGATCCGAGCATCTGCTGCGGCGGCAAGTTTGGGCTTGGCATGGAAGGCAATCCCAAAGTCAGCCGCCTGCACCATAGGAATATCGTTAGCACCATCACCTATCGCCACACGTTGCCCCACTGGGATTTGCCATTCTTGGCTACAACGGTTGACCACATCGGCCTTAAACTGGGCATCAACGACTTTTCCGGTGACGGCTCCCGCCAGCTTACCGTCCGTTATGACTAATTCATTGGCAAAGGCAGCGTCTAAATTCAACAGCTGTTTTAAGTGACCAACGAACGGCGTAAAGCCGCCAGAAGCCACAACGAGGCGCCAATGGTGCGACTTAAGCTCGGTCAGCATGGCCTCAAGGCCAGGCATCAGTGGCAAAGTGTCACACAGGGTTTGAATAATCTTGGCATCGGCGCCCTCGAGCTGGGCAACCCTTTGGCGCAAACTCTGCTCGAAATCCAGCTCGCCCTGCATCGCGCGCTCGGTGATCGCCGCCACTTGCTCGCCGACCCCTGCCATCGCGGCAAGTTCATCAATACATTCAATTTGAATCGCAGTAGAATCCATGTCCATCACCAGTAAACCGGGCTCGCTCAGTTTAGGTAATGGGCCGCGAATAAGGTGTAACTCCACCTGCGATGGACAGGTGGCTAACAGCTCGGCACTCGGCTCCACGGGAAGCGCTAATTCAACGCAATGCAGCGCCACTTGACGGCGAATAGGTGCGATGGAGAGCGAAGTTAATTTAAGGCTTTTAGCTAGAGAAACAATCCAAGCCGCTAATGAGTCTTCAATGCTTAAATCTTCGTAAATCAGACGCATAGCAAATCCACTTGGGGATGGCCGCGTAGACGATTCCTGATAAGCCTCGAAACTGAGCCCCTGATATTCAAAGCGAGGTGAAGGGCTAGCAGCTACCCATACAAACAGCGCATTTTGGTTCAAGCTTTCCATAGGACTCGTGTTCTCCAACTATCGGGCTTACTCAGAATCAATTATGATTAGGCAAGCGCTCTAACTATTAAGGGTCAAAGTGTTATATCTTAAAGGGCTAAAGAAAAGCCATAAAATCAGTAGACTGCTCCAAATCGCCATCGCCCTGACCTTGATGGTCGGCTTAGTGCAATTGTGGCAGACAAGCCTACTACAAGGTCAGCTGCTTCTAAAGTCCCAAACGCAAAAGATGGCCAGATTACTGGTACAACAAACGGCCTACAGCGCGGCACCCGCCCTACAATTGCAAAACGATGAGCAGCTCCAATGGCTGGCCAGCGCCTTAGTCGAAGATCCTAAGGTAATGTCGGCGGCCATTTTCAGCGACCAAGGTATACGCTTAGCCTTCGCCCAAAGCCTGACCAATGAAGCCTTAGATCCCGAATCCGAAGACATGAGTTTGCTCCTAAGCAAATATCCGCCCTATGTCGAACCCGTGATCCAAGATGGAAAAAATTTAGGCTATGTCGAGGTTAGACTCGATACCAAACTATTTTTTAATGAAATCAAAGAAGCGCATAACCTAAATATGGAGCAGCAGCAAATGATGCTGCTGGTTGCCGGCCTTATCGGTATGTTGTTATCCCGCGCCTTGTCCTTTAAGCGTGCCGATTTTGACCGCCGTCGCACCCGCGCCAAATTGCGTAAAAACCCTAAGAAGAATAAAGCCATAAAAGCCCCCGAAGCGGCCGAGGAATCGAAGTCTGCGGGTCATCAGGATGAGCAGTTGGATGAAGTCATCGCGAGTGATACAGAGGCCGCTCAAAAGCCGACAGAAAATAAAGAAACCGAAGAAAATAAACAAACTACAGATACTTTGCCTTTAGGAAAAATCACAGAAAACGCTAAAGTGCCGGATGAAAACAGTAATCAAGCCAGTATTCAGCCTAAAGTGAAGAAGGCCAAAGCCATTACAGAAACAAAAACTGAGTCTGAGCAAATGCCAGAGCAAGTGTCTGATCTGAAAACTGAGTTGAAACCAGAGATAGCACCTGAGATGGGAGCAAAGGATGAGTCATCATCCAACACTATGCCTCAGTCTAAAACGCAGTCGACGCAAGCTGTTGCATTGGCCACAGAGCCACAAACCTCAGTGTCCACACCGAATAAACCTAAGGTTAAATCGGTGCGCCGAGTGAAAACCAATGCCGCGAAATCCACCACAGAGAAAGCCCCAACTCAACCGAGCGATTTAGATACCGATTCTACGGGTTAATCGAGGCGTATCAGCTCAAACTGAAGCATCTTGGGTCTAGAGCCGCCTTGCAAAATTATCCATCTAAGAGCCAACAACACAGCTAAACCGATTGAACTTGAAGATAACGAGGCAATAAAAAAGGGTTCGCAGTGCGAACCCTTTTTTTATAACGAAATTAGCGACACATTACAGCGTAATAGCAGCGTCTAATGTCATCACGATCATATCGTTGAACGTGGTTTGACGCTCATCAGAAGTGGTTTTTTCGCCAGTACGGATATGGTCAGATACGGTTACCACACACAGTGCACGAGCACCGAATTCATGGGCAACACCGTATAAACCAGCGGCTTCCATCTCTACGCCTAACACGCCCATTTTTTCCATCACGTCAAACATTTGTGGATCTGGAGTGTAGAACAGGTCGGCAGAGAAAACGTTACCAACACGGATCTTAGTGCCTTTTACTTTGGCAGATTCGATCACGGCATTCATCAGCTCGTAGTTCGCGATAGCAGCGAAATCTTGGCCTTTGAAACGTAAACGGTTAACTTGCGAATCGGTACAAGCACCCATGCCGATGATTACATCGCGCACTTTAACGTCAGTGCTGATCGCGCCACAAGTACCCACGCGGATCAGGTTCTTAACGCCGTAGTCTTTAATTAATTCAGTTGCATAGATTGAGCATGAAGGAATACCCATGCCTGAACCCATAACAGAAATACGTTTACCTTTGTAAGTACCGGTAAAACCTAGCATGTTTCGAACGTCAGTCACTTGCTCAACATTTTCTAAGAATGTTTCAGCAATATATTTTGCACGTAATGGATCGCCAGGAAACAGAACTGTCTCAGCGAATGCGCCCTCTACAGCATTAATGTGTGGTGTTGCCATCGAAATAACCCCTGTTTATTTTATTAAGACTTAAGTCTTTGTTTACTGGCGGCCCAATGTTGGCCGCCAAATCGAGATCTTGCACGTTTACTTAGATAAACGACTCTCCGTACTCCATCGGCTCAAGCTTGAAGTAGCTCGCGATAGATTGGCCGATATCGGCGAAACTGTTACGGCGACCGAGTGAACCGGCTTTTAGCCCTGCGCCATAGGCCAATACAGGCACATATTCACGGGTATGGTCAGTACCTTGCCATGTTGGGTCGCAACCATGGTCAGCGGTGAGGATTAACAGATCGTCCTCATCCAGCAGCGCAAGCATTTCAGGTAAACGCGAGTCGAAATACTCCAGCCCTTTCGCATAACCTGCCACATCACGGCGGTGACCATAGTGGGAGTCAAAATCAACAAAGTTAGTGAATACAATAGTATTTTCACCCGCTGATTTCACTTCGGCTAAAGTCGCATCAAATAGCGCTTCTAAACCGTTTGCCTTCACCTTTTTGATGCCACAGTAAGCGTAAATATCGGCAATCTTGCCCACACTCACGACTTCACCACCCGCGGCTTTTAACTTATCTAATACTGTCTTCGCTGGCGGCTCGAGGGAGTAATCCTTACGGTTGCCAGTACGAGCAAAGTCGCTTGGGCCTGTGCCATCGAATGGACGCGCAATCACGCGACCAATGTTGTAAGGCTCTAACTCTTCACGGGCGATTTCGCAAAGACGATATAAATTTTCTAAACCAAATGTGCCTTCATGGCAGGCAATCTGGAATACCGAATCCGCCGAAGTGTAAAAAATCGGCTTGCCAGAACGCATGTGCTCTTCGCCTAACTCTTCCAGAATCGTGGTACCAGAAGCATGGCAGTTACCTAAAAAGCCATCGAGTCCTGCACGGGTTAGAATCTTATCTGTCAGCTCTTTAGGGAACGAGTTTTGGTGCTCACTGAAATAGCCCCAGTCGAATAATACGGGCACACCCGCCATTTCCCAGTGACCGCTCGGAGTATCTTTTCCCGAACTTAATTCCTGAGCGTGGCCATAGGCACCAATCAGCTCAACATTGTCCGCAAAGCCTGGAGCAAACGCCCCCGTGCTTTCCATCGCCGCATGGGCCAAACCTAAACGCGCCAAGTTTGGCAGCGTTAATGGACCTTCACGGCCGATATCGGCTTTACCTTCGGCACACGCTTTAGCGATATGGCCAAAAGTGTCAGAACCTAGATCCCCAAACTTGGCGGCATCGCCAGCGGCGCCTACGCCAAAGGAATCCAACATCATTATAACTGTACGTTTCATAATTCTTCCTTAAAGATCCGCTGCTCGGATATAAGCATAGATCTCAGGTGTTTTTTCTGGAGCGACTTCATCAATACGAATCGCTTTTTTAACCGCTTCTTCCGCCTGAGCAAAGGCATCTTCAGATTGCGCGTGGATCACGGCAATCGGCGTTGAAGCATCAATCTTATCGCCAAGGGCACAGACTTGTGTCAGACCAACACTGTAGTCGAGTGCATCACCAGGCTTGCGACGACCGCCACCTAAGGTAACCACGGCTAAACCGAGTTCGCGGGTGTCCATGCTGTGGGCATAACCTTGGGTATCCGCAAAGACAGGGCGAATAATTTGCGATTGCGGTAAGTACTTACTGTAGTTTTCGACAAAATCGACTGGACCACCGAGGCCTGAAACCATCTTGCCAAAGATCTCGGCAGCGCGGCCGTTATCTAATACGCGGTTTAACTTGGCACGGGCATCCGCTTCATCGGTCGCGAGGCCACCAAGGAGTAACATCTCGGCACAAAGACCCATAGTCACAGCGTACAGACGAGGATTACGGTAAGCCCCGGTTAAGAAATCGATGGCTTCTTTCACTTCAACCGCATTACCCGCACATGAGGCTAACACTTGGTTCATGTCAGTGAGTAAGGCTGTCGTTTTAGTACCAGCGCCATTGGCTACCGCAGCAATACTGCGAGCAAGCTCTTCAGAGGCTTCGTAGGTTGGCATAAATGCGCCGCTACCGACTTTGACGTCCATCGCCAATGCATCGAGGCTACAAGCTAATTTCTTAGAGAGAATTGAGGCGGTGATGAGGGAGATGGATTCGACAGTCGCAGTGTTGTCACGGATGGAATAAAAACGTTTATCGGCGGGAACCAGATCGCCAGTTTGGCCGATAATCGCCACACCAACGTCTTTAACTACTTTGCGGAACAATTCACTCGAAGGTTCGGTTTGATAACCGGGAATAGCGTCGAACTTATCGAGCGTACCGCCTGTGTGTCCGAGTCCGCGCCCCGAAATCATCGGCACATAACCACCGCAGGCCGCAGCCATGGGGCCGAGCATGAGACTAATCACATCACCGACACCACCTGTACTGTGTTTATCGATGACAGGGCCATTCAGACCAAGTGATTGCCAGTTGAGTACAGTGCCAGAATCGCGCATTGCCGTGGTCAAAGCGATTCTTTCATCCATATTCATGTCATTAAAATACACAGCCATGCCTAATGCGGCGATCTGACCTTCCGACACTGCATTAGTGGTTATGCCCTTAACGAAGAACTGGATCTCTTCTGTACTTAAGGCTAACCCATTGCGTTTCTTACGTATAATTTCCTGAGCTAGAAACATGATACTGCCTCCAAGCTAAATACTAATACAACATATCCGTTATTTAGCTTTGCAATGAAACATCAAAACTGTAGCAATATTACAATTACATGCTATCGAAGTTTTGATGTTTCCAACTAGATTTAGGTCACACTTAATTAGTTTCGATATACGATTTTGGTATTAATCGAGATGCAATGTTCGATTAATAGCCTTGAGTCGGCTTAGGCGCATCGGCTAATTCTAATGTGTGTAACAAGCTGTTGAGTAAGCTTGAAGCACCAAATCTAAAGGTACGTGGAGAGACCCAATCCGCACCGAGAATACGCTCAGCCACACCTAAAAACTCTGCAGCTTGAGCAGCATCACGTACGCCGCCAGCAGGCTTAAAGCCCACTTTGGTGTTCTTTTCACTGATCACAGTCAGCATGATTTCGGCCGCTTCAAGGGTCGCGTTGACTGGTACTTTACCGGTAGAGGTCTTGATAAAATCAGCACCCGCATCGATAGACAGTTCAGAGGCGCGGCGGATAAGCGCAGGATCGGCTAATACACCAGATTCGATAATCACTTTCAGTAATACATCGCCACAGGCTTCTTTACAGGCTTTGACTAACTCATAACCGACACTTTCGTTACCTTCCATCAGCGCGCGGTAAGGGAATACCACGTCGACTTCATCGGCACCATAGGCAACGGCGGCACGGGTTTCTAATACTGCAATAGCAATATCATCGTTACCGTGTGGGAAGTTGGTTACTGTTGCGATTTGAATGTCTTCTGCGCCCAGCTCATCGAGGGTTTTACGTGCAATAGGAATGAAGCGAGGATAGATACAGATGGCAGCAGTATTACCCGCTGGCGTCACGGCTTTGTGACACAGGTCGATCACTTTCTGATCGGTATCGTCATCGTTTAAGGTGGTTAAATCCATAAGTTCGATGGCGCGTTGTGCTGCTTTTTTTAAATCAGTCATAATAGCTCTCCAAAAGAAAAAACAAATAAATAGAAATCAGTCGCTTATACGCAACGCTCAGAGCTGGCATTATTTTGATTATTTTTATATGGCCGGGCCTTCAGGCGATGCCGAGTAATTTGTGTAGGGCAAATTACATTTTTATTAGGTATTCAATCTTGCCTATGCATAACACATACGCATCCTGACACTTAAATGAACTATAAGTGATCACGACTTGAATCCTTGAAGACCGGAAGAGAGGATACGAATAATGTCTTGTTCCTACTTTTCCGCGAAAAATCCGTTTTAGCGCGAGAAAAACACAAACCTTTATATAAACGCACTGCTCAAATTATAAATGGGTTTAGATAAAGATTCATGACACATAAAAGATGGAGCCGCCATCGCGGCTCCAACGGCTCTTACAAGAAATTAGAACTTGTAAGTAGCTGACAGGTAGTGAGACCAACCTGTTGATTCTAGAGCCAGTGCACCAGCACCGTCTTCTAACAGGTAAACGTCTTTGAAGCCTTTCAGGCCATAGCCCAGAGCGTAACGATCTGAGTGCCAGTATAGACCGAAGAAGATGTTACCACCGTTAGAGGTTTTTGGTACGAAAGCAGTCTTGTCTTCGTCAGCACCGAATTGGTAATCGATATAACCTTGGAAAGATAGGAAACTCTTGTTTTCGAAGAAGTGGAAAGGCTTGAACCAGTTAGCAGAGAATTGATAACCGTTCCACTCTTTTGCGTTCAGGTCATAGTGAGCGTATAGGTTCATGCCAGTTTTGCCTAACCAAGGCACATTTACGTCAGCACCAATACCCCAGAAAGTAGAGTTAACGCCTTCACCGTTCAGACCGTCCCAGTTGAACAGAGTAGAGAAGTAAACTTCTTGTACTGGACCGAAAGATAAATCTTTACCAGTTAATGCATCGATAGAAACACGTGGAGCAAATTTCATGAACAGTTTGCTGGTGCCTGAACCTGGGTTCTTGTCACCGTTGCTGCTTGATTGGTTTGCTAAGTTGAATACGTCAACATAACCATACAGATCGAAAATACCTGAACGGCCGCCGAATTCCATTTCTAAGTAGTTGTGTTGGTCGCCAGTAGCTGGGTTATCAGGCTTTTCACCGATAGAGTACATAGCGTTGAACTGCATCCACTTGTAGTCAGAACCGTGAAGGTCTGAACGGTCTGCAGCTAATGCGTTGCCAGACATTGCAGCTACGGCTGTAGCGGCTAAAGCTAAAGTTTTAACGTTTTTCATCATCAACCCCATTATTTTGTTTGCTACCGTCAAGGGTAGCGTTCTTTTTGTGGCGCTCGCATTCTACCTCGATTAAAAAAATCTCAATAATCTGGCGTAAAATCACGAACACAAAATTCTTAATTGTGAACAAAGTCGCGACTTGTTGTTTACGACTAATTAACTTAACCGTACGTCACGACTGTTAAGACAGCATCACAGCTAACGTCTAGTTGTAATCTGGCCTATACAATCGGAGATACTATTCACTACAGGAATCACTACTGGAAAATGGTTGAATTAACTTAGGTCCCGCCCTGCATGGTCAGGACCCAGTTAGTGGGGAGCGTCTCCCCTACACATCTATGCTTAGATAGCTAAGAACAGACCTGCAATTGTTGCACTCATTAAGTTAGCTAAAGAACCGGCGATAACTGCACGGATACCTAACTTAGCTAAATCGTGACGACGGTTAGGAGCCATAGCACCTAAACCACCTAGCAGAATCGCAATAGAAGACAAGTTAGCGAAACCACACAGTGCAAACGAAATAATCGCTTTAGTTCTGTCAGTCATTGCTAAGCCAGTTTCAGCGACAACCATACCACCATCAGCGATGTCTTTTAGGTATGGAGCAAAGTTTAGGTAAGCCACGAATTCGTTAACAACAATCTTCTGACCAATGAAAGAACCGGCAACAAGGGCTTCGTTCCAAGGCACACCGATTAAGAATGCCAGAGGCATGAAGATGTAACCTAGGATTAGTTCTAGCGTTAAACCTTCAACACCGAACCAACCACCTACACCACCGATGATACCGTTGATCATAGCGATTAAGCCTACGAAAGCGATCAACATTGCACCAACGTTTAGCGCTAAGTGCATACCAGATGAAGCACCTGCTGCCGCAGCGTCTAGCACGTTAGCTGGCTTGTCAGGATCTTCTGGCAGCTCATCCATTTCGTTTTTAGCAGCTTCTGTTTCAGGATGCATCAGCTTAGCCATCAATAGACCACCTGGAGCAGCCATGAATGACGCCGCTACTAGGTATTCAATTGGTACACCCATCTGCGCGTAACCAGCAAGAACTGAACCAGCGATAGACGCTAGACCACCCACCATGATCGCAAACAGTTCAGACTGAGTCATAGTCGGAATGAACGGACGAACCACTAACGGCGCTTCTGTTTGACCAACGAAGATGTTAGCAGTTGCTGACATAGACTCTGTGCGGCTGGTACCCAAGGCTTTTTGTAGACCACCACCGATGATACGGATGATCCACTGCATGATGCCTAAGTAGTAAAGCACAGCGATTAGAGAAGAGAAGAAAACGATAACAGGTAACACGTTTACCGCGAAGATAAAGCCAACTTTGAAGTTAGCTAAATCGCCGAACAGGAAGTTGATACCGTTTTGAGCATAACTGATCACGCTAGAAACCGCGTCAGATACACTTTTCAGGATATCTTTACCGACAGGAACGTACAGTACAAAACCACCGAAGGCGGCCTGGATGGCTAATGCACCACCCACAGTACGCAAGTTAATTGCTTTTTTGTTATTCGATAGGAGGAAACCTATCGCAAGTAGGACGACCACCCCTACTAAACTCATTAAAATATCCATTAACCATCACCCTATTGTTAATACTTTTTAATTATGTTGTTAACCAACCTATTTCCGAGTCAGATTATACCCGAGAGAAAGTCGAAAATCGTCGTTTTGATCAAAATTTTGAAGTTTTATTTCAACCGCTTAGAGCAAAATGCTATTGCGACCTACACCTGTTTAACCAAAAACAACTAAAGGTCAAACAGTTGCATTGCATTCGACACCAAGTGTTCTGATATTAGAACACTAGATTTTTTTGCAAAGTTGCAATTTTGTCTATAAAAAGTACAGCGTTAGCGGGTTGATTCCGTTTTTCTGTAACATTTGGCGGGGTCATGGCAGGAGAATCAGTCTCAAGTAGGAAGCTGTCTAGGGGCAATTCGCTGACGGTTTTGAGCAGTTTTTTCGCATTGGGATTCATCACTAAGCCCCCAATACCTAGCTTAAAACCCAACTTAATATATTCAGCAGCGATATCTGGACTGCCAGAAAAGGCGTGTATTACGCCACCTTTTCGGAGTTTGTGGCGCTTTAAATGGGATAATACCTCTTGGTGAGCTTTCACTGCATGGACGATAACCGGCAAGTTAAGTTCATGGGCGAGTGTTAGCTGCGCATCGAAAAAGGCTAACTGCTGACTCCAATTATCAACATAAAGTTTGTCTAAACCGCATTCACCAATAGCAACAAAACGGGGACATTCTCGTAACTGAGAAACCTGAAATGTTAATGCAGAAATAGCCTTATCAACATCTTCGGGGCAAAACCAAGGATGGATGCCTAAGGCAAAATAGCACTGATATTGCTCAGCAATCGCCAATTGTTTTCCCCAATGCAGCGGGGAAACCCCGGGATGATCAGATTGTCGATGCCCGCTTGCCTCATACGCTGCACGACCTGTTCGCGGTCACTGTCAAACTCTGCGAAATCGAGGTGTGCGTGGGTATCTAGCATCATCTATCTGTTACTCCGATTTTGTTTCTCCTTGAGATGCAGGCGCCTTTTCTTGGCAATGCGGCTTATTGCGGGCTAATGGCGGGTCCTCCAATCGCGGCATACAACAACGGCGATTCTCTGGCGTCAGCCCCATCTTGTCACACCAACGAATATAAGCCCGCCAGGCCTGAGTGATCCAATGAATCATAGGTCGCTCCCACAAATTTTAGAGACAAAAAAGGCGGTGATTTACCGCCTTCTTTAACGAGAGAACTTGCCCTGCTAGTGTTCGCGCGTCTTAGCGAACTCGATGTCAGGGTATCTTTCCATCGAAAGGTTTAAGTTAACCATAGTTGGCGCAATGTAAGTTAAGTTATCACCACCATCGAGTGCCAAGTTTTGGCTACACTTACGGCGAAACTCTTCTAGCTTACGCTCATCTTTACAATAAACCCAGCGTGCCGTTGAAACGCTAATACCTTCGTAAATCGCTTCAACGTTGTACTCGCTCTTTAAGCGGCCGACAACCACTTCAAACTGCAGTACACCCACGGCGCCGACGATTAGATCGTTGGTGTCTAATGGACGAAACACCTGCACGGCACCTTCTTCAGACAACTGAACTAGGCCCTTAAGCAATTGTTTTTGCTTGAGCGGATCGCGCAGACGAATACGTCGGAACATTTCTGGTGCGAAGTTAGGTACACCAGTAAAACGGAACTTTTCACCTTGGGTGAAAGTATCACCGATACGAATGGTCCCGTGGTTATGTAAACCAATAATATCACCAGGATACGCCACTTCAGCACGTTCACGGTCACCCGCCATAAAGGTCAAGGCATCGCTGACGTTAACATCTTTGCCTATGCGCACATGGTGCATCTTCATGCCTTGCTCATAGCGACCCGAGCAAACGCGCATAAAGGCAACGCGGTCACGGTGTTTAGGATCCATGTTAGCTTGGATTTTAAACACAAAGCCGGTGAATTTTTCTTCGTCAGGCATGATCATCCGCGCATCGCTTTCACGGGGCAACGGCTTTGGTGCCCACTCAACAATACCATCGAGGATATGGTCAACACCGAAGTTACCCAAAGCGGTACCGAAGAAGACTGGCGTAAGCTCACCCTTTAAGAAGGCTTGGTGATCAAATTCATTCGATGCACCGCGAACCAACTCCATTTCATCACGTAAATCGTCAGCATAACTACCAATCGCTTTATCCAGCTCAGGGTTATCGATGCCTTCAATCACACGGCGCTCTTGAATCGTGTGTCCCATACCGCTCTGGTACAGTACCACTTCGTCACGCAGAATATGGTAAACACCTTTAAACTCTTTACCGCTACCAATAGGCCAAGTGATAGGTGCACAGGCGATATTGAGGACATCTTCAACCTCATCCATCAGTTCGATGGGATCGCGAATATCACGGTCGAGTTTATTCATAAAGGTCACGATAGGCGTATCGCGCAGACGCGTTACTTCCATCAATTTGATGGTACGATCCTCTACGCCTTTTGCCGAGTCGATAACCATCAAGCAAGAGTCAACCGCCGTCAAGGTGCGGTACGTATCTTCCGAGAAGTCTTCGTGGCCGGGAGTGTCGAGTAGGTTAACGAGCGCGCCACCATAGGGGAACTGCATCACAGACGTAGTAATCGAAATACCACGGTCTTTTTCCATTTCCATCCAGTCAGACTTAGCATGCTGACCCGATTTTTTGCCCTTAACGGTACCCGCTTTCTGCAGCGCGTTTCCGAATAACAGCACTTTTTCGGTAATGGTGGTTTTACCCGCGTCGGGGTGCGATATAATCGCGAAGGTGCGACGTTTATCGACCTCTACTTTATTGTCTGACATTTAACCTATGCACTCGTATCGCTAAAAAAGGCGCAAATTATAGCGCCTCAGTGCGTACTTGGCTTAGGTAAAGCCCGAGATGTGCCTCGGGCGATATGGCTTATTTTGTGCCTTCGAGCAAACCTTTAACTTTGGCCAGCTCAATTCGCGCGTATCTGTGCTCAACAAAGTCATAGATATTGGTCGCGAGGGCAAGGCGGAAATAATTCGCCGCCTCTTGGTATTGATTCTTGGCGATTTCGATTTTCGCGAGGTAGAAATACGCTTCACACAAACGCTCAGCATATTCTTTGGGATGGGTCAGGCCTAACTTGGCGTCGGCAAAAACCTGCTCGCGGCTCTTAACGCCGAGGTAATAATCAACAATTACGGTTGACCAAGCATCGGCTTCCAGTCCCTTACGGTGTTCCTGTAACTGGCGTTTGGCTTCCTCAGCGTTATCCTTTGACTGGATGAGATATAGCCACAGGGCGCGGTAACCGTCTTTATTGTCGCCAGCGTAAAACGCCTGCATATCTTTTAAGGCGAGATCGTTCCGATCGCCATAATAAAGCGCAATGCCGCGATTCAAGTAGGCATAATCATAGTTTGGCGACAGCTCTAATACCCCATCAAACGCCTCATAGGCACTATCGTATTCACCCTCTTGGGTGTAATAAATACCAAGGAAATTATAGGCATCGGCTAAATCGGGTTGCAGTTTTAAGGCCTGCATAAAATCGATGCGCGCCATTAAGCGTAAACCGACGCTATCGTAAATCACGCCACGATCATAATGAAAACGTGCGCGCTGCTCGTTGGTTAGCTCAACCGCCGATAATATTTCATTCAGCTTGGCAAGGGTGACTTCAACTTTATAGTCTGGCATCACAGGGGCGATGACTAACTTGCCTTCAACGTCATTTTGGTTGTCTAAGGGAGACTTAGTGGTCGCACATCCAGCCAACATCAAGCTGGCACCCGCCAGCACAGCAACAACAGCGGTTCTAATTTTAAGACTCATCCATTTCTACCTTTTTAGATTCCCAACCCACGCAGAAGAATGTTCATGATAGCAATCCCACTTCAGGACTGCTATTGAGGAATAGCATTAAACGCAATTTTATTAAACCTAAACAAACAAAAAGGAGATCAATTGATCTCCTTTTAGTCACGTCATCTCGAAACTGACGCCGATAATGTCAGTTAAGACGATTATTCAGCAGCGGCTTCTTTAGTCTGTGCTTCTTTGATTGACAGTCTTACACGACCTTGACGATCCACTTCCATTACTTTAACGGTAACTTCTTGGTTCAGTTCAAGGTGGTCAGAGACGTTAGCAACACGCTCATCGCTGATTTGCGAAATGTGCACTAAACCATCTTTGCCTGGCAGAATGTTAACGAAGGCACCGAAGTCTACGATACGGATAACTTTACCGTTATAGATACGACCCACTTCAACTTCTGCAGTGATTTCTTCGATACGACGGATAGCTTCTTTAGTCGCTTCGCCGTTTGACGAAGCAATCTTCACAGTACCGTCATCTTCCAGCTCGATGGTAGTGCCAGTCTCTTCGGTTAGCGCGCGAATCACTGCGCCACCTTTACCAATAACATCACGAATCTTCTCTGGGTTAATCTTGATGGTTGTGATACGTGGAGCGTGATCAGAGATATCATCACGGTGTGAACCAATAGCTTGGTCCATCACGTTCAAGATATGTACACGAGCGCCATAGGCTTGTTGCAGTGCGATTTCCATGATTTCTTTGGTGATACCTTCGATCTTGATATCCATCTGCAGTGCAGTGATACCGTCACGAGTACCGGCTACTTTAAAGTCCATGTCACCTAAGTGATCTTCATCACCCAAGATGTCAGACAGAACGACAAAGTTGTCGCCTTCCTTCACAAGACCCATAGCAATACCGGCAACCGAAGTCTTGATCGGTACACCAGCGTCCATCAGTGCCAGAGAAGTACCACATACAGAAGCCATAGAGCTTGAACCGTTAGATTCTGTGATTTCAGACACTACACGTACGCTGTATGGGAACTCTTCAGCCGTTGGCATAACGGCATTGATACCGCGCCATGCTAGCTTACCGTGACCAATTTCACGACGCTTAGGCGAACCAACCATACCGGTTTCACCAACAGAGTATGGTGGGAAGTTGTAGTGCAGCATGAAGCGGTTAGTACGCTCGCCCATGATGCTATCGATCTTCTGTGCGTCACGCTCAGTACCTAGAGTACAAGTGACCAGTGCCTGAGTTTCACCACGGGTGAACAGTGCACTACCGTGAGTACGTGGTAATACGCCTGCTAATACGCTGAGAGCACGAACCATGTCTGGCTCACGACCGTCGATGCGCGGCTCACCACGGATGATGCGACCACGAACCACTTTCTTCTCTAAGCTACCGAGCAGACCGTCAACTTCACGTAAATCTACTTCTGGGTTTGCAGCCAACAGCGCTTCTTTAGCAGCAGCTTTAACCACAGCAACTTGAGCATAACGATCTTGTTTAACTTGAATTTGATACGCTTGTGCTAAACCGTCTTCAGCTAATTCTTTAACTTGAGCAACTAAGGCTTCATTGGCAACTGGTGCAGTCCAATTCCAAGCTGGTTTACCCGCTTCTGCTTTGAATTCAGCAATCGCTTTGATAACCACTTGTTGTTGGTCATGGCCATAAACCACTGAGCCTAACATCACTTCTTCTGGTAATGCTTGAGCTTCAGACTCAACCATCAATACCGCGCCCTCAGTACCAGCAACAACCAGGTTCAGTTGGCTGTTTGCTAACTGAGTCACTGTTGGGTTCAGCACGTATTCGCCATTGATGTAACCCACGCGCGCTGCACCTAATGGGCCGCTGAATGGGATACCCGAAATAGCAAGCGCAGCCGAAGTACCGATCATTGAAATAATATCCGGCTCGATTTGTGGATCGACAGATACAACAGTAATGATCACTTGAACTTCGTTTGTGAAGCCATTAGGGAAAAGAGGACGAATTGGACGGTCGATCAGGCGAGCGATTAATGTCTCATCTTCTGAAGGACGACCTTCACGCTTAAAGAAACCACCAGGAATTTTACCTGCTGCGTAGGTCTTTTCTTGATAGTTTACAGTCAGAGGAAAGAAGTCACGGCCTGCTTCAGCTTCTTTTTTACCAACAACAGTGACTAACACTGTCGTGTCACCCATGCTAGCTAAAACGGCAGCGTCTGCTTGACGTGCAATAACACCTGTTTCCAGGGTGACTGTATGTTGACCATACTCAAAACTCTTTACAATTGGATTCACGTGACCCATTCCTTAATTAATGACCTTGAATTACGCGCGTAAGTATACTGCAATTATCCACAATAGATAAAGAGCAGATAATGATGACAAAGGTCTATCTTTTCACTAAAGTGGGTAAACGAACAAAGAGTTATGCTGTAACTTAATGTCGCAAGATCCCCATAGCGAAAACAATAATAAAGGATGTGTTGAATGACGGGTCGCTTTAAATCCCTAACTTGGAAACAAACAAATCTCGTCGTTTTTACAGCGCTTTTTTTCGCTATCGCCATCTTCATTGTTGAAATCGCCCTCGTCGTCGTCTCCACCAAGCAGCAACTCACTACCACTCAACAAGAATTACTCGATTCTGTAGAACAACCCGCCGCCAACGCCGTCTGGGCTTTAGATGATAATTTGGCAAGACAAACCCTAGAGGGGGCGATTAAAGTAGAGCATGTGGGCTCTGCGGTGATTGAACTCGATGACGGCTCGATGTTTGTTTCCGTGAGCAATAATAAGAAAAACAACTCACAAACTTTTATCAGCCTCAGCAATAAACTCTTCGATGACTTAAAAGAAATTTCACGGCCCTTGTATCGGCCCTTTTACTTTGAAGGCACACAAAAACAGCAGCTTATCGGCACGCTAACCATTTTTTATGACACGCAGGAACTGACCAACACCCTCTTTAGCCAGTTACGCTTCAGCTTTTTTGCCACCTTAGCCCGCGCGCTGTTACTCACCTTAGTGCTGTCCGTCGTATTCCACCGCTTCTTGACACAGCCAATAGCCAGGATCAGCGAAGCTATTGATAAGATTTCCCCGATTCGCCCGATGAAAACCTGCTGCCCATGTCCAGCGCCCATAAGGATGATGAATTAGGCCTAGTGACATCGAAGTTTAACCAGATCCTTATTCAATTCAGTCAAACCCAATCCAAACTGCGTAAAATGGCCACCCGAGACCCATTAACAGGCCTTCCCAATCGAACCCTATTACTCGAAACCATTGCCGTGACTATCCAGCGCTCACGGGTTCATAAAAGCAGTTTTGCTTTGATGTTTATCGACTTAGACCGTTTCAAAAATATCAATGATTCCCTCGGACACGCCCTTGGCGATCAATTCCTCGCCCGCATCGCCCGTATTTTGGAACGCGTGGTGGGCGATAAAGGGTCAGTATCACGCCTAGGCGGCGATGAATTTGTGATTCTTGCCGACTCAGTTCACTCCCCGACCAAGCCGCCGACTTTGTCGATAAACTGTTAGTGCAGCTCAATGTGCCGATTCAGCTGAATGAACATGCGATTCACCCAGCGGCATCGATTGGGATTTCCATCTATCCAGAAGATGGCAACAGCGCCGAAGATCTTATCCGCCATGCCGATATCGCCATGTACAGCGCTAAGGCCGCAGGATCGAATCAATGGGCCTTCTTCAAACAACAGATGACCGAGCGCGCGGCGGTGCGACTCCGTACCGAAGCATCACTGCATGACGCCTTGAAAAACAATGAATTTTTGCTCTACTTTCAACCTAAGTTGGATTTACAAACTGGCAAGATCACCGCTTGTGAAGCTCTGATCCGTTGGCAAAAAGATGGTCGTTTAATCAGCCCCATCTCCTTTATTCCGGTGGCGGAAGAAACCGGCATTATTATTCCGATTGGACGTTGGGTTATCGAGCAGAGCTGCCGCGTGCTGCGCGACTGGCAGAAAAAATATAACTATGCAATACCGATTGCCATTAATGTCGCGTCACAACAGTTTGCCGATGCCAGCTTAGTGTCGGACATTAAGCAAATGGCGCTGCGTTACCAAATTCAACCGGAATTGCTCGAAATTGAAATCACCGAAACATCGTTGATGAATGACATTGAGCTTGCGATCAACAAGTTAGAACAGCTCAAGTCGGCCGGATTTGGTATCGCCGTCGATGACTTTGGCACCGGCTACTCTTCCCTGTCTTACCTGCGGCATTTGCCGATTACGACCATGAAAATCGACCGTTGCTTCGTGTCCGACTTACCAGGGGACAGCGCGATTGCCTCGACCATTTTGATGTTAGGTAAACAATTAAATCTGACTATCGTTGCCGAAGGCATCGAAAACGAGCAGCAACTCGATTGGCTCAAGCGTAACCAATGTCAAATTGGCCAAGGCTTCTACTTTAGCCAGCCGTTGCCACAGGCAGAGTTTGAGGCGCTGTATATCGCCAACCAAACCGCAACCATTAGCAATATTGATGGATTTCGTGGCGCCTAACCGCCGAAGAGAGAGTGTAAAAGAGTGAATTTAAGACAATAAAAAAGGAGGCTTAGCCTCCTTTTTTATGTCAGTAAACGCGTGATTAACGACGTAAACCTAACTTTTGGATCAGCTCATTGTAACGCGCTGCTTCAGTACGCTTCAGGTAAGCTAATAACTTACGACGAGCGCTAACCATGCGTAACAGACCACGACGTGAGTGGTGATCGTGGATGTGCTCTTTGAAGTGATCTTGCAAATGGTTGATTTGAGCAGTTAACAGCGCAACTTGAACTTCAGTTGAACCAGTGTCGTTTGCGCCACGGCCAAATTCAGCCAGGATCTTTGCTTTCGCTTCAGTACTTAGTGACATGTGTCTCTCCAAATATAAAATGTGAATCTCTAGCCGATCACTAACTCAGCCAGAGGGCGCGCTATTCTACCCATAATCCTTGGCGCGCGCAATAAATGCGATGGATTAATAACCCAAGATAATCAATTAAGATGCTTTAGCTTGGTCGTGAAGGACGACTAAGCGCTTAGGTGCCAGTAAGCCATCTTCATTCATCTCGCCAATTCCGACGAAACGACGTTCAGTGCCCAATGTAATGCGCACCAATGTATCTGCAACGAGTCCAGAGACTCGTACCGCCTGACCTTGCATTAAGTAAGCAGCGCTCGCATCAGGCACATTAACCTCGGGAAAGTCAGCAACCGCCGTATCCATAGGCAGCAGCAACGAGTCCAGCAAGCTGCTAGGGTCAAGCTGCTCTTCCTGCGCCTTCGCAACTAGGGCTTCGAGTTGCTCCAAGGTGACCATTTTGTCGTAGGGATAATGCGCGACTTGAGTACGACGCAGCATAATAACATGGGCGCCACAACCGAGCATCTCACCTAAATCATCGATGATAGTGCGAATATAAGTGCCCTTAGAGCAATGAATGTCTAAGGTCAGCTCATCGCCTTCTAGACCGATGAAGTTCAGTTCAAAGACAGTGATTGGACGCGCCTCGCGCGGCACTTCAATCCCCTCGCGGGCATACTTATACAAAGGCTGGCCTTGGTATTTCAGCGCCGAATACATGGAGGGTACTTGCTGGGTATCGCCACGAAAATGCTCTAAGGCAGACATTAACTGCGCCTCAGTGAATTCGAGCGGGCGAGTCTGCACCACTTCACCGTCGGAGTCGCTAGTATCTGTGCGTTGTCCCAGTTTTGCGGTAACCAGATAACGCTTATCCGAATCCAGCAAATGCTGCGAAAACTTAGTCGCTTCGCCTAAACACACAGGTAGCATACCCGTTGCCAAGGGATCGAGCGCCCCCGTGTGCCCCGCTTTATTGGCATTAAAAAAGCGCTTTACCCGTTGTAATGCAAAGTTGGAACTCATGCCTGTGGCTTTGTCCAACAATACAATACCGTCGATAAAGCGGCCCTTCGAACGTCTCGCCATTACGCTTTACCTTCGGTGTCATCGGCTTCGTCGATATCATTCTCAGTCACGTCGTCGGCGCTACCAAACTGTTGCTGCTTGGCTTTATCGCTGTTGATCACTTGGCTGACGAGGTTAGACATACGCATACCTTCAACCAATGAACTGTCATACACGAAACGGATTTCAGGCATGACTCTCAGCTTCATGCGGCCCGCAACTAAAGTACGGATATAAGGCGCAGCTGTAATCAAGGCATTGAGCTTTTCTTGCACCAGCTCTTTGTCTTCTTCGAAGAAAGTCACAAACACCTTGGCGTAACTTAAATCGCGGGACACATCGACATCATTAACGGTTACAAAACCAATACGGGGATCTTTCATGTCGCGTTGTAACACAACAGCCAGCTCTTGCTGCAACTGCTGGGCTATGCGACGTGTACGACTGAATTCTTTTGCCATAATAGAGTTACCATAGCTAATGTATTAAATTGAAAGGGCGGCTAATGCCGCCCTCTTTATCGTTACAGTGTACGTGCCACTTCGACGGTTTCGAATACTTCGATTTGGTCACCCACGCGGACATCGTTGTAGTTCTTAACACCGATACCACACTCCATGCCGTTGCGAACTTCGCTAACGTCGTCTTTAAAGCGACGCAGTGATTCCAGCTCACCTTCGAAGATCACCACGTTATCACGCAGCACGCGGATAGGCGCGCTACGCTTGATGGTACCTTCGGTGACCATACAACCGGCGATAGCACCCAGTTTTGGAGACTTGAACACATCACGTACTTCGGCAAGACCAATGATCTCTTGCTTGAACTCAGGAGACAACATGCCCGTCATGGCCGCTTTAACTTCATCAATCAGATGATAGATAACGCTGTAGTAACGTAGGTCAACACTCTCGCTCTCGATGGTCTTACGCGCCTGTGCATCGGCACGAACGTTGAAGCCCACCATAATAGCGTTAGATGCCGCAGCTAAAGTCGCGTCGGTTTCGGTCAGAGCACCCACACCGCGAGCGATGATGTTCACTTTCACTTCGTCAGTAGACAGACCCATTAAGGAGTCGGTAATCGCTTCGAGTGAACCTTGAACGTCTGCCTTCAGAACGATGTTCAGTTCCTTCACTTCGCCTTCAGTCATGTTAGCGAACATATTCTCTAGTTTAGACTTCTGCTGACGTGCTAATTTCACGTCGCGGAACTTACCTTGACGGTATAGCGCCACTTCACGCGCCTTACGCTCGTCACGAACAACCGTTGCTTCGTCACCAGCTGATGGCACACCAGAAAGACCTAAGATCTCGACCGGAATCGATGGACCTGCTTCGGTGATTGAACGACCGTTCTCATCTTTCATCGCACGGACTTTACCGTACTCTAAACCACAAAGAACGATATCGCCTTGGCGCAGTGTACCTTCTTGAACCAGAATCGTTGCCACAGGGCCGCGACCTTTGTCCAGTTGTGATTCGATAACCACACCGGCCGCCATACCGTCACGTACTGCTTTAAGCTCTAATACTTCAGCTTGCAGCAGAATGCCTTCGAGTAGGTCGTCAACGCCAGCACCAGTCTTAGCAGATACGAAGGCGAACATGTTGTCACCGCCCCAATCTTCAGACATAACGCCGTGTTGCGCTAATTCGCTCTTCACGCGATCGATATCGGCTTCTGGTTTGTCCATCTTGTTGACGGCAACAATCAATGGCACGTTACCGGCTTTAGCGTGTTGAATCGCTTCGATGGTTTGTGGCATTACGCCGTCATCGGCAGCAACAACCAGGACAACGATGTCAGTCGCTTTAGCACCACGGGCACGCATTGCGGTAAACGCGGCGTGACCAGGGGTATCTAAGAAGGTGATCATGCCATTATCGGTCTCAACATGGTATGCACCGATATGTTGAGTAATACCACCGGCCTCACCCGCTGCCACTTTCGCGCGGCGGATATAGTCGAGCAGAGACGTTTTACCGTGGTCAACGTGACCCATGATGGTCACAACAGGAGCACGAGGCTCAAGCTTCACAACGCCTTCTTCATCACGCTCAGACAGTACTTGTTGCTCTAATTCGTTTTCACGGATCAGTACCACTTTGTGGCCCATTTCTTCGGCAACTAATTGGGCGGTTTCTTGATCTAACACTTGGTTGATCGTCACCATTGAACCCATCTTCATCATTTGCTTGATGATTTCAGTCGCTTTAATAGCCATTAAGTGAGCAAGTTCTGCCACAGTAACAGTTTCACCGATACGTACATCACGGTTAACAGCAGCCACTGGCTTGTTAAAGCCGTGTGCCATTGATTCTGGTGCGGTGCTGCGGTTACGCATGTGTTTTTCGCGACCATCGCGAGCATCTTTACCACCACGTTTGGACTTGGCGGTATTTTTGTTACGTGCACGACGACCACGTTTTTCTTCATCCATATCCGATGAGTCTTCAGCGGCGCGGGCCACTTTAGAGGTCGTGATATGGTGATCGCTAAAACGCTCAGCCTCTTTACGTTGACGCTCTTCTTCGTCCCAACGCTTAGAGTTTTCTTCCGCTAACAGACGCGCTTTTTCAGCCGCTTTCGCCGCTTCTTCGTCTTGCTTACGCTTTGTCGCTTCCGCTTGAACCGCTTTTAAACGCTCAGCTTCAACACGTGCCGCTTCCGCTTCTGGCGAAGTGTCTTTTGTGGTTTTCGCATCAGTCGTCGCTTTGGCTTTAGCTTTTGCTTCAGCATCTGCTTTCGCCTTAGCCTCTGCTTTTGCTTCGGCGTCTGCTTTAGCCTTAGCTTCGGCTTCCGCTTTGGCCTTGGCTTCTGCTTCAGCTTTTGCCTGAGCTTCGGCTTCTGCCTTCGCTTTGGCTTCTTCTTCAGCTTTCAGAACCGCTTCGCTCACGTCACGCTTAACGAAAGTACGGGTTTTACGTACTTCTACTTTAACGTCTTTAGATTGACCACCATTACCGGCCACACTCAGGGTCGATACGGTTTTACGTTGCAGTGTCATTTTGGTCGGTGCGCTTTCGCCGCCATGCTGCTTCTTCAGATAATCCAGTAACTGTTGCTTCTCAGCTTCAGAAACGTTATCAGTTTGGCCTTTCTTAATTCCGGCCTGAGAGAATTGCTCAATCAGACGTTCAACACTTTTACCCACTTCCGTGGCCAATTTCTCTACGGTAGTATCTGCCATCAGTTAAATCCCCTCTGTTGATCGACTTAAGCTTCTTCGCCAAACCAACAGATATTGCGGGCTGCCATGATGAGCTCACCAGCCTTTTCTTCTGTTAATTCTTCAATCTCGATCAAATCATCAATGCCTTGTTCAGCCAAGTCTTCTAGAGTCACGATACCTTTGCTTGCTAAAACATAGGCTAAGTGTCTTTCAACACCTTCAAGTGCTAATAACTCTTCACTTGGCTCCACACCATCTAGTGCTTCTTCAGTGGCGAGAGCTCGAGTAGAGATCGCCGCTTTTGCACGCTCACGTAATGCTTCAACGATATCTTCATCGAAGCCATCAATTGCTAATAATTCAGATACAGGCACGTAAGCCACTTCTTCGAGAGAAGTAAAACCTTCATCAGCCAATACTTGAGCAAAATCTTCATCGACATCCAGTGCGTTTATGAATAAGCTCTTCACCTTAGCGCTCTCGGCTTGGTGCTTCTTGTTCATGTCTTCCACTGTCATCACGTTCAGCTCCCAGCCAGTCAGCTGAGTGGCTAAACGTACGTTTTGACCGTTACGGCCAATGGCTTGCGCCAGACTTTCGGCTTCTACCGCGATATCCATTGAATGGTTATCTTCGTCAACTATGATAGAGGCCACATCGGCGGGCGCCATCGCATTGATCACAAATTGCGCTGGGTTGTCGTCCCACAACACGATATCAACACGCTCGCCGCCTAATTCATTTGAAACCGCTTGAACACGCGCGCCGCGCATACCCACACAGGCACCGATAGGATCGATGCGACGGTCGTTTGATTTCACCGCGATCTTAGCGCGAGAACCAGGGTCACGAGCAGCGCCCATGACTTCGATCATCTCATCGGCGATCTCAGGTACTTCTACGCGGAACAGCTCAATCAGCATGTCTGGCTTAGTGCGAGTTAAGAACAACTGCGCGCCACGTGCCTCTGGACGTACTGAATACAGCAGTGCACGGACACGGTCGCCAGGACGGAAAGATTCGCGTGAAATTAAATCTTCACGGAATAATACGCCGTCAGCGTTGTTACCTAAGTCAACAACAACACTTTCACGGGTCGCTTTTTTCACCACACCAGTGATCAGTTCGCCTTCTTTATCTTGGAACTGTTCAACGACTTGCGCACGCTCAGCTTCACGTACTTTTTGTACGATCACTTGCTTAGCGGTTTGCGTCGTAATACGGTCGAAGGCGACAGATTCGATCTCGTCTTCAATAAAATCGCCAGGTTGGATTTCTGGGTTTTCGTAACGCGCAGCTTCCAAGGTGATTTCGCGGTATGGGTTTTCTAACGCAACACCGTTATCGTCGATCACCATCCAGCGGCGGAACGTTTCATAGGCGCCAGTTTTACGGTCGATAGCAACACGAACGTCGATATCACCTTCGTATTTTTCTTGGTTGCAGTTGCCAGCGCTGTTTCTAGCGCTTCAAAAATTTTCTCGCGTGGAACGGCCTTTTCATTTGAAACCGCCTCAGCGACTAGCAGAATCTCTTTATTCATTTCGTCTTGCCTCGTTCACCTTGAAACCATCAAAACTTAGCGATGATGTTGCCTTTACGGATATTATCCAAGGCGACAACCAGCTCTTTACCATTCACATTTAGCGACAACATTTGGCCGTCAACCTGTGTAATGGCGCCTTTTAAATTACGACTGCCCGCGACAGGCATAGTCAGTTGAAGCTTGACATCCTCGCCGACATAGGCCGCATATTGCTCAGCAGTAAATAAGGGTCTATCTACGCCTGGCGAAGAAACCTCTAAGGTATATTCAGTAGAAATTGGGTCTTCAACATCGAGCACAGCACTGACTTGGCGACTTACGTTGGCACAATCTTCAATATTGATACCATTCTCACCATCAATGAACACACGCAGGATTGAATGTTTACCCGCTTGCACATATTCAATGCCCCAAAGTTGGAAGCCGAGTGCTTCCACAGGCACTGTGAGCATGTCTACCAGTCTGGATTCTAATGTTGCCAAAATTGACCCCGAAAAACAAAAAAGGGCTTAATAGCCCTAGTAAAACGCCGTAAAGGATACGACAAATTTAAAAGTCCCAGACAACAAAAAACCCCGTAATGACGAGGTTATTAGCTTCAAGAACCTGTAAACCATAATGAATTATACAACATTCATTACTAGGAGCTGGTTGCGGGGGCCGGATTTGAACCGACGACCTTCGGGTTATGAGCCCGACGAGCTACCAAACTGCTCCATCCCGCGTCAACTGTGTGCAAGTATATTGACTATCGTCTTTGCTTGCAATAACTAAGTCAGCGCTTACTTCGTCTCACTTAGCTATATTATGGTGCCGAGAGCGGGACTTGAACCCGCACGTCCGTTAGGACACAGCCACCTCAAGGCTGCGCGTCTACCAATTTCACCACCTCGGCGGCACCTTTTACTAGTCAGGAATTTTCGTTTCTGACTTTTCGGTTGCTTGATCAACTGGTTGAGTCACCTGTTCATCAGAACCTAAATTTTTCCATGCATCTTCATTTTTTGCGTGGTTTGCACTTAAGTTGCCAATCAGCAGACTTAACGTGAAAAACGCAATGGCCAGAATCGCCGTTGTACGTGTCAGGAAGTTACCTGAACCGCTTGAACCGAATAAGGTACCTGATGCACCGGCGCCAAAAGAGGCTCCCATGTCAGCACCTTTCCCTTGCTGGATTAAGATCAGGCCAATTAAACCTAACGCAACCAACAAGTAAATAACCATTAGAACTTCGTACATATTATGCGCTCATCGCTATCGAACATAAACTTAAAAACTCGGTAGAGTTTAAGCTAGCACCGCCTATCAGTCCACCATCTACATCAGGCTGCGCAAATAGATCTGCTGCATTACTCGGCGTTACGCTACCACCGTACAAAATCCTGATATTCTCTCCGATAAACGGAGACACTTCAGAGAGACGCTTGCGAATAAACGCATGTACTTCTTGCGCCTGCTCTGGCGTAGCGCTCTTACCTGTCCCTACAGCCCATAACGGCTCATAGGCGATAATTGCATTATCAAAAGCCATGGTGCCATTCTTCTCGATCACTATATCCAACTCTTCCGTAATCACCTCAAAGGTGCGTCTTGCTTCTCGAGCTGGGCCAGACTCACCTACACATAATATAGGGGTCAAACCATGCTTCTGTGCAGCGGCAAATTTCTCCGCCACGATATCGCTGGTTTCGCCGTACATACGGCGACGCTCTGAGTGACCGATAATCACATAGCGACATCCGCAATCTTTAACATCTGGCCCGACACTTCACCGGTATAGGCGCCAAAGTCATGCTGACTTAAATTCTGAGCGCCCATCCTAACAAGTGAACCGTCTAACGCTTCCTTGTTTGCTTCTAGCAGTTGCCTTACGCTTTCTAGATAGATAGAAGGCGGGCATAAAACCACTTCAGCTGAATCATTTTGGAGCTTTGAGGCAAATTTCTTGAACAACTCTTGCGCTAATGCCGCGCTGCCGTTCATTTTCCAGTTACCAGCGACCATTGGGCGTCTTAGGGCCATCACTGTCTCCTTCTGAAAGCGGCGTGAATAATAGCGAACCACTTGTTAAGTTACAATACCTAAATTCGAAATTTTTCAGATATTAGGTTGGAATGCTTACTTTTTACACGCCAAACCCTATTCTTGCTCATTAATGCAGCTAACACCTTCATTTTTAATCGGTATCAGCTGCACTCGACTAAAGATTGGTGTGATTAGCTCGCCGATTTTACCGCATCTGCGATCAAATTGGCGTGCGCTAACACAGTATTGTGATCATCACCTTCAACCATTACGCGAATTAACGGTTCAGTACCTGATTTACGTAGTAATACGCGACCTCGGGCCCCCAGTTCTGATTCAACCTGAGCTTGAGCGGCTTTAACTTTATCTGAGCTTAATGGGTCGTGTTCCCCCTCAAAACGCACATTCACTAACACTTGTGGCAGCATCTCCATTGGGGCAGTGAGTTGCTCTAGTGTGGCATTTTGTCGACGCATTGCCGCCAATACCAAGATACCAGCCACGATACCATCTCCCGTCGTGCCATGGTCAAGGTTAAGGATGTGGCCCGAGTTTTCACCGCCAATGCGCCAATCGAGTTCTTTCAGTAACTCCATCACATAACGGTCACCCACTTTAGAGCGGGCAAAAGGAATATCTAAGGCTTGTAAGGCTAAATCGAGGCCTAGGTTAGACATTAGCGTGCCGACAACGCCACCACGCAGCACGCCACGGGCTTTAGCATCGCAGGCCAGAATATAGAGAATTTGGTCACCATCGATAACTTCACCGCGGCTGTTGACCATCATAATCCGGTCACCGTCACCATCGAGTGCAATCCCTAAATCGGCGCCTTCGGTCAATACGGTTTCACAAATTTTCGCCATGGACGTGGCGCCCACTTTGTCATTGATGTTGACACCATTGGGCTTATCACCAATGGCAATCACCTCTGCACCTAACTCACGAAATACCGCAGGTGCAATGTGATAGGTTGCACCGTGAGCACAGTCCACGACAATTTTTAACCCTGTTAGGGTTTGATCCGCAGGGAAGTTACCCTTGCAATATTCGATATAACGGCCACGCGCATCTTCAATACGTGACACTTTGCCCAATAAATGCGACTCAACACACTCTAAGGGCTTTTCCAATTCGGCTTCAATTTCTAGCTCTAAGTTATCGTCGAGCTTGCTGCCATCATTGGAGAAAAATTTAATGCCATTATCGTAGTATGGATTGTGGGATGCACTGATCACCACACCCGCTTCTGCACGGAAAGTGCGAGTAAGATATGCCACAGCGGGTGTTGGCATGGGTCCCATTAACATCACATTGAGGCCCGCTGCCGAAAGACCCGCCTCTAAAGCGGACTCAAACATATAACCCGAAATACGAGTATCTTTACCAATAATCACTTTTTTCGTGCCGCTGCGGGATAACACACGTCCAGCCGCCCAACCCAACTTTAATGCCAGCTCGGGAGTCATCTGGCCTGAACCTACCTTGCCACGAATACCATCGGTTCCAAAAAATTTACGTTCGCTCATATCGCCCCACAAACTTCAATGTGTCCCTTCGGTTGGGATCATAATATTAATGAAATACTTAACAAAAATAGCCTTTATCGATATGCCTGTGTCGCTTGTAACACTTTCAGCATATCGACAGTTTCAGGGACATCATGGACACGAATGATATGTGCCCCTTTCTGGGCCGCTATCATGGCACCAGCAAGGCTCCCCGCTAGACGCTCGGAGGTCGGTCTAGCGAGAAGGTTTCCTATCATGCTCTTACGGGATAAACCTATCAATATCGGCAGCTCAAACGGCTCAAAACGCTCTAACTTCGCGAGCAGTTCATAGTTATGTTCTAAGGTTTTACCAAAGCCAAAGCCCGGGTCGATTAACAATCGCTCCCGCGGGATCCCCGCATCGATACAGGCTTGAATACGCTCGCACAAAAACTCAGTAACATCGGCAACAACGTCTTGGTATTCGGGTGCAGTTTGCATACTGCGCGGCGCGCCCTGCATGTGCATTAAACAGATGGGCACATTCAGCTGCGCCGCTGTCTCTAATGCCCCCGGCTCTAACAAGGCTCGCACATCGTTAATTAAATGCGCACCTGCATTCACCGCTTGTCGCATCACTTCCGGTTTACTGGTATCGACTGAAATCCACACATCATGATGTTTAGCGACATATTCCACCAGAGGGATCACACGGGCAAGTTCATCCTCAACCGTCACATCGGCCGCACCCGGCCTCGTCGACTCGCCACCGATATCGATGATAAGCGCACCTTGGGCCACCATGTCATCGGCATGTTGACAAGCTAATTCAAAGGAAGAGAACTTTCCACCGTCGGAAAAAGAATCGGGAGTAACATTCAGAATGCCCATCACGACGGGCGAAGCTAAGGATAAGCGTTTGGTTCCAGCAATTAATTCAAACACGCATTGACTCCATATGGGACAGCTTGCTAGCGCGTTTCATCCGTTTACTGCGCGGGTTTATTCATGTGACTGATTTATATTGAATGACAGCGCAGTCAATTTTCTAGCAAGATAAAACAAGAAAACCCCTTAACGGGGTTCTCTTTCAATTAACAACCGCTACTTAACGGGTGACTCATCGGCATCTTTCAGCTCTGCCTCAACGGGAGCGGTCTTTACCACTTCGTCGACTTTAACCGCAGGCTCGCCTTTGTCACTGCCTTTGTCGTTTGAACCATTATCATCCGCTTGCCAATCGGCAGGCTGACGCACTTCACGGCGATTCATCAAATCGTCAATTTGCAGTGAATCAATGGTTTCGTACTTCATCAGCGCGTCTTTCATCGAATGCAGAATATCGATGTTATCCAGCAGAATTTGCTTGGCACGACCGTAGTTTTTATCGATAAAGGCCTTCACCTCGGCATCGATAAGCGTCGCGGTTTCATCGGACATCGCCTTGGCTTTACCCATGCTACGGCCTAAGAACACTTCACCTTCTTCCTCGGCATAGAGTAATGGACCGAGTTTATCGGAGAAGCCCCATTGGGTCACCATGTTACGGGCAATCGACGTCGCGTATTTAATATCTTGCGAAGCGCCTGTAGACACTTTTTCGCTGCCGTAGATCAGCTCTTCGGCTAAACGACCACCGTAGGCAACCGAAATCTGGCTTTCTAACTTACGACGGCTTTGGCTAATCGCATCGGCCTCAGGTAAGAAGAAGGTCACACCCAACGCACGACCACGCGGGATAATAGTTACCTTGTGCACAGGGTCATGCTCTGGCACTAAACAGCCCACAATCGCGTGACCCGCTTCGTGGTATGCCGTCATTTCTTTCTCGGCTTCAGACATCACCATAGAGCGGCGCTCAGCACCCATCATGATCTTGTCTTTTGCACGCTCGAATTCTTCCATACCGACAACACGGCGATTACCGCGCGCCGCAAACAGTGCAGCTTCGTTGACTAAGTTGGCTAAATCGGCACCAGAGAAACCTGGCGTACCACGGGCAATGACGCTTGCCTTAACATCATCAGAAAGTGGCACCTTGCGCATATGCACTTTAAGGATCTGCTCACGACCGCGAACATCTGGCAGGCCAACCACCACTTGACGGTCGAAACGACCTGGACGCAGGAGTGCAGAGTCCAATACGTCTGGGCGGTTAGTCGCCGCAATCACGATAATCCCTTCGTTACCCTCAAAACCATCCATCTCAACCAGCATCTGGTTAAGGGTCTGCTCACGCTCATCGTGACCACCACCTAAGCCAGCGCCACGCTGGCGACCTACAGCATCGATCTCATCGATAAAGATGATACATGGTGCCGACTTCTTGGCTTGTTCGAACATGTCACGCACGCGAGATGCACCGACACCAACAAACATCTCTACGAAATCAGAACCCGAAATGGTAAAAAAAGGCACCTTTGACTCGCCGGCAATGGCTTTAGCCAGCAAGGTTTTACCTGTACCTGGTGGGCCAACCATGAGCACGCCCGTCGGGATACGACCACCCAGTTTCTGGAACTTGGTTGGCTCACGCAGATAATCGACCAGCTCTTTCACATCTTCCTTCGCTTCGTCGCAGCCAGCAACGTCAGCAAAAGTCGTCTTGATCTGATCTTCGCTCATCAGCTTGGCTTTACTCTTACCAAAAGACATGGCGCCTTTACCGCCACCGCCTTGCATCTGGCGCATGAAGAAGATCCATACCCCGATAAGCAGCAACATAGGGAACCAAGAGATAAAGATCTGCGTTAAGAAACCAGACTCTTCCGCTTCCTGCCCCTTCATGGTGATGCCTTTACGGTCAAGATCATTGATCAGATCCTGGTCATACAGTGGCATGATGGTCAGTGAATTTTTCGCCCGTGCGCTTAGAACCTTCGATAGTACGTTGGTCACTTTTCACTTCAACACTGGCGACTTGTCCATCACGAACATTGTCTAGGAACGTAGAATAATCCATCTTCTGCGATGACGAAGAAGAGGGGGAGTAGCCCTGAAACACTGACATCAGCACAACGGCGATGACAACCCAGAGAATTAAATTTTTTGCCATATCACTCAAAATTACTAGACCTCATACAGTCTTGCGATGATTAACGTTAGAGTACTACAACTTGTATCCTGTCGCCACAAGATAGACTTCACGCGAGCGTGCCCGCGACGAGTCTGGCTTACGTGTTTTGACTACTTTGAATGCCTCTTTAACCGCCTTCATATACTCATCAAAGCCCTCCCCCTGAAAGACTTTGACAGCAAAACTACCATTTGGTGCCAACACTTGATGACACATATCTAACGCCAATTCCACCAAATACATGGCGCGCGGCTGATCCACACCACCTGTACCACTCATATTGGGCGCCATATCAGACAATACAACGTCAACCTTATCCGCACCGACGCGAGTTAGCAATGCTTCGAGCACTTTCTCTTCACGAAAGTCCCCTTGCAAGAAATCCACGCCGACGATGGGATCCATTGGCAAAATATCACAGGCGATAACTTTACCTTTATCTCCCGTCAGCTTGACGGCTATTTGAGACCAACCACCAGGAGCCGCACCTAAGTCCACCACAGTCATACCTGGGCGGATCAATTGGTCCTTCTCCTGGAGCTCCTCAAGCTTGAACGCAGCGCGCGAACGCAATCCCCGTTTCTGTGCTAGTTTGACATAATGATCATCAAAGTGTTCCTGCATCCAACGGGCGGAACTGGCTGTTCGTTTTTTACCTGACATTTAAAATCCGCAACAATTGAGAGTTACACAAAGGCTATATGAGGGTAGAATAGCGGTTTTTCAACAGTAACTCAGCATAAAGTTGGTAGAAATGAACTTAACAACCAAACAGAAACAGCATCTAAAAGGTCTGGCGCATAATTTAAAGCCAGTGGTGCAGCTTGGTGCCAATGGCCTGACTGAAGGTGTACTGGCTGAAATTGAAAGCGCACTCTCTCATCATGAATTAATCAAAGTGAAAGTTGCCTCTACCGATAGAGAGCTAAAAAATGCCATCGTTGACGCCATTGTACGCGAAACTCAATCTGCAAAAGTGCAACTTATTGGTCATATTCTGGTGATTTATCGTCAATCGCCTGAAATGAAAATTGCCCTGCCAAGAGCTAAGTAATTTTCCAGCCTTAAACAAAACGGCCACTCAAGCGAGTGGCCGTTTTGTTTTTAGCACTTATGGCGTATCTGTGATGACTTGCACTTTATAATGCTCTGGCGTTAATCCCAAAAATTCGGGCAATGAAGTCCCGACCGATATTGATGAGAAAGTGCCAGTTAAAATGCCGATAAACATGGCAATCGAGAATCCTTCTAACGGCCCTCCGCCCATAATCCATAACGCACCCACCGTCATTAAGGTGGTTCCCGAGGTTACCATGGTACGGGAAAATGTCGCGACAATCGCTTGGTTGTTAATCTCTTGGATAGCAAGCTTTGGCTTAGCAATCAATAACTCCCGGATCCGGTCGGCAATAATGATCGAATCGTTGAGCGAATAGCCTAAAATCGCCAGCACGGCGGCGAGCACGGTTAAATTAAACTCCATTTGGGTTAATGAGAAAAACGCGAGCACGAAAATCACGTCGTGCACCAATGCAAACAACGCACCGGAGGCGAGACGCCATTCGAAGCGATAACTCAAATAGCCTAAGATACACAGCATGGCCACCAACAAAGCAAGACCGCCCTGCTCGGCTAACTCTTTACCCACTTGCGGGCCGACAATACTGGTGTTCAGTACTTGCACCTCCCCCACAGGCGCTAAGGCTTGCGCAATATCGACATTACTTTGCGCCGTATCGGCATAGCGTAATACCCAACGTCCGGGCTCACTGGCCGAAATCACCGTCACCTCTTGCTGATAAGCCGCGTTCAATAGCGGTTGCAGCTCGCTGCTGGTGATCCTTCTGTCGAGCTGAACCTCAGTTACCACACCGCCTGTAAAGTCTAAGCCCCAGTTAAAGCCTTTCATCCCGATGATGGTGAGAGAGGCCAACATTAAAAAGATAGAGATAGCGCTCGACACATAACGCCATTTAGTTAGATTGAGATTCTTCATAGTTATACCCTCACATGGCGGCGCGCATCACGCCCATACACTAGGTTGATTAAGGCTCTTGAGGCAAAAATACCGGTAAACATACTGGTCAACAGACCTAAACCTAAGGTCAAGGCGAAGCCTTGGATGGGGCCATTACCGATGGAATAGAGCACAACTGCGGTGATCATAGTGGTGAAGTTAGCGTCGAAAATGGTTGAGAACGCACTGTCAAAGCCAGTGTCAATCGCTAGGGCGAAGCTGCGCCCCTCTTTTAACTTGTCTTTAATCCGCTCGAAAATCAGCACGTTGGTATCGACCGCCATACCAACCGTCAACACCAGACCGGCAATGCCGGGTAAGGTCAATACTGCACCGGGGATCAGCGCCAGCAAACCAAAGAGGATCACCATGTTGGCAATCAAGGCCACGTTGGCCACCCAACCGAGACGGCGATACCAGAGCGCCATAAACAGCAAGGTAATTCCCATACCAAGGCCGAGCGCTGCAAAGCCGTTTTGAATGTTTTCGGCGCCTAGGGTCGGGCCAATGGTACGTTCTTCAACAATAGTCACTGGCGCCGTCATTGAGCCAGCGCGTAGCAACAAGGCTAATTGCTGCGCCTCTTGATAGGTGCCTGCGCCAGTGATCCTGAAACGATCTCCCAGCTGTGATTGAATGGTCGCGACACTAATGATCTCTTGGGTCTGCTTGGCTTTGCCCTGCTCATCCCGGCTATATTCGCTGTAAGACGTTGCCATCGGCTTACCGATATTGGCGCGGGAAAACTCCGACATTTTTTGGCCGCCGATTCGGTCGAGGTGAATGTTCACTTCGGCCATGCCCATTTCGCCAATATTGGCACGGGCATCGACAATATGATCGCCGCCCAATACCGGCGTGCGTGCCACATAAACAGGATTGCCAGATTTATCCTTCAGTACCTGCGCATTCACCGAACCCGATTCTTTAACCTCAAAAAGGCCAAGCTTGCGGTCGCACCAATCACGTTTTTCGCGGCGGCGGGGTCTTGTACACCGGGCAGCTCGATGCGGATACGGTGTTCGCCCTGACGCTGCACTAGAGCCTCAGTGATACCTAGCTCTTCAATCCGGCTACGCATAATTTGCAGGTTTTGCTGCACGGTTAAATTACGTAACTTGATTTGCTCTTCTTGCGCGAGCTTTACGATTAAGCCATTATCCGCATTGGTTAATTGCCAAGTCGGGTAGCTTTGTTGCATAAACTGGCGAATAGTTGAGCGCGCATTATTGGTTGATTCAGCCGCTTCATTAAATGCAATTGCGATTTGCAACCCTGCGTCATCGCGCGTGCTATCAATACGCACACTGGCGCCGCGAATTTGTTGTTCGCGTAAAAACTGTCGAAGGGACTCGACTAATGCATCGGCCTGGGCTTGATAGACGGGCTGCACATCCACATCCAGCAAAAATTGCACCCCACCGCGTAAGTCGAGCCCGAGTTTAATCGGTTCAAAACCCATATTTTGCAGCCAACTTGGCGCGGCACTCACCAGTGCCAGCGTGAGCTCTTTCGGCTCACTCACCATGGATGACACTAAGGTCTTCACTAAGGTTTGCTCGCTGTCATCATTCAGCACGATAAGGGTTTGCCCGTCATCTGAGCTGTTGGCGTTGCCATGTTGGGCATGCTTAACTTCGATACGCTTAACATCAACGCCCTGCGCCTTTAATTTATCCCGCAGTTCAATGGGGGTTAAATTAAGCCCCGCTTTAGCACCCACCTGCACGGCGGCATCTTCTCCATACCAAGTCGGTAAGGCGCTAAATAACATCACGATAATCGTGACGATAAGCACAACGTATTTCCAAGCTGAATAATGATTTAGCAGCTTTTTACTCTGAATTTTATCCATAGATATCACTCGCATGATATTGTCCGCTCGAATAGCTATTTGCAGCGCAAATAGTGCAGCTAAACATGAGCGAACAATCACTGTATTACGGTGAAACCTGTAAACACGGATCCCACAAGGAGTACGCTAAACGCGAGCAAACTCAGTGGTGATAACCGATTAAAATCCGTCTAAACCGAATGGATTTAAATCCTATGCGATTTAGTCGCACCTTCGGCGTACACACCGCAGGCTTTGATGCTAGGTTATCGGGTACAGGTTTCGGATAACAAAATGCAAAGTTAATCAAAGGTATCCCTAACGACCTCTGGTTCAGATGATGAGCTCAAACGGTATCGTTATGGATAAGCCTTGCTAACTTGCTACAGGGAGCGGTGAGTTAAGCGGCTTGCTGACTAAAGCGATATTGGAGGTTGGAGACTTTCCAGCCGGAGATCCGCGCTGGTGAAGATTCGGCTAAGAGAGTCCAATCCGGGCGAGCATCGAGGCGAATATTTTCCCTAATGCGGGCGCAGGCTCTGGTTCGAACTCAAAAGCCAACAGGTAAACAGGCTTCACCTCACGCATATCATGCTGAACAAGATTGATAAAACGCTGGGAGTTAGCCGGAGCAAAATTAAAATCATCCGAGTGACGGACTAATTCAGACTCGGAGCAATCGGTGGCTTGTGCCTTATCAACAGCAGAACAGACAGCTTGGCTATCGCTCGCCGTCGATTGTGCCGTTGAGTGATGTGATGTTTTGCTCTGTTGCGCAGTGAGTGACGGCGTATCCGCGGTAGGCACAGTTATGACTACCGTTGTCGCTACCGTTTTAGGCGCCAGATGCAGTTGCTGGGCGGTTAAGCTGCGCGGCGCATAGCCACCCGTATGGGCGATCAAGATGATCGACACACAGAGTAACATTAATCCTTGGCGCCAGTGCTTAATCAAACTCAGTTCCTAATTGGGTACACGCAACTTTTACGTGATGAAATATTTGCAGAAGAAACAATACTTTTTGGATAGCTTTCGTAAAGAACCTTGATGAATGCATAGAAAGCTCCAAGCATGCAGCTTAGGTAACCGCCGCCTCAGAGGCAAATTAAACTTTATCCATCTTGCTTATTTGTGCGCCAAGGACGCTGATATCGCAGTACTTTAGACATAAAAAAGGCATAAAAAAGCCGCGCTAGGCGGCTTCTTATCGGTAAACCATCGAGTCTGGTGAGACCAAAACTTAGATATATTGCACCGAAATAATTTCGTAATCGGTCAAACCACCAGGGGTTGCGATCGACACTTCATCACCTTCATTCTTACCCACTAAACCACGGGCAATCGGAGAGTTGACTGAAATCAGGTTTTCTTTGATGTTAGCTTCATCGTCGCCCACGATACGGTAAGTCACTTCCGCATCAGTATCCAGATTGAGGATAGTCACAGTGGTACCAAAAATGATACGACCATTGTTCGCCATCTTAGTCACGTCGATGATCTGCGCGTTAGAAAGTTTGCCTTCAATGTCACGGATACGCGCTTCACAGATCCCTTGCTCTTCACGGGCTGCATGATATTCCGCGTTTTCCTTCAGATCGCCTAACTCTCTCGCTGAGGCAATCGCTTCAGTGATTTTCGGGCGACGTTCAAACTTGAGCATATCTAACTCTTTACGCAGCTGTTCTGCACCGACAACTGTCATAGGAACCTTAGTCATAACTTCTTTCGTCTCCTTTAAAACAAAAGCAACCCGTGCCGACGCTAAAGGTCAACACAGTAAAATCAGGGTGGAATTGCGCTATTCTAATCGTTATGCGCTTGGGATGCATCAAGAACTATGCACCAGTGCAGCTTACTGAAGCTCACGCTCAGATGCTAGTGCCAAAGTATAATAGTGCGAACTTAAGTGGGACAAAATGCCCACAAATGAATTTGTGGGCATGGGGAGCGTTAAAGCAGGCGCTTATTCGAGCCCAGCTTCGAAGGTCAAAAAGATTTCGCTAACTGTTTTATCGGCAAGAGATTTATCAGGACTTGGACGTTCGATTGAAGCATGCAGCAGATAACGACCAGCAGCTGGCAGCGTCATCGCCACTTTACCTTCTTTATCCGAAGTTAAACTGATTTCTTCCGGCTTGTTACGGTACAGGCTGCCATCCTTCATGATCGCCACACTCACGCCTTCGACGGGCTTACCATCGTAAACAAACTGCAGTGTTGCGGGTTCATTTTCAACGATATCAGCGGGATGGGTAATAGGCACCAATTCCAAGTATTCACCTTTCGGCGCCAGTACCTTATCGGTTGGTTTGTTACGGGTCACATAGGTTTCGACCCGCGCCACATTTAATGAACCTTTTAGTTCATAGGCATCCTTTGGCATCACGGCCGCTGTCGCTTTTTTATCGAGTCGACTGCGAACCATGCCTTCTTTACCTTTGATTTTGTAAACAGAAAAGTATCTTGGCGTGACTTCCTTTTCAAACTTATAGGTACCGTCTTGCAGTAATTGCACGTCGAAAACCGATTTACGACCACCTGTGTAACTTGAACTTGGGGAGCTTGGCTTACCATCGGGTAAGTACACTCGCACATCGCTGGCGGTGACCGGTTTATCAAACATAAACACTTGGTTACTGGCGGATACATCCGAGGTGATCCATACCGCCTCTTGGCTTTCGGCCGAGACGTTATAGTGGCTGGGTAAAATCCAGCGGTCATGGCTGCTCGCCAATGGGCTGATGCAGAGCGCGCTAACTAAGGCAAGTAAACGTAGTTTCATCTTCATATCCTTTCAGTAAAGTGCAGGGCTTAGCGAGTCATACCGCTTAAGCGAATATCAATCACGCCAGTTTCAGTGGTCGCTGGTAGTTGGGCGGTAAAATCCCCCGCCGTTAAATCAATATTTTGTCTCACGAGGTCACGCCCGCCGTGCTCGCGCACCACTTCGATAAACACTGTGTAGGAGGCAGGAGTCAGCGGCTTACCCGCGTCATCCGTTAAGTCCCAATCAATTGTGTAATGGCCTGCAGGCTTGGTCGCCGAGGCAATACCGTCGACAAAACTCATGTCTTCACGCCCCGCCTTTCGCCACCAACGGCGAATGTCCTTGAGCCATTTATGGCCCTCGTCCCATACCCATAGGCTTAAAGTTTTAACGGTTTGACCCTTGGCATCCTCAACCCACACGGCCACATAGGGACGGTGATACTGGCCTTCGGTAATTTCAGGCAAGGTCAAATCAACGGTCATTTTTGGCGCGGCAAATACCGCTGAACTCACAAACAACGCACCGATGGCGCTGGTGCGAATAAGCTGACGCATCATTAATCGGTTCTCCCTATGGAACAAAGTAGACATACACAAGTGCACAGCCTGAGCTGACGAGCACCATATAAAACAAGGATTTTTTAAGTCGTTTAGTTTGAGGCAGCAGCAAATAAGCGCCGGTGAGCGAAAAGAGAATAATCAGCAAGGCGCAGAGATCTAACACCCAAGCCCAGACTATCCCGGTATTGCGCCCCTTGTGCAGATCGTTAAGCACTGCAACAACGCCATAATCTAAGGTCTCAACATAGGCTTTGCCGTCGAGCAGATCTAAGGTGACGGTGCGGTACGTGCCTGGGCCTTTATTCACTAGACTTATCTCATCCTCATCGATATCGGCAGTGCCAATATCCATATCCCACTGGCTTTTTAACCAATGCCCCGCCGCTAAACGCCACTCAGGCTCCTGCGGCGCTGCGGGTATCAAATAGTTAGGAATATCAAACTGTTCACGTCGCGGTTCTTGATCTGCTGATGAAAACCAATTGGGATGGTTTAAGGTGATCCCGGTTACGGCAAAAAACAGCATTAACAGCAGCAGTGCCATAGAGACATAAACATGAATAATCCGAGCGAAGGAAAGCGATGATTTACTAACTTTTAATTTCAATGACTGACTCTCAAGAAGGGATATTAGGCGAGCGCCTAAATCGCCACCAACCGTTAGCTAATAGCCTGTATTAACGAAAGTTAATTGGATAGAGAGTAAATGATATTTATTATCAACAAAACCTAGGTTTACATTCTTTACATCAGGAGTACGGTATAACGGCAAAGTTGATAGGAAATATCGCAAACTCGCAGAGCGAGAAATGAGGCGGAGAAAACAGAAATAATTGTAAAACCAATACAAATTCAATTAGATAAAACTTAACCTTTTACCCTCTAATCTCAGTAAAAATTTACTTATTCACCCTCTCGTTTACAGAATCGCAATCGGCTACAATCCGCCGCCGGCGACTTGCTGGTACTTCCAAAGGAAATATCATCTTGAGTACAACTCTGCTCAAAAAAATGCGTTGCCTACATATTATCTGGCTCGCACTAATGCTTAATGCCTGTGTTGCTCCACTGCTATTGATGTCCCCCCAAGGCCAACTGATGTGGGCACTGCTGAAACCCCTTGTCGGATTAAATCCAAATGACGTGGGGCTATTCGAACAGCCGCTGATTAAAGATCGAATGAAGGCTCTGCTCGGAGAAAACTACGAGACCACAGTATCGCTGCTGAAAACCGCCGATAAAATCCAGCAGGAAGGCCCACTGTTTTATATGGTATCGACCTATACGCCAGTGCCGGAAATGGCCGAAAAAGCAGGCTTTGTGTGGAACTCAGAAACCAACCAAATGGCGGTGATGTTACTTACGGGTGGCTCGCCAAAAATTATCTCTGAGCAATTTACCGATCAGGCTGAGAAACTGATACCTAGCTGGCCTAAAGAACTGGCTGACTACACAGATCCGCAAAAACTACAGCAAAAGGCGATAGATGCTGGCACGGAAAAGCTGCAAGAACAAATCCCAGCGGCTGCGCCCCTAAAAGCGGTTGCCACAGGCGATGTAAAAGCGACACAGGAAGCGGTGCTTGAAAAGGCAGTGAGCGAAATCACTCCCCCGCAGCGGTTAAAGAAGTTAAACCCGTACAATAATAACTAATCGTTTTAGTCGCATTTCACTTTTGTCGCTGTCAGCCACAGTGTTTATTAAACACTGTGGCTTTTTTATCTCGATGACGCCCCCATTCCAACCCCAAAGTACATCTTAGTCATTCGCACATAACCAAAACATAAGGCTTGCTCTAGTAAAGCCATAACACGCGAGCAATAGAGCAGAAGATTGAAAGATAACGAAGTAATGAGGGAGTGACTCGAAAAGCACATCACAAAAGACAGAAAGCAAAAAGCCCGTCGTAGGACGGGCTTTTTAACTATGGCTGGGGTACCAGGATTCGAACCTGGGAATGCCGAGATCAAAACCCGGTGCCTTACCGCTTGGCGATACCCCAATTAACTTGTCATAAACCTAGAAGCTTGCACTTTGATGGTACGGGAGGAGAGACTTGAACTCTCACACCTTGCGGCACCAGAACCTAAATCTGGCGTGTCTACCAATTCCACCACTCCCGCATCAAAATGTACCAGATTGGCAAACAAAGGCGTCTCTGGATTTTTACCAGATAAATCAAATTGATTTAACGTGGATTTAAATATGGTAGCTATGGCGGGACTTGAACCTGCGACCCCAGCATTATGAGTGCTGTGCTCTAACCAGCTGAGCTACATAGCCACATTTATCTTATTGATAAATGGCTGGGGTACCAGGATTCGAACCTGGGAATGCCGAGATCAAAACCCGGTGCCTTACCGCTTGGCGATACCCCAAAAACATTGTAAGCGAGAAAGAAGATGGCTGGGGTACCAGGATTCGAACCTGGGAATGCCGAGATCAAAACCCGGTGCCTTACCGCTTGGCGATACCCCATCACTAACTTGTTTCATACATCCGCTAATGCCGATGTTTAAAAATAATGGTACGGGAGGAGAGACTTGAACTCTCACACCTTGCGGCACCAGAACCTAAATCTGGCGTGTCTACCAATTCCACCACTCCCGCACTGCTTCAAGTTGACATCCTGAATTGATGCTAGCAAACGCTAGGATAACGAAATGGTAGCTATGGCGGGACTTGAACCTGCGACCCCAGCATTATGAGTGCTGTGCTCTAACCAGCTGAGCTACATAGCCATCAATATTTCGCGCCCCTCGTAGCGAGGAACGGGGCGTATTATGCTTATTCGAGGTATCGAGGTCAACAGCTTTTTTCGCTATTTTCCTTGAGACAAACCGTTCGGCTATTACTTCACCAAACTGAGCAACAGATGCGCTAAATCGACCTCTGTTGCTCGTATTTTGCCTTACTTTCTAAAGCTTAGCCCTTTATCAAACTCGTTATACGTTAAACAGGAAGTGCATTACATCGCCGTCTTGAACAATGTATGTCTTGCCTTCTACACGTAACTTGCCCGCTTCTTTGGCTCCCGCTTCACCTTTATAGGTAATAAAGTCGTCAAATGCCATCACTTGAGCACGAATAAAGCCACGTTCGAAGTCGGTGTGAATTACGCCCGCCGCTTGTGGTGCAGTCGCGCCCACAGAAACGGTCCAAGCGCGCACTTCTTTTACACCTGCGGTGAAGTAAGTTTGCAGGTTCAGCAATTGGTATCCAGCGCGGATCACGCGGTCTAACCCAGGTTCTTCTAAACCGAGGTCAGCCATAAACTCATCACGCTCTTCGGCCTCCATTTCAGCCAGTTCTGACTCAATGGCGGCGCACACTGACACAACAATGGCGTTTTCTTTTTCAGCAATGGCACGCACTGCATCTAAGTGTGGGTTATTTTCGAAACCATCTTCGGCCACGTTAGCGATGTACATGGTTGGCTTTAAGGTTAAGAAGTTTAAGTAAGCAACCGCTTCTAATTCTTCCTTAGACAGCTCCATAGAACGCAACATATGGCCTTCATCGAGGATTGGACGCATCTTCTCGAGAACATCCACTTCAAACTTAGCGTCTTTGTCGCCGCCCTTAGCGCGTTTTTGTTGACGGATCACCGCACGCTCTAAGCTGTCTAAGTCGGCTAATGCCAATTCAGTGTTGATGACTTCGATATCGCGTGCAGGATCAACACGGTTGGACACGTGGACAATATTGTCATCTTCAAAGCAACGTACCACGTGACCGATAGCATCGGTTTCGCGGATGTTGGCAAGGAACTTGTTACCTAAGCCTTCACCTTTCGACGCGCCCGCTACTAGACCAGCAATATCCACGAATTCCATCGTGGTTGGCAGTACACGTTGCGGATTAACAATCGCCGCCAGCGCGTCTAAGCGTGGATCCGGCACAGGTACTACGCCAGTGTTTGGCTCTATGGTACAAAACGGGAAGTTTGCCGCTTCGATGCCAGCCTTAGTTAACGCATTAAAAAGCGTTGATTTACCTACGTTAGGAAGACCAACAATGCCGCATTTAAAACCCATATTCTTACCTTTCTCTCGATGATAGGCTGGCGAGTCACACTCACTAGCAAGTTTATAGTCACCCTGCCCTTAGGCAGTACATTGATTAATTCGATTGTCCTAGTGTTCGCAGGCCGCGAGCACTGGGCTTACTCCGCTTTAAAGGAGTGTAAACGAGTCATGGCTTTCACCATGTCTTCTTTAAATAGCACTTCAGTGGAACGTACAGCTTCATCTACGGCGGCGTTGATCAGCTCTTGTTCTTTAGCTGGCGCCTTACCCAGTACGTAACCACTTACTTTATTCTTATCGCCGGGATGGCCAATCCCAATCCGTAAACGGTAGAAGTTTTTATCATTAGCCAGTTTAGCAATAATGTCTTTTAAACCGTTATGGCCACCATGACCGCCACCGAGTTTAAATTTAGCCACACCGGGCGGCATATCCAACTCATCGTGGGCCACTAGAATTTCTTCAGGCGTAATTCGGAAGAAATTCGCTAAGGCCCCCACGGCTTTGCCGCTTAAGTTCATATAAGTCGTTGGGATCAGCAAACGCACATCTTTGCCATGCAACACGGCTCTGGCGGTGAGGCCAAAATATTTGCTATCCGGCACTAAGCTGACGCCACAGATGCGGGCCAATTCTTCCACATACCAAGCGCCCGCATTATGGCGAGTCTGCGCATATTCAGCGCCCGGATTGGCAAGACCTACGATTAATTTAATTTCGCTCATGACACTCACTAATGGCACTCAATACTGTGTTAATTGGTCGATGGCAAAGCGCACATGGACGACCATCTTGAGTTAATAATGCCGCTTATGCTCGTTAAAAACGCGGCATTTTAGCACTCAATGCGTAAGTCAACAAATGCCGAGTGAGTCAGCACTAATGATGTGGCCTAATTGAGGCCCATCGCATACTTCAGCACGGTTCGCTTGATGGGGGAGTTAATATTGGCCAGTTTTAACGCGCCGTTACGCAGTAATTTAAGTGGCAGAATGTCATTACTAAAGCCTGCGTAAAACACATCCATGGTCGTCATCATCAGTTGATTATCGCGATAACGTTTGGCTTGGTAGGCGTTTAATACCTCGGTGGACCACCAAGGTTTATCCTCGGTTAATGCAGTCTTGATGACCGTTAGTAAGGCCTCGACATCTTTAAAGCCGAGGTTAACCCCTTGGCCAGCCAACGGGTTAATGGTGTGCGCCGCATCCCCTAAAATCACCACATTCGGCTTAAAATAGGCATTCGCGTGGCGGCGTGTAAGGGCAAAACTGCCTTTGGCTTCAACGGTAAAGTCACTGTCTAAGCGAGCGGGAAAATGCTGGCGAATTTGGTCGGCAAGCTGCTTATGATTGAGCTGCATTAACTGTTTAATGCGATTGGCATCGTCATACCAGACTAACGACGCATGATTGCCGGGGAGAGGTAATAACGAACGCGGGCCGTTAGGGGTAAATTGTTGCCAAGTGACATCTTGCTGACCTTGGGCGGTTTGGATATTAATCAGCATCGCCGATTGGGCATAGTCCCACCCCGAAATGCCAATCCCCGCCCATTGACGCACCTGCGAGTTGGCGCCATCGGCCCCGATGAGCAGCTTTGCCTCAAGCTGAATACCGGATTGTAAGTGCACGCTTACCCCGTCTGTGAGGCGCGAAAATGTCGCCACACGTTCGGGGCAAAACAATTTAATCGCATCCCATTGCTGCATTTGCTCCCACAGGGCAAGTTGCACCAAACGGTTTTCAACAATATGCCCTAAATGGCTCGCGCCAATTTGTGAGCTATGGAATTGAGTAATGCAGCCATCAAGCTCCCAGGTTTCTAAGCCCAGATAAGGCACATTACGCATGTTAAGCAGACTATCGAGCGCGCCTAACTGCTCGAGCAACTGTTCAGAGGCTACGCTTATCGCCGACACGCGCACATCTAATGCCTGCTCGGGGGAATAAGCCTCGGGGGCAAATGATTCAATCACCGCCACCTGTAAGCCTTGCTTCGCCAACCCGATAGCCGTTGCCGCGCCCACCATACCGCCACCGACAAGGATCACATCAAATCGCTGAGCATCTGTGGTTGCCTGGCTTGGTTGCAGTGTTTGGCTTATCGCTTGGCTCATCTTAGTTACCACTCTTTAGAATTCTTTCCATTTATCTGACGCACTTTACTCTTACCTAAACTCGAACTTGAGACTCAAGCTTAAAGCGCATCACTCTGATCGCGGGTATTGTATCAAAAGCATGTCAATTTCAGCTCAAAGGTGAGCAAATGTTGCTAGGGGCGCATTTGCTCACAGTTGCTTACAAAGGCAAGTTTTCAGCCTTGGCAAAGCCACTACACTCTAAGGCAACCCCGCGGGGATCTCAGGCGGTCTGCGGGATAAGCCGATTAGCTTCTCACTTAGCGAGCCCTAGCCGTTCGGGACGAGTTACCAGTGAATCCACTTAATAGAGTTAGTGAGGATGTCATGAAAACACTCATCCATTTACAGATAGCCAGTAGTCTACTGATTTGCAGCGCGATCCCATTTAGTCATGCCTTGGCGGCAACACCCGTGATGGAAACCATCACAGTCAGTTACCGCGATCCCGTCGATTATGCCCTATATCTACATACCACGGAAATGTTGAGCGTATTTCGACTCGAAATCCAGTGAAGACATTAGCATTCAAGCCCGTAATAGCTTGTTAGAAATGGCAAATGCCGCCCAATTTAGCCAACCATCGCTCGCGCAAAATCAACCAACTGAGATAAACTTAGCTTCTTTGTGGGTATCACAATCTCAGGGCATTAGCGAGTAAAAATGTGGACAAAGCTGGTCAGCAGCCATAACTGCGGGTAAAATGTCGCGCTATTTTGACTGGGCGGTCTGTTGGCTTTTTTATGGGGCAACGACGGCTCGGGACTCTTTTTACAGGGCAGCGTAGGGCAACACAACTGATGAGCAAAAAACTCCATATTAAAACTTGGGGCTGTCAAATGAATGAGTATGACTCATCCAAGATGGCGGATCTTTTAGGCGAATACCAAGGTTACACCTTGACTGAAGAAGCAGAAGAAGCAGATATTCTACTGCTAAACACTTGTTCTATCCGCGAAAAAGCACAGGAAAAAGTGTTCCATCAGTTAGGTCGTTGGAAGACCCTCAAAGATAAAAATCCCGATCTGATCATTGGTGTGGGTGGTTGTGTTGCATCGCAGGAAGGTAAGGCGATCAAAGACCGCGCTCATTGCGTTGACATTATCTTTGGACCACAGACACTGCACCGTCTGCCAGATATGATCGACCAAGTACGTCGTGGCGAAAAGGCCGTGATCGACGTCAGCTTCCCCGAAATCGAGAAATTTGACCGTCTGCCAGAACCGCGCGCCGAAGGCCCAACGGCGTTTGTGTCTATCATGGAAGGCTGTAGCAAATATTGCTCTTTCTGCGTGGTGCCTTATACCCGCGGTGAAGAGGTGAGTCGTCCATCGGACGACATCATCCTTGAGATCGCCCAGCTTGCAGAACAAGGCGTGCGCGAAGTGAACCTGCTAGGCCAGAACGTTAACGCCTATCGCGGTGCGACCCATGACGGCGGCATTTGTACCTTCGCCGAGCTATTACGCTATGTGGCCGCCATCGATGGTATCGATCGTATTCGTTTCACCACCAGCCACCCGATTGAATTTACGCAGGACATTATCGACGTTTACGAAGATACTCCTGAATTAGTCAGCTTCCTGCACTTACCAGTGCAATCGGGTTCTGACCGCATTCTGACGGCAATGAAACGTGGCCATATGGCGATCGAATACAAGTCGATCATTCGCCGTCTGCGTAAAGCTCGCCCTGATATCCAAATCAGCTCTGACTTCATCATCGGCTTCCCAGGCGAAACCCAAGAAGACTTCGCCGATACCATGAAGCTGATTGAAGATGTGGCGTTTGACCACAGCTTCAGCTTCATCTACAGCGCGCGCCCGGGTACACCTGCGGCAGATTTACCCGATGATGTTGATATGGAAGAGAAAAAACAACGTCTGGCGATTCTGCAAGACAGGATCACCCAGCAGGCAATGCGCTACAGCCGTCATATGATGGGCACAGTCCAGCGTATTTTGGTAGAAGGCCCTTCGGTGAAAAACCCGATGGAGCTGCGCGGCCGCACCGAAAACAACCGTGTCGTCAACTTCGAAGGCCAGCCAAAGCACATCGGTAGCTTTGTGGATGTCGAAATTGTTGACGTTTACACTAACTCACTGCGCGGTAAATTTATCCGTGGTGAAGATGAAATGGATCTGCGCCGCAACCTGCGCCCATCGGATATTCTGGCAAAACACAAACAGGATGACGATCTCGGTGTGACACAATTTAAACCTTAAGGGTTTAAAACCGAGCAAGCAGCACCTATATCAGGGCGACATGGTTAGTTAACCTCAGTGTCGCCCTTTTTGTTTTGTGTACTTTTGCCTTCTATAGAGCAGTCATTCAAAACCCTTGGGCTTAACGATTTTCCGTTAGCAATTATCCGCTATGGCTCGTAAACTGAGATTATCTTCTGATTAGAGACTGCGATAGCAAACAGGCATCGCACTTGGTTTTTCACTCAGCACTTTGCTTGGTATTTGACAATAGGAGTACTATTTGTCCAGTAAATTAACCACAATGAATCTGTATCTCGAACCCGCAGAAACCCGCCGTCTGGCCTCGCTGTGCGGTCCCTTCGATGACAATATCAAACAGATTGAGCGTCGCGTTGGCGTTGAGATAGTCCGTAAGAACAACCATTTTCAAATTACCGGACTGCCGCGTAACTGTTTAAGTGCCAATAACTTACTTAAGCAGCTCTATATCGAGACCCAAACGGTCAAGGGCAGCACGCCGGATCTCGACCCTGAGCAGGTGCATTTGGCAATTCAAGAAGCCATCGCCCTCGAACAGGACGACAGCGGTGACGATAAAGCCTTATTTATCAAAACTCGCCGTGGCGTTATTAAACCGCGTAACCCCAACCAAAGCACCTATGTGGCCAACATTGTGCGCCATGATATAACCTTTGGTATTGGCCCGGCGGGAACGGGCAAAACCTACTTAGCAGTGGCCGCCGCCGTTGATGCATTAGAGCGTCAAGAAGTGCGCCGTATTCTGCTCACCCGCCCTGCGGTTGAAGCAGGGGAAAAACTCGGCTTCTTACCCGGTGATTTAAGCCAGAAAGTCGACCCTTACCTGCGCCCACTTTATGATGCCTTGTTCGAAATGCTCGGCTTTGAAAAGGTGGAACGCTTAATCGAGAAAAACGTCATCGAAGTGGCGCCGCTCGCCTATATGCGTGGTCGCACCCTAAACGATGCCTTTATTATTCTCGATGAGAGCCAAAACACCACGGTCGAACAGATGAAGATGTTCTTAACCCGTATTGGCTTTAACTCACGCGCGGTGATCACCGGTGACATCACCCAGACAGACTTACCCAAACATGTTAAGTCGGGTCTGCGTCACGCCATTGAAGTCCTGAGCCAAGTCGAGGAAATCAGCTTTAACTTCTTCGTGTCTCAAGACGTAGTGCGCCACCCTGTGGTTGCTCGGATTGTTGAAGCCTATGATGCTTACGATCGTAAGGAGCAGGCATTAAAGGCTGAAAAAGAGCGCCGCGACTATCAACACGCGCAATCAAAAACACAAGAGGAAGTCTTAAAGCATGAGTCTTGATTTAGCCTTAGATGTGCAATACGCCACGGCGAGTGACTATCTGCCCAGTGAAGAGCAGTTTGCTCTCTGGGTCAAAACCGCCATTGGTAACAGCATGGAACAGGCGGAGCTGACCATTCGCATCGTCGATGCCCAGAAAGCCAAATGCTAAACAGCACCTACAGAGGGAAAGACAAACCGACCAATGTGCTATCGTTTCCCTTTGAAGCACCGCCAGAAATTGAACTTCCACTGCTTGGAGATCTTGTCATTTGTGCCGCAGTCGTTGAAAATGAAGCGCGTGAACAAGATAAAACCCTAGAAGCCCATTGGGCACACATGGTTGTACATGGTTGCCTGCATCTGCTAGGTTATGATCACATTGAAGACGAAGAAGCCGAAGAGATGGAGTCGTTAGAGACTCAACTCATTGAAAGCTTAGGTTTTACTGACCCATATAAGGAACAATAATTAACCGCAGTGCACAGCATCAAGGTTAATGAGAAAACTATGAGTGACGATATCCCCCGAGTACGAGCGCCCAAAAGAAAGGCTGGTTTGACAGAGTAAGTCAGTTATTTCAGGGCGAACCTCAAAATCGCGAAGACTTAGTCGATGTGATTGATGGCGCAGAACAGCGCGAGTTAATCACCGAAGACACCCGCGAAATGATCAAAGGTGTATTAGAAGTTTCTGATATGCGTGTTCGGGATATTATGATCCCACGAGCTCAAATTGTCGCGATTCAAATCGACAATACCGTCGAAGAATTGCTCGCAACTGTTATCGGTTCAGGCCATTCTCGCTTCCCTGTGGTTAACGAAGATAAAGACCATATCGAAGGCATTTTACTGGCTAAAGATTTGATCCCTTATGGTTTCTCAAACAGTGAAGAACCCTTCTCCCTTGAGCGCGTGATCCGCCCCGCCGTCGTTGTGCCAGAGAGCAAACGCGTCGATGTGTTACTCAAAGAATTCCGCTCCCAGCGTTACCATATGGCGATTGTCGTCGACGAATACGGCGGAGTATCGGGTCTAGTGACCATTGAAGATATTCTCGAAGAAATCGTCGGTGAGATTGAAGACGAATTCGACCACGATAGCCCTGAAGACACTGAGATCCGCAAGGTTGGCAACACTGTCTACATGGTAAAAGCATTAACGCCTATCGAGGATTTTAACGAAGAATTCAATACTCACTTCAGCGATGAAGAGTTTGATACCGTCGGTGGTTTAGTGTCCCATGCCTTTGGTCATCTACCAGAGCGTAATGAGAGCATTATGATCGAAGGTATTGAATTTAAAGTTATCAATGCCGATACCAGACGCTTAATCCAGCTCAGAGTTAAACTCCCTGATCCCAATGTCGGTGAAGACGTAGAATAACCCTCTGCGTAAGAATAACGCTCAGTGTAAGAAGAATTATCCGTGCTAACTAACATTCGGGCTTTTGCCCAACAAAAGTCCCGACTGAGCGTGTTACGGCTCGTGCTGGCGTTTATTTTAGGCGCCAGTACGGCGCTTTCCTTTGCCCCTTATTCCTTGTGGATTATCTATCCCGTCGCCATGGCCTTAGCCCTGTGGCTGAGTGGCTCCTTGACTCCTAAAGCCAGCTTCTTCCATTGGTTAAGCTTTGGTTTTGGCTGTTTTGCCGTTGGGATCAGTTGGGTGCATGTCAGTATGGACACCTTCGGTGGCCTACCCTTAGCCGCCTCAGTGGGGCTAATGGCGCTGTTAGCCCTCTATTTAGCCCTTTATCCGGCCTTAACGGGTCTAGGTTTAGCGTGGTTGACCCGCACTAATACTCCGTCGCTATGGCGTAACCTGCTCCTCTTCCCCGCGCTTTGGGTCTTAACCGAATGGGCTAGAGGCTGGGTGATGACAGGATTTCCCTGGATCTGGGCTGGCTACTCTCAAACCCAAGGTCCATTAAAGGAACTCGCGAGTATTATTGGTGCCCTAGGACTGAGTTTCTTAATTGCGATGCTCGCGGGCGCCTTAGCCCTGTGTTTTAGCAAGCGCTACAAAAGCCTGTTGATTTTACTGCCCATCATCGCAGCTGCGGCTTGGGTTGCCCCAAAGCTAACGCAAATCCAGCCGACAGGCGAATCAGTTAAAGTTGCATTGGTGCAGGGAAACATTCCCCAGAGTATGAAATGGGAACCCGAGGCGCTCTGGCCAACCCTATTGAAATACATGGATTTATCCCGTGAGCACTTCGACGCTGACATTATCGTCTGGCCAGAAGCAGCGATCCCGGCGCCAGAATCCATGGTGCAAGATTTTTTGGATAATGCTAACAAGGTCGCCAACCTTAACCACACTTCAATCATTACGGGGATTATTAGCCGTCAACAGAACGAGTTTTATAACTCTTTGATAGTTTTAGGTAACCATAATCAGAAGCAGCAAGATACGCCGGATTATGAGAGCGATGGCAGCAACCAGTTTAAGAAACACCATCTGCTGCCTATCGGCGAGTTTGTACCCTTTGAAGCCTTACTGCGCCCGATTGCACCTTTCTTCAATCTGCCAATGTCCTCCTTCGCTCGGGGCGATTATCAACAGCCGAACTTGAGCGCCGTAGGCCATAAAATTGCCCCGGCAATTTGTTATGAAATCGCCTTCCCAGAGCAGCTGCGTGCCAGTGTTAACCTCGGCACAGATCTGCTGTTAACCGTATCGAACGATGCGTGGTTTGGTACCTCAAATGGACCGTTGCAGCATATGGAAATCGCCCAAATGCGCGCCATCGAATTGGGCCGTCCGCTAGTGCGCGCCACCAACAACGGTGTGACCGCGGTAGTTGATGAGAAAGGCAATATCACAGCTGCACTACCGCAATTCGAAACGGGCGTGCTAAGCGCGACGATTCCACTGGTTACAGGCCAAACTTGGTTTGCCAAAATCGGCCAAACACCACTGCTACTGCTGTGTGGCGCGCTGCTATTAGTCGGGTTTATCCGTCGTAAAAAATAACAATAGAGTTAGAAATTGATTAATCAGAAACGCATTCAAGGTTTTACCTTAATCGAACTCGTCGTCGTTATCATAGTGCTCGGGATTTTAGCGGTTATAGCGGCGCCGAAATTTATCGGTATGAGCAAAGAGGCGCGGGAGAAAAGTCTGCTGCAGCTCCAAGCCAGCGTCAAAACCGCCAATACCTTGGCCTATTCCAAGACCCAAATGCCCAGTTTGCAAAGCCAAGCCGTTGTGGGCCGTGACGATATTATCGACATCGACCTCGATGGTAATGGCACGGTCGACACTCGCCTCAAGTGGGGATATCTGGACAATACCGATATCGAAAAATGGATAACGAAAGACGATAAACTCGTTATTCAATATCAAGGCATTGATATTACTTATATTGGTTACGACTTAAATGACAATTCCATTGTCGACGACGATCAGTGTTATTTCCGCTACACCCAAGCTGCCGATTCGAGCACTCCGCCGCTTTACGATATCAATGTTCAAGGCTGTTAATGACTCACAAAAAACGACGCAAAGCGTCGTTTTTTTATTTATGCGAGCAGAAGAAAAATCCTTAAGGCGTTAACGCCTCGCGGGTAAACTCCTCATGGTCACACTCGGGGCAATCTGGGATCACTCCCGGGAACTCGATACTCATTTCATGGCCGCAGTTAGTACACACCATCACCCCTTGGCTGACAATATCGCCACTTTGGTAATAGCCGTGGTGCTTGAAGTCTTGAGTCAACTCGTGCCACTCCACTTGGCTGCGGTCAGTGATTTCACTTAACCAATGCCAAAGGGTGTTTTCAAGGGTGATCACCGTCGGGCTGTGGCTTAAGCTGTCGGCATTTTGCTCACGCAAAAAGCTGGCGATATCACGCTTTAAGAATTGCTCCACTAAGGCGAGTTCATCTTCCCCTGCTTGTTCTTTGAGGCGTAAAAACTCCTTCCCTTGAGTGACAGACTTAAATAAATTCTTTGCAGTCAGCGAGTTATCTTCCGCAAATTGCGCTTTCACTTCGTTAATTAAGGCTTGATACAATCCTAGTAGCGCACTACTTCTATCATTCATAACCAATACTCCTTCATAGAACCTTTTTAATGCATCGCTTCTAGTTTATTCTATGCAGATCTTATTCGCGTCGATATGGCGTTAGATCAAATAAATAGGCGGCACTGCCGGAAATAGCGTGATGCAAGAGCAATATAATCCCTCAGAAATTGAAGCCTTAGTGCAAAAGCACTGGCACGACAACAAAACCTTTGAAGTTACTGAAGATGCGAACAAAGAAAAGTTTTATTGCCTTTCGATGTTCCCCTATCCTTCAGGTCGACTCCACATGGGACACGTTCGCAACTATACCATAGGCGATGTGGTTGCCCGCTTCCAGCGTCTTCAAGGCAAAAACGTGCTACAACCTATCGGTTGGGACTCTTTCGGTTTGCCTGCAGAAAACGCCGCAATCAACAACAAAACGGCCCCAGCACCATGGACTTATCAAAATATTGAGTACATGAAGAATCAGCTAAAACTGTTAGGTTTTGGCTATGACTGGAGCCGTGAAATCGCCACTTGTACCCCAGAATACTACCGCTGGGAACAATGGTTCTTCACTAAACTGTACGAAAAAGGCTTAGTTTACAAGAAGACAGCTTCTGTTAACTGGTGCCCTAACGATGAAACCGTACTGGCAAACGAGCAGGTGCAAGACGGTTGCTGCTGGCGTTGTGATACCCCTGTAGAACAAAAAGAAATTCCACAGTGGTTCATTAAGATCACCGCCTACGCCGAAGAACTGTTAAACGATATCGACACCTTAGACGGCTGGCCTGAGCAAGTTAAGACCATGCAGCGCAACTGGATTGGTCGCAGCGAAGGCGTTGAGATGACCTTTGGTGTGGCAGGAAGCGACAAGTCATTCGACATCTACACAACCCGTCCAGATACCTTAATGGGCGTAACCTATGTGGCAATTGCTGCGGGTCACCCATTAGCAGAATTAGCCGCTCAATCTAACCCAGAGCTGGCTCAATTTATTGAAGAGTGCAAAAACAGCACCACTTCAGAAGCCGATTTAGCCACCATGGAAAAACGTGGTGTGGCAACAGGCCTTTACGCGATTCATCCCATCTCTGGCAAACAAGTGCCTATTTGGGCGGCGAACTTTGTACTGATGAACTACGGCACTGGTGCCGTGATGTCAGTCCCTGGCCACGACCAACGCGATTACGAATTCGCGAAAAAGTACAATCTGCCCATCGAAGCGGTAATCAAGCCTGTTGATGGCGAGTTAGATATCAGCGAAGCGGCTTACACCGAAAAAGGCGTACTGTTTAACTCTGGTGAGTTCGACGGTTTAGACTTTGACGGCGCCTTCAATGCCATCGCCGACAAGTTAGTGGCTGAAGGTAAAGGTAAACGCCAAGTGAACTACCGTCTGCGTGACTGGGGTGTATCACGCCAGCGTTACTGGGGCGCACCTATTCCTATGGTGACCTTAGCCGACGGCACTGTTATCCCAACGCCTGAAGATCAACTGCCAGTTATTCTGCCAGAAGATGTGGTGATGGACGGTATTCAAAGCCCAATCAAGGCCGATAAAGAATGGGCGAAAACCCAAGTTAACGGCCAAGACGCGCTGCGCGAAACCGATACCTTCGATACCTTTATGGAGTCTTCTTGGTATTACGCCCGTTACTGCAGCCCACAAGCAGACCAAATGTTAGATCCAAGCAAGGCTAACTACTGGTTACCTGTGGATCAGTATATTGGTGGTATCGAACACGCTTGTATGCACTTGTTATACTTCCGCTTCTTCCACAAGTTGCTGCGTGATGCGGGTCTAGTGAACTCTAACGAGCCAGCGAAACAACTGCTGACTCAGGGCATGGTTTTAGCCGATGCCTTCTACTACACCAACGACAAAGGTGCCCGTGTATGGGTGTCTCCGCTGGATGTAGTAACCACAGAAAAAGACGATAAAGGCCGAGTCACCAAAGCCATAGATAAAGACGGTAACGAACTGGTTTACACCGGTATGTGCAAGATGTCTAAGTCGAAAAACAACGGTATCGACCCACAGGTGATGGTAGAGAAATACGGTGCCGACACTGTGCGTCTGTTTATGATGTTCGCATCACCACCAGAATTAACGCTGGAATGGCAAGAGTCTGGCGTTGAAGGCGCACACCGCTTTATCAAACGTCTGTGGAAACTGGCCAGCGATTATGTGGCGCAGGACAACAGTGAAGCCTTAGACGTTAGCAAATTAACAAGCGAGCAAAAAGCGCTGCGCCGTGAAGTGCACAAGACCATCGCTAAGGTGACCGATGATATCGGCCGTCGTCAGATGTTCAACACCGCGGTTGCCGCCGTGATGGAACTGATGAACCACCTGCAAAAAGCGCCACAAACCACAGGTCAAGACCGAGCCATTATCGGCGAAGCCTTAACTGCGGTAGTGCGTTTACTGTACCCAATCATCCCACACGTGAGCTTTACCCTGTGGAATGAACTGGGCAACACCAACAGCATCGAAGACAGCCAATGGCCTGTTGTGGATGAATCTGCTCTGGTAGAAGACAGCAAACTCATCGTGGTACAAGTGAACGGTAAAGTGCGCGCTAAAATCACTGTCGCTGCCGATGCTGACCAAGCGTCTGTTGAAGCGCTCGGTATGGCGGATGAGCAAGTCATCAAGTACTTAGATGGTGTTACGGTTCGTAAAGTTATCTATGTACCCGGTAAACTGCTCAGCATCGTTGCCAACTAACATCGTTGCTGTGATAAACGGATGCTGTCCACAAGACAAACAGGAAACCGCGAAAACTTATGCTAATTAAACGCTTAGCTTTCGCAATCATGGCGCTGGTCATTATGACCAGCGCAGGTTGCGGTTTTAAGCTTCAACGTAGCTACCAAATCCCCGAGCAGCTCAATCAACTCAGTTTGAGCAGCTCGGACGAATACAGCGAGCTCACCCGTTTGGTGCGTGAGCGGTTACGTTTGAACAACGTCAAGATTGTCGATGCCGCCAATGATGTGCCAGTGTTAAGGCTCATCACCGACTCCTTAGAGCGTTCGACCCTGTCACTTTACCCTACGGGCAATGTGGCTGAGTATGAGCTTATCTATTTCGTCGAGTTTGCCGTGGCCTTGCCGGGCAAAGAGGCGCAGCCTTTCAAGATTGAAATTCGCCGCGATTACTTAGACGACCCTCGCACCGCACTGGCGAAAAGCCGTGAGATGGAACTGTTAGTCAAAGAAATGCGTATTCAAGCGGCCGACCGGATCCTGCAATCCATGGCCAGCACAGAGGTGAATTAATGCAGGGTCCAAATTAATGTGGCACTGCAATAAAATGTGGAGAGTGGTTTAAATGCGTGTTTATCCTGATCAACTCTCCCGCCATCTCAATCCGCTTCACGCTTGCTACCTGATTTTTGGTGATGATCCTTGGTTGCTCGAAACCTCCAAGGATCAGATCCGCCAAGCAGCCAAACGCCAAGGGTTTGAAGAGCGCGTTCAGTTAATTCAAGAAACGGGTTTTAACTGGGGTGACTTGACCCAAGAATGGCAATCCATGAGCCTGTTTTCTAGTCGGCGCATCATTGAGCTAACACTACCCAACGCAAAACCCGGTGCAGATGGTTCGGCGGCACTACAAGCGTTGCTGCAAACGCCAAATCCCGATGTGTTGCTGATCCTCGAAGGCCCAAAACTCGCCAGCGAGCAAACCAATAGCAAGTGGTTCAAAACCTTGGATAGTTTAGGGATTTATTTACCCTGCACTACACCAGAGGGCGACCAATTCAGACGTTGGCTCGACTCACGCATTGCGCACTTTAAGCTGAATTTACAACCCGATGCGCGCGCTATGCTGTACACCCTCTACGAAGGGAATTTACTCGCCGCCGATCAGGCCATGCAGTTGCTGCAACTGTTAAGCCCAAGTCAGCCTATCGGTGCCGACGAGTTAAGCCATTACTTTGAAGATCAATCCCGCTTTACCGTGTTTCAGCTCACCGATGCACTGCTGAATAATCGCCAAGACAGTGCTCAGCATATGCTGGCCCAGCTCAACGGTGAAGGCACGGCCATGCCGATTTTACTCTGGGCCTTATTCAAAGAGCTGCAGTTACTGCTTAGCCTCAAGAGTGAACAAGCCCAAGGCGCGCCCTTAAATAGCCTGTTTGGTAAACATCGAATTTGGGATAAACGCAAACCCTTGTACCAGACCGCGTTGCAGCGCTTAAGCCTCACCCAAATCGAACACATGCTTGCCTTCGCGTCTAAGCTGGAGCTGAACTTAAAACAATTAGGTCATGAAGATTGGACAGGGCTTAGCCACCTGTGCTTATTATTCGATCCTAAGGCCCACGGCCATTTGGCCCACATCAGCTTAGATTAAGGCACTGACTGAATGCGTATCGGTATTTTAGGCGGCACCTTTGACCCCATACATTACGGCCATATTCGCCCCGCGATGGAAGTCAAAGCCAGTCTCAAACTGGATAACATCCTGCTGATGCCCAACCATATTCCGCCGCATAAAAACACCACCCACTCGAGTACAGCGCAGCGGCTCGAAATGGTCGCGCAGGTATGTGAGGCATTAACCGGTTTTGAGCTTTGTGATATCGAAGCTAAACGTGACAGCCCATCCTATACGGTTGTCACCCTTAAGCAACTAAGTCGGCTTTATCCCGATGACGAACTGTTTTTTATCATGGGGATGGATTCATTTATTCACCTGCAAAGCTGGCACAAATGGCAGCAACTGTTTGAATTAGCCAATATTGTGGTATGCCAGCGCCCGGGCTGGCATTTAGCCGAAGGGCACCCAATGCAGCATGAGCTAAACGTACGTCACGCAACGCTTGAAGCCTTAAGTCACTCAAGCGAGCCGCAACATGGACGCATCTTTACCGTCGACATCAGCCCACAGGATATTTCGTCCACTCAAATTCGCTCACAGCTGGCCATGGGGGAAATTCCACAGGACGCCCTCCTACCCGTCACTCTAAATTACATTCAAAAACAACGGCTTTATTTTTCTTAGGCTGAAAATCAAGCGCTAAGAGTACAAACTCAGCCGCGAAGATCGCTAAGAGAATGTATTCCCCCGCTTAAGACTGATATACTAGCGCGCTATTTAAAATGAATGAGGTACATCAGCGTGCAGAGCGCCGAATTAAAGCAGTTTGTTGTCGACAAAATCGACGATTTAAAAGCCCGTGACGTCGTGGTTATCGATGTCAGCAACCAATCTAACATCACTGACTATATGGTGATTTGTTCAGGTACATCTAAAACTCACGTGAAAGCGATCGCCGAAAACCTCGTGCTCGAAGCGAAAGCCGCTGGCATTCCACCAATCGGTATCGAAGGCCGCGACAGCAGCGAATGGGTATTGGTGGATATGGGCAACGTGATCCTGCATGTTATGCAAGACCAAACCCGCGATTTCTACCAGCTTGAAAAGCTCTGGTCAGAAAAGCAAGCCTAATGAAGTTGCAACTTATCGCAGTAGGGACACGGATGCCCGATTGGGTCACCCGCGGCTTTGAAGAGTACCAACGCCGCTTCCCCCGAGATATGGCGCTGGAACTTATCGAAATCCCTGCCGGCAAGCGCGGAAAAAACGCTGATATCGTTCGTATCCTGCAGAAGGAAGGCGAGCAAATGTTAGCGGCAATCCCTAAGGGCAATCACATTGTCACCTTAGATCTTCCCGGCAAAAACTGGACTACGCCAGAATTGGCGACCGCCATGAACAAATGGCAACTCGATGGTCGTGATGTGAGCTTACTGGTTGGCGGCCCCGAAGGCTTAGCGCCCGCCTGTAAGGAAGCCGCCCATCAGAGTTGGTGCCTATCGGCATTGACCCTGCCCCATCCATTGGTGCGGATTGTGGTTGCCGAAAGCTTATACCGCGCGTGGAGCGTGAACACCAATCACCCTTATCACAGAGAATAGCGGGATCTTGATGTTAACGAGTGTCAACCACCCGGATGGGACCAGCTGGAGATAGCCTAAGTGTCGCCAAAAAAGCGGATAACCATGCACGACCACGCCGCCGAGGCGTCACTGTTTAAGCGCCGTGCGCTGTTCACTTTTTTGTGTTGTCGCCCTCCTGAGCGTGTTGGTGACCAATCTTTATCACCTTCAGGTTGAATCCTATAAAGATTACGCAACACGTTCTAATGACAACCGTATTCGTGTCGTGCCCATCGCCCCAAGCCGTGGCCTGATTTACGACAGAAACGGCGTACTCCTCGCCGAAAACCAACCCTTTTACTCCCTCGATCTGGTGCCTGAGAAAATTGCCAATATGTCCGAGACCTTGGACGAGCTAGGCAAGTTAATCGAAATCACCCCAGATGAGCGCGAAACCTTTACCGACGCCTTAAAATTTCACCGCCGCTTTAAGCCGCTTACCCTTAAAAATCAGCTGACTGAAGAGCAAGTGGCGATTTTTAGCGTGAACCAGCATCGCTTTCCCGGAATTTCCGTTGAGGCGGGTTTAAAACGTAACTACCCCTATGCGAGCCAGCTCACCCATGTGCTGGGCTATGTGGGCAAAATCAACACCCGCGATCGCGCCCAATTGGAGCGTAACGATCAATGGAAGAACTATGCCGCCACCAAGGATATTGGTAAGCAAGGCATTGAAAAGTTTTATGAATCTCTGCTACACGGCACGCCGGGTCACCTCGAAGAAGAAGTGAACAACCGCGGCCGGACTATCCGAACCCTTAAAATCGTACCGCCGGAACCGGGGCAAGATATTTACTTAACCCTCGATTTGCAATTGCAGCAAAAGGCGGTGGAATTACTCCAAGGTCACCGTGGCTCAATTGTCGCTATTGATCCGAGGGACGGCGGCATCTTAGCCCTAGTCTCAAGCCCTAGTTACGACCCCAACCAGTTCGTTCAAGGGATTAACAGCAAAGATTACAGTGATTTATTAAACGATAAATCTCGCCCACTGATTAACCGCGCCACCCAAGGTCAATATGCGCCAGCTTCGACGGTTAAACCCATTATCGCCCTGCTGGGATTGGATGAAAAAGCCGTCACCGAACACACTCGTATTTGGGACCCTGGCTTTTGGCAAATCCCTGGCGTTGAGCGTAAATACCGCGACTGGAAACGTTGGGGCCATGGCTGGGTGAACGTCTACAGCGCCATCGTAGAATCCTGCGATACCTACTTCTATGAATTGGCTTATAAAATCGGTGTCGATCCTATCGCCCGTTTTATGGAGCAATTCGGCTTTGGCCAAAATACCGGTGTCGATATTTTCGAAGAGTCGGCAGGCAATATGCCGTCTAAGGAATGGAAGCGCTTAAAATACAATCAAGCTTGGTATATTGGTGACACCATTTCTGTCGGTATCGGCCAAGGTTACTGGACCGCCACGCCATTGCAATTGGCTAGCGCCACCGCCATTCTCGCCAATGATGGCCGCCGCTTCCCGCCACATTTGTTAAAGTCGATTAAGGATAATACGGCTAAAATTGACTCACCCATTAACGAGTTACCGCCGATTGAACTTAAAAACCCGCGCAACTGGAAAATCATCAACGAAGCCATGCGCCAAACGGCTCATAAGTCTCGCTTCACCGACGCCAGTTACACGGCCGCGATGAAAACCGGTACGGCGCAGGTCATTGGCGTGGCCGAAAACACTAAGTACGATGCCAATAAGATTGCCGAGCATTTCCGCGATAACGCCCTCGTGGTCGCCTACGCGCCCTTTGAAGATCCTAAAATCGTCCTCGCTGTGGTGATGGAAAACGCCGGCTGGGGTGGTGCAAACGCAGGCCCTGTTGCCCGCGCCATGCTCGATGAATACATGCTAAGAGACACTTGGAAACCAACGCCATGAGTGCCCACCAACGTCAAAACATCTGGCAACGATTGCATATCGACTTGCCCTTACTGCTCGGCCTGTTTGCCGTCATGGGCTTTGGCCTGTTTGTTATCTACTCCGCCAGCGGTGAAGATCTTGGCATGATGGAGCGCCAACTGTTTAGGATGTTTTTATCCCTAGGCATTATGTTTACTATGGCGCAGATCAATCCCGAGGCGCTAAAACGCTGGGCCCTACCGATTTACCTTGCGGGGATTGTGCTGCTGCTTGGGGTGCATTTTTTGGGGAAATTAACAAAGGCGCGCAGCGCTGGTTGAACTTAGGCTTTATGGAGTTTCAGCCTTCGGAGCTGATTAAGCTCGCCTTCCCCATTACTATGGCTTGGTATATCAGTAAGTTCCCTCTGCCGCCGAAGAAACGCTACCTTGCGGGCGCTGCAGTGATCCTCTTAGTACCGACGCTTTTAATTGCCAAACAACCTGACTTAGGCACCTCGATTTTGGTTGCCGCATCGGGCATTTTCGTACTTTTTTTATCGGGCATGAGCTGGGCAATTGTGGGCGGTTTTATTGCCGCCGTATTAGCCTTCTTACCGATCCTTTGGTACTTCCTGATGCACGATTACCAAAGAACCCGCGTATTGACCCTACTCGATCCAGAGCAGGATCCCTTAGGTGCCGGTTACCATATTATCCAATCGAAAATTGCCATCGGCTCTGGTGGTCTCTGGGGTAAAGGTTGGCTCGATGGCACTCAATCCCAATTAGAATTTATCCCCGAACGTCACACCGACTTTATCTTTGCGGTGATCGGTGAAGAGTTTGGCCTGATAGGCAGTATTATCCTGCTCCTGATGTATCTGTACATCATCGGACGCGGCTTAGTCATCGCCTCTCGGGCGCAAACCAGCTTTGCCAGACTCCTTGCCGGCAGTATCACATTGACTTTCTTCGTTTATGTTTTTGTGAATATTGGTATGGTTTCAGGTATCCTGCCTGTGGTGGGTGTACCTTTACCCCTTGTCAGTTATGGTGGCACTTCCATGCTGACATTGATGACAGGGTTTGGCATTCTTATGAGCATTCATACCCATAGACGTTTTGTAGATAGATAATTTTTAGGGACTTCTTAATGCCTATTCTTCGAGCTTGTTTGGCTCCACTGGCAGTGCTTTGCCTCAGTTCATACCTCATTGGCTGCTCGACCGCGAACGAGCCAGCAACAACGACACCGCCACCAAGCGCGGCCGTGACCACACAGGCGCCAACACCTGTATTGCCCGAGGCCTTAAAGGCAGAGTTTATTAAAACCCAAATGGCACAAGGCTTTACTGAAGCCGAAGTGGAAAGTTTCTTGGCCAAAGCCAACTACAACCAGGCGGTTATTGATGCGATTTCTCGCCCTTGGGAAGCTAAGCCTTGGCACCAGTATTATCCGATTTTCCTCACCGAGAAACGCCTCAACGCGGGCCTAGCCTTCTGGAAAAAACACGAGGCAACGATTGCCAAAGCCGCCACTCAGTACCAAGTCGAGCCACAAATTATTGTGGCCATTATTGGTATTGAAACCTTCTATGGTCAGTACACGGGCAATTATCCGGTAATCGACGCGCTCTACACCTTAGGGTTTTATTACGAGCCAAGAGCCACTTTCTTTCGCAAGGAGTTTGGCGAGCTGATGAAGCTGGTAAAAGAAGAACACTTAGATATCAATAGCCTCAAGGGTTCTTACGCTGGCGCCATGGGCTTTGGTCAGTTTATTCCGTCAAGCTACCGCCACTATGCCGTGGATTTTGATGGCAGTGGCAACCGTGATTTACTCCAGAGTCCAGAGGACGCCATTGGCAGTGTCGCCAATTATTTCCATGAACACGGTTGGCAGTTGCACGCGCCCGTTGCGCTCCCCTTAGTGAACAGCAGTCCCAATGCGCCTAAAGCCAAAGTGTGGGCCGGCGAGAAGTTGCAGTACAAGGTTTCTGATATTCTCTCCCCAAGTTTATCGCTGGCCACCGCCCGCGATTTAAATGCCTCGCAAAAGGCCATGCTTATCGAGCTGGAACAAGTGGATAGCAAGGACTACTGGTTAGGACTCAATAACTTTTATGTGATCACCCGTTATAACCGTAGCCCTTTGTATTCCATGGCCGTTTACCAATTTAGCCAACAACTGAAGCAACAACATGACGCTAAGAAATAATCTTTTACAGCTCTTGATGCTCGGCTGCTGTTTTGCGCTTGCGGCCTGCTCGAGTTCTAATTCTGGCTCGGCCAGCGAGAAGAACAAGAACATGGATCCCAACAAGGGCCGTTATGCACTAAAAAACGATAAGATGCCCATCAATCCACCCAATGTGGACCATGTGCCAAACGCGACCCCAAAATACGAGCCCTACAGCCGTCGCGGTAATAAACCATACACGGTTTATGGTGAGTCCTATACGGTGTTAGATTCGGGTCAAGGCTTTTCCGAAACTGGCCGCGCCTCATGGTACGGCGAGAAATTCCACGGCTATGAGACATCGAATGGCGAGCCCTACGACATGTATGGCATGTCTGGGGCACACAAGACCTTGCCTTTGCCAAGCTATGCTCGCGTCACTAACTTAGATAACAATAAGCAGGTCATTATTCGGATTAACGATCGCGGCCCTTTCCATTCGGACCGGATTTTGGACTTATCCTACGCCGCCGCTTATAAGCTGGGTATGTTAGGCACAGGTACCGCTCGAATTAAGCTGGATGTGATCTATATTGGCACTCAGGCTGCGACACAGTCAGCTATCGCCAGTATTCAATCCTCAGGCAATCACTACATACAATTAGTGGCTTCGAAGGATCAGCATAGACTGAACAAAATGGCGAAGGATCTGGAGAAGAAATATCAGGTCAAGACCCGTGTACAACCGGCAAACAATATGTATAGACTACAGCTCGGTCCAATTGGTCAAACCGAACTGGCCGACCGATTACTCAATAAAGTGAAACAAGACGGTTACCCCGAAGGCTATATGGTTTTGGAGTAGTGACCGCTCACTATAAGATATAGATTTAGCTTAAAAATACCCCAGATGAAGGAACCTTCACTGAAAACCTTTGTCGAAGGGTGGTATACTCGCGAAACTATTTTGCCTTTTCTTTCAATACAACCAAAAAGACGTGCTAAGTTAATGATGAATTTTGTAAAAAGTCCCATTAAAACATTGCTGCTAATTTCGAGTGTTTCTCTTCCTGTTTATGCTGCGCAGCCGATTGTTACCCCTGATGCACCTACAGTTGCCGCCAAGGCTTACGTCTTGATGGATTATTACTCGGGCCAAATCATTGCCGAAGAAAATGCCTACGAAAGCTTAAACCCAGCCAGCTTAACGAAGATGATGACCAGTTATGTGATTGGTCAAGAAATCAAAGCCGGTAACGTATCCCCAGATGATGATGTGACCATCAGTAAAAATGCCTGGTCAAAGAACTTCTCTGACTCATCAAAAATGTTCATCGAAGTGGGTAAAACCGTTAAGGTTTCCGACTTAAACCGCGGCATCATCATTCAATCGGGCAACGATGCCTGTGTGGCCATGGCCGAGCACATTGCCGGCACCGAAGGCGCCTTCGTCGACATGATGAACTCCTGGGCCAAACAGCTGGGCATGCGTGACAGCTACTTCGAGAACTCTCACGGCTTAGACTCTGAAAACCACAAATCAACCGCCTACGATATGGCGTTATTAGGTGCCGCACTTATCCGTGACGTGCCTGAAGAATACCGTGTCTACAGCGAAAAATCTTTTACCTTTAACGGCATCAAGCAATATAACCGTAACGGTCTGCTGTGGGATAAGAGCATGAACGTCGACGGAATCAAGACGGGCCACACCTCTGGCGCGGGTTATAACTTAGTTGCATCTGCCACCAAAGACGGTATGCGTTTAATTTCAGTGGTCATGGGCACCCAGAGTGAAGCCGCCCGTAAAGCCGAAAGTAAAAAGCTGCTGACCTATGGTTTCCGTTTCTTCGAAACAGTAACCCCTTACAAGGCGGGCGACAGCTTCGTGACCCAACAAATTTGGTACGGCGATAAGAGCACTGTCGATTTAGGTGTTGCTACTGATACTCCAATCACCATCAGTCGTGGCCGTGCAAAAGACTTAAAAGCCAACTTCGAACTGACTAAGCCACTGGATGCACCACTGAAAAAAGGTGAAACCGTTGGCCGCTTATACTTCCAGTTAGATGGCAAAGATATTGCGCAATTCCCGCTGGTTACCCTGCAAGAAGTCAACGAAGGCAGCTGGTTCAGCAAATTAGTTGATTACTTTAAGCAACTGTTTTCTGGTTGGTTTAGCTAATCGGAATCACAAAAACTAAGCCACCTTCGGGTGGCTTAGTTGTTTTTGGGGAGTATCGCCCTTGAATCGGGTATAATCGTCACCATATAGTTCCCATTAAAATGGTTATAGAGCACCACTATGTTAAACACGAAATTTGATGAACTCATGGAGTTCCCCTGCGCCTTCCCATTCAAAGTGGTTGGCGATGCCCACGAAGCCCTGACCGACAGAGTCGTTGCCGTAGTGCAAAGACACGCCCCTGGTGATTATTCACCCACAGTTAAGGCCTCAAGCAAAGGTAGCTACTACTCAGTGACTATCCGCGTCACAGTGACCAGCAAAGATCATATTGAGACACTGTACACTGAGCTTGCCGGTATCGAAGGCGTACGCCGCGTACTATAAGTATTCCTCAAGGCCATGAAATGTGATCTGTCTTACATTTATGGTCAAGAGGCGTATAATAGCGCCACTCAATTCTAGGGGAGAGGTTGCCCTTGCAAGACACCACTTTGCATATTCGGCATCTGGGACAACAGGATTACGAGTCTGTGTGGCATGCGATGCAGCATTACACCGACACACGTAACAGCGATAGCCCAGACGAACTGTGGATCGTTGAACATCCACCCGTATTTACCCAAGGCCAAGCAGGTAAAAGCGAACATATTTTGAATCCGGGTGATATTCCCGTGATCCAAGTTGATCGTGGCGGCCAAGTGACGTACCACGGGCCGGGACAATTAGTTGTCTACCCTCTCCTCGATATTAAACGCAGCAAGATTGGCGTCCGTCAGCTCGTGACCCATATCGAGCAAAGCATTATCGATATGCTCGCCAAATACGATATCAATGCCTACGCCAAGGCCGATGCGCCGGGCGTGTATGTGGATGAGCGCAAAGTTGCCTCTTTAGGGCTTCGCATTCGTAAAGGCTGCTCCTTCCACGGCTTAGCACTGAATGTCGATATGGATCTGGCGCCGTTTCGCCGTATTAACCCTTGCGGTTATGCTGGGCTTGAAATGGTGCAATGCAAGGAACTGGGCGGCCCACAAACCGTGATAGAAGCAGGCGACCAACTCATTATTACCCTTAGCCAACTATTGGGCTACCAACAACTAGTTCATCATCAAGGATTAGCAGCGTCATGAATAGGCCTGAACGTTTACAACCCGGAGTCAAATTAAGAGATGCCGATAAGGTCTCGCGCATTCCGGTTAAAATCGTGCCCTCTGAGCGCGAAACCATGTTACGCAAACCCGATTGGTTAAGGGTCAAACTGCCCGCATCTAACCAACGCATTCTCGAGATCAAGCAAGCATTGCGTTCGAACGGTCTGCACTCGGTCTGTGAAGAAGCTTCTTGCCCTAACTTGGCAGAATGTTTTAACCACGGCACCGCGACCTTTATGATTTTGGGCGCAATTTGTACTCGCCGCTGCCCATTCTGCGACGTGGCCCACGGTCGTCCACTCAAGCCTGATGCGGAAGAACCAGTCAAACTGGCACAAACCATTCGTGATATGAAGCTAAAATACGTGGTTATCACCTCGGTTGACCGCGATGACCTGCGTGATGGCGGTGCCCAACACTTTGCCGACTGTATCCGTGAGATCCGTAAGCTCAATCCTGAAATTAAGATTGAAATCTTAGTGCCCGATTTCCGTGGTCGTATCGACGCCGCCCTCGACATTCTGTCGACCGAGCCGCCTGATGTGTTCAACCACAACCTCGAAACTGCGCCTATGCATTACCGCAAAGCGCGTCCGGGTGCGAACTATCAATGGTCACTCGACCTGCTGAAGCGCTTTAAAGAGCGTCACCCCAATGTACCGACAAAATCGGGACTGATGATGGGTCTAGGTGAAACCAACGAGGAAATCGCTCAAGTGCTGCGTGACCTACGTGAGCACAAGGTCGAAATGTTGACCTTAGGCCAATATCTGCAACCGTCTAAGTTCCACCTACCGGTTGAGCGTTATGTGTCGCCAGCCGAGTTCGATGAGCTTAAAGTCCTTGCCGACGAGCTTGGCTTTACTCACGCCGCCTGTGGTCCATTAGTACGTTCAAGCTACCATGCCGACCTGCAAGCTCAAGGTAAAGAAGTGAAGTAATCTTCGCTTTATTAACCCCATAAAAAAACAGCGCTAAGGCGCTGTTTTTTTATCTTCTTCTAAAACCTTAAGCCGTTTCGCTTAAGGCTAAATCCATCAAAATCGCATCTTCCTTGCCGTCAGCCAAAGGATAATAACCTTTGCGACGACCGGTTTCGATAAAGCCCCGTTTCTGATAGAGCGCGCGCGCCGCAAGGTTTGATTCACGAACCTCCAGCATCAGCACCACAGCCTTGGCAACCTTAGCGCCGTCGATAACCGCCGTGAGTAGCAGATGCCCGTATCCTCGCCCTTGTTGCTCCGGCGGCAAACAAATATCCAGCAGCGTTGCCTCATCGACAATCTGCTGCACAATCGCAAAACCGAGCAACTCGCCATCGTTTTGCATTAACCCAATAACGCGGTACAAGTGGCCAAAACAGTCGGCAAGATTATTCTCACTCATAGGATGGGAATGGGCACTCGCCTCAATGCGCGCCATTTGGCTTACATCCGTTGGCGTCAGGAGCACAATTTGCAACGATTCACTAAGGGTTTTAAGGACTTGATGACTCACAGGAAAATCCAAATAAAAAGGCAACTTAAGATAATGTATACAGGGCACGACCAATAGAGGCTTAGGCCGTTAATTGCTGCTCACGCCACTGGCAAATCTGCGTCCATAAGGCACGCTTTGCCTCACTACGAGACAGTAAGTCCGCTAAGGGATCCGACACTAACCAAGCCACTCTGGGCCTAACCCTGTGGCGGCGTAAATCCCAGACGACGGTTTTGCCCTTATGTGGCTCAGTGTTGAACTCACAGTCGTCCTTACTGATGCCAATTAATCCGAGCACAGTTTCGACTAAAGGCTCGGCGGCAGGCGTCATCTCATCTGCATCCCAAACCACTTGATAAGGTCGCACTTTAGTATCACGAAGCTGCCAGGGAGTAATCTCCATTGCGGCTAAATAGGCTGATTTATTCATGGGGTGATTGGGGTTTCATTAGGCTCTGACACCGCATAAGGATACCAGCTAAATAGGCTGAATGTTATTGTCTCGAGGCAAGTCCTCATACAAATCCATCCCAAAATCCTAATTAAGCCACAGACTTCAATCTGCAAATTCGATTTATAAAATCTATTTTAACCGCTTTAGATGTTTAGCTCATTTGATAAGCTATCCCCATCAAGTAGGACAATAGGAGGAATTTCCATGATTAACATCGGCATCAACCAGAGTCACAGAGAAGAAATCGCTGCTGGGTTAAATCAGTTATTGGCCGATAGCTACAGCCTTTACCTTAAGACCCACAGCTTCCACTGGAACGTCACAGGCCCTATGTTCACTAGCTTGCACTTATTGTTTGAACAGCAATATACCGAGCTTGCCTTAGCGGTCGATTTAATCGCCGAGCGAGTTCGCGCATTAGGCGCAAGAGCCTTAGGCTCCTATTCGGCCTATGCCAAGTTGACTGAAATCCAGTGAAGATGAAGGTGTCACTAAAGCCGAAACCATGATCCGTGAACTGTTAAGTGACCAAGAAGTGGTGATCCGAAACGCTCGAGCGCTCTATCCCTTGGTTAGCCAAGCTAACGATGAGGCAACGGCAGATTTACTCACCCAGCGCATTCAACTCCATGAGAAAAATGCGTGGATGTTACGTAGCTTATTAAGCGAATAACCCTTTCATCATCCCCAAGCCAAATGGCCAAGCAGTCACGCGCTCGGCCATTTTTATTGGGCATTGTTTTAGGGTAAAGCCAATTTAGAGATACTTAAGCCAAGCCTGCTGACTCTGTCCTTTGTAACGGCTAAACCAGCGCACGGGATAATAGAGCAAAGGGATCAAGACTAAGCTTATCAGCCATATCCACCCCATATGCGCTACACCAAAAAGCTCCCCATGGTTTGCGCCAAATACCCATTTAGCCAGCGAGTACAGCAACAGCAGCACATATAAGTGCAAGATATAGAAGAACATGGGCACTGAGCCAAACACTGCTAACCTCTGCCCCATCCAACCTAATACTCTGCCTGTCGCAAAATAGCGCTCAAACACTACTAAGCCGTAGAACATCCCGCCCAAGGTCACCAACAAAAAACTCAGTGATGGCGGATACTTAGTTAGATTAAATACCGACATTAAGGTTTGACCTAGGGTATCGCCAAACTGCCAAGGCAGCGTCTCGCCGTAGAGATTGAACCCACGCAGCAAGCCAAACAGCAGAGCGCAGCCAAGCCCTAACAGTATTAATTTTTGCTGACGCTGCCACGCATCACTCCCTCGGCCAAAGACGGGGCCAGCTACATAGCCCAATAAAATCACGCCAATCCATGGTAGCGCTGGGTAACTTATCTTCAGCTTAAGCTCGCCCTCGGCAATCAAATAACCTCGGTCATGCAATATCGTCCACAGACTATAGCCCCACTCGTCTGGCGTAAAATGGATAGGCGACAATAGGTTATGGCCAAAGACAATCAATAGCCCGAGTAATGCCATCCATAGCCTTGGGAGCTTGATTAATGCCGCGAGAGCCAACATGCTCAGTCCTATCACCCAAATCACCTGCAACCACAGGGTGTGATAATTGCCCATCCATGAGACATTAATCACCAATACTTCGAGGGCGATTAAGAATAGTCCGCGCTTGATTAAAAACTCGCGCGCAGAGCGCGGCTCGCCATAGCCACGATTGGCGTAAAGCCAGGCCGAGACTCCAGTTAAAAAGACGAACACCGGCGCACAAAAGTGCGCTGCAAAACGGCTGACAAACAGCGCCCAGTTGGTTGTGCTTAAATCCATTGGGTCGCTCACCTGCATATGCAGGAAAAACCGCTCCCGCACATGGTCGAGCAACATAATCAGCATCACTAAGCCGCGCATCATGTCGATGCTATTGATTCGCTGACGCCCTTGCAGCTGAGGCGTCACAGACGAAGCCATGGGTGTCACTGTGACATTAGAATTCATAGCTAACACTCACTTTAACGTTACGTGGCTCACCCGGCACGGCCCACAGCGCCGAATAACTGCTGGCGATATAGTGCTCATCCAGCAGGTTATCGACATTGAGCGCGAGACTTAGGTTTTCACCAAGCCGAGTAGTAAAGAACATTCCAAGTAACTGATAACTTGGTAATTGAAAACTCGGATCGGCCGAATCACCTAAGCGTGAGTCCACATAACGCCAACTCAGCCCTAAATGACCGTCGATAGATAGTTCATTTAAGTCCTGTTTGAGAATGATACTGCCCGTGTGTTTTGGCACATTGACCAGCGGACTTCCCGCCGGAATTAACACGCCCCAATCTAGATTCAGGCTGTCGTTCGCCGTGCGGGTATTCAGGTAGGCATAGGACAAGGTCGCTTGTAAGCTCTCGGTCAATTCGGCCGCGATATCCAATTCAATCCCAGTGCTCTTGGCTTCACCAAGGGTCGCCGAAAAGCCGACATTGACGGGATCAGAGGTCAAGATATTGCTCTTTTGCGCATCAAACCAAGCCAAACTACCATTGACGGGTAACTCAAACCAAGTGCTGTTGAACTTAACCCCTAACTCGACGGATTTGCTCTCCTCTGGCTCGAAGGGATTACCCGCATAATCAGTGCCTGAAAGCGGTAAGAATCCTTCCGAATAGGAGCCGTAAACACTTAAGGCCTCAGACCATTGGTACACTAATCCGACTTTCGGACTGACTCTGTTATCGCTTTGACCCGACAGACTCGCGTTGACCTGCTCTGCGATTTCTTGGGAATAACGGTCAAACCTTAACCCTAAATGCAGTTTCCAGTGCTCGGTTAACTCCAATTGATCCTGTAAATAGGCGCCCCAGGCATCTTGAGTCTCTCGGTTTTCATACAGCAGACTGACCTCAGGCTGAGCCGCGCCATATTGGGGCGTAAAGATATCGATAGCATAGGCGCCCTTCTGGCCTCGATAACGGTAGAGTCCCGTTTTTAGTCGATAATGATAGGCATCCGTCCCGAGCAGCAGATTGTGTCTTATGCTGCCGGTATCAAACTGGCCGCTGAGTTCGGCACGCACTGAATGATCCTCTGAGGCGTAATCTCGATAGCGATGCTGCCGCGTCAGAGTACGGCCATCGTCATATAAGGATTGACGTCCCCTTGCTAATTCGGCATCCGATGAGTAGCCATTCAGACTCGAATCGCGATAGTTATAACCCGCGGTAAGCGACCAATCCTCATTTAATTCATACTCATAGGTAAGCTGATGCCCAGTCGCATCTACTTTAGTTGGCCCATCGTTGGGCTCGCCCAAGTAACGCGAACGGGGCACAGTATTAAAGTCGTTATTGAGTACCACTACACCACGGTCAAATAACTGTTCTTGCTTAAGATATTCAACCTCATACAGGAGCGATGACCTATCCGACAATTGCCAGCGCAGCGATGGTGTGACGATTTTTTTATCGCTAAACACGTAATCGCGAAAACTGTCATGCTCCTGCCAAGCGCCATTGATCCTAAAGGCCAAGGTATCGGTCAGCCCAGAGGTAAAATCCCCTTCCAACCGATATTGATCGAAACTCCCCGCAGACGCTTTTAAATAGCCTTGCGCCTCGTACTGCGGCTTTTTAGTCACAATATTCACAGTGCCACCCGGCTCCGAGCGTCCATAAAGCGCCGAACCCGGGCCTTTGAGGATTTCCACATAGGCCACGTTCGATAGATCTCTATGACCACTGAATCCTCGGCCACCATTAAAACCATTGATTAAATAGCCCGATGGCATGTTTTCATTCCCAGGAAAGCCCCGTAACGAAAAACTATCCCACAGCCCACCACCGTTGTTTTGCCGTGCGACACTGGCGGAATAATCCAATAAGTCTTGAAAACGCGTCAGCCCAGTATCTTTAATCAGTTGCTCATCCAGCACAGTAATCGCTTGGGGCAGCTCTGTAGCTGGCACATTGCCGCGGTAGGCCTGACGATAATGAATGCTTAAACGCTCGATATCGTCGTCATTAAGTCCCGCGGTATCAGTTGGCACAACCTCGGCGGCCAATAGGGGAACACTCACATCCAACGCCAATAACGCCACGCCCAGCACTAATGCCGAGCGCTTGTGGCTCACATAAACAGCCATTTTCACTCCAAAAATAAACAGCATCGGGCACCTTGGTTAAGCCAAGGCGCTCGAAAAATAAGAGAAATAGATAAAAAGCAGGAGTTAGGCTGTGAGCGGCGGCGCGCGGCTATGGAAGTAGCACCTAAATGGCGTCTTAAAGGAAATAACATCAAACTCAACCGAGATAACACCCTGTTGAGCAACTTGAAAATCTAAAGGAGAGTATGAGAGGGCATGCTGCAATTGATGCTGATGCAAACACAGCGCGCAGTGGGCCTTGGTATCATCATTGAGGTGGGAAACACTGTGCACCGCAAACGCAACAGACAGCAACACTAAGATGGCGGCAAGCCATAGTGCTAATCTGCGCCTTGTTTGCATCACAGAACTCAAACCATACATCCTCAAACCAAAGGGCTTGCGATTGTATGTTAGACACTACGAAAGTTGCAAATACCTTTACTTAACAAATGTAAGCAAATGCGGTGAGAAAATTTATCGCGCGCAAAATAAAACGGCTCGCATATTTCTATGCAAGCCGTTGTTTTATTTGGCAGGGGTGGCAGGACTCGAACCCGCAACCATCGGTTTTGGAGACCGCTGTTCTACCAATTGGAACTACACCCCTGTTGACGTGGGGCATTATGCTAAAAGCACTCTCAAAGGTAAAGGACTTTTTATGACAAACTTAATTAACTGAGGAATTTTCAAACAAGTTTGCCATCTACTGTTGATTTAATTGGCATAAAGCTGAAAAAGTCAGCATGTAAGCTCAGTGCTGAACGTAAAAAAACCGCCAGCAACTGAGTAAACATTAAGAAATGATGCTCTCTCTATGGTAAAAAAATAACAAAAGAGTCGTGAAAATGCCTTAAAAGATGAATTTAAGCGCAGTGCGTCCCATACTCTCGCGACTAAATCCCCTCGCTGATGGTTAATCATCAAGGGTTGAGATAAAAATCCGCCGCAAATCATTGTCCCAAAGCTGGATAATTTTGCGGGTCTTATCCTTATTCCAAAAACACTTACCAAACAGGATAAGCCCTGCGCCCTCTAAATCCCGTTTATCTTCGATATTAAAGCGCTTAAACAGTTTGGTTTTGATAGCCTCGATAGGAATACCTATGTCTTTACTGTCGGCGGGATTGAGCCAAGATAAGGTCGGGTCACTATGGGAGATAGTGCCCCAGTACATATGGGGTTTGTTATCCGTCGGATCCGCATCGGCAAAATTCACAAACAAATTCTTCGCCCGCCAGCGGTACTTACGCTCATCATCGGTGTAAACCCAAAGATCCGAAGTCGCCAGTTCGGAGCCGCGCAGCAGGCTATGGAGTAACTTTTCTAGCCCTTGGCTCGGAGTACGCATTGCCGTGATTGCTACTTCGGGTTTATCGGCCACCACTTGATAGCCAGCTCTGGGCTCCTGTACTGACACTAATGGCTCGGTATCATTTTCAAGTTCACTTTTGGCTCCAACCTCTTGCTCTTGGGGAGCCTTGATTTTGTGCGCTGAGTTAGATGGTTTCTTATTACTGGGATTAAGCGAAAAATCGATAACCAAGGCATCGGCGTCGAGCAGTTGTTGCTGCACTTCGAGGGCATCTTGTTCTTCACGGGACTTTTGCGCCGACGGATTAAATTCGATGCAATCGAGCTCATGGTAACGGGAGCCAAAACAGGCGGCCCTACCATCCTTAGATGCTTTACGAAAATAGGCTTTGCCGTAGCAGGCGGGGCAATATAAATGCTGGCGCAAACGCTCAATCTCAGCCTCGGGTAACTGCTGAAACTTGAACACACTGTAGGTGACACCGGCCTGAGCATGAGGATTGAGTCGTAATGGCGACGAAGCGTGCTCTGCCGCAGCCTCGGTTGTGAGTACACAAATCGCATCCAACATCTCTTGCCCCCTAATCCTTATCTTCGCGACCTTATCTCAAGTCTTAAGCTGGATGAAAATAGCTCGCGAGTCGTGTGGCTAAACTCGGCGGCAATAAGGGTTTATTACCGACAGTCGTTTTGCCATAAAAACCTTGCAGCTTGTCGATTAACTGCCAAAAACAGAGGTTTGCCGCCAATGCATCGAGGGCGGCGTACTGAATTTGCGCTTGGGATAAAGGCACCTGTTGCCAATTCGAGAGGGTAATTTTTTTAGGTTTATCGATACGTTTATGCAGTAATGCCGCCACCAATTGCCGCGTCCCCATTTCCTTCCCAGCGCCGAGCTGCGCCATCGCCCAATTCAAATCGAGTCGAGGAGAAACCTGAATATCCCAATCCCGTTTCAGTGCTTGACCATCGCCCCTTAATCCAATCCCCACTTTGAGGATCTGCTCATTGTCGAGCAAAGGTTTAAGCTCGGCGAGCCTCTCACCCAATACCGCCCGCTGAAATAAATAGCAGGTATCTGAGGTCGCCAATTGCACTAAGCTCAATGGATGTTGAACACCCGGCTCAAAGCTTGCCCGCGTTTCGGTATCAAACCCCAGCACGGATTCACGGCTAAGTTGTTGTAATGCGGTGGCAAGCGTATCGGGCGTGACTAATTCCACCCGCATTTCGCCCCGCATTTCGCCCTTTATATCCACCAGCGACAGTGGTACGAGGTTTGCCAGCTCGGCATCCGTTAATCGCGTCGTTAAGGCGAGTTTTTGCTGAAACCATTGGAACTTAAGTTGCGAATCGCCTGCCGATAAGTCTCCCGCTTGGGACTCGGCTAACCCAGCCAGATATTGACTCCCCGCTTTATCCATCGCCGCGATAAGCTCGTCGGCATGTTCGCCTAATTCCTGACGCAACCAAGCCAACTTATTGGGAGAAAGGCAATAACGCATTAATTGCATACTTCGTCCTTGAGCGTTGAAATAATCGCCGCGAGCACCTTAGCACTTGCGCAACTCGGGTTAGCTGATCAGCAATAAAGGATCAAAAACGGATCAGCTACGTAGCTTTTGGAACCCAGTCATCAGCAGTACCGCCACAGCGCCCGCCGCGATGCCAAAGAGCGCGTTAAGAATGCTCGGCGTCAGTAACCCAAGCACTGGGCCGACAACGGCAATGGTTTCCACAAATTGCTCGGCATGGTGGATTTGCTCGCCGACCCAATGTAATCCATGGGTTAGAATGCCGCCGCCCACCATAAACATAGCAGCAGTACCGATAATGGTTAAGCTCTTCATCAACACGGGCGCCGCACTCAGTAAGCCAAAACCCAACTTACGATTAAAGCGAGTAAAGCTCGACTCGCCCTGACGCTGGCTCAGATACAAACCCGCATCGTCCATTTTGACAATCGCCGCCACCAAACCATAAACGCCTATGGTCATCACAATACCGATAATGGCGAGGGTAAAAAATTGCGTCGTCAGCGACTTATCCGCGACTATGCCTAAAGTGATGGCGATAATTTCTGCCGACAACACAAAGTCGGTGCGAATTGCGCCCTTCACTTTTTCCTTCTCATAGGCCGCCAGATCGCTTATTTCGGGTAAGTCCGATTCGGCCTGCTCCGCATGTTTGTCTTTGCGATGGCTATAGCTGTGGTGTAATTTCTCAAAGCCTTCAAAACATAAAAACAAGCCACCGAACATCAACAAGGGCGTCACCGCCCAAGGAATAAAGGCGCTGATCAACATGGCCGCTGGCACTAAAATCAATTTATTGCGAAACGAGCCTAAGGCGACCGCCCAGACCACGGGTAATTCACGGTCGGCACTCACGCCTGTCACTTGCTGGGCGTTTAAGGCCAAATCGTCCCCTAATACCCCGGCGGTTTTCTTGGCCGCGACCTTACTCATCACCGCCACGTCATCCAAAATGGATGCAATATCGTCGAGTAAGGTTAATAAACTCGCCCCTGCCATACATGCTCCCTTAAACAAATAATGCTGTTTTTATCAATTCTGCTTTCGCCAATTCTGCTTTTACCATAGTAACTTAGTTAGATTAAGCCCGCATAGCGAATCGTCAATAGAGAAATGGACTTTATCTTAGGCACATCACTTATTTTAACGAGTTCGCTTAGTGATTAAATCTGTAAGCACATTAAGCCGAACACTGCATAAGATCACCGCCCAAGATCACAGCTACAGTGCAATAGCACCACACACTTTGATGGAAAAGAGTATACTAAGCCCAGAATTTTTACTCATTTGCCATTACAGGATGTCAACATGACTCAAGATGAAATGAAAAAAGCCGCTGGCTGGGCTGCTCTCAAATACGTTGAGAAAGACAGCATTGTGGGTGTAGGCACAGGCTCAACCGTCAATCACTTTATCGATGCCCTCGCCACCATGAAGGCCGATATTGAAGGTGCGGTATCAAGCTCAGAAGCCTCAACCCAAAAGATGAAAGCCCTTGGCATCCCAGTTTATGACTTAAACAGCGTCGATAAATTATCTGTGTATGTCGATGGTGCCGATGAAATCAACGGCAATATGGACATGATCAAAGGCGGCGGTGCAGCATTAACCCGCGAGAAAATCGTTGCGGCTGTAGCTGAAAAGTTTGTCTGTATCGTGGATAACACTAAACAAGTGGATATTTTGGGTGAATTCCCTCTGCCCGTTGAAGTGATCCCAATGGCGCGTTCTTACGTGGCCCGTGAACTCGTCAAACTCGGCGGCGACCCAGTGTACCGTGAAGGCGTTGTCACGGATAACGGCAACGTGATCCTCGACGTTTACAACCTTAAGATCATCAATCCTAAGGAATTAGAAGAGAAGATCAACGCCATCGTCGGCGTAGTGACCAACGGTCTATTCGCGAAACGCGGCGCCGATGTGTTATTGGTTGGCACCCCTGAAGGCGTGAAAACCTTTACCGCTTAAGGCAAGGTGAGTCGAAAGACTCCCATGCGAGAAACAAAAATGCCAGTGCAACTGCACTGGCATTTTTTATGACCCTCATTTTTTATGACACTAAGGCCATTAAGCGATTACCACACTCGGGCCACTAAGCCCTTGAGGTAAAAGCCTTCTGGGAAGGCGCTGGCAATCGGGTGATCGCTCGCTTGGCTTAAACGCTCGATAAATTGGATCTCACGTTTAGCATCCAGTGCCGCATCGGCAACGATTTTTTGGAACAGATCCGCGGGCATTAATCCCGAGCAAGAGAAGGTCAACAGCACCCCGCCCGGATTTAATAATTGCAACGCAATCATATTGATATCTTTATAGCCACGACAGGCGCCATTGAGCTGCGACTTATTGTCGGCAAACTTTGGCGGGTCGAGTACGATCACATCGAAGGTTTTACCCTCATCACGGTACTGGCGTAATAGCTTAAACACATCGGCTTCGTTGTAATGCACATTGTCATCATTTAAGCCATTGACTCGCATGTTCAAACGCGCGGTATCGAGGGCAAGCGCCGACACGTCGACGTTTTCAATGCTGGCGGCGCCCGCCTTAGCAGCATACAAACCAAAGGTGCCCGTGTAGCAAAAACAGTTCAGCACCGATTTGCCCTTCACAAACCGCGCGGCCATGGCACGGTTGTCGCGCTGGTCGAGATAAAAACCAGTCTTATGGCCCTTAGTCACATCGACGGCAATCTTGATACCGTTTTCTTCAATGATAACGGGCATTTCAGGCAGCGTGCCATGGAGCAGTCCCATGGTGGAAGCTAAGCCTTCTTTCTTACGGGAATCAACGTCTGAGCGCTCGTAAATCGCGCAATCGGGATACAGCTCGGCGAGCACATCGACAATAGTGTCACGCCATACATCGGCGCCCATGCTTAGCAATTGGCAGACCAACACATTAGCGTATTTATCAATGGTGATACCGGGCAGACCATCGGACTCGGCGGCAATTAAGCGGTAACCGGTTAAGCCTTGCTCACGAATGAGATCGTCGCGTCCCGCTTGGGCACGCAGAATACGGCGCTTAAAAAACTCACGGTCAATTTCTTCTTCGCGATCAAAAGTCCAAATCCGCACTTGGATTTGAGACTCAGGAGACCAAGCACCACGGCCCAACCAATGGCCATCATGGGCAACCACATCGACGGTATCGCCCGGCTCGAGTTTGCCTTTTACGTTGTGGATCCCGTTGGAAAAGACCCAAGGATGACGACGCTCAAGGGACTTTTCGCGACCGGGTTTAAGTTTGATTCTGACTGCCATAGTACCGCCTTAAAAAAGTACCGCCTTGCTAAATTGAACCGCCACAACAAACTGCGTTAAGTTCGCCAGGCGCCGTCTTCAAAAAATGGAAGCGGATAATATACCTAATATCGTTTGAGCGCGAGCCATCCACCGTAAACAACGCGTGTCCACCGTCAACAACGCGCAATAGTGCCGCGCTAAGTGATGGCGATCATAGCTTAGTTTTCGCCGCAAAACCCACTTGTCACAGCCGATTTTTGGCAAGCCAGCACGATTTTCGACGAGATAAACAGTATTTCGCTGAAAGATATTCTCGCCCCTTAAGGTCTTATCCCAGCAACAGGACTTAAGCAAAAGCTACACAAGCAACTAGGCTTATTCCTGTGTTTATCCATCCGCTTTATATGCTGCCTATTGGTGCTGTCGTTATAAAAGCAAGCTAATCAACAAGATGACTCATGTAGTCAGAATGCAAAGGAAGATACCATGAATAAGAAAGCCCAAACCGCACTTTCAGGTGCAGCACTTGCTATGGCCATGGCCGGTATGGCAAGCCAAGTGAATGCAGCAGAACCTATGACCAGCGCCGACAGTAGCGACCTCGTTCACTGTTATGGCGTGAATACCTGTAAAGGCCATAACGACTGTAAAACCGCAGATAACGCCTGCGCTGGACACGCCAGCTGTAAAGGCAGTGGATTTGTGGCTATGCCATCCAAGAGTTGTGGCGATGTCGGTGGCAAAGTGGCCGATGATTGGGTGGGCAAAATCGCCAATACCGAGTTAGTGCACTGCTATGGCATCAATACATGCAAAGGCCATAACGACTGTAAAACCGCAGACAATGCCTGCGCCGGACACGCCAGCTGCAAAGGCAGTGGTTTTGTGGCCACCCCAGCCAAAGCCTGTGGCGACTTAGGTGGCAAGGTCGGCGCTTAAGACTTGCCCGCAAGCTTGGTACAGAGGAATAAGCGGTCGGTATCTGGGCCGCTTCAGCCACTCAGTCATCATGAGGTTGATACATGGATAAACAGCGTCTCACTCACCCCACCCTAGGTTTTGGTTTAGGGCTGCGAACCCAGCACTTCGACCATGTGCTTAGGCATCAACCCGAGGTCGACTGGTTCGAGATACTCTCGGAAAACTTTATGGTCGCGGGCGGAAAACCCCGCTATTACCTGAATGAGATTGCCGAGCGTTATCCGCTGGTGATGCACGGCGTTTCTTTATCCATCGGCAGCACAGATCCGCTGAATATGGATTATCTCAAGGCGCTTAAACAACTCGCGAATGAAGTACAACCCCAATGGATTTCCGATCATATTTGCTGGACCGCCATCCACGGTATCAATAGCCATGACTTACTGCCCCTACCCTACACCGAAGAAACCGTAAGACACGTGGCCGAGCGCATCGGCATAGTGCAGGACTTTTTAGGCCGCCGCATTCTGATGGAGAACGTCTCCAGCTATTTGTCCTACCAAGATTCGACCATGAATGAGTGGCAATTTGTTAACGCAGTAGCCGAGGAGGCTGATTGCCTATTGCTGTTAGATATCAACAACATCTATGTCAGCGCCCGTAACCATCAGTTTCCCCCTGAGGATTATCTGCTGCAAATCGCGCCTAATCGGGTGCAACAATTTCACTTAGCGGGCCACTCGGATTACGGCGACTATGTTATCGACACCCATGATCACGACGTTTGCCCCAGTGTCTGGGAGCTGTATCGACAGGCATTAACCCGCTTTGGTGGCGTCAGCACTATGATCGAGCGCGATGCCAACATCCCCGAATTTAATACATTAGAAGCCGAGTTAGCAATTGCCCGCAACATCGCCCGCACCAGCTTAGGTGAGTCCCATCCTCTGGTTTACAGACCGCGGCAGGAGACGGTAGCATGAGTCAACTTCGCGAGATCCAACAGCAATTTATGGATTATCTGCTGGCAAGCGCCGCCCAAACGCCAATACCAGAAACCATAGAGAAATCCTTTAGTGACAAAGTTGCCGAGCAAGGCGGCGTCGGCCGTGATATCCGCATGCAGATTTACGCCAATGCCTATCGCATTCGCTTAACCGAAGTCCTCGATACCGACCATGAAATACTCGGTCTGTATTTGGGCGATGACTTATTTGCGCGCATGGCCAATGGCTATATCGCCCACCAGCCCTCACGTTTTACCTCGTTACGCCAATTTGCCGATGCCCTGCCCGACTACTTAGCCAGCGACGCTTTTTTTAGTCAGTATCCAATTATCAGCGATATCGCGAGATTCGAGCGCCGCCTACTCAATGCCTTCGATGCCAAGGATGCACAGCGCGCAAGTTTTGCGGCGCTGCAATCCTTACCCGCCGATGCTTGGCCCTATTGCCAACTGCGTTTTCACCCCAGCGTGCAGCTTTTTGAGTGTGCCAGCAATGCGGTCGAAACCTGGCAAGCCTTAAAGCATCAACAAGTCCCACCCACGCCCAATTATCAAGGTAAACGCGCTTGGTTACTCTGGCGCGGTGAAAGCCGTTTAACAGAATTTATCTCCCTCGCAGAATACCAATTAGCCTTAATTCAAGGATTTATTCATGGCGCCAATATTGCCGAGCAATGCGAATTGATGTTGGCGTTTTTTACGCCAGAAGAGGCCATGCAGCAGCTGTTGCAAGCGCTGCAAGCTTGGTTTCAATTAGGTTTGATATTGAGTGTTCAGCCAAACGATTAAGGCATCAGTCTCTATACACAAACAGCGGCTCGAACCGCTAACGCCGCAGTGCCAATTCCACCATCACGGGGGCATGGTCGGTACTATAGGCATCGCGCTCATATTCGGGCCTGACTAAGTGTCTATCGCAGGTCTGATAATCCACCACCTGCGCCAAACTGCGGCTATCGCTGGCATCAAACTCATTGGAGAGCAACACATAATCCAGCACTGATCCTTTAGGGCCATAGTAATGGGTGGGCGCCCTATGCTCACGGTAATGGACGGCGTTATCGGCTAAATTGGCTTCGATAAACAGCTCATAAGCATCTTGTAATCGATAGTGGGCAAACACTTGCGCTAATGCTGCATCGGATAAATGCCCAAGCCCAGCAGCTTTAATATCGTTACTGTGCAGCGCTTCGCCTTGGAGGGTTAACGCATCCAACGCACCTAAGGACAAACTATCGTTAAAATCCCCCATCAGGATCACCGGATATTTGGCACTCTGCCTTCTGGCGAGTATGGCATGGAACAGCAATGCCGCCTCGGCGCCCCGCTGCATGGTCGAGGCCCAGCGCCCGAGGGCCTGTTCGGTTAATAGCTTAGTCTCGGCGTGTAACTTAAGATCCGACGGCGCATTTAACGACAAGCCCAAGGGATGCGGCTCTAAAGCCAATCCCGGCCGCTTAGATTTAAAATGCACCACATAACAATCACAGGGGCCAATCTGCGGCACCGCCACCGTCGCCCGTAACACTTTACGGCTAAAGCTAAATTCGCTCGACAGGCCCATCGCCGCCACTAAGTGCGCCTCTGGTTCGATAGCGTGTACCTCAAGGATAGGGAAGCGAGACGCCAACGCCACCACAGGGCTTTGATAGATATAATCATTGACCAAGGTCGCACTATCGACCACCGCAAAGTGGGTTAATCCCTGCTGCAACGCAAGCTGGCGTAACGGTTCGGGGCTAAATACCTCCTGAAACCCAACAATATCCGGATGGTGTTGATTCAATAACTCGCTAAACCACTGGCACTTTTTCTGCCATTGGCCGTGGCTATAGATATTCTCAAAATCGTAAAAGGCAGAGGGCGGCTCGATAAAGTTAAATAGATTCACGGTCGCAATTTTAATATTCGATTGCGTTGCCTCAGTCGAACTCGACCATTCTGGGGAATGCTGCGCCACGGTATTATTCCTCTTTAGCCAAATCATGCTATCAACAGCGCCTTTAACGGATTTACGCATCAAAATGGCCTATTCTCCCAACGACTTAGGCAAGAGATGCCATCTTAAGGCGTGACACCCAAGGTTATACCTAAATCGATTCGATCATCAATCACAGCACACTCATTACCACCAGCGACCAAGGCAAGAAAGCCCATAAAACCAACAAGAAACCCACTTGGTGAGAGCATTTAACCACCAACAGTCAACAAGATTAAAACCAACTAACTCAATTCACTCAAGAATAAAAACCAAATTCAAACATAAACATAGTGAATTGGCACTCAGGTTTGACTTTGCGTTTTCGCGGTTTAGAATCTAGCCACTTTTATCATTGCGGAGACCCACTGTGGGCACACACATAAGTGACAGTAGATGCCCTGTCCAAGTGACAGGATTAAACACCTAGCACTAGCCCGCAATGTTTTTGCTGCTACCTGCTAGGCAGGGTAGTAGCGTGACGCTTCCTAACTCCACTCCCATATATTCAATTTAAGCCTTTACCCATGGCCAATCAGCTTATGCTTGCGCTCGGCTATTGGTTTTATCCGGCCTTTGGCTGGAGGGAAAGTGCTGACCATTGAATACATCTTCACGCATGTTTTGCCCCAGTAGGCTTCCCTTACTTTGGGAGTTTACCTATGGCTTATATCAAACATACATCCACCTTAGCCCGGCAACCTTTGGCCCTCTTTGGGCTATGCCTTAGCGTCACAGCGAACGCCTCTTTGCTGGACGTTGATGATCCCGGCATCGCCGAGCGCTGCGAGCTGCAACTCGGCTGGCAACAACCTAGATCGGATCACTCTGCGACAGCACTCAAAACGGCGGCAACCTGCAACCAAGGACAATGGGAATGGCACTTAGGGTTTGAACATCAGCATCTAAGCGTTGAAGATCAAGCAGACAGCAGCAATAACCAACAGCAAACCGAGCTGGGCATTAAATTACCCTTGCCTATCGACACTGGCCCTTGGCAGAGCGCGCTGTCCATTAATCTGCAACACCATCATCAAGATCCTCACCCCATTGGCGCAGAAGTGCTCAGCATTATGGGATATCAGATGGCGGAACGGGATTTACGCCTCTATAGCAATTTGGGCTTTTATCAACACGCGGCTCAGTCGCCACAACTGATCGCAGGCATCGCCATTGCCTTAGCGCAGAGCGAAGATCAGCAATGGATCGGCGAAATTTATCGCAAAGCACCCGAGGCACACGCCTACCGTCTTGCCTATCAATGGTTACTCAAAAGACAGTTGCAACTCGAGTTCAGCCTAGGCAATGACCTTAAGGGAAACGCCCAGCAATTCGGTGCTGATATCACTTTTTCTTTGGCTAATAGCTCGTTGGGAGAATGACCTATGAACATGAACAACAACCAAAAACACTAAGCAAATCATCTTAGCCCTGCAAATCATCCTAGAACAACGCGACAGCACGAGCATGGTCGCCTTGGCCAAAGAGCGCCATCCCGCGGACATTGCCACCGCGCTCAGCACCTTTAGTCAGTCGCAGCAATTAGTGTTTTTGCAACTGGCACCGGCAAAAGTTGCCGCCGATTTACTGCGCTATTTAAGCGAGGAGCAGCAAGCCACGTTAGTGCAACAGCTTGATAAAGCCACACTATCGTCGCTCTTACTAACGATGGCGGCGGATGAGCGCGCCGATCTCTACAATCTGCTCCAACCTGAGCAGCAAAAACTCTTCTTGCCAGTGTTAGCACAGGCTAAACGGGAAGATCTGCGCACCCTAGCAGCCTACGATAAAACCAAGGTCGGTGCGGCGATGACATCGGATTATACCTTGCTCAATAGTCGACATACCGCCGCCCAGGCGATTGATATGCTTCGCACGGAAACCGCCGACAAAGAAACCATATATCAAGCCTATGTGGTTGATATGTTGGGACGCTTAATTGGTACCGTCTCGCTACGGCAATTACTGCTGGCTCAGCCAGAAGAACGGGTGGTCGATTTTATGAAGCCCAACCCCATTGCCTTGGATGCCAACGCCCAATGCCAAGAAGCGGTGCAGATGATCGCCCATTACGATTTGCTGGCCCTGCCCATCATCAATGGCAAGGGGCAATTGGTCGGGATTGTGACCTATGACGATGCGATGGATATTGCCAGCTCACAGGCCGATCTCGAGTTCACCAAAACCGCGGCCATAGGCAATATCGAGCACAATTTAAAGACAGCCAGCATAGGGCTACTCTACCGTAAGCGTGTAGTCTGGTTGGTGATTTTGGTCTTTGGCAATATCTTCTCGGGGGCGGGTATCGCCTTTTTCGAAGATACGATTTCAAGCTATGTGTCTTTAGTGTTCTTTCTGCCTTTACTTATCGACAGCGGCGGTAATGCAGGCTCGCAATCCGCGACCTTAATGGTGCGGGGATTAGCCACCGGCGAAGTGATACTCAAGGATTGGCTCTCACTGCTAGGGCGCGAGTTAGGGGTTGCGGGATTACTCGGTGCCAGCATGGCGCTGGCGGTGTCCTTGCTCGGTTTCTGGCGCGGCGGCCCTGAAATCGCCCTCGTCGTTGCACTGACCATGCAAATTGTGGTGGTCATTGGCAGCCTGATTGGTATGTCACTGCCCTTTTTACTCAGCAAGTTAAAAATGGATCCGGCTTCAGCCAGTGCGCCACTTATCACCTCAATAGCCGATATCATTGGTGTACTGGTTTACTTTAGTATTGCCACTATGCTGCTCGATTTGCCGACGGCATAGGTCGATGGTTCTCTAACAAGTCGTCACCGCGTTTTCAGTCAGATGTCGCTGTGACGCACAGAGTTTTGTGATAGCTTAAAACCACCATGGGAAGGCAAAGGAATTTATCGCTCTGTCTTCCCATCTGGTTGAGGTCCGTTATTTGCGCCAGTTCATAAATTTGTTGTTTATTAAGAAAATGATAAGAATAAAGCGCTGGGGTAGATTACGCTTTACTAGCCGCATTTTGATTTAACACCTGCCTCACAGGAATCGCCCATTAAGGAGCGAACAAGCTGCTGCCATAACAATATCGACAAAGGTTTAGAGGTTTTTATGTGGTTTCATTCCAAACTCAAAGCAGAAAACGAAGCGCTTAAACAGCGGCTGATTGATCTACAACGCAGACACGAATTAGAAATTGAAGAGTTAAAAAACATGGCCCGAGAAAACGAGGCCATGCAGCAACAGTCCCGTCAGCATATTGATCTGTATAGCGAAGTCATCGCCTGCCAAAATCAGGGCGGCGAGATGCTAAATGCAGTGAGAGAAGGCCTAGCCAGCAGCGCTGAATTACTCACCGAAGAACAGGCAGCCCTGTCTGAATTAGATAAAATATTTGATCAAACACGGGTAGCAATTGCCAATTTAGGCAGCCGCGCGACTGACATCAACGAGCAAGCCACCAACAGTATGGATGCCGTAACCGAGCTGAATAACACTACCTCATCGATTAATCAGTTTGTCTCCGCCATTCAAGGCATCTCAGAGCAAACTAACCTACTCGCCCTCAATGCCGCCATTGAAGCGGCTCGTGCAGGAGAGGCTGGCCGCGGCTTTGCGGTGGTCGCCGACGAGGTTAGACAACTCGCGAGTAAGGCTCACGAGGCCAGTAGCCAAATTGAAAAACTGGTAAAGCAGATTGTGGCACAGGCGTCGAATATCAAAGAAATTGTGCACAACAATCAAAACAGTGCCCTCGATGTTGCATCCTCCTCGACTCAAATCGGCCAAGTGGTTGAAGATGTACTTCAACGCTCCCACAAAATGCAGCAGGTGATCCACAATGCGGCGACCGCTTCTTTTTTAAATACCACTAAACTCGACCATGCTGTCTGGAAGAGTAATGTTTACCAACTAATTGAAAAGCCAAAGCATGATCATAGCGTTAATTCACACACCGAATGCCGCTTGGGCCAATGGTATTTCAAAGGATTTGGCGCGGAAAATTATCAGCATTTAAGCAACTTTAAAGCCCTCGACGCTCCCCACAAGGCAGTGCACGATGCGGGTAAAGCGGCGCTGGCTGCAAAACAGAAAGGCAACTTAGCTGACATGGTAAAGCAGTTACATGCTATGGAAGACTCGAGTATGCGGGTTGTGGCTTGCCTCGATAATCTACTGCGAGATGTGTATCGCCAGTAACTCGCGACTGTCAGCAGATATGAGCGCCTTGGGGCGCTCTTTTTATTGCTAAATCTCTCTTCCCTTCCCGCTCCTGCACTCGTTGGGAGAATTCACTCTATACCTGCTTTGCCTCTGAAAGGCATTCCTCCGCCATCACGACCAACAAATACCTCTGAGCCTCCTTGATAGCGTAGGGCTTATCAACTTTACTTCATTGAGAGCATGCAGTGAGACTTGCCGATAACAGTTTCATTTTTAGGGTGGTTAATGAAGTTTATCAAACACTTACTAATTGCGGCGTGCCTATGTATTCTTCCGTACCGGGCGCTTGCCGCCCTCAGTATCTATACCGAAGAATGGGCTCCCATTAGCTTTTCCGTCGACGGTAAACCCGATGGTTTAGCGGTACAAGTGGTGCAAGAAATTCAAAAGCGCGTGAATAATCAGGATCCCATCAAGGTCGTTCCCTGGGCACGCGGCTGGAAAATCATGACAGAGCAGCCTAATACAGTACTGTTTGCCATGACCAGAACGCCTGCACGGGAACAACTGTTCAGCATGATAGGCCCAATCGCCACGGGGACCATCAACTTCTACGCCCTAAAAGAAAGCCAACTCAACATTAGCTCGATTGATGATGCCAAGCAGGCGAAGGCCGTGGGGGTGTATCGATCTTCCGTGGAAGATCAATTATTAATGGAGCATCAGTTTACCAATATTGCCCCTTCTACCACGCCGTTACTGAGCGCTAAACAACTGATGAAAAAGCGTATCGATTTATGGTGCAATACTAACCTCACCGCCCCCAGTATTCTGGCCGAAGCGGGCGCGAGTATTGATGATGTCAAATCCCTCTACACTATCAGTGCGAATCATCTGTACATTGCATTTTCGAAGGGAACGCCAAGTGAAGAAATCGATAAATGGAAAGAGGCACTTATCAGCATTAAGGCCGATGGCACCTTTGCACAAATTTATCACCACTGGTTGCCCAATGATGCGCCGCCAATGGAAACCGAGCGCATTGGGCAATAAATATTGAGCGTAAGTCTTTTAACGCAAAAACAAAGGCCGGATAACTTAAGTTATCCGGCCTTTTGATGACAGAGGCTTATGGCTTATTTAGCCAATACGCGCTGATGCAGCTCTTGCACTGAGGTCACGTTAGTGCGGTCGTCCGCAGCGTGTGCCATACAAGTGGCGAATGCTGCGTTCATGGTCGTGGTGTAGTTCACTTTGTAACGCAGTGCACCGCGACGTAATTGACGTGAGTCTTCAATCGCTTGACGGCCTTCAGTGGTGTTCACTATGTAGGTGTACTCACCGTTCTTGATGCGGTCAAGAATGTGTGGACGGCCTTCGTGTACCTTGTTGACTAAGCGTGGGTTGATACCCGCTTCACCTAGGATAACCGCAGTACCGTGGGTGGCATCAATTTGATAACCCAGCTCAATCAACTTAGCGGCTAAGTCGGCAACCCGTTTCTTGTCGCTGTTACGCACAGACAACAGAGCACGACCAGACTTAGGCACTTCAGAAGTCGCACCTAACTGCGCCTTAGCATAAGCTTCGGCGAAGGTATCGCCCACACCCATCACCTCACCTGTTGAGCGCATTTCTGGGCCTAACAGTGGGTCAACGCCAGGGAACTTGTTAAATGGCAGTACCACTTCTTTCACTGAGTAGAAAGGTGGGATCACTTCTTGAGTGAAGTTTTGCGCCTTCAAGCTTTGACCCGCCATCACACGGGCGGCAATCTTAGCTAACGGCACACCTGTCGCTTTCGATACGAATGGCACGGTACGCGCTGCACGTGGGTTAACTTCAATCATGTAGATTTCGTTATTCTTCACGGCAAACTGTACGTTCATTAGACCGACAACGCCCAGCTCCATCGCAAGCTTACGCACTTGTACGCGCATTTCGTCTTGGATAGCTTGGCTTAAGGTGTATGGAGGTAGAGAACAACCAGAGTCACCAGAGTGAACACCCGCCTGCTCGATATGCTCCATAATCGCGCCGATAACCACGGTCTCGCCGTCACATACTGCGTCAATATCCACTTCGATTGCGTCATCTAAGAAGTGGTCTAACAGTACTGGCGATGCGTTAGATACGCTTACCGCTTCGTTAAAGTAACGCAGTAAATCCTGTTGGTCGTAAACGATTTCCATCGCGCGGCCGCCCAGTACGTAGGATGGACGAACAACTAATGGATAACCAATACGCTCAGCGGCAATCACAGCACCTTCAACTGTGGTGACTGTATCGTTTTCAGGTTGCTTCATTTCCAAGCGTTGAATCGCTTGCTGGAAACGCTCACGGTCTTCTGCGCGGTCAATCGCATCTGGGCTAGTACCAATAATGGGCACCCCCGCCGCCTCAAGGGCGCGAGCCAGTTTCAGCGGTGTTTGACCACCGTACTGTACGATAACGCCCTTTGGCTTCTCGATACGGACGATTTCTAACACGTCTTCTAAAGTAACAGGCTCGAAGTACAGACGATCTGAAGTGTCATAGTCGGTAGAAACGGTTTCAGGGTTACAGTTCACCATGATGGTTTCATAACCGTCTTCACGCAGGGCTAATGCCGCGTGCACACAGCAGTAATCGAATTCGATACCTTGACCGATACGGTTTGGACCGCCACCTAACACCATGATTTTCTCACGGACTGATGGGTTCGCTTCACACTCTTCCTCATAGGTTGAGTACATGTAAGCTGTATCAGTAGCAAATTCAGCCGCGCAGGTATCTACGCGCTTGTAAACTGGGTGAATGTCGAAACGGTCACGCAGTTTACGGACTTCAGTCTCGTTTACGCCAAGGACCGCCGCCAGACGCGCATCGGCAAAACCTTTACGCTTAAGCTTACGCAGCAGCTCTTCGTTAAGACCGGCTAAACCACCTTCGGCCACTTGGCCTTCCAGCTTAATCAGCTCTTCAATCTGAACTAAGAACCATGGGTCGATGTTGGTTAAACGGAAGATTTCATCCAGGGTTAAACCCGCACGCATAGCATCGGCGATGTACCAAATACGGTCACAGCCTGGCTCTTTCAGCTCGAGGCGAATACGCGCTAAGGCATCGGGTTTGGTTAAGTCAGTGATGGGGTCAAAACCGTGACGGCTCACTTCTAAACCGCGCAGGGCTTTTTGCAGTGACTCCTGGAAAGTACGACCAATTGCCATCACCTCACCCACTGACTTCATCTGAGTGGTCAGGCGGTCATTTGAGCCAGCAAACTTTTCAAAGTTGAAGCGTGGCACCTTGGTGACCACATAGTCGATGGCAGGCTCGAACGAAGCTGGTGTACGGCCGCCAGTAATATCGTTCATCAGCTCATCAAGGGTGAAACCAACCGCCAGCTTGGCCGCGATCTTAGCAATAGGGAAGCCAGTCGCTTTAGATGCCAACGCCGATGAACGCGATACACGCGGGTTCATCTCGATGATCACCATGCGGCCATCTTTCGGGTTAATACCAAACTGTACGTTTGAACCACCGGTTTCAACACCAATCTCACGCAGTACCGCCAAAGATGCGTTACGCATCAGCTGATATTCTTTGTCTGTCAGGGTCTGTGCTGGCGCAACGGTAATAGAGTCACCGGTATGCACGCCCATAGGATCGAAGTTTTCGATAGAGCAGACGATAATGCTGTTATCGTTGCGGTCACGAACCACTTCCATCTCGTATTCTTTCCAACCAATTAAGCTCTCATCGATCAGCAGTTCGTTAGTTGGCGATAAATCTAAACCCTGAGAACAGATTTCTTCAAACTCCTCCTTGTTGTAGGCGATACCGCCACCCGAACCACCCATGGTAAATGATGGACGGATAATACAAGGGAAACCAACGAGGTCGAGTACACCATAGGCTTCTTCCATGCTGTGGGCGATGCCCGCGCGTGGACACTCTAAGCCAATGCTCTTCATGGCTTTGTCGAAGCGGCTACGGTCTTCTGCTTTGTCAATCGCATCGGCAGTTGCACCGATCATTTCAACGTTGAATTCAGCCAGTACGCCTTTAGCCTCAAGCTCAAGGGCGCAGTTCAGTGCAGTCTGTCCGCCCATGGTAGGCAGAATGGCATCGGGACGCTCTTTGGCGATGATGTTACGTACGACTTCCCAGTGGATAGGCTCGATATAGGTCGCATCGGCCATCTCTGGGTCGGTCATGATGGTTGCAGGGTTTGAGTTCACCAGAATAACCCGGTAACCCTCTTCACGCAGCGCCTTACAGGCCTGAGCGCCAGAGTAGTCAAACTCACACGCCTGACCAATAACGATCGGGCCGGCACCCAGGATTAGAATACTTTTTATATCTGTACGTTTTGGCATTGCTTCTCTCTTCTCCTAGCTTGCGTATTACTTAGCGTTCTGACTTTTCGTTACAAGACGATAGTGTTCAATAAGCTCGATAAAGTGATCGAACAGTGGGGCCGCATCGTTCGGACCTGGGCTCGCTTCAGGGTGACCTTGGAAGCTGAACGCAGGCTTGTCCGTCAGATGGATACCTTGCAGTGAACCATCGAACAGTGACTTGTGAGTCACTTTGATATTGGCAGGTAATGTGGCTTCATCGGCAGCGAAACCGTGGTTCTGGCTGGTGATCATCACATTGCCTTTTTCGATATTGCTCACCGGATGGTTAGCACCATGGTGGCCAAACTTCATCTTCAAGGTTTTTGCACCCGATGCCAGTGCCAGCAACTGGTGGCCTAAACAGATACCGAAAATCGGCGTATCGGTTTTCAGGATTTGTTGAATCGCTTCAATCGCGTAGTCGCATGGCTCTGGGTCACCAGGGCCGTTAGAGAGGAACACACCGTCTGGGTTCATCGCTAACACTTCAGCAGCGGGTGTTTTTGCTGGAACAACGGTGACATCACAGCCACGGTCAACCAACATGCGCAGGATGTTTTGCTTAACGCCGTAGTCGTAGGCAACGACTTTGTACTTCAGCGCTTCGGCTGGAGTATCTTCAGGTAAGCCGCCCACTAAACGCCAGCTACCTTTACGCCATGGGTAAGCTTTCTCAGTCGTCACTTCTTTCGCTAAATCCATACCCTTTAAACCAGGGAAGGCTTTAGCCGCAGCCAGTGCTTTCGCTTCATCTAAGTCAGCACCCGCCATGATGCAACCCGCTTGGGCACCTTTTTCACGGAGGATTCGAGTTAATTTACGAGTATCGATATCTGCGATGCCAACAACATTGTTCGCTTTGAGATAATCACTGAGGGTTTGCTGATTGCGGAAACTACTTGCTACGAGTGGAAGATCGCGAATGATTAAACCACAAGCATGAACCCCATTGGATTCGACATCTTCACTATTGGTACCTGTGTTACCAATGTGTGGGTAGGTTAAAGTAACAATTTGACGAGAATAGGAAGGATCCGTTAAAATCTCTTGGTAACCCGTCATTGAAGTGTTAAACACCACTTCACCAACTGCGAGTCCATCGGCACCAATTGCTGTGCCAGAGAATACGGTTCCATCTTCGAGTACGAGTAAGGCAGACTTTGTCAACGCGACCTCCATAAAGAGCCAAACCATTGAAATATAATGTTTTTATGCTATGTTAAAATACCAATTTCCGCTTATTTACGAAATTTTGACAAATTCCAGCGAGTTTACAGGATAAATCCAAACTCGTCTACACCTTGGTATCTGAGTGCAAAAAAACGCCAATATGGCGTTTTTTCTGTTAATTCAAACCTAATACCTGCTGCATGTCATACAGACCCGGTTTTTGCTCCACTAACCAATGGGCGGCACGCATGGCACCATTGGCAAAGGTCATACGGCTAGAGGCCTTATGGGTGATCTCTAATCGCTCGCCAATATCGGCAAACATTGCCGTATGCTCACCGACTAAGTCGCCCGCGCGCACAGTCGCAAAACCGATCGTTTCACGGTCACGCTCGCCAGTGATCCCTTCGCGTCCATAAACGGCGCATTTTTCAAGATCGCGACCTAAGGTCTTGGCAATCACTTCGCCCATTTTTAGCGCAGTGCCAGATGGCGCGTCTTTCTTATGTCTGTGGTGACCTTCGATAATCTCGATATCGGTGTAATCGCCCATGACCTCAGCGGCCAACTCAAGCAATTTCCACATTAGATTGACACCCACGGACATGTTCGGCGCCATCACTACCGGCGTTTGCTCGGCAAAGGCATTGATCTGTTCTTTTTGAGCATGATTGAAACCGGTTGTGCCAATCACCATGGCTTTCTTATGGCGTACACACCAGTCTAAATGGACAATACTGGCCTCTGGCGCAGTAAAATCAATCAGCACATCAAAGTCATCGGTCGCATAGTCGAGCGAATCCATCACTAGGACATTTAACTTGCCCACACCGGCAAGCTCGCCCGCATCCACGCCAACTAAGCTTGAACCGGGACGCTCGATGGCGGCACCTAAGCGAATGTGCTCTTGATGATAAGCCGATTCAATAAGAGTCCGTCCCATGCGTCCACCCGCACCGACAATTGCAACTCTCACTTGTCCACCCATTTCAATCTCCTCAAACCTGTTCATCACTTCCATACAAAAACGCCTAAGACAGGCTTAGGCGTTTCGATCACATTAGACGATGTCTAATAACTCGACTTCAAACACTAAGGTTGAGTATGGAGGAATAGAAGCACCCGCACCACGCTCACCGTAAGCTAAGTGATGTGGAACGAATAATTTTAACTTAGTACCTACTGGCATCAGTTGCAGCGCTTCAGTCCAGCCAGCGATAACGCCAGACACTGGGAATTCAGCTGGTTGACCACGAACAACAGAGCTGTCGAACACATCACCATTGATGAAAGAACCATGGTAGTGAGTACGTACTGTGTCTTCGTAGGTTGGTTTTGCACCGCTACCTTGAACTAATACTTCGTATTGCAGACCAGATTCAGTCACGGTCACGCCAGCACGCTTAGCGTTTTCAGCTAAAAAGGCTTCGCCTTCAGCAGAAGCGGCAGCAGCAGCTTGCTCTTGAGCCGCTTGAATACGACGGCTGATCTCAGTGAATGCAACTTGCATATCTTGCATAGATACAGCGCTTTCAACGCCAGCAAATGCATCGGCTAAACCTGCTTGAACGGCAGCAATATCCACACCTTCAAAAGAATTAGCAGCCAGTTGCTCGCCCATTTGACGACCTACACCATAGCTTGCTTGCTGTTCAACAGTACTGAATTTATCAGACATAATTAACGACTCTCAATGTTCAATGGAATTTTGCGCGCCAGTTTACCATAGTTCCACGCCCTATGCTGATAAACTGACTGCTTATTTAACTTTGGCGGCGATTTTACGTAACCGATGCGTATTTATCCAGCAATAGCGCCTAATTGCGGCAAGATAAGGCCTGCCTCTAAACGATCGCCACGCTCTGAAAGACTATTTAGGCAACACGCATTGGTTTTTGATATTCGCCTTTGCGCTCTGATATAAAGGCTGCATTTGCCCCTGTAATTGCTCGAGTTGGGCGATGCGGTTGCTGTTTGATGGGTGCGTCGATAACAGCTCTGGCCCTTGGCTACCGCCCGCTTTCGACATATTGTGCCAAAGCACCACGCTCTGCGCTGGGTCGAACCCTGCCCGCGCCATCAACTCCAGCCCCATGACATCCGCCTCACTCTCCTGAGCGCGACCAAAGGGTAAAATCACCCCAACCTGCGCCCCCAGTCCTAAGGCCGACATATATAAGTCACGGTTTGAGACGCCGCTCGCGCCAAGGGCTGCATCGGCGATTTGCATCCCCATGCCCGTCATCTGCGCCCGAGAGACCTGCTCATTACCGTGCTGGGCTAAGACGTGGGCCACTTCATGGCCTAAGACGGTCGCCAGTTGGTCCGGGGTACTCGCGACGTTAAGTAAGCCGGTATACACGCCAATGTGTCCGCCGGGCAATGCAAAGGCGTTCACTTGTTCGGAGTTGAACAAGACGACATCCCACTTCTGGCTTTGATCGGGCAGCACAGCGGTGACGCGATTGGCCACGCAATTTACGTACTGGGTGAGCTTTTTATCGCTGCTGATCTTTTGCTGCTTTTTCATTTCTTCAAAAGAAGCATCCCCCATTTGCTGCATCTGTGAAGCCGAATACAGCAAGGTTTGGCCACGCCCCGTGGGCGATTTAGTGGTCGCGCAGCCCGATAATCCTAACGTGAGTCCAACCGCCACTAAGGCGAGTGATGTTGCTTTCATAGGGAACTCCTTAATCCGAACGAGGCTGAAGCTAGCAGACTCAACTAATCATGCTTAAGATTTTACTGAGATAGCAAGCAGAAGCCAAACGACATTCAGAACTTGCATGGCAAGCATGAATGAGCCAAGAGCTAGCTAAGGTGCAATATAGTCTTCCCTTAACATGGCATAGAGGTATTCATCGCCCCATGCGCCCTTAAAGAAGATGTTTTTCACATAATGGGCTTCGCGCCGAAAGCCGAGTTTTTCGAGTAATCTACAGCAGGCAAGATTGTCTACATCGGTTATCGCAATGACACGATGCTTATCTAATTCGACAAAGAGATAACCCAGCAATGCGCTGACGGCCTCAAACGCAATCTGCTGGCCTTGATACTCAGGCGCAATCGTAAAGCCGATTTCCATTTGCTGCTCATCGATAAAATGCAGCGCCAAATCACCCACTAACATGGCAGGCGTCGCTGCAGATGCCTCAGAGACAATCGCCAATTGAAACCAAGTGTCCGCCGCGCCAAATTGTGCGTAATCCATGTTCTCAAATAACGCGACGGCATCGCTATAAGAGTAATCCGTCCAGCTTTGATATTTGGCGACCTTAGGCTCGGCTCGATAGGCGGTAAAAGCTTCGAGATCCGCTCGCTGAAATGCTCGAAGCGTAAAACGTTGGGTGGTTAACCCGTGATTTACCATGTGGTGAAGTGCGTTACCTATCGCCAATGTCGACGCCATGCCAGCTCCTTAAATGTGAATAAACCGCTAATGTCAGTCAGTCCCTAAACTCGCTATATAGTTCGCCCATTGAAAACAGGTAAGCCGCAACCAATAAGTGCTAGCAGTTTATGGATAGCAGCGCAGGCTTACACTCAACGCTTACCTTTAAATGCCTTGACGCTGTGCTTATTAATACTGCGACGATTCGCCTGTTTATCCCGAGGTGGGCGCTTAGGTGCCACTTTATTCTCGGTACCGTCCTCTCTAGTTCTTTCGCTCGGCTTATCGGTCACAGGAAAGTCCGCCAATGATGCTAGCGGTAACTCACGCGCCGTCAAGTTGCGGATCGCGGTTAAACTTGGCATTTCACCATGGCACACCAAAGATATGGCAAGCCCATTAGCGCCCGCCCTTGCGGTGCGGCCAATGCGGTGCACATATACAGGTGCACTCATGGGTAAGTCTAAGTTGATCACAACAGGCAAGGCATCGACATGAATACCACGGGCCATTAAATCCGTCGCCACCACCACTTGAATGCGATTGGCTTTAAAGTCTGCCAAGGTTTGACTGCGCACGGTTTGATCTTTTTCACCGTGCAGCGCAGCAGCATTTATCCCCGCCTTAAGTAGTCGTTTCGCTATCGCATCCGCATCATCGCGGGCACTGATAAATACTAGCACTTGCGGCCATTGATATTGTTTAAGTAACGCAATCAATGCCTGCGCCTTGCTGCCCTTATTGACTAAATACAGTTGCTCTTCGATTTCGGCGGCGACAGCATTGCGTGTACTGGCTTCAACCCGTAGGGGATCATTGCTCAGCAATTTACCCGCCAAGGAATCCAACGCCTCTGGCAAGGTGGCTGAAAACAGTAAGGTTTGCTTACGCTTAGGCATCATTGCCATCAGCTTTTGCACATCGGGCCAAAATCCCATTTCCAATAAGCGGTCGGCTTCGTCTAGCACTAGGTATTTAATCGAGTCGAGACTGATATGGGACTGCGTGCATAAATCTAATAAACGCCCAGGGGTTGCCACGACAAGCTGCGGTTTAGCGGCAAGTTCGGCTAATTGTTCTTCCTGCGCTATGCCACCACAGAGGAGCTGAATATTCAAAGAAGACGATAACTTACTCGCCAGCGCATGTAGCGCTATCGTTACCTGCTGCGCCAATTCCCGTGTCGGCACCAGCACCAAAGCCTGCGCATTGCTGGCCAAAGATGGCACTGACTCAGCCCCCGCTAACCCCACTTGCTGCTGAAGTTGTTGATGGATAGCCTGCAGCAAGGGCAATCCAAAAGCCAAGGTTTTACCGCTACCGGTTTGCGACAACGCTAACACATCTCGCCCCGCAAGAATCGCCGGAATCGCTAATTGCTGTACCCGTGTCGGATGCTTGACCGCAACAGGCAATACCGAACATAACGCCGCATTGACGCCAAGCTCGGCAAAGGTTAACGACTCAGGGAAGGCTCTGTGGAAAGAGAAGGCTTAGGAATGGTCATCGCAACACCGATAAAAACATGGGAGCGAAAGTTTACGCAGAGTTGGCAGTTAATACCAATGTTGTTTCGGCTTTGACTAAAGCCTTGGGATAGTTGTTTCGTCATATCCAGTGACGTATCGGATTACCAACTATCGACAAGCAATCATTGAGTTAAATGTTTTTAAATCAAAGTCGTGGGTCTTCAACCCACACCCGACCAAGAGGGGATCAACAGCAATCCCCTCTTGGATCTCCCTTGCCGCCCTAGCGAAGTTACATGCATTGGTTAGTAGCCTCATACTCCAATAAAAATCGCCTAACGGCTCAGATGGCACATCCATGTGCCCCCGAGCCTGCGCCATCATCCATGATGTCGCCACGACATTTTTATCTGCGTATTTCGACAACTTCGCAGGGAAAGGTGAACTCTATTGAATACAGTATTAACCGCTAATATAGAAAGAGAGCAGTAAATTTTTAAATAGCGATAATTAGATTAAACCTAGATAATCTTTGAGCATTATAAATGTAACAATTTTACACTTAAAAAACTATATAATCCCTAACGTTCCAGTCCCATATAGTCATTCTCATTGTTCCATATATTTTTACGATAACTGAAAAATTATCGTCATATATATAACAATCTGTAAAGTTGTATCTAGTCACATAACCATTATATTCATTTACCGGTTTTATTATTGAGTTTATTCCAGTCATTAGATCAACAACATCAAAATAACTTGAATTGCTAAAAGCTAAGATATCATCTCCATTAACTATTACAAAGTTAAGCTTATATAGATTAAAAATTGAAATAAGCATATTAACAACTAGTTCAGAGTCAATACAACCATCCTCCTTTTCAATTGATATATAATCAGTTGTTTTATTCCTTGGTAAATGAGCCATTAACTCTTTATATTGATTTAATGATGGCAAGCCTCTCAAACTCGCTAAATAACTTGAATCTTCTAAACAGGTTTGAAACCTCTCATAATTTTCTGGGACGTTAGAAAATCTTGTATATAAAATACTATCATCAAACTGATATTCGATATCACTCCAAAAATTGAAGTCACCAATAGCAAAAGCCGTCTCACAGTACTCCAATGAATCTATACAAAGCCGAATATCAACAATATCCCTAACAAGGTTTATAAAATGAAAAACTATTAGTTCTCGATCCTCAATCGTATCTAATATAGAGAATTTAATATTACGGCCATTAAAAGTAAGGCTACATGAATTATCATTAACATACTCAAGACTTAATTTACCAAACTTATTAAATCTAGCATTACTATTCCACTGCTCATCCAAAGGTATTTTACCACTCCACAAAAAGTGGTTATGTTTTTCTATAATATGAGTAAACGAAGATTCATCTTGGTGAGTTTTAAGAATTTTAACGACGGATGTTTTATACATAATTCAATCATCAATGAAAAGCCCTGTAAGGTTAACCATTACAGGGCTTTATTTATCTAGTGCGCAACTAACATAACAGCGGCGCCACCCAACCTAATTAGCTATTTAGGTCTTGGAAAAACTTCTTCACGCCATCGAAAAAGCCTTCAGCCTTTGGGCTGTGCTTCTTTGATTCACCGGTTAAGGTCGCCTCAAACTCACGCAGTAATTCTTTTTGACGCTCGTTGAGGTTGACTGGCGTTTCCATCACGACTTTGCAGAGCAAGTCGCCCACAGCATGGCTGCGAACCGACTTGACCCCTTTACCACGCAGACGGAACATACGGCCCGTTTGCGTTTCGGCTGGGATCTTCAGGCTGACTTTGCCGTCCAGTGTTGGGACTTCAATCTCGCCGCCGAGCGCCGCTTTGCTGAATGAAATCGGCACTTCGCAGTAGAGGTTGTTGCCATCACGCACGAAAATAGCATGTTCGCGTACTGTGACCTGAACGTATAAATCGCCCGGTGGCGCACCAAACTCGCCCGCTTCACCTTCACCCGCTAAGCGGATACGGTCGCCAGTGTCGACACCCGCAGGGATCTTAACTGACAGGGTTTTGGTCTTCTCGACACGGCCATCGCCATGGCACTTAGAGCAAGGATCTTTAATGATCTTGCCGCGACCATGACAGGTTGGACATGGCTGTTGTACGGTGAAGAAACCTTGGCGCATTTGCACTTGGCCTTGACCATGACAGGTGCCACAGGTGGTCGCCGAAGAGCCTTTTTCGCCCCGCTGCCGTCACACAAATCACAGCTGGCTAAGGTTGGAATACGCAGTTCTTTGGTGAGGCCTTTTACGGCTTCTTCCAGTGATAACTCTAGGTTGTAACGTAAATCTGAGCCGCGCGCCGCCTGGCGTTGACCACCACGGCGTCCACCGCCGAAAATGTCACCAAAGACGTCACCGAAAATATCACCGAAGTCTCCCGCGCCGCCGTAGCCACCACCGCCGCCGCGATTAGGATCGACACCCGCATGACCAAATTGGTCATAGGCCGCTTTTTTGTTGGCATCGGTTAGAATTTCGTAGGCTTCTTTTACCTCTTTGAAGCTGGCTTCAGCAGCCTTGTCACCCGGATTGCGGTCTGGGTGAAATTTCATCGCCAAACGCTTATAAGCTTTCTTAATCTCACGCTCGCTGGCGTCACGACCTACGCCCAATACTTCGTAATAATCTCGCTTTGACATAGTCTCATGCTTCTCAGCTTAAGTTGAACGAACGGGCGTTAGGGTTTCCCCGTAACGCCCGCCTAGAAATTAACTATTTGAAATCAATCAATTTGATTGAGAGCAAATGTTATTTCTTGTCGTCTTTCACTTCTTCAAATTCAGCATCGACAACGTCATCGGCAGTCGCGTTAGACTGTTTAGCAGCACCTTCTTGTGCGCCGCCTTGAGTTTGAGCTTTAGCCTGAGCAATTTCCATCAGCTTAGCAGACGCTTCGATTAGCTCTTGAGTCGCTTTTTCAATGGCTTCTTTGTCGTTGCCTTTAGTTGCAACTTCAACAGCGCTCATTGCCGCTTCAATCTTAGCTTTATCGTCTGCTGGCAGTGCGTCGCCCGCTTCTTCAACTTGTTTCTTAGTTGCGTGAACTAAGCCGTCAGCTTGGTTGCGAGATTGCACTAACTCTTCAAACTTCTTGTCTTCTTCAGCGTGTGCTTCAGCGTCACGTACCATTTGCGCCACTTCTTCTTCGCTTAAGCCTGAAGAAGCTTTGATGGTGATGTTTTGTTTCTTACCGGTTTTCTTGTCGGTAGCAGAAACATGCAGGATACCGTCAGCGTCGATATCGAACATCACTTCGATTTGTGGCATACCACGTGGTGCTGGCTCAATACCGTCAAGGTTGAACTGACCTAATGACTTGTTCGCGCTCGCTTGCTTACGCTCACCTTGCAGTACGTGGATGGTTACTGCACTTTGGTTGTCATCGGCTGTTGAGAACACTTGCTGTGCCTTAGTCGGAATAGTGGTGTTTTTCTCAATCAGCTTGGTCATTACACTGCCCATGGTTTCGATACCCAGAGACAGTGGTGTTACGTCTAACAGCAGAACGTCTTTCACGTCGCCTGACAGTACGCCCGCTTGAATCGCAGCACCTACGGCTACGGCTTCGTCTGGGTTTACGTCTTTACGAGGTTCTTTACCGAAGAAGTTAGTCACTGCTTCTTGAACCTTAGGCATACGGGTTTGACCGCCCACTAAAATCACTTCGTTAATGTCTGATACTGATAAGTCAGCGTCAGCCAGTGCCACTTTTAATGGCTCTAAAGTACGAATGATTAAGTCTTCAACCAGTGACTCTAACTTAGCACGGGTGATTTTCACCACTAAGTGCTTAGGACCTGTTGCATCGGCAGTGATGTATGGCAGGTTCACTTCAGTTTGGTTGGTGCTTGAAAGCTCAATCTTCGCCTTTTCAGCTGCTTCTTTCAGACGTTGCATTGCTAATGGATCTTTACGCAGATCTAAGCCTTGCTCTTTCTTGAATTCGTCAGCTAAGTAGTTGATTAAACGGTTGTCAAAGTCTTCACCACCTAAGTGGGTGTCACCGTTAGTCGCTAATACTTCGAAGGTTTGGTCGCCGTCGTTGCTGTCGATTTCGATGATAGAGATATCGAATGTACCACCACCTAAGTCGTACACTGCAACGATGTTGTCGCCTTGCTTCTTGTCGATACCGTAGGCCAGTGCTGCAGCCGTTGGTTCGTTGATAATACGTTTAACTTCAAGACCTGCGATGCGGCCCGCATCTTTAGTGGCTTGACGTTGTGAATCGTTAAAGTATGCAGGAACGGTGATTACCGCTTCAGTCACTTCTTCACCTAAGAAGTCTTCTGCTGTTTTCTTCATCTTTTTCAAGATTTCAGCAGAAACTTGTGGTGGAGCCATTTTGTTGCCACGTGATTCAACCCAAGCATCACCGTTGTCGGCTTGGATAATTTTGAATGGCATGATGTTCACGTCACGTTGAACTTCGTCATCTTTGAAGCGACGACCGATCAAACGCTTGATCGCGAAGAATGTGTTATTTGGGTTAGTTACAGCTTGGCGTTTTGCTGGCTGACCCACGATGGTCTCATCATCGGTGTAAGCGATGATAGACGGGGTTGTGCGATCGCCTTCAGCATTCTCTAATACGCGTGCTTTGCCACCATCGAGGACAGCTACACAAGAGTTTGTTGTGCCTAAGTCGATACCAATAATTTTACCCATGAGGTCCTCCGAAAAATTTCTGTCTAACTAAATTTATAAGTTGGTTTTGATATGGGGCCGGACGGTTTTTTTCAAGTCCACTGTTGGCCACCTTCTCTGCCTTAACACCTATATTGGGACAGGGAATTTAATTACAAGGGCCGATAAAAAATTTTTCTGATTTATCTTTTCAAAGGACTCGACTGTATAAAATATTCAAAACCACAAAATCCGCTTGCTTATCAGCAATAGCTGTTATTCAATCTGCGCACATTGAGTGATGTTTAAGCGCATAGGGTAATAGTGTGAAATCTTCAAATTTGGCGTATGTGTACGGCATGGCCGCGGTATTCCTCTGGTCGACGGTGGCAACCGCTTTTAAGATTGCCCTTGGATTTTATAGCCCGTTGCAACTGGTGTTTGTGGCGGTACTTACCTCAATCGTCGCCCTAGGTGCCATTCTCGCTTGGCAGAAAAACTGCCACTCCTTAAAGCGCAGCTCCTACGTCGCCCGGCGTTTTATCTGGTTACGGGGCTGATTAATCCGTTTCTGTATTATGTAGTGCTGTTTAAAGCCTATTCACTATTACCCGCCCAGCAGGCACTCTCACTCAACTACACTTGGGCGGTATTGCTGCCGCTGTTAGCCGCGCCGCTGCTGAAACAACATTTGCGTAAGAGCGATATGATTGCGGCACTGATTGCCTACTCTGGGGTATTTATTATCGCCACTGGCGGCGATGTCAGCGGTTTTCGCTTCGACAGTCCACTCGGGATTGGGCTTGCATTAACCAGCACTTTGCTCTGGTGCCTATATTGGATTGTGAACACTAAAGATCAAGGTGACCCAGTGGTCAGCCTGCTATTAAGCTTTTTGATTGGTTTGCCCTTTATTACCGTGACACTGCTACTGACCGATACCCTGCCCAGCTTTAGTTTGAGCGCCGTGATGGCGGGCATGTATGTTGGCTTATTTGAGATGGGCATTACCTTCGTGCTCTGGTTAATGGCACTAAAAACCGCGACTCGCACGGCCAATATCAGTACCTTAGTATTTTTATCACCCGTGATGTCGATTGGCTTTATTGCCTGGATTCTGCAAGAGACTATCGCCGCCGCAACTTATATCGGGTTAGGTTTTATTTTGAGTGGCATGATGTTGCAGCAGTTATTCCCGCGCTATCTGGAGCGCAAAACTAAGCTCAATGCCAAGCTTGTAGACTAAATAAGGCGTATCACTCGGGCATAAGCAATTTATGCCCGAGCTAACATTTTAACGCCGCAGAAAGGGCTACTATGGCGGACTTTTATTGCCCCTAAACTTTAATTGCAGCTAATTGGGGCGCGAGGACGAGAGCATGACACCAGCCGTACAAATGGCAAAGAAAGCCAAAATTCCCTTTGAAATCTTAGAATACAGCCACGACCCACACTGCGCCGCCTACGGAGAAGAAGCCGCCAATGTGTTAGGGCTCGCCCCCGCGCAGGTATTTAAAACCTTACTGGTTGCGACCGATAAAGCCCATCCGCCACTGGCCGTCGCCCTGGTGCCCGTTGACCATCAACTCAATTTAAAAGCCGTCGCTAAATGTTTAGGCCAGAAGAAACTGCAAATGGCCGATGCGGATTTAGCACAAAAATCATCAGGCTATCTCGTTGGCGGCATTAGTCCGCTCGCCCAGAAAAAACAGCTGCCAACGCTAATCGATGCGACGGCTCAGCAATTCGATAAAATCTATGTGAGTGCCGGCCGCCGTGGCCTTGAAATCTGCCTTGCGGCGAATGACTTAGCGAAATTGTGCCGCGGGTCTTTTGCGGATATAAAAACGCTTTAAGGCTAAATATCAGATATTTCTAAAATATGTTCAGAGTATCACAGTATTTATCCCAAATTGATTTGAAAATAGAGACATATCCGACTATAAATTGAACTGTACACAGACGACTAAGGATAGTCAGATGGAAAAATCAACTCAATGGAATCAAGAAGATGGCTTAAGCCCTATCAGTTGGGTCGCCATGCTCATTTGTATTGCCCTTTTTATCTACGAACATTTTTGGGGAAATGGTTTTACGACCATGGTGGTGATGCTCTACTGCACTTTTTTACTCCCCTCGGTACTGATCACCCGTAGAGTGCAAGAAAGGTATTTCCTGTATACCTTGGTATATATCAGGGCCTTTCGTAAATTCACTACCCTAATGTCGGTGGCGTTTCTGTGTCTGTGGTTGATTGCCACTTACACTCCACTCATCCATTAACCGAGATGTTTGCCAACAAAAAAGCCGCTATTGCGGCTTTTTTAATAGAACGATTTTGCCGAGCGAGATGGCCCGTCGTTGGCGAGTGAACTATGTGCGGCTGGTGTAATCACCCCATGCTAACCACTTATAGGTGGTCAGCGCCTCAAGCCCCATAGGACCACGGGCATGGAGTTTTTGCGTGCTTACGGCCACCTCGGCACCCAAGCCAAATTGGCCGCCATCGGTAAAACGGGTGCTGGCATTCACATACACAGCAGCCGAATTCACTTCGTTCATAAAATGCGTTGCGGCGTGGATATCATCGGTGAGAATCGCCTCCGAGTGCCCACTGGAATAGGTACGGATATGGGCAATAGCTGTATCTATGCCATTCACCACTTTAATGCCTAAGGTCAAAGATAACCATTCGGTCGCAAAGCTTTGCTCAGTTGCCGGAGAAATATCAAACCCCAAGCCATCGAGCAGCGCATAGCTTTGTTCGCACACCGAAAAACGTACACCTAAGCGATGTAAGTACTCGGCAATTTGCGGCACAAAACGCTCAGCAACCGCGTTATCCACCAGCAAGGTGTCTAACGCATTACACACCGTTGGACGCTGCACTTTTGCGTTAGCAATTACCTCGAGTGCGCGCTCAAGATCGGCATGTTTATCGACATACAAATGGCAGATCCCAATGCCACCTAAGATCACAGGAATCGTCGCTTGCTCGGCGCAAAGGCGCTGTAAGGCTTGTCCGCCACGGGGGACTATCATATCGACATATTGGTCGAGCTTGAGTAGCCCTGTGACTAAGGCTCTATCGGGAGAATCAATCAGCTGCACCGCATCGACTGGCAGACCTTGGCTTGCAATTGCGCCACGGATCACTTCGCTAATCAGTTTGTTAGATTCGAGCGTCTCTTTTCCGCCGCGCAAAATCACAGCATTACCGGTTTTAAGTGCCAGCACAGCAATATCGACCGTCACATTCGGCCGAGCCTCGTAGATAACCCCAATCACCCCAAGCGGTACTCGGCGGCGCGTGAGCCTTAAGCCATTGTCCAACACGCGGCTACCAAACTCTTCGCCAACGGGATCGGCAAGACGCACCACATCGCCGATATCACCGATAATCCCCGCCAGACGCGACTCGTTAAGCAAGAGTCTATCAATCATTGCATCATTCAAGCCTTCAGCCTTAGCGGCTGCAACGTCTTTGGCGTTAGCCGCGAGAATCGCCTGAGTATTCTGCGTCAGGGCCTCGGCAATCGCCTCGAGTAAATCCGCTTTCTGTGCGGCGCTAAGATTTGCTAAGGCATAGCTGGCTTGTTTAGCCTGACTGCCCAGTTGTTGTAAATATTGCACTTGATTAGTTTGACTCAAAACAGACCTCGCTTATAAGACGACCATGTCGTTGCGGTGCACTATTGCGTCACCATAATCGTAACCGAGCACAGACTCGATTTCGTCGGAATGTTTACCCGCAATTACCCCTAAGGCCTCACCGCAGTAGCGGGTGATACCTCTGGCAATGATTTTGCCTTTTTGGTCAACTAATTGCAGGGTTGCACCACGTTCAAATTCACCTTTAACCCCAATAATGCCCTTCGATAGCAGGCTGCGACCTTTTTCGGTCACGGCTTTCACCGCGCCCGCATCGAGCACCAGTGAACCTTGGGCGGCTGGTCCCGCTAAAATCCACTGTTTGCGGCTCTCTAACGGATTTTCGATGGCACTAAAATGCGTGCCGACAGATTCTTTACCGACGACTTTTTTAATCACATCGGGGTGATGACCCGAGGCAATCACCACTTCAATGCCCGCACGGCGAGCAATATCCGCAGCTTCTAGCTTAGTCGACATTCCGCCCGTGCCTAAGCCCGACACTGAACCACCCGCTAACAGGCGCAGACTGTCATCAATTTTCTCGACCTGAGAAATCAGCTTAGCATTCGGGTTAGTGCGCGGATCAGCATCGAATAAGCCCTTTTGATCTGTCAACAAAATCAACAGGTCGGCATCACACAGCAGTGCCGCACGCGCCGACAAGTTATCGTTGTCGCCTACTTTGATCTCGTTCGTTGCGACAGCATCATTTTCGTTGATGATGGGGATAATATTGTTTGCCAGCAAGGCATTAAGCGTATCGCGGGCATTTAAATAGCGCTCTCTATCGTGTAGATCGGCACGGGTCAGCAGCAATTGCCCCACATGCAAACCATAGATGCTAAAGAGTTGTGCCCAAGCGAGAATAAGCTGACTCTGCCCGACAGCGGCTAATAACTGTTTGTTAGCCATAGTGTCGGGCAATACCGGATATTGGAGATGTTCGCGTCCGGCGGCAATTGCGCCAGAAGTGCATAATACGACTTCGACCCCTGATCTCATCAGTGCGGCCATTTGACGAGCAAGCTCAACCATATGGGCTTTATCCAGCTGTTTACTGCCAGAAGTCAGCACACTCGTCCCTAACTTCACTACCACGCGGCGATACGCTATCTCACTTAAATTCATTATTCATATGTAGAAAATAACCGGATAATCCTTATACCTAATCCGCAGAGCAATTGGTAGTTAGTGGGCAGGATGTTGGTAGAAATTTTCAATTCTGCTTGGGATCGCGCATAAAAAAGGGCCATCGATTAGATGACCCTCAAAAAATAGCCGCGAATGGGCGGCTAGCTCAGTATCAGCCGTAAATAAATTTCGCAATAAACATGGCAGCGAGCACCAGCACGCCGATATTTAAATCGCTAAAACGGCCCGTTAACAGCTTGATGACAGCATAGGAAATAATCCCCAGCGCAATCCCTGTGGCAATTGAGAAGGTCAGCGGCATCAGGATACACACCACAACCACAGGTGCAGCCTCGGTTAAGTCTTCCCATTCAACGTGAACCAGTCCAGCCATCATTAGAATCGCCACATAGAATAAGGTACCAGCCGTAGCATAGGCGGGGATCATTCCAGCTAATGGTGATAAGAATAAGGCCAAGATAAACAGTAAGCCGACCACGACAGCGGTTAAGCCTGTACGGCCGCCCGCGCTCACCCCAGCGGTACTTTCGATATAACTGGTAGTCGTTGACGTACCGAATGCAGCGCCCGCAATCGTCGCTAAACTATCAGCGGTTAAGGCACGGTTTAAGCGAGGTAAACGGCCTTTTTCATCGAGGAAACCACCGCGCTGCGCAACCGCAACTAAGGTGCCAGAGGTATCAAAAAGATCCACAAACAGGAAGGCAAATACCACGGATAGCATTGTCACTTCAAATACTTGGGATAAATCCATCGCCATAAAGGTCGGTGCGACAGAAGGCGGCATAGAAACGATACCGTTGTAATGCACATCACCGAAGAGTAACCCAAGCCCAGTGATGATAAGGATGCTTAAAATCACCGCCGATTTCATTCCACGTTGCACCATGGCGATGATCAGGAAGAAACCTAACACGGCCATCACCGCTGGGAAGGCGGTAATATCGCCCATAGTCACTAAAGTTGCAGGACTTGCGACCACAATGCCGGCACTCTTAAGACCGATCAGCGCGAGGAATAAACCAATACCCGCAGCAATACCGATACGCAGCGACATAGGAATGCTGTTCACAATCCACTCGCGAATACGCACTAGAGACAGGATTAAAAAGCAAATTCCCGACAGGAAAACGGCGCCGAGAGCCGTTTCCCAGCTATAACCCATCTCACCTACCACAGTGTAGGTAAAGAAGGCATTGAGTCCCATACCTGGGGCCAGTGCAATGGGATAGTTCGCCATCACACCCATCACAATACATCCCACCGCCGCCGCTAAACAGGTGGCCACAAACACGGCGCCATGATCCATACCCGCATCGGCTAACATCATTGGATTCACAAAAATGATGTAGGCCATAGTCATAAATGTTGTCAAACCTGCTATCGCTTCCTGCTTGAGGCTCGTTTGATTTTGTTTCAGTTTGAACAGCTTTTCTAACATGGAACTGGGTTCCTTTTCTTTTTAAGTAGGTAGGGTCAAAAATGTAAACACTATGTAATCGTGTTTTTCGCAGAGGATTATAGGGAGTTTGTGCTGGTCAGGCTAGAAAATTGATGGCGATTTTCTTGATAGAAATCGCTAAACAGAACAAAAAACCACCGCACTTAATTTACATTAAAGCTCACTATAAATAGGGCTTAGCAAGCCAATCTTAACCACAGGGAAGTTGAAACGCCGTTCAGAATTAACAGCACATTGTTTTTAAAGCGAAATAATCACAATAAAGCACAATGGTTATCCCATACCGGCATATAAGCCTACGTCAGCGCCCCAAATGGGATTGAAGTCGATAGCAAAAAGCCGACGCCCTTAAGGGCGCCGGCTTTTTGAGTTCAACGGGTAAAATGCTTAAAAACGATAGTTAAAGCTGACGGTAAAATTGCGTGGCGCGCCGTAGTGATACGCACTGTAAGCAATGCCTGACGCAGTCATGTAGGCATAATATTTCTCATCCAATAGATTCTCTACGTTAACCTGCAGATCCATATTCTCAGCCAGATCGTAGCGTGCCATCAGATTCACTAGGGAGTAAGCATCCTGCTTGATTGCCACACCACTGACATCTGAGTAACTGTCACTTTGCCAATTCACCCCACCACCTATGGTTAATTCAGGCAATAAGTCCACAAATTGGTAGGTGGTAAACAATTTAAATTGCTTCTGCGGACTGGTAGTCGCGACCCGCTTACCCTCTGCATCTTCGGCATTAAATTGCGAGTAACCCGCAGAGATATTCCAGCCATCGGCAGGCTCACCCACCACTTCTAGCTCAAACCCCTTACTCTTAGTGCCTTGTGCGGCCTCATAGTAATTCACGGGTTTACCACCGATATAAATCGTTCCGGCTAAGGTTGCCAAGTTATCTTGGTCAATTTGGAACACGGCTACTGTGGTATGTAGACGATCGTCAAGATAAGCACTCTTCAGACCTAATTCGTAGGCTTTGCCTTCTAATGGATCGAGGTAATTTTGATCGGCATCGAAATTATTCTGCGGATTAAAAATCCCGGTATAACTGGCGTAAATACGATGCGCGTCATTGATATCGTACAAGGCGCCAACATAGGGCACAAACACCCCATCATCACCAAAGTTAGTATCGGTACCATAGCTCACGCCTTCACGATTCCAGCTTGAGATACGTCCACCAGCAATCAATTTAAAATCATCGGTAATCGTTAAGCGAGTCGCCGCATAAAAGCCTTTTTGCTCGGTATCCATATTGAGCTGACGGTTCGCGTTGCTCGACCATTCAGGCTCAGCAAACTGATTTTGTTGCCATTCGTAGAAGTTATCCACCACTTGTGAGTCCCAACCCGTCATATCGTCACGGATAGGCTCGTAGGTATCGGCGTAGGATTTTTGCTTACTATACAAAGCACCCGTCACAAACTCATGGGTTTGACCAAAGAGGTCATAGTCGCCTTTAAGCTGCACATCAAAGTTATTCGAGTTACTTTCACCATGGCTGTGATAACGCTGTCCACTGAGTCCCGCCCCCGTGTCTTTATCGAGCATACCCGACATGTAGATCATCTTAGTGGTGGTCTCATACTCCATGCGGTTGTAGTTAGCGACGAGCTGCCAACCATTGCTGAAGTAATGATTCAGGTTTGCAAAGTAGTTGATATTTTTGGTTTCCCAGCGGCTCCAATCGGCAGCTGTGGTGGCCGATGTATCCCAATCAGTGGCTGAACCATCACTAAAGACGGCGGGCAACGCGCCCCACATAGCCCCTTTGGGATCGTTGTGGTTATAGCTACCACCGACACGCAGCAAGGTGTTGGCCGTAATATCACTGTCGACCACACCATAGAGAATGGTTTTGCGGTCTTGATACAGATCTTGGTAAGAATCGCTATTCACATACTTAGCGACCAAGCGCCCACGCACACTGCCGTCTTCATTCAGACCATTAGACACATCCGCGGTGACTTGTTTTTTATCCCAACTTCCAGTGGCGACATCCACATAACCTTTAAGATCAGAACTGTCGGCATGCTTACGCACTAAGTTAATCGAGGCCGAAGGATCGCCAGCACCCGTTAATAATCCGGTAGCACCACGCACGACTTCAACGCGCTCGTAGATAGACACATCCGATACCGTTTCACCTGCATCACCACCTAAACTCCAAGATAAAGGCACGCCATCAATTTGATAGTTTTGCACGGTAAAACCGCGGGCCGAAAAACCGTTACGCACGTTATCTGTTTTTGAAGATGATAAACCCACAGTGTTGTTGACCACATCGACCACGGTATTTAGTGCCTGATCTTCAATCCGATCCGCCGTCATAATGCTGACCGACTGTGGCGTTTCCCGCAGCGTGAGTCCTAACCCCGTTGCAGTATCAATATTACGACTCACTGTGTATTTACCCATCACAGTGATTTTTTCGATATTTTGATCTTGTGTCTCTGTTGTTGAAGCGGTTTGTTCTTCGGCCATCAGCGCCAAAGGATTCAAAGCTAGGGTTACTGCAGCAGCAAGTGGAAGTAGATTAAAACGCATAGTCGTTCAGCAAGTTTCGTTAAGGTGCGCATACGGTAACACCATTGAGAACGATTTGCATTTGTATTTTATGTGACAAATGTAACAAATTCATCATTCTTAAGTCGTACAAAAAGATGAATAGATTGATGCCAAAGTTTTATGCTTTAAAAACAGATAATTAAATTAACTCTTGATAAAAGCAGTCATTTCGAGATCGCAGCAAAAAATTTTATGTTTATGGGAAGGAATGAGAGGCATAGCGCCGTAACGACAGAAAAAGCTAAAAAAAGCCTGCTCAATGAGCAGGCAAGACATATTTCAAGCGTCCCTTTCGGGGAAGTACATTACCGCGCTAGCGGAAGAAACCTGGCATACCCATGCAAAAACACCGATATGCTACTTGAGTCTAAACACGCCAAAAAGGCGATACAAAGGTTGATGGATGATGGAAACTAGGTTTAAAGGGATAGTTAGCCCTTAAAGCTCATAGCGAATAAACCGCCACGCAAAACATCAGAGTTAATCCAAGTGTTTTGCCAAACAAAGTGATTCTTGCCTGTATAAGACATAGTCAATTACTCCTAAGTAAAGTTGAGATTAAGTACTCTAGTAAAGCTTGGCTCGGTTCCTTGGAACTAGAGATTCTCAAATCCGTTGAGACGACTTGTCACTCGGGTCCTTGGAGAAGGGTATCCATCCTGGATAGACTAGAGGGGATGGGCGTATTGCCCTGTCCACGAAAACCATTATATGTTTTCGTAGTTTTATTACAAGCTTTATTTGTATTTTTTTTAATTAAGGCTTTTTAATGTAATTTTATTACGTAAAACAACCAAAAATCTTGGCGACCTGCGTCACATAAAAACAGAAATAATCCTGTAACCACCTAATAAGTAAGATATTACAGAATTATTTCTATTTATTACATTAAATTGTTAACGATTGATCAGATATTGATACAGACCGACCAAGGGACTCGCAGTGGGTTTTCCATAGAGCGGATCGCCCTCCGTTGCACTGCCAGCGATATCTAAGTGTGTGTAAAATAAAGGAATTGCGGCATTTATGCCATGTTCAAACAATCCCGAAGCCTTAAGCAGAAACGCCGTCGGATATTGATGCCCACGGGCCGTTACCGAAGATGGCGCATTGTTAGAAGATAAAATATCAGCCGCCCCTGAGACTTCACGGATCTTGGCAAAGTCCTCGCGGCGCAAAGTAGAAACCTCAAAGGGTTCGCCCCATTGGCTTGCCTGTAACGCGAGTGTCTGCGCACACTTGGCGCCACTGGCGACCGCATTTTCAACCGCAGCAGGATACGCCCCGTAACAACGTACCACATGGCCCGTGAGAGTCGCGACCGAGAACAACTCTGGTTGCACCGCCGAAACCGCTTTAATACGCAGATGACTTAACAGGTCAGCCAATACTAAGCGCCCTTCCGCATCCGTATTACCAATTCGCACCCGCACGCCCGCATGGCTAGTGATAATTTCATCGGTGACAAAGGCTTCGCTACCAATGCTATTACGCACTAAGCCCAGTTCGGCGATCACTCGGATCCCTTTAGGCTTGAGCATAGACAAGGTTTTAAATAACCCCGCCACGACAGAGGCGCCACCTTTATCGCGGCTCATGCCCGCCATTGCGCCGCCCACTTTCAGATCGGCGCCGCCCGTATCGTAGACCACACCTTTGCCTGCAAATAGGAAGGTACGAGTAATCTCGCCTTCGGGCAGATATTCGAGTTTCACCACCCGCGGTTGATGACGTCCGACGGCAAAGGAAGAACGCGCCACCGCGCTTAACAGTGGATAATCACGCTCGAGAATATCCCTATCTTCCACCACTGCGGTTTTAATCACACTGCCTTTAAAGGCTTGCAAACAATATTCGGCAAAGGCCTTAGCCGACATACGCTCAGGTTCAGTGCCACATAAATCCCTTGCCAACACACGGCCAGCTTCTAATGCGTTGAGCAATTGACTCTTTTTAGATGTTAGAGACAGCAACCCTATAGCTTCAAAGGCTGGCGTTAAGCCCGTTGCCTCGCGTAATTCTAAGGTTTGCCATAATTCTTGACCGCAGGCGAGCGCCGCAACTTCAGTCGCAAAACCAAACTTGGGCGTGGTAGAAGGCACCACATAAAGCAGGGGACGCTTAGCGCCCGCGTCTTTAGCAATAGCAATAGCAGCTCTTGCCGCATCGCCAAATACACGCACATCGGCATAATCATCAGCCACTTGAGTGACCGGCGCTATGATTAAACGGCCACCGGCTAAACCGGGGGCAAACAGTAACGTCGGGCTCTTACCGACACGCTTATCGACCTTAGCACCATGCTCGGCCAATAAACTGATCTCATCAATTCCAATAGCACCAAGATCCGGTGTGACGACCACAACCGCATCCCAACCTTCACCATCAAAAATGGCATTTTCTGCTTGTACATCAACAAAGTTAACTTGAAACATGACCCATCCTTTTTCATTATTGTGCCTGCATTATTCCCGCTATAACGCTTAATTACCAATCAAAAAATCCCTTTGTCCCCATCGAAAAGACTGAGGGTGGCAACTTTCGCTGCCACAAGCACACATAGGCTGATCGAGAAGATTAATCGGCAGAGCAGAATGTGGTAGGATCAAGCCAAATTTGCCCTATACCCACAAGACCTGATGAGGGACCTCCTGTGACAGCGTTAAGTCAGTTATACCCACAGCCTTTATGGCAATGGTTCGAACAAATCTGTGCAATTCCCCACCCTTCCAAACATGAACAAGCACTCAGCCAACACATCCAAGCGTGGGCTAAGAGTAAACAACTCGATGTCGTGGAAGACGCGGTCGGCAATTTAATCATTCGCAAACCCGCAACGGCAGGAATGGAAGATCGCAAAATCGTCGTGATCCAAGCTCACATCGATATGGTGCCGCAAAAGAATGCCGACAAAGTGCATGACTTTACCAAAGATCCTATCGAAGCCTATGTTGACGGTGACTGGGTAAAAGCCAAAGGCACGACCTTAGGCGCCGACAATGGTATTGGCATGGCGTCAGCCTTAGCGATTTTAGGTAGCGACGATATCAAACACGGCCCACTGGAAGTACTACTCACGATTGATGAAGAAGCGGGCATGACAGGCGCCTTTGGCCTACAAGCAGGTATGCTTGATGCTGAAATCCTGATCAACACCGACTCAGAGCAAGAAGGTGAAATCTACATGGGCTGCGCTGGCGGCGTCGATGCGCAGATCACTCTGCCTATGGTATGGCAAGCATCGGAGCAAAGTTACGCATCATTTAGCCTGCATTTATCTGGCTTAAAAGGCGGTCACTCTGGGGTCAACATCCATTTAGGTCGTGGTAACGCCAACAAACTATTGGCGCGCTTCCTGTTTGAAAATGCCGATGAATTAGCGCTGGAATTAACCCAATTTACCGGTGGTTCACTGCGCAATGCCATCCCACGCGAAGCCAATATTAGCTTTATGTTACCCGCTGAAAATGTCGATGCACTGAATGAAAAAGTGCGTGCTTTTGAAGCCTTAGTCCGCGCCGAGCTGGCCATTGCCGACCCAGACATGCGTTTAGTGTTGAGCGAAATCCCAACGCCAAAACGCGTGATGAGTGAAAACAGCCAAAACACGCTGATCGACCTGCTGCATGTATGCCCTAATGGCGTAATGCGTATGAGCGATGAAGTCGCGGGCGTGACAGAGACCTCACTCAACGTTGGCGTGATTAGCACTAACGATGAAGAAGTTAGCATTCTGTGCCTAATTCGCTCGCTCATCGATTCGGGCCGCAGCCAAGTTGAAGGCATGCTCAATGCGCTGACCAACCTCGCTGGCGCTGAAATTGAATTCAGTGGCGCTTACCCAGGTTGGAAGCCAGATAACAGCTCACCCGTAATGGCAATTGTGCGTGAGACCTACGAGTCTATCTATCATAAAGAACCGGTTATCATGGTGATCCACGCGGGTCTTGAATGTGGTCTGTTCAAGAAGCCTTATCCAGAAATGGACATGGTGTCTATTGGCCCTACCATCCGCTATCCACACGGCCCGGATGAAATGGTTAATATCACTACAGTTGGTCAATATTGGGATCTGCTCCTTGCTGTGCTAGAACGCATTCCCGCTAAAGGTGAATAATCACTCCAGCTGAATAGTCGCTAAGCAGACTTAAATAACAAAGGCCGTAGAGGGGTTACCAATGCGGCCTTATTGTTGCTTCTATTTGCGCACTGCATAAGGCTGATTATCGCGTTAACTTACATAACTTAGCTAAGCTAGGTTAGATTGGCGCGGAGCCTGAGCCGCCCAGATGAGATAAACACTAAAACACAAAATCCAACTGCTTAGTTTCGCGGGCCATGAGCGGCGAAAGCGTGTCTTTACTCTCGGCGAGCCCAACAGAAACCCCGAGTAACCGAATTCCACGGCCCTCTTGCCTAGCCATTGCTTGGCTCAGTAGCTCATAAAACATCACCACGGAGACCTCGTCACTACGATGCTCGATGGTGGTCTGTTTAAAATCATTAAATTTAAGTTTGACCACCTGCTTATGGATTTGCCTTCCCTTAGCGCTTCGCCCTAAACGGCTGGACAACTCTTGGATTAATCCCGGCATCACCTGCTGGCACTGCTCCAGCGTGTAAATATCCTGAGCGAGAGTGGTCTCAACGCCCACGGATTTGCGCTCGCGGCTCACAGAAATCCCGCGCTCATCGATGCCATGGGCCCGCTCGACTAACACGGCGCCAAACTTACCAAAACGGGCAATCAACTCTTGCTTAGGATAAGCCTGCACATCGGCGCAGGTATTTAAGCCTAGCGAAGACAGTTTTTCAGCGGTCACTTTACCGACTCCGGGTATTTTCCGCAGGGATAAGCTTTTAACGAACTCGGGGACCTCATCGGGTGGGATAACACATTGCCCATTGGGCTTATTTAAATCAGAGGCAACCTTGGCGAGAAATTTAATCGGTGCCACGCCCGCTGATGCCGTCAGCCCAGTTTCGGCCAAAATATCACGGCGAATCGCCTCGGCGATTAACGTGGCAGAGCCCTTAAACAGCTTACAATCGCTGACATCTAAATAAGCTTCATCGAGGGAAAGCGGTTCGATTAACTCAGTGTATCGGGAAAAGATGGCGCGAATTTGCTGTGAGACCTCTTTGTAGACCTGCATACGACCGGGAACGAGGATAAGATCGGGACACAATTTCAGTGCGTAACCCGTCGCCATAGCCGAACGCACACCAAATTTGCGCGCCTCATAATTACAAGTGCTGATGACGCCACGCTGCACCCGACTGCCGCCGACAGCCAGCGGTTTACCGCGGTATTCGGGAAAATCCCGCATTTCCACCGCAGCAAAATAGCAATCCATATCGATATGAATGATTTTTCGCACCTTGCATTCCTCCGACACCCAAAATACTGTATATAAAAACAGTAATCAAGTACCACTTATCAATTTGCCGCGGTGCTGTTTGCGCTTGGATTATAAGCGCTCAAAAAACAAAGGGAGCCCTAAGGCTCCCTTGATTTGCAACGTTTTGAATTAAATCTTAAATTGCCCAATGTTGCGGGTGAGTTCGTGAGTCGCTTGCTCAAATCCTTGCAAACTTTGGGATAAATCTTGGCTCGAGAGCAAAGACTGATCGGACAAACCACGTACGCTAACCACGTTTTGCGCTACTTCTTCAGCCACAACGGCCTGCTGACCAATCGCGACGGTGATCTCCACCGTTTGCTGCTGAATCGACACAATGGCACTGGCGATATCACTTAAGGCTTGCTCCACTTGCGTAGTCAAGTCTTGCCCGACTCTTGCCTGCTCAACCCCAGATTCCATCACCTGCTCGGCTTGTAGCGCACTCTGTTGCAGGGTTTGGATAATCCCTTGAATGTTGGCGGTAGAATCTTGGGTGCGAGACGCGAGAGTACGCACTTCATCGGCCACCACGGCAAAGCCTCGGCCCTGCTCACCCGCCCGCGCCGCCTCGATGGCCGCATTGAGCGCCAGCAAGTTGGTTTGGTCGGCAATGTTACGGATCACGCTTAACACTTCGCCAATTTGCTCAGATCTGCTACGTAACTCCTTGATGACTTTGGCCGCTTCAATCACTTGAACCGATAATGCCTTCATACCTTCGGTCGCACGGGACACAATTTGAGTACCGTCATGGGCTTGGGTTTGTGCCTTTTCAGCAAAATCATTCGCCCGCTGGGCGCTAATCGCCATTTCTTGGCTCGTCTGTGCCATTTGGGTGGCGGCCGTGGCCACTGAGTCGATTTGTTGTTTCTGCGATGACACCGAAGATACCGCTAAATCACACACTTGGCGCGCATCCATCACCCCTGTGCCCACCTCTTGGGTTAAGTTGCGAGTGTGCAGTAACATCTGCTGCACCTTTTCGGCAAAGCGGTTGAAGGCATCACCCAGCTTGCCTAACTCATCCTCGCGCTCCATTAAAATGCGTTGGGATAAATCGCTATCACCTTCGGCAATGTCTTCCATCGCATCGAGCAATTTGCCGAGCTGGCGTCTAAAGGGCAATAACATCAACCATACTGTGATGCCGACCAACAGCATAATCCCTAAGGCAACAAAACAGGCATTCCAAAAGGCTTCGGTCACTGGCGCTTCAATCACCTCATGGGGCAACATAAAGGCTAAGTGCCATTTTTGCTTAGGATAATCACCGCCCACGGACACAAAGGTTACCCGCTGCGGCACACCGTTAAAGGTGACTTCGGCAAAGCCCTGCGCTTCGCGCTGCATTTGCTGTCTTAAGGCGGTAAAACCTGAGGTGTCCTTAAACTGGCTATCGATTTGATTCGCAAGTGAGCCCGGCGGGAATTTATCTGAGAATCCAGGGAAATAAACCAGCTTACCTTCATCTGTCATCAGGAAGGCTTGGCCATAGTTGCGGTATTTGATTGGCGCTAACAGGGTTTTACCAATGGTATCAATGAGAATATCCATACCACCAATCCCGATGAGTTCACCATTGGCACCATAGACTGGGGTTTTAACCGTGGCTGAAATAGATCCATCGTTGGCATCGACCGCAGGATCGCCCACAAACAAGCTGCGCTGATCGATAGCCTCCTGCCACCAAGGACGCTTGTTAGTGTAGTAGTTTGGATCGCCATCGAAACGGCCATTAAGGTCGAAATACTCGAAGGTATTCGCCGAGCCAAAGAACACTGACTTCACATCGCTATCACGGTCGGAGAACGAGCGGAAATAGCGAATAATATCTTGGTACTGTTGATCGTTGGCTAAGTTACTGCCACGGGCATGATATTGGCTAAACCAATGGATAAGCCCAGGCTCGGCAAAAACCGAGTGGATCACTTGTCCCTTGGCAACAAAGTAACCACCAATCTCATTGGCCTTGAGAGCCACAAGCGCCGAAATGTCCGCATCCACTTGCTTACGTGTGTTATTACTTTCTTTATTCACGAGCAAAGCGGCAACTAAAGTAAGAAGTACAGCGAGGGCACCGACGATAGTTACCACTAACTGCAAACTAAGAGAACGTTTTATATATCTCATCCATCTTCCCGTCTGGTTAACCAACCACTTAACAAAAAAGCCTGCAAAAACAGTTTCACACGGTAACAATTTTTACTAGCCAACAACAGCCGAAATGATGATAAAAAACGTAAACAAGTATTTGTAAAGAATAGACATTAGCAAAATAACAGGAATCGCTAAACAATCGACATCCATCAGAAGATCCCATTGCGATAGCGATTTTTTACAGAGTGTTAGACTAAATACTCAAAATCCAAAAACAAAGGCCAGTCATTTAGTGACTGGCCTTTGTGCTTAAGCTGCGTAAGCGGGCGTGGTTACATCTTAGTTTGCAGATAATTCGGTAAACCAATTCGGTCAATCAAACCGAGTTGTTTTTCTAACCAATACATGTGGTCAGATTCGGTGTCATCAAGTAACACTTCTAAGATCTCACGGGTTTGATAATCTTTTTTCGACTCACACAGGGCAATCACCTTACGCAAATCATCGGCGACCTTATACTCATAGGCCAAATCGTTACGCAGCATCTCTTCAACGTTTGAACCAATGTTGAGCGCTTCCCGCGCGGCCACATTCGGCACGCCTTCGAGGAATAAAATACGCTGTACCAGTTTGGCCGCATGACCTTTTTCATCATCCGACTCATGGGCAATACGCTCATAAAGTTCGTTCAGGCCCCAGTCTTCATACATATGGGCATGCACAAAATACTGATCCATCGCCGATAACTCTCCCGTTAGGAGACGATTCAACGCGTCGATGACCTCTTTATCACCTTTCATATTCAGCTCCTATGACTCACTAATTTGCGATTGAAGATAGTTTTGAATGCCAGTTAAGCTAATCAGCTCCTGCTGTGACTCGAGCCAATCTAAGTGCTCTTCTTCATCTTCAAGGATATCTTCGAGCAGATCGCGGCTCACATAATCCTGCTCCGCCTCGCAGAGGCTAATGGCATCCCGTAACAGTGTGAGTTGTTCCTGCACCATAGCTAAATCGCAATCCAGCATCTCTTGGGTGTGCTCGCCAATACGCAGTTTTTCGAGCTGTTGCAGATTCGGTAATCCCTCTAAAAATAATACCCGCTCGATAAGCTTATCGGCGTGTTTCATATCTTGGATGGATTTCTTGTATTCGACGTGATCTAGCTTCTCGAGACCCCAATGCTTGAACATTCTGGCATGGAGAAAATATTGATTAATGGCCGTTAACTCACAGGTAAGCACCCGATTGAGTTGTCCCACCACTTTAGGATGACCTTTCATAAGTAACGATCCTTGATATGAGTGAAAGATTGATCTAAATCAAGCTTCTAGCCTAGTACAGTTTTCAGCTTAACTCAAATTTTCTTTATTTTTCACCAACTTAAAGATAAAAAGCATTCTCATTATCGCTTAGATTAGCCAGCTATCCTCCTCATATATCAAGGATTAATTTTATGGGTACGCTCAGCAGGTAAGTAAATTCTCTTTCTTGCAGTTATAAAAGGCACTCGTTAACTGATTAGCATAACCCGCGTCACTCATCCCTTCGTGAACTTGCGCTTTCCAGAACGAAATCGACGCTCAAAACCTTTGCAGCGCTAAAGTCGAGGCAAAAAAATAGCCTCCAGAGGAGGCTATTTCAGTTGAAGCGGATAATTAAATGATCCTGTCTTTCGTTAACTTCTCACGGCGCGCTTCTTCTGCGGCCATACGACGTTTACGCTTGTCGCAGGGATCATCACAATCGCAGGCTTTTTCAATCCCTAATACACCTAAACCGCCACAGCTTCCTTCAACGGCTTTGCGCTTGATGAGATAACCTATCGACATAAGCAAAAAGAACAGTAATAAAATCACAAATGCCGCGATAAAAGTGCTCATGTTAACTCCAACTACTTAAGGAAAGGCTTGAAGGCGTCACTGTAGTAGACTTTAAATCCTTCGCCTTGCTTTTCTATTAGCATTATCGCCAAGTGTTCTTTCTTGGCAAGCTCCAATGACGCTTCTGTGCCTAAAACCATCATCGCCGTCGCAAAACCATCGGCCGTCATACATTCCTTATGCAAAACGGTCACAGATGCTAGCTTATGATTAATCGGCAAACCGGTACGTGGATCAATTATATGAGTAAAACGCTGACCTTCTTCCTCATAATAATTGCGATAATCCCCCGACGTTGCCATAGCCATAGTGCCAGGCTCAATCACCTGCTGCACCGCCATACCATCATCGGTCGGCTTCTCTATCGCGACGCGCCACGAGCTACCATCGCCTTTAGTGCCTTTAATGCTCAGCTCGCCACCAATTTCGACTAAGTAACCGCTTGCATGGTACTTATCTAAAATCGAGGCCACTTTGTCCACGCCAAAACCTTTGGCGATTGAAGACAGGTCCACATATAAATGCGCATTGTGCTTGCTTAAGCGATTGCCTTCGATAGAAAGCTCACTGATACCCGTTTTGGCTTTAGCCGCATCGATATCGGCCTGAGTAGGCACTTTGGTTGGGCGCTTATCGGGGCCAAATCCCCATAGGTTCACCAGCGGCCCTAAGGTAATGTCTAAAGCTTTGTCCGTCACGTTATATAAACGCATGCCTTCTTTAACCACTTTAATGGTATCAGGCGACACTTCAACGCTTTGCTCGAGCGGTAACTGATTGAAACGAGACAGTTCTGAATTAGGTCGATAGGTCGACATCTGGTTATTGACTTGCTCTAGGGCTAAGTCAATTTCGGCCTGCAGTAATTGGGCCGTTGGCATTTGCTCATTGGGAACCACTTTAATGTGGTAGGTCGTGCCCATTGTGCTGCCCGCGAGGGAGATAACCTCATCCTGTTTACTACAGGCTGAAATAAAAAAGGCTAGACCTACAAGGACCAGCCAGTACACTGAATGCTTTAACACTGAGGTTTTTAACACGGGGGTTTTTAACGCTAGGGTTTTAAACATAGTGACTAACAACTCTTTTGGATGCCCTTTAATGCAAAAGTTGCAGATGAGAGCTTTACTCCACATCTGCAACTCTTCTCACCTTGGGCTAATTCACATTAGCCGCCGAAGTCATCCAACAGGATATTTTCATCTTCAACGCCAAGATTTTTCAACATACCGATAACCGCCGCGTTCATCATTGGAGGTCCACACATGTAGTACTCACAATCTTCTGGCGCTTCGTGGTCTTTCAGGTAGTTTTCATACAGTACGTTATGAATGAAGCCTGTGTAACCATCCCAGTTATCTTCTGGTTGAGGATCTGACAGGGCCACATGCCATACGAAGTTATCGTTTTCAGCCGCTAGACCGTCAAAGTCTTCAACATAGAACATTTCACGCTTAGAACGTGCACCGTACCAGAAGCTCATCTTACGCTTAGACTTAAGACGCTTAAGTTGGTCGAAGATATGCGAACGCATAGGCGCCATACCCGCACCACCACCGATAAATACCATCTCTGCATCGGTATCTTTAGCGAAGAACTCACCAAATGGACCAGAGATAGTTACCTTGTCGCCCGCCTTCAGGCTCCAGATGTATGAAGACATCTTACCGCAAGGTAAGCTCAGGTTACGTGGAGGCGGCGTCGCGATACGTACGTTCAACATGATGATACCAAACTCTTCAGGATAGTTCGCCATTGAGTACGCACGGATTGTCTCTTCATCAACCTTAGACTCTAGCTTGAAGAAGCCAAAGTGTTCCCAGTCGCCACGGTATTTTGCTGGTACGTCAAAATCGGCGTACTTAACATGGTGAGCAGGTGCTTCGATCTGAATGTAACCACCGGCACGGAAAGGTACAGACTCGCCATCAGGAATTTGCAGCTTAAGCTCTTTAATGAAGGTTGCTTTGTTATCGTTAGAGATAACAGTACAATCCCATTTCTTGATACCGAAGATCTCTTCTTCCAGCTCGATCTCCATGTCGTTCTTAACGTTCACCTGGCAAGACAGACGGCAACCTTTACGGGCGTCACCCTTGCTGATGTGATCTAATTCTGTTGGCAGAATATCACCGCCGCCAGACTTCACCACTACGCGGCATTGGCCACAAGAACCACCGCCACCACAGGCGCTCGATACGAAGATACCGCTGTTCGCTAGCACGCCTAACAGCTTGCCACCGGCACCGGTTGTAATCGCTTTTTCAGGATCGTCGTTGATGCCGATCGTGATGTCACCGCTAGACACTAGCTTAGATTTAGCGAATAAAATCACTAACACTAAGACTAGGACGATAGCAGTAAACATACTCACACCGAGGTAAACCTCGAGCGGAGTAGATTTAAAAATACCAAGAATATCCATTAACTTATCCTTAGAAGGTCCAATTCAAGAAGCCGTTTGGTGTCTCTTACAGAGACACACCAGAAAACGACATGAAACCTAAGGCCATTAAACCAGCGGTAATAAAGGTAATACCTAAACCACGCAGGCCATTCGGCACATCGGCATACTTCAGCTTCTCACGGATACCGGCCATCAATACGATAGCTAATGCCCAACCTACTCCAGAGCCGAAACCAAACACCACACTTTCGCCCAGCTTGTAGTCACGCTCAACCATGAATGATACCGCACCGAAAATTGCACAGTTCACAGTGATCAGAGGTAAGAAGATACCTAACGCGTTGTACAAAGGAGGAAAGTACTTATCCAGTGCCATTTCCAGAATTTGAACTAAAGCCGCAATCACACCGATAAAGGTAATGAATTTCAAGAAGCTTAAGTCAGCTTCAGGTGCACCAGCCCAAGCCAGTGCGCCAGGTGCTAACAGCCCTTGGTAAATAACTTGGTTAGCAGGAACAGAGATAGTTAACACTACAACTACCGCAATCCCTAGGCCCATCGCGGTAGTCACTTTCTTCGATACCGCTAAGAAAGTACACATACCTAAGAAGAAGGCCAGTGCCATGTTTTCAATGAAAACAGAGCGAATTAACAGGCTAATATAATGTTCCATCTCAAATTACCCTTTTGCTTCAACTTGCTCTGGCTTATAGGTACGAATAATCCAAATCAGAATACCGATCAGGAAGAACGCACTTGGCGGCAGTAATAACAGACCGTTTGGTTGATACCAGCCACCTTCAGAGATCTTGTGCAGGATTTGAACACCGAACAGAGAACCGTTACCAAACAGTTCACGCACGAAGCCAACGGCTAACAGAATCGCACCGTAACCTAAACCGTTACCGATACCATCCATAAAGCTCATCATTGGCGGTGTTTTCATCGCATAGGCTTCAGCGCGACCCATTACGATACAGTTCGTAATGATAAGGCCCACGAATACCGATAACTGCTTAGAAATCTGATAAGCATAAGCCTGCAGCAATTGGTCAACCACGATTACCAGAGAGGCAATAATGGTCATCTGTACGATAATACGTACGCTGCTAGGAATATGGTTACGGATCATTGAGATAAACAGGTTAGAAAACGCTGTTACCGCAGTTAATGCCAACGCCATTACCAGTGCAGTTTCGAGCTTGCTCGTTACCGCTAACGCACTACATACACCAAGTACTTGTAATGCAATCGGGTTGTTGTTGACGATAGGTCCAGTCAGAACCTGTTTCAGTTCTTTAGCGTCAGACATTAGCTGAGACCTCCATTGCGTGCTTTTTCAATGAAACTCGCAAAACCTTCTTTACCTAACCAGAATGTTAGAGAGTGTTGAACACCGTTACTGGTCAGAGTCGCGCCGGATAATGCATCTACACCGTATTCAGTGCTAGCAACAGCTGGGTTTTTAGTTACGCTGATAGCAATGTTACCTTGCTCATCAAATAACTTCTTACCGTGCCATTTCGCTTTCCACTGAGCGTTTTGCACTTCACCACCAAGACCTGGGGTTTCGCCTTGCTCGTAGTACACTAAGCTTTGAATCGTGTTCAGATCAGCATCTAACGCGAGGAAAGCATACATAGTCGACCACAGGCCATAACCATGAACTGGCAGGATCACGCTGGTTAACTTACCTTGTTCGTCACGCACTAAATAAACCACTGCATCTTCAGCAACACGCTTAACCGAAGCGATGTCGTTTTGAGGTACAAATGAGGTTTTCACATCGCGAGACGCTTTGCGTTGATCGAATGTGTTGGCATCAACACCTTCAACCCAATCACCGGTTTTTAAGTTAACTAACTTAGCTTCGATGTGCTTGCTGTAAGTATCCAAAATCTGAGCTTTGGTTACTTTGCCCGCTTTCGTGTCAATCAGACCCGCAGCTTCGAGGATGTACTTTTGCTTATCAAGCAGCTTGTTTTCTGCTTGAGTTGGGCGCAGTAATACTGCCGCAGTCGACACGAATATCGCACAAATTAGACATAAGCCAACGACGATAAATAACGTTCTACCGAACGAATCTTTATTACTAGCCACGAGCAATCCTCCGCTTAACATTCGCTTGAACCACAAAGTGGTCGAACAATGGCGCAAACAGGTTGGCGAACAGAATCGCCAACATCATACCTTCAGGGAAAGCAGGGTTAATCACGCGGATAAACACGGCCATAGCACCAATCAAGATACCGTACGCCCACTTAGCTTGGTTGGTGAAAGACGCAGAAACTGGGTCAGTCGCCATAAACATCATACCGAAGGCAAAGCCACCTAACACTAAGTGCCAGTGCCAAGGCATAGCAAACATAGGGTTAGTATCGCTACCGATCACAGTTAACAGTGTAGAGAAACGGCAATCATACCGACCATCACACCACCCACGATGCGCCATGACGCGATACGGGTGTAGATAATCACCAGACCACCCAGCAGAATCGCCAGAGTAGACACTTCACCCACAGAACCAGGAATGAAACCGAAGAACGCATCCCACCAGTTTTGGTTGAATGTGTAGTCTAAGGTACCCGCTGCCGCTTGGCTTAGCGCCGTTGCACCAGAGAAACCGTCTGCAACCACCCATGAAGTGTCGCCTGACATGTTTAGCGGGTAAGCGAAGAACAGGAAGGCACGACCGGCCAGTGCAGGGTTTAAGAAGTTACGACCCGTACCACCGAAGACTTCTTTGGCAACGACCACACCGAAGGTGATACCTAAGGCCACCATCCACAATGGGATAGTTGCTGGCAGGGTTAACGCGAACAGAATCGAGGTGACGAAGAAACCTTCGTTAACTTCATGGCCACGGATAGCGGCAAACAGCACTTCCCAGATACCCCCACGGCGAAAGTCACCGCGTAGATAGGGAGGAAGAAACAGGCGCCATACCACATGAGTGCTGGCCAGCCAGAGTTGGCGGTCAGTTCGGTACCGAACATGCCGAACAGGCTCACTTGCCATACGTCAGGCGTTGCAAAACCCGCGATTAACGCAAGTTGTGCTTGCAGACCTACGTTGTACATACCTACGAACATCGCAGGGAATGCACAGGCCCAAACCGTAATCATCATACGCTTCAGATCGATGTTGTCGCGAACGTGGGTTTTACCCTTGTTCACTTTACCTGGCGTATAAAAAATGGTGTATGCCGCTTCGAAGAGCGCATAAAACTTCTCGTATTTCCCACCTTTTTCAAACTGGGGTTCAATACTTTTGAAAAATTGTTTCAAGCCCATTAGCCTTCCCTCACAATCGTATCTAAACAGTCGCGTAGGTACGAACCGTAGTCATACTTACCAGGACATACGAAAGTACATAGTGCCAAATCTTCTTCATCCAACTCTAACGCGCCTAAAGTGGCAGCGCCGTCAAAGTCACCTGACACCAGGTCACGCAGCAACATGGTAGGAAGAATGTCGAATGGCATAACACGCTCATAGTTGCCAATTGGCACCATGGCACGGTCAGAACCACCAGTGCTGGTCGTCATGTTAAACAGACGAGAAGCGCTTAAGTGGCCAAGGAATGCACGGGTAATAGAGTATTTGTTTGAGCCTGGTAACACCCAACCAAATAATTCTTTTTCAGTGCCTTCTTCTAACAGACTCACCTGCGCGTGGTAACGACCTAAATATCCTTGAGGACCTACAGCAGTACGGCCATTCAGCACAGAACCTGAAACAACACGTACGTTACCATCTAAGGTTTCGCCCGCGGTCAGTTCAGTCATGCTTGCACCTAAAACAGTGCGAACCAAACGTGGCTTAGCCGCTTTAGGACCGGCAATTGCGACCACACGTTCGGTATTAAGTTGACCGGTAGTAAATAGCTGACCAATGGCTATTACATCTTGGTAACCGACATGCCAAACAGTACGTTTTGCAGAAGCTGGAAGTAGGAAATGGATATGAGTACCAACAAGACCCGCTGGGTGAACACCGGCAAATTCTTCAACTTGGGCATTAGCGGCAGGAATATCGGCGCCAGGCGCTTTACAAAGGTAAACTTTACCTTCGGTAAGTCTTGCTAAGACCTTAAGACCATTAGCAAAATCTTCTTTATGCTCACGGATCACTACAACAGGATCGGCGGCATGGGGTTGCGTATCAATCGCGGTTACAAAAATACCAGCGGCAGAAGAATCTACGGCAGGCACTTTGCTGAAAGGACGTGTACGCAATGCAGTCCATAAACCTGATTCGATCAGGTTGTCACGGACCAGTTGCGAGTCTAGCGTATCGAGAGCAGTGGCGTCATACTTAGCAAAGGCAACGCTTTCGTTCCCTTCTACTTGAATAACAACAGACTGAAGAACACGCTGGGCGCCCCGGTTAATTTCTAATATAGTGCCACTGGCTAAAGCAGTATATTTAACGCCAGGATTTTTCTTGTCTTCAAAAATCACCTGACCTTTTTGCACTTTGTCACCCACTTTGATCTTCATCGTGGGGCGCAGGCCAATATACTCTTCACCCAAAGTAGCTACGTGTTTAATGGCTGGGCCATTATGGATAACTTGCTCTGGTCCACCTGTTATAGGCAGGTCCAATCCTTTCTTTATTGTAATCATATCCACAAGCACTACGTTTATGAAGGAAAGATAATGCGTCGCGTTCCTGCTAAATACTGAGGTTTTAAACAGAAGCTACTGCATTGAGCTAGCGCAGATTTATTACAGAAATGCGATCGCAATCACGCTGGTCGGGCGCATTTTACCCCAATTGCCGTGGCATCGCCACGAAAATTATAGGTGATTTCAAACCTCAAATAAGGATTTAAAAGAATCATGCGCTACAGCGTTCACCTTCCGACCGAGTGAGGGCTCAGAAAGAGAAAATATTACGGTCGTCAAATACTATAACATTAATTTTAAAAGAAATAATTTAGCGAAAGGTCGATACCTCTTTATGGCGAGGCTTAATACGACTATTTCGCTTTCTCGTTGAATAATCTTTAAACAAGATTTAATTCAGTTTAAAAACGCCATTGATAACCCAAATAGCTGATCCGTCCATTTTCAGACCGAATTCCGCTATTTGATGCTGTGGTGACTAAGGACTCATCGAGTAGGTTTTCGACGCGAATATACAACCTATGGTGTTTATCAAAATCATAGTTTGCCGCTAAATCGACCCGCCATTGGCCCGCAACCTGTTGCAGTTCGCTACCAAATTGGCTGAAATTCCGCTCCGATTGATAGGCCGCCTCAAGATTCAGTTGATATTCGCCATAGTTAACCCCCGCACTCAATTGCAATTGATGTTCGGGTAACCAAGCCAATCTCTCTCCCTCTAGAACACAGCCTTGGACATCGGTGCAAGTGCTGGTTTGATACTCGGCGCTAAGATATTGATAATTTAGCCCTAAGGGTAACTCTACCCCACCCAGATCCCAGCGATAGCCAAGGCCAAGTTCTACACCATAGGTAAGCACATCGGGAATATTCTCTTGGGTTAACAAGCGTTCATCGGCGCACATCGAATAGCTATCGCAATCCACATGCAGATTATCAAACTCTTGCACATAGGCCCGTAAATCTGCTTTTATCCCTTCGCGTGCATATTGGGCACTCACTTGATAATGGAGCGACACCTGAGCCTCTTGGGTAGTATTCCCCGCGCTTGCCGCAGTCCAGGCCCGACGGATATCGGTACTAAAACGCCAATCGCCCGCATCATAGAGCACACCTAATTGCGGCATCCAATCACTATCGGAGAAATCCGCTTCGTCCAGCTCCGCGAACGCTTGCTTCACTTCACGATTGACACTCACATGCTCGTAAGTAAGCCCTAACTTGATTTGCATGCCTTGCCAACGGAATAGCGAGTCAATGGCCGACGTCAGCGCAGTGGCATCATCGGTATAAGCGAACAGGGCGTTTGACTCATCAACCATCAGACTTCTATCCGCTTGCCATAACGCCGTTTGCTCGCCAAAGTGCATTTCGGCCTTATCCGTATGATAACGAGCGCTGTAAATAATTTGATGTTCGCCGTATTGGTTTATGGCTTGGGTCTGGGCGCCAAAGGCGCTGTAATCGTTGTCTTGGACGAGCAGAGCGACATCATTAACATCCGCGGTTGGCGCACGGTCAAAGGCGGCGATGTCCGCAAGCGTTGCAGCGTCAATCTCTTGCCCATTAAACAAGCCAAGTTGGTTCAGTTGTTGTGAATAGGACTGATAGTAAAAGTCAGTGATCACTTTACTGCCGCCTAAATCCACTTGGTGTGATAGCTGATACTTGTGCTGCCGCCCCTGGTGGTTATCTTGTGCCGTTGCCGAATATAAGAGTAAGGGATCCTGTTGCCAGTCCGCTGCCGTAATACCAAGCTGCGAGCGATAACTGTCATCATCGATAAATTGGTAGATAAATTCTGTTTGCTGCGGACTACGAGCCCCGAGCAAACTGGCGGCGTTGACCTTAAACAGCAGGTCAGTTTTTTCTATCGGCATCGCTGCCGTTGAAAAAATTTGCATCACCTTGTTCTTGAAGATAATTCGCCGCGAATAAGGCTCCATATTCCTTTTGCTTAACGCCCCAAGTCATGCCGGCATTGAAGTCGGAATCCGTTGCACCTTCAACCTGAAAACTACCAGACTGAGGTTGGTCGGCAATTTCAAGGCTCTGGTAATTCACCACCCCAAAGGCTCCCTGCCCGCCTACCGTCATATTTGCCAGTGGTGCACTCGTGACATTTTGCTGTAGTAAAAGGTTGGGCAGTAACTGCAACTGCGGCGCCGAATATGGCGCGGGTGAGAAATACACCCTATCTTGCATCACAGCCACACCTTGGCTGGCGGAGCGCATACTGATATTCGCACTATTTCCGCTGTGGTCGGCTCGCAATAAGGTTAGGCTGTTTAAGTAACTCAACTGCATCCCATCATCACTGGAGTGATACTGGTTATTGAGTTCAATCAGATCGAGCGTCTGAGAATGGAGCGGATTTGCATTAAGTGTATTAGGGTAAACACAGGAAACCGCAAGCGCGGTCAGCGACATCACAAAGTAGCGACTGGACATACCAAGCTCCCAAAAGTGTTTGTTAGCGTACGGCGTTTTTGTTGTTGTTTTGTAAAATAGCTGAATTTACTCGAAAAAAAAGCGACGAATGTCGCTTTCTTGACGCTAACACTTTAGACCTCGCTAGCGCAGAATGCGCTAGCCCAGCAAAGCTTAGAGTTGACCTAAGATCTCATCGCTAAGTTTTAAGTCGTCGTTGCGGTTAACACTCACGCCTGCGGCGATAATGTTACGGGCAATATCTTGGGCTTGTTCTAACGAGTGCATCTGATAAGTACCACATTGATACTCGTTAAGCTCAGGAATTTCAGATTGCTCAACCACTTTGAGCACATCTTCCATAGAGGCAAGCCATGCATCGGCCACTTGGCGCTCGCTAGGCTCACCAATCAGGCTCATGTAGAAACCAGTGCGGCATCCCATTGGTGAAATATCAATAATTTCAACATCGCTGCCATTAAGATGATCACGCATAAAGCCCGCAAACAAATGCTCTAGGGTATGGATACCGCGCTCGCTGAGGATATCTTTATTCGGTGCACAAAAACGCAGATCGAATACGGTAATGGCATCGCCTTTGGGGTACTCATATGTTTGGCAACGCGCACGGCAGGCGCATTCATCCGTGTATGGTCAACGGTAAAGCTATCAAGTAATGGCATAGGGCTCTCCAAATTCTTAGGGCGATACAACCGCTATCGGTTTATGGGCGCAAGCATAACACCAAATGGATTCGGTCGATAACAAGATAATGTAAGATGAAATCATCTCATATCAATCAGACGCTAATATGAACATTTTGTTCAAATTAGCGGCATTAGTGCTGACGCTGCTGGCTGTAAGCATCCTCAGAAATCTTATGATACTCACGCACCCCTTGCTCATAGGCATGGTAAGCCCGGTACACTTTGCGCATCATAGGATCCTGCTCCGCCTGCTCTTCAATGACCTGCTGTGAAATACGTTCAAGCTCGCTAAGCACCTCTGGCGGGAATGCCTTCAGCACCACACCTTCGTCTTTTACTAAGGTTTCAAGGGCGGTCACGTTACGCGTGGTATATTCGTCCAACATATCTTGATTGATAGCACGCGCAGCGCCTTTGACTATGGCTTGTAAATCTTCGGGCAGACTCTCAAAAGCGGCTTTATTGATCAAAAACTCCATATTGGAGCCTGGCTCATGCCAGCCGGGATAATAGTAATATTTGGCGACTTTATGTAAGCCAAAGGCAAGGTCATTCACTGGCCCAACCCACTCCGCCGCATCAATCGACCCCGTTTGCAAAGCGCCATAAAGCTCCCTGCCCGCCATATTGACGGGAACGGCACCGACACGTTTCAGCACTTCGCCCCCTAGGCCTGGCATACGGATCCTCAAGCCTTTAAAGTCGGCAATAGTGTTGATGGGTTTATTAAACCAGCCCCCATCTGCATGCCCGTATTGCCCCCGCTAATGGAATAATACCAAAGGGACGATAGACTTCCTCCCACAGTGCCATGCCGCCACCATAATGCAGCCAGCCGTTCATCTCTTGGGCCGTCATGCCAAAGGGGATAGAAGAAAAAAACTGTGAGGCGGGCGCTTTCCCCTTCCAATAATAGGAGGCGGCGTGGGCCATCTGCACTTTACCTTGGCTCACCCCGTCGAATACCGCAAAGGCAGGCATGAGTTCACCCGCGCCATACACATGAATTTGTAAACGGCCATGGGACATGTCGTTGACCAGCTTAGCAAAACGCTCAGGCGCCATACCTAAACCAGCAAAGTTTTTCGGCCACGACGTGGCTAAGCGCCACTCAATCACCTCTTTGGCGGGAGCCGAGTCAGGATGGGGGATGCGGAAATCTGTTCGGTCTTTGAAGGCGCAGGATTACACCCACCGAGTCCAATCAGTAATACCGCAAGCAATAGACTCCCCAAATGACGCATCAAACCTCTCCCAGAAGACAAATAACCAGTTAACAGTATGAAAATTAGCGTGCTTTTATCGAACGACGAACGCTTAACGCTGCTGAAATAAAACATATTGTTAACACATAAAGTTAGGCAGGGAAACCCAATAATTTCCTCAATTTGACCTAAAACAAAAAAGCCACGTTGATAACGTGGCTTTTATAAAATCAGGGGCGCAATTAACCGCGACAATTTGGCGTTTTAGGCACTTCAACATCCTTAGCCCATTCACTCTGAGTGAAGGTATGGATAGAAAGTGCATGCACACCGTTCGCTAATTCATCGGCTAAACAATTGTTTACCAAACGATGGCGGGCAAGTAAGCGAAGGCCTTCAAATTCATCACTGACGACAACCACTTTAAAGTGAGTCTCTGAATTTGGCGGAACATGGTGACGATGGCTTTCGTTAAGGACTTCTAAATGAGTTGGCGAGAAGCTTTCGGTCAGCTTCTGATCAATGGTCTGTGCCACTGTGCCCTGCGCATGGGTATTGGACATATTCAAATCTCAACATGGGAAAATCCAGTGGCCGCAGAGTACTGCTTCAAGTACAAAAGATCAAATCCCAACGTCAGCTTTGCGGCTTTAAACTGAGCCAATTTAGCAACAGTATGAAATGATTTAGCTTTCAATCAGCCATGATAATTAACAATCAATTGCCTAAAGGTGTAGTTCCAGCGGGGTTCCTTAACCTTTAAGCGCTTAGGCACGCTGTGTAACCAATCTTGCTGCATTGGCCAGTGCATGATCAGTAAGTCACCACTGTGTAAGCTAATAGTGTATTTCACCTTGCTGTGTTTATGTTTAATCACAAAATCCCGCGAGGCGCCAAGGCTGATAGAGGCGATATCACTGCCGCTTGCAATCTCGGGCTCATCATCGCTGTGGGCACCCATGCAATCTTGGCCATCGGCATAACGATTCACTAACACGCCATTGCTGCCTAGGCCAAAATCCCGCTGCAGTTTGTCGCGCAATTTTTGCAAATACTTAGGCCAAGGCAGCGCACGAATAAATAGCCCTGAATATAAGTAGTCACATCCCGCATCGCCATACCAAACCTGCAGCCTTGGAATGGCATGATATTCCCCAAACACTTGAATTTGTGGGCGACTCAGCGGGTAAGATTCGGCCTCCTTGAGTAAGGCATGTTGCTGCGCCACATTCAAATAATCCCTAACTAAGGTGATAGGCGGCTCGACCTGTGCCGTATCTTGACTATAGGCACGAGAGCTCCCTCCAGCAACTTCAAGATTGACCTCAGGCTCGAGTCCTAAATCGACTTGTTTCATGCAGCACCTTATTACAACTGACGACGTGATTGACCCCGCTCAATTACCCATGAATGCGCGAGCGGATACACAACCTCAGGCAAGCATCGCACGATGAGGGGAAATCTGCGATAATCTGCGCCTTATTTTTATTGGCAGCATTTTTATTGGCGCCGTTTTTATTGGCATAGTACAAAGATGACGACACAATTTTCAGTGGCAGGGATTGAGCTTGAACTATTTCGCTACCCCGCTTCGCAGGAATCCAATCTCCAAGCTTGGGATGCGGCAGACGAGCATTTGATTAACACCCTAGTCGAAGGCGGACAAACCGCAGTGCCAACGGCCATTATCAACGACAGCTTTGGCGCCTTAAGTTGCGCCCTATCGCGGCTCAACTCCGATTGGCCACTGAATGTCGAAACCGATGCCAGAACCAGTTTTTTAGGTGCAGAGCAAAATCATCATCGCAATCAGTTGCCTATGGATAACCTCACCTGGTTTACCAGTCGCGATGCCTTGCCAAACGATCTCGCCCTCGTATTGATGAAGCTGCCTAAAAACCTCACTTACTTTGCCCACCAGCTGATGCGCTTATCGCAAGTGCTACCCGCGGGCTGCAAAGTGTTGGTTGGTGCAAAAGCCAAGTCAATCAACGCCAGCTTATTGGAAGTCTTTGCCAAATACTTAGGGCCAGCGAGCGCCAGCCTCGCGTGGAAGAAAACCCGCGTCATCACCTGTATTAGCGATGGTAAGCCACGTGCATTACCAAAGGAAATCACTTGGGATATTCCCGAATTTAATCTCCACATCAGCAATTTAAGCAATGTGTTTGCCGCCAATAAACTCGATATCGGCGCACGCATTATGTTGGATAACCTCCCTCAGGGCGATTTTAAAACAATTGTCGACCTAGGTTGTGGTAATGGCGTGCTCGGTCTGCGTGCCGCCCAGTTATACCCAAATGCCGATATCCATTTTATTGATGATTCCGAAATGGCGGTGGCCTCGGCAAAAGCCAATTGGGCAAACAACCAACTCCCCGCTGAAACAGGCCATTTTCATTGGGACGATTGTATGACCCATTTACCCGATGGAGTCGAACCCGATTTAGTACTCTGCAACCCGCCCTTCCATCAGGGCGAGGCGATTACCGATCATATTGCTTGGCAGATGTTTTTAGACGCGCGTCGCCGACTCAAAAATGGCGGCATTTTACATATAGTGGGTAATCGCCACTTGGCTTACCACGTGAAATTGCAGCGTTTATTTAAAAACTGCACTACTGTTGCCTCCAACGGCAAATTTGTGATCCTGCAAGCGCAGAAATAACCGCTTTAGCTCAGCAAAGATAGGCCAAAATCATGGCGCTATCTTTGCTCTCTCTTTCATTCCAGCATCAGCGCATACTGAATAACGGCTTTTCGCTAGCCGTCCCCCTAAGTTGTCAGTACAATCTTTGGCAGCAAAAGCATAAAAGTGAGTCACTTAGACTTTTATGCCCCATGGATATGGAAAGCATATTTAGGATATTGAGATGCCGTTAAAGGATGACGTTGACCAACTCAAGGCAGAATTGGCGCAGTTAAAACTGCAGCACCTGTCGCAGCAATCTTCACTCAGCCGCCAACTGGCAGAATTCTCGGCCAAGCTCGACAGCCTCAGTCTTCAGCTTGAGCAGCAAGACAATGGCCCTCTCACCACCCCATCCGCGAGTGTGGACGATATCACGGCGCCATTCGGCACGACGATTGATTCAGGGGATGAGCGCGTTTCGCAGCAATCTGAAGAACTGGCCTCCCATATCCAACCACAAATGCCCGAGGCAAATCCTTGGCAAGACGACCCTTGGCAGCGCCACGCAAAGGCTCCCTCAAAAGCCATGCATTCACCTGAGGATTCGCAGCAGGATGATTCGCAGAAAGATAAGGCCTTTTCTCAGCAAGCCGGACTTGAAGTGGGTGTGCAGGCCACCAGTCAGTTAGAGACCATCTTATCCCAAGGCGTTGCCGCCATCATGGCGCCATTTGCGGCTATCAGCGAACAGGTCAAAGGCTTTTATCAGCATTATCAAGCCAAGGGCTTAGGCCCAGTATTTTTGATGACGGTCGCGGGCATCATCACCCTGACCCTAGGCTTTGGTTATCTACTGCAATATTCCATCAATCATTGGTTTTCCGAACTCGGCAAAGCCCTGCTGGGTTTTGGCTGCGCCAATGCGATTATTGCGGGCGGGATTTTTATCCGCCAAAAAAGGGCGGGCATGGCCGACTTTGGCTCTGGGATTGTCGGATTAGGCCTCATCCTAAACTATCTCTGCGCCTATTTTATTGGCCCCTACTTTGAGATTATCCCCAATAGTGCCAGCTTTATCCTGCTGCTATTGATTACTTTAGCAGGCTATGGCCTGTCGATGCGACTCGATGCAAAAGTCATTGCCGTGATTGCCTTAGTCGGCGGCTCGATGGCACCTATGATGCTGTTATCCCAAAGCTATGCGCCGCTACTGTATATTCCCTATCTGCTACTGATTGGTGCGGGCGCCCTCGCCCAAAGCCGTAAATTACACTGGCCATTACTGCTGGAAATCACCGCCTTCCTGCATATCGCCTGCATCGAAGCCTTCAGCTATTTTGTCGATTTACCGCTCACCCAATGGGGCGGCGCAGCAGTGCTCGCCATAGTGAGCATTAACGCACTGTTTTATCTCTATGGTCTATATGGGTTTATGGTGAATCCTTCAACGACCTCACTCAGCCATAGAGCCCTCGTTCTACCGATAGCCCTACTGGCATTTGCTCTCTTCGAAATCACCCAATTTACGCCATTTGCTGGGGAGATTTTTATCGCCAACGCACTCATCTGTGCGGGCTTATACGTTAAGCTCAAGTTTAGACTCGACCCGCCCCAGCGCAGTCTCTTATTAGTCTTTGGCGGTAGTTTTGCCGCTTTTGCTGCCCTTTATCTATTAAGCCATGATTTCCTGGGATTAGTGCTTATCCTCGAAGCATTGCTACTGCTGTGGATTGGCCTTAAGGAGAAACTGATTTCGGTGCGCGCCGAAGCCTATGTGTTATTGCTAACTGGGCTGATGCTCAATTTATATGCGGTGCTGACAGGTTTTTCCTTACTCGGACTTGGCGAGCAAACGCCCATGGCGGCACTTGGATTCCCGCTGATCGCGTTAGCCTTAAGCGCGGCGGCCCTGCTATTTGTTATCCGCCAAATAGCCAATGATGAGTTACCACTGACGCGGCTTGAGCGGCAACTGAGCTATTTACTCAAAGAGTTACTCAGCGGTTTTTATGCGGCGACCCTTTTGCTGGCGGCTTTCCTTGTCAGCAGCGATTATTATCTCGCCATCATCCCGCTCGTGAGTCTGTTGCTGTTGCATTTAAGTGCTAAAGACAAGTTGATGGTCAGCGAGTTTGCCGCTTGGCTCTTGCTACTGCCGCTCTTATTTACTGTGGTTGAAGGCGTGACCCTTACTGACAGCCTGAGCTTTAGTGCGCAGCCACTGATGGCCAAGCTGGCACGCATCGAATTGTTCGCCGCCCTGCTGCTGGCCCACTATTGGTATCGTAAGCATTATCCAAGTTCGCTGTTCGCCCAAGCCGCCAAGCAGATACAGCTCGGCTGTTATCTGCTACTGCCGCTGCTCTTATTGCCTAAGGTAATACGCAGTTATTGGGAGTTTACCGCGGTTGCACTCTGGCTCAGCAGTTTGTTCAGCCTCGCCCTTGCCTATGTTATCAAGCATAAAGCCCTTGAGATTGAAACCAAGATTTTGACTTGGCTGGCGATACTCACCACCGCCAGCTTGTGCCTGTTTGAAGTTTGGCAAGGGCTTATCGCACTGCTAATTGGCGCCCTAGTCATGGGCTTTGTACTGCTGCGTTATCGCAAGCTTGCCAAGCCTTGGGCATCACTGCTAACCCTGCAATGGCAACTTAGTCCTTATTATTTCGCGCTAGTGCTGGCCGTATTAGTCTATGGATTTAACCGCGTCGATGTTGTGGCATGGTCGATGACGGCTTTAGCCCTGAGTGGCTACTTTGCCCTCTTGATCCAAAGACGCACCAAACATGGCTCAGTGCAAACGGGATTGATGGCGCACATAGCCATAGAAACCCAAGCCGCGGTGCGCTCAAGCTACAGCATGGCCTACGGGCTTTGTCTGGGACTCGCACTATTGCCGATAATGCTGCACTTTGAGTTGTCGCTAAGACTCGATCTGAATAACCTGTTATTGATCCTATGTGAATTGATGACATTAGCCCTGCTCGCGCTACTTATCTTGCGCCGCGGCATCGCTATTCGTTTGCATCAGCGTTTCTTACCGCTGCAGTGGCTCAAGTGGGGCTGGCACGGGTTGCTCGCGCTGAGTTATCTCACCTGGAGTTATACGTTCGATAATATTATTGCCGCACCACTCAGTGCCATTTTACTCGTCGTGCATGGCAGCGTGTTGATGTTTATCAGCCTAAAACCCCAGCATGCGGATATGATCCGCCTCGCCGCCGGACTCTTTACCTTAGCCACTCTCAAAGTATTATTGCTGGATATGGCATCCTTCGAGCTAGTGCAAAAGGTCATCGCCTTTATGGTGATTGGGGTGATCTTATTGACCGTATCTTACTTCTATCAAAAGGCACGTAATCGCCTACAAGAAGCAAACTAATAAGTCGCCAGTAATGCAAAGTAGAAGGCCGCTAACAATAGCGGCCTTTTCATTCAAATAATCAATCTACTAGGGCGTATTGACGTTTCAGGGTTATTTTTGCAGCAATTTGGCTGGCTTTTATGCAAGGCAAAGTCCGTGCAGTGTAGTTATTCTACATAAACGGACGATAACGCAGCAGAAACGCCAGCCAAATGCTGCCCGAAGGGTTCGTCTGGCAAGCCCTTGCTCTTACTTTCTGTCATAAGAGCCGCTCGTCATTTGAGTAGAATAACTACACATCATTCCTCATTTCGCGAGCACGTGCTTGCCAGAACGAACAAAATCTAATCTCGAAACGTCAACACGCCCTAATTTAAGCCAAGGCTTTTTCTAGCGCCTGCGCCACATCGGCAATAATATCGTCGATATGTTCAATGCCAACGGAGATTCGAATTAAGTCCTCAGACACCCCGGCTCTGGCAAGTTCATTCGCGTCCAACTGTCTGTGGGTGGTGCTGGCGGGATGGCAGGCCAGCGATTTGGCATCACCAATGTTCACTAAGCGCAAAATCATCTGCAGCGCGTCGATAAACTTGCCACCAGCGATTTTCCCCTCCTCAGGAGTGGCCGCTTTAATACCGAAGCTGATGATCCCCGAGGCTTTACCTGCGGTGATTTTTTGGCAATTTTCACGATACGGGCTACTCGGCAAAGCGCCGTAATTCACCCAACTGACCGAAGGGTGCAGTATCAAGTATTCGGCCAATGCCAAGGCATTCGAGCAGTGGCGCTCCATACGCAGACTTAAGGTTTCCAGCCCCTGTAGCAGCAAAAATGCACTGTGGGGTGAAAGCGCCGCCCCAGTATTACGTAGCGGCACCACGCGGCAACGTCCAATAAAGGCTGCGGTGCCAAAGGCCTCGGTATAAACCACACCATGGTAGGAAGGATCGGCTTGATTGAGCAGAGCAAAGCGTTCTTTGTTCGCTACCCAATCGAACTTGCCCGAGTCAATAATCACACCGCCAATCGTCGTACCATGGCCGCCAATGTATTTGGTCAACGAATGGATAACGATATCGGCGCCATGCTCAAACGGGCGACATAAAACAGGGGTGGCGACAGTGTTATCGACAATTAAAGGCACGCCGTGTTTATGGGCTATCTCGGCTAAACGTTTAAGGTCAACAATATTGCCGGCGGGGTTACCGATGGACTCACAGAATAGTGCCTTGGTCTTGGCATCGATTAAGGCATCAAGCTCTTCAAAGTCATCGAAGGCTGCCATCCGCACTTCGACTCCTTGGCGCGGCAGCGTATGGGCAAACAGATTATAAGTGCCGCCATAGAGTTGGCTGGTACTGACAATATTGTCACCCACCTGAGTTAGAGCTTGAATCGCATAGGTAATGGCCGCCATTCCCGAGGCAAGTGCCAGCGCACCTATGCCGCCTTCAATGGCCGCAAGCCGCTGCTCAAGCACGCTGGTCGTCGGGTTCATAATCCGCGTGTAGATATTGCCTACGACTTTTAAGTCAAATAAATCAGCACCATGTTGGGTATCATCGAAGGTGTAGGAAGTGGTTTGATAAATAGGTACCGCAGCGGCTTTCGTGGTCGCCTCTGATTCATATCCGTGGTGTAACGCCAGTGATTCAAGTTTCATCTTTGTGTCCTTCCCCAATAAATTCCCCAAGCCATTCCCCAAACATAGCTACTCCCCAAGGCAAATCGAGGATGTGCGCTACGCCAATTGATGCTCCGATCGCACAAGATTTGTGCACTGCATCCAAGCTAACAGATGGACATCTAGAAGTCTAAATTTTTTGAGTCGCTATCGAATTCACCACAGCGGCTCACACTTTGGCGGATCAATTCGGGGAGTGATAGAGGAGTTGCGCGAGCGCTTTTACCGCACGCACTATCTCAGATGAACAGTCGTAGGAGGCATTAATGCGCATAAAATGGCGAAACTCTGCTTGATTACTAAAGAGATTACCCGGCGCAATACTGATCCCTCGCTCAAGCGCGCTATGGTATATCTGCGTCGCATCCATATGGGCAGGCAATGCCAACCAGAGGAAATAACCGCCCGGCTCAAAGTTCACACTCACGGACTCCGGTAAGTGAGCCCGCAGTAACTGATACATGGCAAATTTGCGATCCGCTAAGGTGTGGCGTAAGCGCTTTAAATGACGCTCATATTGGGGCGACTGAATAAAATCGGCGATGGCCAGTTGCATAGGCGCACTGGTTGAAAGGGTCGACATTAACTGCAACCGTTGCAATTGCGGAGCATGGCGCCCTGCGGCAACCCAACCGACTCGATATCCCGCAATCAAGGATTTAGAAAAAGAGCCACAATGCAGTACGCAGCCTTGGGTATCTAAGGCTTTAATCGGCCTAGGCGCACTCGAACCGACATAAAGCTCCTGATACACATCATCTTCAATCAGGCTGACATTATGCTCACAAAGTAGTTGATAAACAGCCTGTTTTTTCTGTTCCGATAAACTACAGCCTAAGGGATTTTGATGTAGACTCATCAACCAACAGGCTTTGACAGGATAGCTCTTCAGCACTTCAGCCAAGGCGTTAAGATCAATCCCTTCGCGGGGATCCGTCGCGACGGCAATCGCCCTCAGTTTGAGTCGCTCAATGGCTTGCATTGCGCCATAAAAAGCGGGCGATTCAATCACAACCCAGTCTCCCGCCTGAGTCAGCGCCGCTAAGCTCAAGTTCAGTGCCTCCATCGCCCCCGAGGTAATCAAAATTTCATCGGGCGAGACGCTCATGCCTAACTTGGCATAACGTTGGGAAATCGCCTTGCGTAATCCAGCATTGCCTGGGGAAGATTATCGGCCGCAAACGACGGTGACATCTGCCGAGTGACCTTAACCAACGAGCGTGCCAAGGCTTGCTGTGGAAATAGACTGGGATCGGGAAATGCCGAGCCAAAGGGCACAATCCCAGCCTGTTTCGATGCCTGTAATACGCTAAACACAAACTCGTTAATATCGACCTTATCGGAGAAATAGATCTGTCGTTGCGTCTCTGGGTAACGAAAGACTTCAGGCTGAGGCGCTACTATGTAACCCGATTTTGCCTGCGCTAATATCACGCCTTGGCTTTCGAGTAATTGATAGACGTTCAGCACTGTCATTAAACTCAGCCCCGAATCAGACACGGTTTTCCGCAATGAGGGTAGTTTATCCCCTGCCTGCCAGACACCTTGAGTAATTCGGTTTTTGAGATCCTGCGCTAACTGCTGGTATTTAGACATCTGTTATAGCTAATTCAGCCAATTCTGTATCTGTTATAGCCAGATTACCCCATGGTCTAATAACACACAAGCCATCAGCGGCGCGAATCCGAGGCGCTGATCGACTGGTATTCACACATCCCTTTGCTGCACTCCTGAGGACACTATGTTTGATTTTGATGCCACCGTACTCGCGAGGATCCAATTCGCTTTTACCGTTTCTTTTCACATTATCTTTCCCGCAATTACTATTGGGTTAGCCACCTACTTAGCCGTGTTAGAAGGACTCTGGTTGAAGACAAACAATCAGATTTATCAGCAGCTTTATCAATTCTGGGTCAAGATTTTTGCCATTAACTTCGGCATGGGCGTGGTCTCAGGCATAGTGATGGCCTACCAATTTGGCACCCACTGGAGTGGTTTTTCGGCCTTTGCGGGCAGCGTAACCGGCCCTCTGCTCACCTATGAAGTGCTGACCGCATTTTTCCTCGAGGCGGGATTTCTCGGGGTGATGCTGTTTGGGCAAAATAAGGTCGGCAAAAAACTGCACTTTTTTGCCACTTGCATGGTGGCCACGGGCACTGTGATTTCAACCTTTTGGATCCTCGCCTCCAATAGCTGGATGCACACACCTCAGGGGTTTGAAATCATTGATAACCGAGTCGTCCCCACCGACTGGTGGCAAATCGTGTTTAATCCTTCATTTCCCTACCGTTTAACCCATATGACGGTTGCCGCCTTTCTCTCATCGGCCTTCTTTGTAGGCGCCTCCGCCGCGTGGCATTTACTAAAGGCAAGGATACTCCCGCAATTCGTAAAATGCTTTCCATGGCCATGTGGATGGCACTGATTGTTGCACCGCTTCAGGCGGTCATTGGTGACTTTCACGGGCTAAATACCCTTGAGTATCAACCAGTAAAAATCGCTGCAATGGAAGGCCACTGGCGAAATGAAGGGGATGAACCCACGCCGCTCATCTTATTCGCCATGCCCGATATGGATAGCCAAACCAATCATTTCAGTTTAGAAATTCCGGGATTAGCCAGTCTGATTTTAAAACACGATATAACCAAGCAAGTGCCAGCGCTCACAGAGTTTCCTGCCGAGGATTGGCCCAATGTGCCCTTAGTCTTTTGGAGTTTTAGGGTGATGGTGGGCTTAGGTGTACTGATGATTTTGGCGGGCGTGTGGAGCCTCTACCTTAGACGCAAGCAAAAGCTATACAGCAATCGCCTCTTCCTGCGCTTTGTACTTTTGCTAGGTCCGGCAGGATTAATCGCGACCCTCGCGGGCTGGTTTACGACTGAACTTGGTCGCCAACCTTGGGTTATACAAGGATTAATGCGCACTCAAGATGCCGTTTCATCCCACAGTGTGACCCATTTAAGCCTCAGCCTGTTGATGTTCGTTATCTGTTACTTCGGCATTTTTGGCGTGGGATATCGCTACATGATGCGACTCATTAGCAAAGGGCCTGTAGCGCAAGGGATTGAAACCATGAATAACAAACTAGGCATTTTATCTTGTCACTCGATTAATCAACCCATTTAAAGGTGCACCATGGAATTCGACTTACCCCTGATTTGGTTTGGGATCATCATCTTTGCCACACTCATGTACATAGTGATGGATGGTTTCGATCTTGGCATCGGCATCTTATTTCCCTTCATCCATGATGAAGACGATAGGGATGTAATGGTCAACACTGTCGCGCCAGTGTGGGATGGTAACGAAACCTGGCTGGTACTCGGTGGTGCTAGCCTGCTCGGCGCCTTTCCCCTCGCCTACGCTATAGTGCTCGAAGCTCTGACCATTCCCTTGCTAATCATGCTGCTCGCCCTGATTTTTCGCGGCGTTGCCTTTGAATTTAGATTTAAATCCAGCGCAGAGACCAAACCCTTTTGGGACAAAGCCTTTATGTTCGGCTCGATTATTGCCACCTTTGCTCAAGGCGTAGTGCTAGGCGCATTTATCTCAGGTATTTCGGTCGATGGACAAAGATTTAGCGGTAGCAGCTTCGATTGGTTATCGCCTTTCTCACTCTTCTGCGGCTTTGGGCTGATGCTGGCCTACGCGCTCCTTGGCGCAACTTGGTTAGTGAAGAAATGCACAGGCACTCTTAAAACGACTATGCAGCAGATCGCTAAAGTCCTCGCTATCTGCCTGCTGATGAGCATAGGAATCGTCAGTTTATGGACGCCCTTCGTACAGCCCAATATTGCTCTGCGTTGGTTTAGTCTGCCAAATCTATTCTACTTTGCGCCTGTACCTCTGCTGGTATTGCTCTGCACTAAGGCACTAATCCGCGCCTTAAATACTGAGGATGACTTCCGCCCCTTCTTGCTAACACTCGCGTTAATATTCTTAGGCTTTAGTGGCTTAGGCATTAGCATCTGGCCACATATTATTCCGCCAACGATCAACCTTTGGCAGGCGGCCGCACCAGAGAGCAGCTTAGGCTTTATGCTCATCGGCGCACTGATAATTATCCCCTTGATCTTGGCCTACACCTTTTGGAGCTATTACGTGTTTCGCGGCAAAGTCACCAAGGATGCGGGTTATCACTAAAAACGATTTCATGCAGCCGGTCTAGACTCGGCTGCCAGCAACACAAACTTAGGAGATTGCTATGACGACTCAGACTTCATCTCTACCCAAACGGCTCGGCTGGTTACTGCTGATTTGGTGCACCAGCGTCAGTTGCTTACTGCTGGTTTCCCTGTGCCTTAAAATCATCCTACAAGGTGCAGGGCTAACGACTTAACGGTTCATTATCCAACCAAGTTAACCAATTTATGCACTAGTAATTGTCTTAAAATATTGCCTATTATTAAGAAAATATTTTTATTTAAAAGGAAAACATCATCCCAGAAATAAAGAGTATAGAGTCAAAACATGGGTTGCTTTATTTTTTTAGTTGGCCTATGGTATCGACAGTTTATTAGTCATTAATCATCAAGCCCTGAATGATTAATTTAGCCTTAATTTTAGATGGAGATGTAACGCTATGTTAAAAAATGCATTTTCATTACTCACAATTAAGCCAACCTCTTTAAAGCTGAATAGTGCAATTTATTTAGCTAACCCTGTACGCCTGTCACTTAAATTTCCAGTTTAAGCCGAGTGCCACTCGCACTCGGCATCTAATACCCACATTTAATTTTATCGCTTCCATTTTTATTTTGGGGAATGGATTTTATCTAGCTCATATTTTGGGGTAGTTATGTTTTATTCTTTTTTTAGCAATCTATTTCAGTCTTTTATGTTGAAAACTGAAACCTATTACCTGCAAAACAGTTTTAATACCTCACTGCGCCCGACTTCATTAGCCGCAGTGATTGCAAAACTGGACCAGCTCAAAAGTGAAGAAACCCTAGATAAAGTCACGGTCGGACGAGAAATTTTACTGGTTAATCAACAGGACCAGCAGGAATATCGCATCGAGCTGGTGTATCCACCTAGGCACAACCCCAGAGCAGGACGCTACTCTGTGATCTCTGATCTCGGTGTCAGCCTGCTCGGACGCACTAAGGGCGAATATGCCGAAGTCAATATTCTAGGTAAACCCGTACTGTTTAGGGTGAAGGATATCGCACTTTGTAAGAAATAAATCAGAGGGAAAATAGCATTTTCAGAATAAAGCATGTTCAAATTTCAGTGGCAGCATGCTTTTAAATCGCTATTTGCGGCGGCATTTAGCATAAGCATAATATAAAAGTAGGAGAGCATTATTTTGAAGTTATTAACAGGCCGCGGAATGAATTAAAGCCGATGGCCCAATATCAGAACCTCTTGACTATTTACCGAGTATGGCAGCGCTTATGTAAAAATCATCAAGGGGTGAAAGTAAATTATGGGTCATCGACTTTTTTCCATTCAACTTTATCGACGGATAGAGTTGAATAAACTATCGATGAGAATGCGGCGCTACACTCGATAGTCTCATTTAATTAAGTTTCACTTTACTGAGTATCACTTTGCTGAGTTTAAGTTCAGTTAGGAGTATTTGTCATGAGTAAAGAAAAAGCGAAAAAACCGCCGATGAAAACCTTAAAAGAGAAACGTCAGGATAAACGGAATCGACAGAAAAACTCCGATTAATCCCTGTGTAAAAAATCCCTTAAATCCTCTCTTTATTTGTAAGAGGGCGTGGTGACTACCGCGCCCTCTTTTTTATCCCAGTTGACGGCGATATTGCTCAGGCGAATATTGGGCATATTTTTTAAACATCACTATATAAGGTGAGGTTTGGTTATAACCCAAGGTCAGCGCCACTTCCTTGATTGCCAATCCTTCACGTAATAGCTGTAACGAATAAATAAACTTATGCCGCTGTCGCAGCTCGGTAAAACTCATCCCAAGGCTGTCTTGGCAACGCCGAGCCAAAGTGCGCTCTGTGGTATGCAACTCACTCGCCCAGGTCTTAAGGCTCTTTTGGCTGGCGGGGTCGAGTTCGAGTTGCTGCAAAATGGGCTGCAATAATTTATCGCGACTCGAGGGTAAAAATTGCGGCTGTGCCTGACCTAAAATCAACTGGTCGATTAACACCTCCACCAGACGTTTATCCGCTTCACTCTCGGCCACTCGGACTTGCCGCTCCCTTAGATCGTTCACTATCGCCTGCGCTATGGGGGTGACCGCCAGCAGACAGGTCTCCTCCGGAAAAATACTCGCACGATTTGCCACTATATTCATCGAGCAATAATGGATACTACGGCGAGTAAAGCTCTCATGTTCAATCCCCGCCGGCACCCAAATCGCATATTGGGATGGCGATAAAAATCGCTGTCCAGCGGCATGCAGCTCCATAATACCGCCGCTGATCAGCTGCAATTGCCCCCAAACGTGGCTGTGTTTTGGGGTGATGGTATTAGGGAGAAAAGCTTCGTAGTTGAAGAAAATATCGGCAACAGGTGCTTGTTCCGCCCTGAGCGGATGATAAACGGGACGCATCAGTACTCCACTCCACTGTTCTCCATAATAGCGAGTCGATTCGGGGCGCATACAAGGGCTTTAGCCGAAAAAGGATTGTCCGCCGACGAACTGACATTGTCTTTTAAGCGATATTTATATCATAAAAGACCAGAGATAATAGCTACCAACCTATGACATCGGGTTTATGCCTTTTCGGCAACCATGTCCTCACGCCAATTAAGACTAATCTATGCTGTATTTATTTCCCCTGCTCGCCGTCGTGATTTGGGCGGGCAACGCCATTGTAAACAAACTCTCCTTTGGGATAATCGCCCCCGAAGCGATAGCCTTTTATCGCTGGTTTTTTGCCATGCTAGTGTTAACCCCATTTATGCTAAAACCCGTCTGGCGCAAGCGTAAAACGATTGCACCATTACTGCCCAAACTCGCCACCTTAGCCGCCTTAGGCATGGTATTAAACCAAAGCCTTGCCTATTTTGCGGCGGCAACAACAACTGCTACCAATATGGCCCTAATCAACTCGCTGGTGCCAATGGTGAGCTTGTTTTTAGCCGTACCACTACTTAAACAAAAGCTGACGCCCTTGGTCTTTGGTGGCACTGTTATTTCGCTCTTGGGCTTAGTGTTTATGTTAAGCCACGGCGATATGGCCAATCTTGCCATCGGCGTGACCCAAGGGGATTTACTGTTACTCATAAGCGCCTTTGTGTACGCGCTTTATGGAGTATTGCTTAAACGCTGGCAATTGCCGATATCAACGTGGGAGTCAGTGTATATTCAAGGGCTTATTGCGGTGTTGATGTTAACCCCACTGCTATTTAGCACGCCCAGTGTCGCCATTAGCAGCCAAGCCGCACCGTTAATACTCTATGCCGCTCTGGGGGCTTCACTCATTGCACCTTGGGCCTGGATTAATGGCATCAGCAAGTTAGGTGCCGAGCGCACCAGCATTTTCTTCAATTTGCTGCCAATCCTCGCGGCTATCTTAGCGGCGATCATTCTGAATGAAACCTTAGCCGTTTATCACTATTTAGGCGGCGCTATGGTCATCATTGGGGTGATGTTAGTGCAGGTAAAACCTAAGATGAAACCCATAGCCCCCATCGCTTGTACCGAATAAATTGCTGTATTCAACGCCCCAAAGCCTTGGGGCGTTTTTTATCATCGCTTCTAATACAGACTTTTCGCCGACTGCTGCAAACAACCAAATAGCGACTAAGCTATTTAATAAGTCGTTTTGTCAGAGAGTTATGGAGAGTCCCATGTTTAATAGCATTAGAGTAAAGTTTTCGCTGATGTTTGCCATTATGGCGACAGCTTTAATTGTGATGGCCGTGACGGATGCGATGCAAAACCGCACCACCCTTAAGCAAATGCAGGAATTTAGCCAACGATTTAATCCGGCAATTTCGGCCATTCTTAACGCCGACCGCGATCTTTATCAGGCCCAACTGAGTGAGGAAATTTTGCTTCGACCCGAACTCAGCAACGAGAACCGTAAGAGTGAGATAGACAATTGGCAGGAAAACGTCGACCAAGCGCGCGACCGCATGGGGGAATTTAAAAATTATCTGCAAGACCATTTAGAGGTGATAAAGTCCACCAGCGGTTTTGAAGCGCAGTTTTCGCTCTGGTATCAAGCCTCATCGGAAGTGATCAATGCGGTGAAAAACAATGACCTCGAACAGGCAAGACAACTCCATGAAAACAAATCTAAAAAAGAGTTTAAGGCCCTGAGGAGTATCTACAACGCCGCCGGAGAAGCCGCCGATAATCGCGTTAAAGAACTGGATTTACAGGCCTCAGAGCAGGCCACCACGCAAACCCAAATTTCGGTCACCATAGCCACCTTAGTCGCCATAGTCGCCCTAGTGATTGCCTACTTTGGCCCTAAAATTATCGTTAATGCTATTCGCGATATTACCGATAGGATCAAGGATATTGTCGATGGCGACGGAAACTTAACCCAGCGTATCCCCATCACCCGCCAAGATGAAATTGGTGAGCTGGCCAATGCCTTTAACTTGTTCGTTGCCCAACTGCAGCAAATGGTTATCGCGATTATCAGCCAAACCAAAGATGTCAGCCAAACCGTTGAAAACCTCGCGACAAAATCAACCACCACCATAGGCATCAGTTACGAGCAGGAACAGTTTGTCGATACCATAGTCACGGCGGTGAATGAGATGAGTGCCGCAGTGCGAGAAGTCGCCAGCAATGCCCTGCATACCGCCACCGAAATCACTAAGGTCAATGACCAAACCATTGAAGGTAAAAACATCCTTACCCAGTCGGTCAACCATATTCAGCAGCTGTCGGAGTCAGTGAAACAAGCCGTAGCGGTTATCGAAAAACTCTCAGTCAATTCCGCCAATATCGCCTCCGTATTGGATGTTATCCGCTCGATTGCAGAGCAAACTAACCTACTCGCCCTCAACGCCGCCATTGAGGCGGCCCGTGCGGGTGAACAAGGACGGGGCTTTGCGGTGGTTGCCGATGAAGTGCGGACACTGGCGAGCCGCACCGAAACCTCGACCCAAGATATTCAGCGTATGATTGAAGAGTTACAACGGGGCGTGAATGATGCGGTGAAGAGCATTGAGTCGGGCGCCAGCCTCACGAACTCGACTGTGACCCTCGCCAGCCAGACACAGGATTCCTTAGATGAGATCCTGAACTCCACCTCTAAGGTCAGTGAGATGTCGACACAAACCGCCACGGCCACCGAAGAGCAAACCCATGTGACCGAAGAAATCAATCGTAACTTGACCGAGCTGTCTGACAAAACCCGCTACTGCAATACCGTTATCCAAGAAACTCAGCAAATCGTCGTCAACACCCAAACCATTTGCAGCAATCTGCAAAAAGAAGTGTCACGCTTTAAAGTCGCTTAAGGAGAGTAACGCGCCCAGATGTACCAGACTTCGCGTGACTCAAAAACCAATAAAAAAGAGTGCCTAGGCACTCTTTTTTATTGGTTAGAGGATACGTTGACGCGTTAAGGATTGCTGGCGAATTTTCCGGCCGTGCCAGTAATGCCTGCCAAAGCCGCCACAGAGTAACACCCCTAAAAAGGTGTGTAATAAACTCGCAGCCAACTGCGCCGATTCTGAGCTTAAGTAATACAAGCCAACACCCGTTAACGCTAATGCCAATAGACTGAGTGACATCACTAATCCACTCTTATGATTAAGCTTTTTACGCCAGCCAGCTCGGATATGGCTATGCCACAGTGCGCCGAGCAACATTAGCATCAACCAGCCAAGCAGCACATGCATCACAACTGCGGGTAAGCGCAGATCCCCGCTCAGGCCAAAGTCCACATCCCACTGCAGCTTAAACTCCATCACCCAAGGCAACATAAATAAGCCCGTAAGGCCCGTCACTGTGATGGCAAGGATGATCAACCAGAAAAACCAATTGGGATAACCACTTAATTTTTTCATTTTTATTTATATCGTCAAAAATACTCAAGAGTGATGAAAGCGTTATCGACAAATCTTAGGGTGCGAAGTTGACTAAATCGCCACCCAACTGCTGAATTTTTGTGGCGGCGGTGGCATCGTCAAGGTAGCCCGCTACCTTGGTTAATGCATCGGCGCGCCAGGCGAACGGTGCGCGCACACTTACAACCCTTTCTTGGCCGCTGGCACACTGCTGCTCGTCTAAATTGCCCGTCGGTAACAATAACGCGGGGTAATCATGGCTTAAATGCTGGGAAACCCGCGAACTGGCAAGGGCGGTATTACTGACGTTGATCTTTTGACTCAATCCGTTCGGACCTCGGCATAACACATTTAATGAAGCGCTGCCAAACACTTTTAAATCGCCACCCGCATTCACCCAGCCACCGCACACGCCGGCACGTCGCAATTCAGTGACCGCCATATCGACCGCATAACCTTTAGCGATGCCATCTAAGGTCAAAATTAGTGGGCGAGCTAACCTTGCTTTATCCGCTTGGATTTCAATATCTCGCCAATCCCCCTGCAACAGCAGCGGCATTCCGAGATAGGCAGGCAAGGCGCCGCGGGACATCATCTCGCCACCCACAGTGCAGTTGAAGAGGTTGTCACTGGCTCGGCCAAACCACTTGGCGAGCTTCAACACCCTCAGGCTATCAGGACTTAAGGATATCCACTGACCCGGCTGGCGATTCAGTAGATTAAGCTCACTATCCTGCTGGTGAAAACTGAGTAAGCGGCCAATATGGGCCACTCGCGAAAAAGCCGCTGTTATAGCGGCTTGAAGGGCAGGCTCATCCAATGAAGGATGAGCATTGTGCTCGGCAACGGACTCGGCGGCAATTTCGACTAAGGTGCCGAGTAAGGGTTTGGCTCTACGTATCACTATGCGACTGACTGCGACAAAAAGAGTTGATGGATAACAAGTAACCGTTTTACGCCATCGAGTAAATTACGGCAACTTAATGTGGCACCGCTAATATTGCTGACATCTTCATCGAGTTTAAAGGGATCTTTGAGGGTTTTACCGTGGAATTGATCGCGCCAACTCGCTTCACGCACTTGGCCACCGTGGGTTTCACGATAACTGAGCACCTCTAACCCGAGCACTTCGCCCTGCGGACTAATGCCGATAGCGTAAGTAATATACTCATGTTTACCGACAACATCATCCACCACAAACCAACCGAGAAACTGACCGTCCTTTTCAACTTTCCAGATAGGTTGCTGATCTTGGCGTTGGCGAACGCCCGATAAATCTTTGATCTGATCTTTCGCATCGGAGCTCAGTAAGGTTGGACGCTCGCTAAATACCGCTGCCTTATCAAAAATCAACGCCTGCGCTTGGGCCACTGTTAAATAATCCGCAGAAAATGCAGGGGCGGCAACTATGACCATTGGCATAAACCACAAGCTATTCAGATATGTATGCGCCATTTCAATACCTAGTGTTAAAGCAAAAGCTTGATTCACCGCAGGCAGAGCAACACTGCCCTGCCTATGAGTAAAGTATAAATTAGAAGTTAAATGCCACTTTTAATCTGACTTCTTGTTCTGTTTTTTCAATCAGATGCAGACTGGTGTCCTTTTGACCTTCGTACTGCTCACCGCCACCACTTAACTGGGGTAACCAAGTGAGGGTCGCCCACCAATCGGCGCTACCGTAGTGCAATGAGGGGCCGGCGAAGAATGACCAACGCTCTTGACCAATCTCAGTCTCAAATTCGGTCTCGAATAACACTTCGGCACTGATAAACCAGTTAGGCGCGAAACGGTAGCTCAGGCCAGTGCCCATTTTCAGCTCCAGTTCCATCTCAGGGTCGGTTGACCAGTCAAAGTCTTCAGGCAAATTGGCAATTGGCGCACGGTCGGCATAGGTCGATTCCATGCCAAAGTTACCAACCCAAATTAACTCGCCTTCAAGCATGTACTTTTGAGTCTGTAAGCCTAAATCGAGTGACAGGGTGTCTTTGTCTTGACCAGAGTGCACATCAATCCAGTCATAGTCTAACGAGGCAGTCATAGACAGACCAATATCATCCTTGGCAGGACTTAAAAACATGTAGCTTAAGCCGACTTCAGCGCCAGAGGTGGCAAAACCAATATTTTTCTCTTTCGGCAGGTAACCATCGATGATTAAACCGCTGGTATCTAAAGACATAAACTTAGCTGAACCCGATACCGCAAACTTGTCGGTCACACCGTATTCCAGCTCAGTTTCGTAATTAATGCCACGGTAAGTACCTTGGCCTTTGTCGTTACGCAACGTCACTTTTTGATAGAGTTCAATGGCTTCTTTAGGCATAGCCTCAGCGCCTTTGACATAACCAAATAAATCTTCACCCGCAGTGGCTGTGTGGCTGATACCGAGTGTTAGCACAGAGGCAGCGACGACACTCAGGCGATGACGAGAAGATGTGCGCATTTAAACAAAGCTCCAAAGAGTTATTAACATAATTTGGAGGCGATTCTAGTAGAGCAACAAAAACAACGCAAATCATTATCATTAGTGTTTTATCAGATAAAGTACCAAATAATAAGGATATTCCATTTAAAACATGATGTTACAAATTAATATTCAATTAATATTTTTTTGCTATGCAAATCAATCTGCTCAGGTCATCGCGCATTTCTGCTTAATGACTATACTCACCACAGCTTTGAATCGGCTCACGACCAACCTACTCACACAAATGCAGGGTCCATTCATTGCGTGGGGACAACAAAATAGCGGTAATTAACCAACTGATAAATAAGGGCTAAGCCGAGTAAAAACCACGATTTAAACCTCTTTTTAACGAACAGATCACAACGGAAGTAAAAACATCTAGACGTCTAGATTGACAGTAAAATGGCAATCCAATATGCTTGGCACCAAGTTGCTAGGATATGATGCCAAAGCGGCATAGATTTTAAGCGAGTTAGACTGCCAAGGATCACGCGGACAACCCGCCGAGTAAAAGAGAAATTACATTGAGTCAATCAGCCCAAACCACTGCACCGAGTAGCCCGGCATCCTTTATTGCCCTGTTACCCTTATTCGTTTTTCTAAGTCTGTTTATTGGCGCAGGCGTCTATTTCCAAAGCCAAGGTGTGGACTTTGCCTTCTATCAATTACCGAGTGTGATTGCCATTCTGCCAGCCATTATTCTGGCCTTGGTATTATCAAAACAAAAACTCAATCAAGCGATTGACACCTTTATCGGCGGTATTGGCCACAGCAATATTATTGCTATGTGTTTGATTTACTTGCTGGCTGGCGGTTTTGCTGCAGTAGCGAAAGCCACAGGCGGTGTCGATGCGACTGTTGCCTTAGGTTTATCACTTATTCCTTCAAACCTGTTACTGCCCGGCTTTTTTGTGATTGCCGCCTTTATTGCCACCGCAATGGGTACCTCTATGGGCACCATCGCCGCCGTGGCACCTATCGCCTTAGGCGTTGCCGATCAGGCACAAATTGATTATGCCCTGATGGCGGGCGCCGTGATGTCTGGCGCACTGTTTGGCGATAACCTCTCAATTATTTCGGATACCACTATTGCGGCCACTCGTACTCAAGGCTGTGATATGAAAGATAAATTCCGTGAGAACCTGATTTTTGCTATCCCGGCTTCACTACTGACCTTTATCGCCTTTGTGATTGCAGGCCAAGGCCAGGCCGATCTAGCCGCTCAAGAAATTGACTTTATTAAGGTGATTCCTTACCTGACGATTCTGGTATTAGCAGTCGCAGGGTTAAACGTGTTTGTCGTTTTGACCTTAGGCATTCTGCTAGCGGGCGCAGCGGGATTCCTGACCATGGACTATGGCGTTATCCAATTTGGTAAGGATATCTACGCAGGCTTTAGCAATATGCAGGAAATCTTCATCCTGTCGATGCTAGTCGGTGGTTTAGCCGCGCTGATGCAGCAACAAGGGGTTTAGCCTTTGTAAGCAAGCAGATTGAAAAGCTCATCACCCGTTTCTCAAAAGCTCAAGGCGAAGCCTCATGCCGCGCGGCTGAATTAGGCATGGCAGGGATTGTGGCCGTCACCAACAGCTGCGTTGCTAACAACACAGTGTCTATCGTTGTGACGGGTGATATTGCTAAAGAACTGGCAGAAAAACACGGTGTTAGCCCTAAGCGCGCAGCCAGTGTACTCGATATTTTTGCCTGTATTATCCAAGGGTTAATTCCCTATGGCGCCCAAGCACTGCTGATCGCTTCAACCTTTAGCATCACACCGCTGGCGGCCGTCTCCCACGCTTGGTACTGCATGATCCTAGCGGCTGTCGCGGTTGCGATTGTGATTTTCCGTAAGCGCCACTAATCTTATTCGACTGTCGAAAACACCAAGGGAGCCATTCGCTCCCTTTGTTTTTATCAGCCTAAGGTTCAAATTAGCTCAAGACTTGCCATCAGTTTCGGATTCAGGCAAGTTACAGCGGGTTATTTGCGCGGTATTAACCTTAATTTACGCCATAGTCATTCACCCCAAAATGCATCCATAACAATATGAATCCGCAGCATGAACCCAGCTTTTACGACTTACACCGCCTGATCACTTGGTTGATTGTGGGCGCGGCGCTGCTAAGTGCCACAGGGGTTATCATCGCGCTCTACGCCGAATATCAAGTCGTCGGCACTGCAGCCCTGTTTATGCGTGCCGATTTTCTTGGTGACTATATCAACTCGCCCCTCGCCTATGTGTTTAACCTCGGATTATTAGCCGCAGGGATTTGTATGCTGCTCTCTATGGCTGGGCTCTACTTACTTAAGCTCGACAGCTTTAGCCAATATATTGCGCTCACCGGCGCCTGGGTTGGCACCTCGGTGATTTTGATGGGTATTTTTCCGATTAACTTTTTAACCATGCACAGACTGGTTTCCACTAGCTATCTGTTAAGCACGCTAACCCTGCATGCCTTGGTGATTATTGCGGGAATCATGCCTAAACTGATCTGCCCAAGACCTTTGTTTTACTTAAGCTTATTCAGCTTTATCAGTGCCGTTTGCCTGAGCTTACAGCTAGACTGGAGTCAGCTAGATTTCCCGCCCTGCGAGACAGACAATCAATTCTGTTTTGTCGCCGCCAATATGTGGCTGCAAACAAACCTCAATATTATTTGGTGCTTAAGCCTTGCATTTGCCATGCGCCGTTTATCCAAAATCCTGTATTATCGCGCCCAAGTCCATCACCCGTTTTAGCTTAGTCATTTATGCGTCTCGCCAAATACCTTGCCCAATGCGGCATTAGTTCACGCCGCGAAGCCTGCCGCTTGATTGAGGCCGGACGTATCAGCCTCAATGGCAAGATAGCCAAGCATACTGATGCCGTGCATGTCGATGCTGACGGCCAATGTCTTGATAGCCTCTGCTTAGATGAAAAGCCCATTTCGGGCGCCGAAGCGCTTACCTATTGGATCTTCAATAAAGCCATAGGCACAGATTGCCGTTTGTTAGACGCCGATAAGTCCAGTTTGCTACATTTACTGCCAACCACGCCAAGACTCTACCCTGTTGGCAGATTAGATAAGGATTCCCGTGGCTTATTGCTGCTCACCAACGATGGCGAACTCACCCATAAACTGATGCACCCTAGTTTTGCTCACAGTAAAACTTATCATGTGCAACTCGATAGACCCTTCAACGATGCCTTTATCGAGCAAATGGCCAGCGGCGTGCAATATAAAGAGGTGCGCACACTCCCCTGCCAAGTCACGCGGTTAAGTGATGTGAGTTTTGAAATTGTGCTTACCCAAGGGTTAAATCGCCAGATTCGGCGCATGTCCAACGCCTTAGGTTATAAGGTGATTGACTTACAACGCGTCGCGTTAATGACATTAACGCTAGGCCCCTTAGCCGAAGGCGACATGCGACCACTCAGTCCAGAGGAAATTACAGCGCTTAAAGCCGCTGTGACAATTTAGTGGAAGACAAATGGCGAATACACTCAAGCAGCTAGCCTCAATTTGAGACAAATGCCTGCGCGAACAATATCTGCCAATAAACGCCAATGAAGATAAAAACGCCTGAGAGGACTCAGGCGTTTTTGATGGAACGAAGATAGCCTTTCAAGCTGATGCGTTGAGCTACTTTTTATCGGAACGAAGCACTAACTCCACTCTGCGATTCAACTTTTGTCCAGCATCATTTGTGTTACTGGCCACAGGGCTGTATTCCCCGTTACCGTGGGCGGTTAATTGGGCCGACGGAATTTTAAACCCGTCACTCAACTGCTTAATCACTGCTGCGGCGCGGCGCTCCGACAGGCTTTGATTGTAACTCCGCTCGCCCTTGTCATCGGTATGTCCGACCACATAAAAACTCAACGTCGGATTCTGCTTAAGATAACTCGCGAGGACCTCGAGAACTGGCTTGGACTCAGGTAACAAACGCTCACTATCATAATCAAACAACAATCCCTCTAATGTTGCCTTGCCTGTTTGGCTAATCGCATCGGTCATGGCATCGAGGTTAATCGCCACACGATCATCCTTCAGAGTAGAGAGTTCCATTACCCTAAGCGTAGTATCGGCTGGTGTGCCATCAAAATATCCTTGGGAATAGATATCGAAGTAAACATCGCCCTTGGCGTGACTCAGCTTAAACAGCTGATACTCCTGCCATTCGTCTTCTCTATCGTCCTTGATTAATTTGATGGCATTGATCAGGTTATCATCGTCGCCGCAGGCCGTGCCTTTACAGTGGAACACCCGCTCAGCCTGCAGTTTTTGTGCTGCTGCGGCATAATTGCTGTTGATTTCAAACAACGAATAGCTTTCAGGCATCTGATAACTTATTTGGGTAAGCTTGGCATCCAGCGATTTGGTTTGATAATCTGCGCCCGAGATCCCAACCAATACAGGCACTTGGATAAAGTTAGTTTGTTTGTAACTGGTAATATAACTGCCGGGCATGCGCCCCAATAAAGGATGGTCGGTCGCGCCTTGAGCATCGTCACTACGCCTATCTTTAATCTCAATTTGCTTCGGCGCCTGCTGTAAAAAGTCACTATTGGCTTGGATCAAATCCAGCGGCTCAGGAATAGCATCGAGGATATCGACCTGCAGATAGGTATATCTATCCTCGCGATTGACGACATAGATACTGGCGTAAACCTCACCGCGAGAACCTTTCAGTTTTGCCGCCACGTAAGCACTGTGATAGTCAGCATTCACGCTCTTAAGCGGCTTTAGCTGAGTTTGCATCGCTTGACCATCACCGCAGCTGGCGGCCTGACAGCTAAATAACACTTCAGCATTCAGTTTTTTAAGCTGTGCCAAATAGTTATTGATTACATGTTCAGGACTATACCCCTCGGGCAACTCAACGCTTTGTCGAGTCAATTTACCCGATACAGGCAACAGAGTGAACTTGCCACCATTCACTGCGGTAATAAGTTCAAAGGGCGTAAAGTGGATACGCTTTTCTTCAGGCGATTTGGCGTCAGGAAAGGGAGTAAACAGCGATTCAGCATTCACCGCAAAAGTAGCGACACCGCAGGTCGCAGTCAAAAGTACAGCACTCAATAACGTCTTATGTCCCATAAAAAATCCTTTTCTGTGGGGGAATCTAGCTCTCGCGAAGCAATTAAATAGATAAAAATAATGACGGGATAATACGATAAAATTTTTTACCTAGATATTAAACGACATAAAAGTAATACTTTTTATTGAAAAGGAAATACGGGAAATACTGAGATATTCTGTTTTAAATAGCGTGGTAATAACCTCAATCTATACTTGATTCAGCATTGAACAAGGAGGTTTATATGCCGCCAACAGTCACAGTTCATCCTACTAAAAGCTATTGCCCCAAAACTTGTTTCACATGACTGAACTAGCACTGCTTGGTACTGGTTTGTTGACCTAAATTTAGTAATACTAGAAAGTGTCTACAACATCAGTAGTGATTCACTGGTCTGACGGGCTTAACGCTCAGCGTATGAATAAAATTTGAAATCATGGATAGAACGATGAGCAAAAATCAGAAAACTGCATTTTGGTCGATTTTTATAGCATTCTGTGTTGTTGCAACTGCAACCATATATTCGCAGGGAGCATTTGAAAATCTACAGTTTGGTGGTGCTTTAATATTAACCATATTGTATTTGATCTGTGGGTTCTTTATTCATTTGTATATAAAGAAGAACCCCACCGAAGTAGAAAAATGGTTTCAAAAGTAATGTCATTACATCATTGTGCTATTTTTGCCCCATTGTTATTTAGCATGTGATTCTAGGTTAAATCTGACATACAAATATTGACCAAATTTTAGTAATACTACAAAGTTACTGCGTAACCAGTTGATTAAGCATGTTGCTTATCAGTTTAGTCGCGCAGGAAGCATTAGCGTTGCTGGTGATACGAGCTTGCACGCAGCCTCCGCCAGCCAGCTTCAAGTGAGGAACAAACATTCTCATGTTGGAATAGTTCAGATATAAGGAAGTCAAATAGCTCATCATGCGTACTTCCTACGTAATCTGTGGCTCACAAAACAAGCCAAGGCAACGGACACGGAAAACCGCGCCGTTGCGTTATGCTAGTTATGAAATAGAGGGAAAATATGGAATATGAGATTACTCCGATAATATCTGCATCAATTGCGCTATTTGGTGTTTTTGCTGGTAGCTGCGCTTCGTATTTTGCCAGCGCATCCATCAAGAATAAGGAAATGGTTCATCAATTGTCGTCGGAGTTCGCAAGAGAAAGGCGGCAGTTGTATTCACAATTTTTGTCAGAGTCAAATTCTGCTGCTTTACAAGCCCTAACTGATAAGTCAGATGCTAACGTTAGGCTACAAAAAGTTGCAGGCTTATTGTCGCAAGTTCAATTGGTATCTAGTGACGTAGTATACAAGAAAGCAGTTGATATGTTTGAAATCTTAATAAACATGTATTCATTAGAGTCAGCTAAAGATACAAACAAGGTATATGCAGACTTTCGAGAGTTGTTTGTTATAGCGGCTCGTGCAGAACTTGGGCTGCGCTCACAACAAACTGTTTAAGAGGGATTTGCCACGCTTGGCATTTTCACTATGTGTTGGTTTTAGTATTTAAGGTGGTTTGCGGGAGCTTCGGTATTGCGTTGCTCACACCTTAACATGGCGTTATGCTGCAATAAAAATTATGGAGTTAACCGATGAATGGAACGATCAATTTAAAATCAGGCTTTATGTATAACGTCGTAGTGTCAAATATAAAAATGGCAAATAATATTCCTATGAGCGGCATCCTTAAATTAAGTGATGATGCCTTATCACAGTTTTCAAAAGATGCTTCAGAGTTTGGCAGCTGGAAAAGTGCGATGGAATTAAAGCTTACTTTGAACGTTAATGGCTCTTACCATGAATTAGAAATCCTGCTAAATGATCTACCCATTGATTCAGCAATAAGCTTTAAAACAGTATCAGTGGAAAATGAATCATAACAAGCGCCTTAAAAATGGACGTAAAACGCTTGGCTTGCGCTCCTTCGTCGCTAATTTTAGTCAAGCTGTTTACGCCCCATAACCTGTCGTTATGTTTAGAACAGAGAACCAATCATGATCGCAGAAATAATTGCCGGCATCGCTACTGCCTCGACAATATCAGGGGTAACGTTGAAGGACTTAGTTTTCAAGTCCAAAGCCAATAAGTCCGATATTGAATCTTATATTAAGTTCCTAGAAGGAAAGCAGGTATTGATCGCTCCTTTTAATCAAGAGGTTCTACCAGCGGTAGTTAAGAGTATTGAAGCAATTAAGCAAGAAACTGAACAGGTAAGGGTTCGGCTTAATGATGAGTACACCTCGCTTATTCTTCTTCATTTAGTCCTAAAAATGAGTGAGGAATTGATGGTACTTCACAACTTAGATCAGGCTGACTCTAAGCACTCTATGAGGATGTACAAAAGCATCCAAGAAGTGCGGAGTAAGTTTTCAAAGGCTTTGGTGTTGTTTAGCGCGGCCTTCAATATTGATCTTTCAGGATCTCGACTTTCACCAATTATTTTAGATATGAACTTTAAGCCGAAGTCTAAGTGAACATAGCAAGTAAAGGCAGCATCGCCCTGCGGGCTGGATGCGCTAACGCGAGCCTATGCTTTAGGCGTTAGGAGGCTGTTGTGTCGAAGGAAATTGATGACCTCTTGAACGGAAAAATAAGAAGTCCTAGTTTGGGTGACAAACTATTTGTTGAGGCGGAAGATTGGTGGATGAGTGCATGTTTGAACTGGTATAACGATCCAACCGAACTGTATATCGTCGGGTATAAAAAAGCCGCTGACTCACTCGTGGATTCAATTGCCAACCGAAAAGGAAGTGCTGATTCCCTTATTTTCCCGATTGTTTTTTTGTATCGGCATTATGTTGAAATTAGACTTAAATCATTGCTCCATGATGGAAATAGACTGTTAGATCGAGAGCATAAGCAAAAGTCAGAACATCAGCTATCGAAATTGTGGCCAAAAGTGCGGAGCATACTAGATGAACTTTGGCCAAATGAAGAAGGTGAGGATTTGAAGGCAATGGATTCATTAATTGCACAATTTGAAGAAGTTGATCCCCGCTCTACAACCTTCAGATATCCAAAAGATTTCGACGGTAACAATTCATTAAAATTAGATGTTCCAAGGGTGAATTTGCGCAACCTAGCTGAAGTAGTTGGAGCAATGTCTATTATTTTGGAGGGGGCAGCAGGTGCAATTTCAGATTATCAGGGCTACAAAAATGGTATGCAAAGTGATTGCTGGTAAAGCTCCTAACAAGTCTAAGCACGCGGACTTGGTAAAGCTGTCACCTTTGCGCTTGCGCAAAAAAGCCGCCATCTTCACTAAGCCGGTGTTTGAGGCGTTAATCCATAGAAATTTTTATACGAAACTGACGAGTTAGAGTTAATGCTTTAACTTGGAATTGTCCCAGAGCATGCAGTGTGTTTCTTTAAAACCTGCAAGCTACACCGATGCTAAAAGGGTGAGTCATGGTGATTGGCGAGACGACCGTCCGCCTCAAGGACGAGGCGGTCGAGCATCCACGGATGGACTTGCTGCGTGTCGGTGAGCGAATACCATGGCTCGCCTAGCAATACGGTTTTCAACAATTATCGGCAAGTCATTACATACAAAAAAGCGATAAACCGCATTGGCTTATCGCTTTTTTATTGTCTTGCGATTGCTACCTATTTATCACGTAAATCATATGACCATAAGCGGCTTTGCAATCATATTCGCCGCATCTTGTGCGATGCGGCGATGGATTACTTAACGATTTCCATCTCGGCTAACAGGTTGTCGGCATTATCTAAATACTTCATTACCCACAGCATATAACGGCTATCGACTTGGATTGAGCGGTTGATATTGTCGTCGTACGCCCAGTCACCGATGATGCTTTCATACACACCATCGAACAGCAAACCCACTAATTCGGCGCGGCCGTTTAAGGTTGGAGAACCAGAGTTACCGCCCGTTGTGTCTAAGGTCGACAGGAAATTTACTGGTACAGAATCGATGGCTTTCACATAGAAATCACCGTATTGCTTCTGCTTGATAAGCTCTAACTGCTTTTTCGGCGCATCGAATGGGTCAACGCCAGTGTCTTTTTGCACTATGCCTTCTAGGCGAGTAAAGGGCTTAGCCACTAAGCCATCTTTAGGTTCATAACCTTTAACATGGCCAACGGTCACGCGCAGGCTAGAGTTCGCATCGGCGTACACTGGCTTACCTTGCTCACGGTTATAGGCGATGATGGCGTCCATATATTGCGGACGTACTTTCATCAGCTCGCCATCTAACTCTTTCTCTTTCTTCTCTTCGCTCATGTTGGTGTCATACATGGCCACGGCGAATTGAATAAAAGGATCCTTAGAGGCTTTGAAGTCATCGACGGATTTTTCCATCCAAGCTAAACGCACATCTTTGTTGCCCAGCTCGGTTTTGGCGTACATTTTGTCTAAGGTTTTCGCAAGTTTAGCTTCGTTAACCTTTTTATCGATACCAAAGGCTTTATCCATTGCTGGTAAGCGCTGCGCCTCGGGTAACGCAGCATAACGTTTAAGCATATCCAAGAGAACGGCCTTATCGACACTTGGCGCATAACGGCGATCGATACGTTCCATGCTCGCCTTAAAACGTGTCATATCGCGGTCTTGGAAGCCAGGTTCGCGCTGCATATCAGGCAATTGCTTTTCATGGGCTAAACGGTACAGATTGGTCGCCGTTGGCACCATAGTGGTGTTGCCAATGTAGCTTAAAATCATATCCCGTTCTTGGTGGGCTTTGCTTTTGGCGATCAGCGCGTCTAACTCGCTTAAGGTTTTACCGTATTTGGCTTCGCGGCTGCTGTCTTTGGCAATCCATGCGGCAAGCTCGGCTTCACGGGCCTTGCGGTCGGCTAACATGGTGGATTTGCCATAAAACTCGATCATCGAGGTGAAGTTTTTAGCGTAGTTCGCTAAGCCAGCGATTTGGCTTTCGTACTTAATGCGCTCGTCGCTGCCTTCTGGCGCCGTTTCTTTGATGATTTCAATAAAACGTTCGCGCAGCATCTTGCCTTCTGGGTAAGCCCATTCGAACTGATTTTGCACTTCGTTCGCGGTGCGGTATCTGTTAGTGCGGCCGGGATAACCCGCCACCATCACAAAATCCCCTTCACTCACACCTTTGGCCGAGACTTTTAAGAAACTCTTTGGCTCGTACGGCACGTTGTCGGCGCTAAATTCGGCAGGTTTACCGGTTTTAGACACATAGGCGCGGTAGAAGGAAAAGTCGCCCGTGTGGCGTGGCCACATCCAGTTATCGACATCGCCGCCGTATTTACCAACGCTGCCCGCTGGGTTATAGACTAAACGTACGTCGCGGATTTCTAACTGTTTTACCAGATAATATTCTAAGCCGCCGTGGAAGCTATACACTTGGCAGCGGTAGCCTTCATCCTTTTCACACTCGGCAACGAGTGCTTTTTCTTGATTCTCAACGCCTTGATAAAACTCACGGCCCGCTTTGTTTTCAAGCCCAGCGTTGACGCGCTCAGTCACATTGGTCACCTCTTCGGTGACATAAACGCGAGAACCTGGCGCTGCGGGTAATTCATCGGCAAAGGTTTTAGCTAAGAAACCGTCCTGCAACAGGTTTTTCTCTGCAGTCGAGTTATATTGAATCGAACCATAGGCGCAGTGATGGTTTGTCACCACTAAGCCTTTTGGCGAAACAAAAGATGCCGTACAGCCACCTAGGCTGATCACGGCATTCATGGGGAATTCGGTCAGTTTGGAAATCGATTTAGCATCAATCTCTAAGCCTTTCGCTTTGAGTTCATCGGCCATTGCGGGCAATTGGTGTGGCTGCCACATACCTTCATCGGCATGGGAGGCAAAACTCGCCGCCACGGCAACTGAGAGTAGCCATTTTTTCATTATCTTAAGTCCGTTTTAGGTGAAGAAAGCCGAGCGCTTGCGAGGCCATTTCTTATATTTATTGGGATTACATGCCGCTTTGGTTAACGCTAAAAAGCAAAAAGTCAGGCACTGGGCCTGACTTTAGCATATCGCACGCACTCTATAACAGAGTTAGAAAAATTCGCTTACAAAGCAAATACATTCATCATATTTATCGGTTTAACTCTGCCGTTTCAGTACGCTAAACGGCTTTAACTTACAGCGCGACAAATAACTGAGCGCCGATAATCACCGCGCCGAGCAAACCCGCAATCCCGAGGGCAAATGTGCCGCCAGATACTTGGTATCCCTGCGGCGTGGCTTGGCGCTGACGCAGTGCCATCACGATCGGCAGGAAGATAATCATCACCACCAGCGGCACGGCTGCAAAGCCTAATACCGCAACAAAACCTTCGGGGACATAGAGCGCGCACAACAGCGGCGGCACAAAGGTTAACAACCAGGTTTGGGCGCGGCCAAGGAAGGTCTTCTTCGCGCGGGTCAGTTCGGCCACAAAATCATACAGGCTTAAGGTTACCCCGAGGAAAGAGGTGATTAAGGCTAAATCCGCAAACAGCGAAATACATTTGCTGATCCAAGGCGTGTGGGCAATCTCTTGTAATGCACTGATAAGCGCAGGTAAAGAGCCATTAAAGCTGCTGATTTCGGTGCCACCCACTGTGCCTAAGGTCACCAATAACCAGAAGATATAACACGCGAGTGGAATGGTTGAACCGATTAATAATACCTTGCGCAGCGACACAGCATCGCCATCCAAATAACGCACTAAGGTCGCGATACACACGTGGAAACCAAAAGAAGTAAACACCACTGGAATAGCCGCCATCCAACTGCTGGTCATGGACTCGGCCACTGCACTGGTTGCCATACTCGAGATACTGACTTCGGGTAATAAAAACAGCACGACCACAATCAGTAATAAAATCATCAGCGAAAACAAGAAGCGCGAGGCTTTATCGACCCAAGCCACGCCTAAGGCCGCAAATCCACCCAGCACTAAGGTAAACAGCACGACCGCGAGTTGGTTATCTAACACTAGGTCGAACATATTTTTGGCTTTAAGCACTAACAGCGATGAACCGCCCGTCAAATACGCCGCCGTTAAGGCAAAGAGTAAGCTGAGAAAAGAGGCGCCTTGCACCATTTGGCCTTTCTTGCCGAGGAGTTTGCCCGTGATGGCGTGGACGTTATCACCGACGCCTGAGCGCAGGTTAATCTCAAGCATTAACAATGAGGTATAGGCTGACAAGCCCCAAATCACCACCATTAACAAAATGGCTGGCACCATGCCTAAGGCGGCCGTGGCTAAGGGTAAGGCTAACATTCCCGCGCCAATGGCGGTCCCCGCGACAATGGCTATCGAGCCTAACATTTTTGAATTCACACAATTATCCTGTTCAAGTATTAATTATTATTTTTTAAGGTTTTTTGAGTAGATTTGAAGGATAAAGCCTTGCGCACTCTGTGATTAAGCCAACAGCAATCTCAAACGAAAAGCGTCACTAAACTTAAAGCATCCAATCCGATCTCAAAGAGCAGATCAATTGGCCCCAATAGCTTTTGAATATTTCAACCCAGTCGCCATTGAGGCTAACTAAATCGTTTGCAGAAAAGTGACATTAATTTCAACCGTGATTGCCTTAGCAAAGCAGCGACATCGCGCGTAAAAGAAGATAGCTCTGGACATTAACAGAGCCAACCCCAGCGGGCAAGCCAGTTATAGACAAAGATGACGCCGCTTTGGCTATCCGAAGGGGAAATGTGAGTAAAAGATAAAAAATCGAGGCGGAACTGTTATCAAAACAATAAACCCTGCAACACCTGTGGCATTGCAGGGTTTATCAATGAGTTTAGCTATTCGCTCACGGGGATACGGGATTGCGCTAAAGCGGATTAACGCGACTCACAATCCCCTTATTCCCCAGTTAACCGATTACAGCTCAGTCCAAGCCATATTCCAAGAGCCGCCGACACCCGGTTCAAACCCAGTTGCAGTTGGCGACCATTGCATGCAATAACCACTGTAAGGCCAAGGTTTACATTGATAGACCTTGCCAGTTTTAGGTTGCAGCACTTTAGTACCAGCCACATAGTTTTTAATGCCCTCGGGGAAGACAAAATCAGCATTCGGCGCTGTGGCTTGATCTTTTAAGAACAGATCGAAGTTTTGCTGGATGACCTCACCTTGCTTAGGCTCGCCCTTCACTTGTAAGTGATAATGGCCAGCCTTAGGCGCGACGACATCAAGCACTAGACTCGCGCTGGTATTATTGACCGCTTGTGTGACATATCCTGCAGCCGTGCCATCGTGGCTAAACAGATAAGCTGAGACCTGCATATCCGCATTAGTGCTGACATCGAAACTGACCTTTGCGGCACCATCGACAATAGTGTAATCATCGGCCAGTGACGTGACATCGAGCTGATTGCCCGGCGCAGGCGCAATATCAAAGCTCACTTCCACTCGCTCTAGGCCCGAATTAGGCGCGGCATAAATCTCATTTTTACCGTAAACGGGCGAAATCACCCCAGAGGCATTCTTCTGCCCCGCCCTAAGTTGTGGTTGCTGGGCATTAATGGCACTGGCTAACAGGAATGGCCAGTTTTGCTTGGCGCCTTGAGTAGTGTCGGCAATGGTTATCTGAGTTTGCTTGGCAGTTTGCTCGCCATTAGCATCAAACACCCGCGTCATCACCTTATCACCCGCCTTAAGATCGAGTGACGGATTGATATCGCCAATATCGGTCCACTCGCCCGGCACCACAACATCTGAGCTAAAGTTCACATCGATGGCATTATAGAAACTGTTCGTGGTATCACCGACTTCCCACACGGCCAAAATCACGTGATAACCGCTTCTGTCTTCAGGTACATAACAGTTATGTGTCACTAACTTAGGCGGCTGAACCATGCCTCCATCGACCACACAGAAGGGAGCTAAGTCAAAGCTTGCGCGGCTCAACGCTTGGTTTTGATCCCACCCTTGGCGAGTTAAATAATAACGCCAATTGCGGGTCACGTGGTTAGCGGTGAACTGCCAGCTAAAGTCATTCCAACCCGACTTAATGTCATGCTTAGACCAACGACTTGGGCTCTGTTCATCCAAGGGAGAAAACGCCGCGTTGGCTGCACTGGCAATTTTACCGTCGGCAGGGCCTGACTCAGGAAAACCTGAAGGGCCTTCAACACTTTGCGGTTCCCACTGAACGGCGCCGCAATTTAAATTGCTGCCAGTTTTACAGGCGTACGAGCGTGATTCTGGTGAAACCACATAACCGTGGGCCGACGCCGTTTGGCTAACTAGCGCACTCGTAGCGCTTAAGGCCAAGGCAATTAGGCTTAAACGAGCCAGTTGTGGGTGTTTACGGTTAGCATTTGTGATTGATGTAAAAGTAGTTAGATGTGCCACTTTATTGTACTCCGTAGGGTGCCTTTCTCGACGAGATTGGCATAGGTATAAAAGTGGTATTTAGGCAAAACAGCATTAAGCAAAGCCGTTTATTTTTCAAAGAATTGAAAGCATCAGCTCAATTCTGAGGCAACCCCGCTATCTTAGTTTCAACATCCCTTTACAACCTTAGACCGGAGGCTTTGCGTCCTAATTTTTCAATTAGTTTGCCAAATACGGTGGATCTCCATTGAAGTTAACAGTATGTAACTTAAACATTGAGACCCGGCTAACCTAACAACAAAAGACAGCGTTGTCAAAATTTAAATTATTACAATTCAACATGTTACAAAACGATAAGCGGTATTTTATTGGCGCCTGTCAGATTATTTGCCCTCTGACTCGATGAGTTTAATCTTGAAACCCTATTTCACTTGGGTATAATGCCCACCTCGCTTCGGGGGAGTAGCTAACTGGATTTCGAGCCATCGATATTCAGGGTGAACATCAACATACTTGGCCGCATGCCATGGTGTTCACAGCAAATCATCGATTTGTCCTGCAAGACCTGAGCACAGTAACCGCACCTAGGGGTGGACGGTCTATTGTGCTTATGTCAAAAACCACCCCTAAAAGGATCACACTTGGAAGCGTTACTCGCCTCAACCTTTACGGTTGCCATCGCCGAGATTGGCGATAAGACCCAACTGCTTGCCCTATTACTCGCTGCAAGATTTAAAAATAAAACTGCGATTATCTTGGGGATTTTACTCTCAACCCTGTTTAACCATTTTGCCGCCGCCTGGCTTGGACAATGGGCGATTAACTGGGTGAGCCCAGATGTAGCACGCTACTTGGTTGCCGCCTCCTTCTTTGCGATTGCACTCTGGGTACTGATCCCCGATAAAGTGGACGCCGAAGAGAGCCGTTTCTATAAGATGGGACCCTTTGTTGCGACCTTTATTCTGTTCTTTATCGCCGAAATGGGCGACAAGACTCAGATCGCAACTGTCGTTTTAGCCGCTAAATACGATGCCTTAGCCATGGTGGTTGCAGGTACTACTTTGGGTATGTTGCTAGCGAACGTCCCAGTGGTTATTGCGGGACATTTTAGTGCCGAAAAATTACCAATGAAGTGGATCCACAGAGGCTGCGCAATTTTGTTTGCCCTGCTCGGCGTAGCAACCTTAATGGTTAACTGATTGATAAAATGAAGATAAACAAAAAGGCCAGTGATAACACTGGCCTTTTTTATTGGGCTAACGAATTAACTTATAACCCGAGAGCAGTTTGGATACGTTGACCGTAATCGGCATCGGCTTTGTGGAAATGTGCCAGCATACGTTGCTGTACCTCTACACTTGCCTGACGCAGTGAGCCAGAAATCGTTTCCACTAAGCGTGCTTTCTCGGCTTCGCTGAAGATGCGATACAAATTACCCGCCTGAGTGTAATCATCCTGATTGTAACGGCTGTAACGCGCCGCTTCGCCATCTAAACGCAGTGGTGGCTCGGCAAAGTTTGCCGGTTCAACTAAAGCACCCGCAGTGCTGTTTGGACCATAGTTAGCCGCGGCATCGCCACCGGTTTGACTACCGTGGTACGGGCATTGTGTTCCCGCCATGGCACCCGCACGTTGGTGATGGTTGGCTTTAGTCGCATGTGGGCAGTTTACCGGTAACTGGTTGTAGTTCGCCCCAATTCGGTAACGCTGCGCATCGGCATAGGCGAATAAACGCGCCTGCAACATCTTGTCGGGCGATGCGCCCACACCAGGCACTAAGTTGCTCGGTGCTAATGCCACTTGCTCGACTTCGGCAAAGTAGTTTTGCGGTAAACGATTCAGCTCTAACACACCAATTTCAATTAACGGGTAATCGCCATGTGGCCACACCTTAGTTAAATCGAATGGGTTGATATGGTAAGTGTTGGCATCGGCCTCAGGCATAATCTGTACGTTCACCGTCCAACGAGGGAAGTTACCGTCGGTCACAGCTACCACCATATCGCGCTGGGATGAGTCAGGGTCGATACCCTTTAACTTATCGGCTTGCTCATTGGTTAAGTTCACCACGCCTTGCTGCGATTTGAAGTGGAACTTCACCCAGAAACGCTCACCTTTAGCATTCCAGAACGAGAAAGTATGCGAACCATAACCATGCATTTGGCGGTAGTTTGCCGGAATACCACGGTCAGACATCAGAATCGTCACTTGATGCATGGCTTCAGGGTTTAATGACCAGAAGTCCCACATAGCTTGTGGATCTTTCAAATTCGTCAATGGGTTACGCTTTTGGGTATGGATAAAGTCTGGGAACTTAATCCCATCACGCAGGAAGAAAGTCGGCGTGTTGTTACCCACGATATCGTGATTACCACGAGCAGTATAGAAGCGCAGACCAAAACCACGGGGATCGCGCTCGGCATCGGCAGAACCCATTTCACCGCCCACGGTAGAGAAACGTACGAAGGTCTCAGTTTGCTTACCCACACCGTTAAAGTGGTCGGCGATGGTGTATTCGCTTAAGTCTTTGGTCAGGGTGAAAGTACCGTATACGCCAGTCCCTTTCGCATGCACAACACGCTCAGGAATACGCTCACGGTTAAAGTGGGCAAGTTTTTCAATTAAATGCCAATCTTGCAGTAGTAAGGGACCACGCTCACCCGCTGACAATGAGTTTTGATCGTCAGCAATTGGAGAACCGCTTTGGCTTGTTAAATACTGTTGACTCATATCTTGCTCCTCATTCTTGATTGGTGTTAACCCAAGATTCAATTAAATCGTAAATGGTGGCCATGGCTTATCTCCTTGGCAGGGCGACGTGTTGTCGATGGAGTTAGAATAGGCAAAGATACGATTTCAATAAAACGATTAATATAGATTCAAACAATCTACATTTCAGATTAACGAAGAGTGCTTAGATCATTCAGGGAGTAAAGTTCACTCCCCGTATGTGATGAAATAGCCAGCAACAGAATAAAGAGTATGCCAGCCGCAACGCAAACCGACCTGGCAAAAATGAGAACTCGAGCTTAAGACAAACTTAAAAATACTTCAATTGATTCAAAGTGTTACATATTACTCATTGACAGAAGCCGCCTGCTCGCGATAGATAACGACCAAGTAATAGGCATCGATTAACACGATAAAAAAGTTAACCGCCGCCACCGGATAAGCTTGTATCGCAACCCCATAGGCAACGAACAATGCCGACCCCAACAAGTTCCACCAGCGTAACTTTTTGATGTTAGACATCATCAAAGAGATGGCTACCACCACAGACGCCAAATAACCAACCCATTCCCACATCATTGCACTATCCATATCACGTCCTTATTTATCGATTGATACAACTAAAACAGGTTGGTTGAGCCTTCTTAGCGTTGTACTACCGCCGCCGTCATCCGTGAAATACAGGTCAACTCCCCTGCACTATTATGGATTAAGATTTCCCACACCGAACTGCGTTTCCCCAAATGAACCGCTTTAGCCGTCGCGGTCAGTACGCCATTACGCGAAGCGCGTAAATGGTTGGCGTTAATCTCTTGTCCAACACAATAATATTGCTCGAAATCTACCGCAAAGTTTGCAGCATAGCTGGCCACAGTTTCGGCCAGCGCCACGTTCGCGCCACCATGGACAATGCCTAAGGGGTTATGTATGGCGGGCGTGGCAGGCATAGTTGCCTTCATATAATCATCGCCAATCTCGCTGATCTCGATCCCTAGGGTCTGCATCAGGGTGCCTTTGCCCCCATACCAGCATCTAATCGGGCACAATCCTCTAAGGTGACAGGTCTAAACCAAATACTCATTTCAACATCCTAGTAAAGAAAACCAGCTAGCAGTTTACTAAGAAGTGACTGAAGTTCAACACATAAGCATTGGCTAATAACAGCCAGATAATGGCAAGGAGTCACTACGCCTAAGTTAACCAATGCTTTGTGACAGCAAAACGACTAAACCAGACTAAGAACATTCCCCACAGGATCACCACGCTCGGCATGATAAGGGCATCGCTACCCAATACCGCAGCCGCCTGCTGAATACCAAATACATAGCCCATTTGCACCAATACGGCGACAAGAGATGCGAGCAACACTTTATAAGAAAAGGCTTTTTTAATGAGTAACAACAGACAACCTATAACGCCAGAAACCACCGCAAACCCAAACACACAGTCGAGCCAGGCGGGTGTCGATTCATAGAGCTTTATTTGATCTGGGCTCATTTGCGCCATGGCCTCTGGTGTCATGGTCATTTGAATAACAAATGCCAATAAGCCCATGATGTTCCATAACAAACTGATGAATGCGACAAAATAAAACCACAGTGGCGCTTTTGCCACGCCGATTGCATGGTCGGAGCCAATCGCTGCCATGTCCGCTCTCCTTGTCATCAAGGTACATAAAGTCCCACAACAACAGTGCCATAAAAAAGGGATGGTAAAACCATCCCTTAGCTCTGAGTTTAGCTCACAAACTCAGTTGTGAGCGTGCAATCACTCGATTAACGGCGACGGCGTTGTAGGCCAAATAGGGATAGCAAGGCTAGACCTAAGTATCCTAACGCACCACCATCATCCTTTGGTTTTGGCTCAGGTTTTGGTGGCTCAACCGGCGCTGGGTAGCTAAGTGCGACAATAACCGGATCGTGGTCAGACGCTGAGAAAGCATTCTCAGATTTAGCCAGTTCACCAGAGAATTTTTTGCCGTATTCGAACAGGTTAGATTCCACTGAGTTGATATGCCAATCTTCGATATCCACTAAACGCTTGGCAAGACTGGTGTTTGCTAAAGCATGGTCTAGGTTACCTAACTCACCGTTGTAGCTGTATGAGTAAGTACCAGCGCCGTGGGCCTGAGTATTGAGGTTGATGAGGCCATAGCCCTTCTCAATCTTGCTACCTTGGCGCTCAAACACTTTGCCATCTAAGGTGGTCCATGAGGCGGTCATGATATCGCGCTCAGACTTGCTCGCATCGTAATCGGTCAATACGCGGATAGGATCTTCCATGCCGTAGGCATTCATATCACCAATCACCAGCAGATCGCCTTTAACGTCTTTTAAGGCTTCGCCGAGCACTTTAGCAGCCGATACGCGGAAGGCATTACACTTGCCCTGTTGATCTGCCGGATCGACTGACTCTTCGAAGTTGGCCCAATCTTCTAAACAGCCTGAACCTTTAGATTTCAGATGGTTAACAACAACTGTTAAGTTCTGATCATGGATCTTAAAGGTTTGCGCTAAGCTGTGGCGCTGGTAAGCATCGTTACCTGGGTTAGTCTCAGTCTTGCCATCTTTAATACGAGTCACACTGCCAGCGGTCGCGTGTTGCTCTGGGGTATCAATCGCACGAGCCGCACCCGCAAGGCTCACTTTACCCGCGCGGTAAAGCATACCCACAGTAATGGCATCGCTACCGAAGTACTTACCGTCGTATTTATCTTCATCGGTGATTTCAACGAAGCTGTAAGCATTTTCAGCGGTTTGCTTCTCGTTTAAGGCATCGACTAAGTTCTTAATCGCGCTCTTTTCACCAAAACCGTTGTTAGCGATTTCCATTAAACCGACGATATCGGCGTTCATGGCGGTAATGGCGCTGACGATTTTCGCGCGTTGCAGCAACATTTCTTCTTCGGTCAAGGCGCCGCGGTTACTGCCCGATGGGTTTGTATCGCCACCAACAACATCGTTAAAGAAGTTCAGCACGTTAAAGCTAGCGACACGGATATCGCCCTTAGTGGCGACACTTGGCGCGTCGGTTCTGTCATCACCGCGGATAAAGTCACCAGCGGTGATAGTGTTGGTCGCCACTAAACGGTAGGCACCGTAGCTGTAACCAATCACACCTTCGAGATTGGTCAGCTGATCACCCACACGGATATAACCGGTTTCGACGTTAAAGTCAGGGAAGTAAGGAATAACACCATCGGCTGGCTTGTAGTCAGATTCGATAAACAACTGATTTTCACGGTTAGATTTAACTAAAGCAGTCGCTTCTGCTGACAATGCTGGATAAAGCTGAGTTGGCTTCATCAATGGCGCCTTGTAAGACACCAGCATGTTATTGCGACGGCCAGCATAATCGTAGCTGAAGGTGCGGCTGATCTTCAGATCGCTACCAGCATCCAGTTTCACGTTCATGCCTTCGTAGCGCTCTAATGCCTGCGCTAAAGTTTCGCCATCGGCCACATAGAATGGCGCTGCTGCTGGGACTTCGCCCTTAGCACCGACTTCGAATTTCTTATCGGTTTTGATATCGATTTGGGTTAAGCCGAAGTATTCCTTCACCTTACCTTGGACGCAGACTTCAACGCCGGGTTGAATCGCTTCTGGTGGATTCTCACCTAAAAACACGAACACGCCGTCGGAAGTGTATGGCGAGTTATCGCCCTTCACTTCTTGGAGATAGAAACCTTTGAATAAGCTCTCGCCACGGGCAGTTACCACACCGCGAACCGTCACTTCGCTTTCTGACTCGAATGCGCCTTCAGGCACATAAGGGCTAGATTCACCCGCGCCTTGGACTTGATAAATCGGAACGATTTTAGCGCCGCTGCAGCTAAATACTGGCGTTTCAGGTTCAGTTGGTGTATCTAACGAACCTAAACCTGTGAAAGTGTCCTTAGGTAATTGTTCCCACTGGGCAGGATTAAAGACAGTGTTGGCGACTAATGCGTCGAGTTTACGCTTAAGGGTGACATCGAGCCCCCAACCAGTCGGCGTTGGCACGTCACCGATAATATCGACCACGGCGCCATCTTTAACTAAGGCAACCGCATCGCCACCGTTAAAACTTAAAGAACCCGAAAAACTGTCGACACCTTGAGGAAGGGTAATGACTGCACTTGAGTTTAAAATGACTTTTGTCGATTTTGGCGCAATACTTTGTCCATCTAATACCTGCATATCCAAGGCATCAGTGGCGCCATCTTTATAACGAACGAGTTTATAACCCGCCAAATCAATTGCCGTATCACCGCTGTTATATAACTCGATAGCTTTGTTGTTTGAGCTACCTTCAACATATTCTGTGATCATCACATCAGCGCTTGCCATCATTGGCAAAGCTGCAGCCACAGCTAAAGATATAGCCGTTAATTTATTAACATTATCCATATTATCAACCCCATTATTATAATATCGCCGCTAATTTTTATTAACGTGCGGGCGGATTATTCCAGAGTTGAATAGCTAAAAAAAGAGGGGGAGATCTCACTATGCACGCATAAGATATTGATGAAAATGAAATTTTACGAACTCAACTGTCTTGTATTCAGAACAGTGATATAACACAAAAGTATTAAGCAGTAAGAAAACAATAAGTAAGATAAAGACATCACAGTGATATACCAGAGTGAAATCGAACAAATAACAATCAAAAAATAAATGTGATATTTTGATGACATTTTTAAGTGCATCATTCTGAATAATATAAGCGTTTTCGATAATTTAAATCATCGCAATTTATTTAAAACTTAATTATTCGATCATTATTTTGAAATATTATTCGTTACCAAAAGAATACTCCTTATCCATCTTTTAAACGCTCGCTCGATTTAAAAAGCCTAGTGGTAGGCCGTTTGCGAAATGGTGTAAAACGGCTAAACAAGCTCCCCCATGGTTTTATTTGTATCGGTCGCAGCACTGCTTAGTCATTTCGAGTGCAAAAAAATACCGCCCTGTGTAGGCGGTATTTTATGAGTGAACGAGTTAACCCGAGTTAAGCCGTTATCACGGTAAATTACTTTTTAGCAGGCTCAGCAGCAGGAGCCGCTTGTGCTTTCTCAATTGATTTCAGTTCAACTTCAAAAATCAGGGTTGAGTTTGGCGGAATAGTACCAGTATCGCGGTCGCCATAAGCTAAGTTTGCAGGGATAACAAACTTGTACTTAGCACCGACAGGCATTAACTGTACGCCTTCGGTCCAGCCTGGAATAACGCGGTTTAATGGGAACTTAGCCGTTTGACCACGCTTGTATGAGCTATCAAACTCAGTACCGTCAAGCAGTGTACCTACGTAATCCACTTCTACAGTGTCTTCAGCCGCTGGCTTGTCACCAGAACCTGGTGTTAACACTTCGTATTGCAGACCCGATTCAGTGGTCACTACGCCAGGCTTAGCTTTGTTTTCCTCGAGGAATTTTTTACCATCCTCGATGTTTTTCGCAGCAATGGCTTTAGCTTGTTCTGTACGTTTGTCGTTTAACTTTTTGTCTAAACCTTGAAGAATGGTTTGCATTTCTTCTTCAGTTAATTTCAGTTGATCATTCAGACCGTTAGTAAAACCAGTTACGATCAGCGCACGGTCAACTGGCAGGCCTAATTCTTCTTGCTCTTTGATATGGCCAGACATATAACGACCGATTGAAGCGCCAACACTGTAGGCTTCTTTTTGTGCTTCAGTCGTTAATTCAACATTTGTGCTTGCGTTTGTTGCTTTTTCTTCTTGATTACAAGCAGATAGGCCAATAACAGCCAATGCAACTAACGATAATTTATAAATCGATTTCATTAAAGCTTCCTCAGCATCCTCAAGCGGTTACAATAACCTAAGCGCGACAACTGTATACTAGTTATCTGGGTTATACCAACTAGATTCTGTTATGTGTTAACTGTGATTAATCTCACTCTACCGGACTAGAGACACCAACTTTAGGAGCAAGTTCATGAAGAAAACCCTACTGCTGGTATTTTGCACACTTTTTTTAGCGGCATGTCAGCCCAAAGCCGATGATATTCGAGTCATTTCACAGGAACCCTCATATAGCGCGAGCCTCTCTAGCGACGGCAATATCGCCATTGTCGCCACCCAAAGCCAAGGGGTGCAATGTTGGGACTTAACCACCCACAGCCTCAAGTACCAATGGGTGCATGGCGATCTGAATACCGGCGTCACGGCCACCGCCATTTCCCTAACGGTGAGTTCGCCGCATCGTTAAGCCGCGATTCAGTTGCCCTATGGACAATAGCCGACGGCAAATCCCGAGGATGGTGGTCGCTGCCCGCCTCGGGTGAGAGTGTTGCCGTGGCGAATAATGGCGCCCTGCTCATAGGCTTAAACGATGGCAGTGTGATGTCACTCAATGCGGCCAAAACGGCATTGATTAAATTTTTAGGCCATAAGGAAAGGGTCAATACCGTCGCGCTTTCCGCCGATGGGCGCATTGCCCTCTCAGGCTCTAACGACATGCAGGCTATCCTGTGGCAAGCGCAAACGGGGCAGCCAATCCACACTTGGGATATAGGTAGTCGGGTGACTAAGGTGGCACTCAACGACAGTGGCACATTAAGCTTTACCAATGGCAGTACCAATGAGGCGAAGATTTGGGATAACACCAATGGTAAGCTGTTAAATCAATTAGAGATTAAACGCCGGCAAATGACCTTCTCTACGGTGCGTTTCGCCCAGCAAGACAGCCAGCTGCTCACAGGCACGCCCGCGCGCGAAGTCATACTCTGGCAACGCCAAACGGGTAAACCTATTGCTAAGTGGCAAATTGCGCTGACTAAAAACAGCCAAAACCGAGGAGCCGTTGTATACTCTGTGGCAATTCGAGATACCAATAAAGTGGTTAGTATCAGTAGCCAAGGCTTAGTCGAGACTTGGCAGGAGTAGAGGTTAGTCATGCAAGGCGTACAAGAACAGATTGAAGAGCTGCAAATGAAAATGGCTTTTCAAGAGCTCACGGTCGAAGAGTTAAACCAAGAGGTCATTAAGCTGAACCAGCTCATTGCCCATCAGCAACATCAAATTCAGTTATTGATTGGCAAATTAAAAGCGATGGAACCCAGCAATATTGCGACCCAAGCCGAAGAAACGCCGCCACCCCATTACTAATGTGATAGCGGATTAGCCCATCCGTTAACGACACAATGGCCCATAAATATCCAAGGAATGCGATGTTTAAAGATGCGATATCGCCCACACCCAGTCAGCCACTGCCTATTGCCGTGGTGGGTGAAGCCATTTTAAAAGAGCAAGCCATTGAAGTTCGCGACTTCGATACGGCCTTGAGTCAATTAGCAGAGCAGATGGCTGTGAGCATGGTGGCCGCGAAAGGCGTTGGCATTGCCGCACCGCAAGTGCACAGCCCACTGGCACTGTTTATCATGGCATCACAGCCGAACGAGCGTTACCCCGATGCGCCGTTGATGGACCCAGTCGTGGTGGTCAACCCAGAGATCTTGTCAGCCTCTGCGGATTTAGTCAGCGGTGAAGAAGGCTGTTTATCGGTTCCCGGACAACGGTTTACAATTTGGCGCCACCAGCAGATAGTGGTGCGCTATCAAAACCTGGCAGGACGATGGCAACGCTCTGAGTTAACAGGTTTTATTGCACGTATTTTTCAACATGAGTTTGATCATCTTCAGGGGATCACTTTGCTTGAGCGTTCACAAATGCCAGAACAAAAACACATGGCGCGAGAAGGTAAACCACAGGCATGAATAGCACCTTCATTCACTCTTTAATCAAACCCACTATCAGTACGCTGATGCTCGCCGCGATCTTAGGCTCGAGCGGTTGTGCCTATAACAGTATTTTTATCAATTATCCGGCACAAATTGCACCGATAAAACAAGAACTCAATACCGCAACGCCCATGGCGGATATCGAGAAATTAGCCAGCAATATCCAAGGTAACGATGGCCTACTCTACGCCCAAGAAGCGGGACGCGTGGCGCAGGTTGCCGGAGACTTTGCCAGCAGCCGTAAGTACTACCAGCAAGCGGTCGAGGCCTATACAGCCTTCGATGATAAAGCCAAGATTAGCGCCAGCGACATAGGCGCAACCGCCACAAGCTTGGTATTAAACGATAATGCCATCCCCTACCGTGGCCCAGGCTACGAGCGCATTATGCTGCACCAATATCAAGCCTTGAATTACCTGTTCAGCGGTGATTATCAAGGCGCCTTAGTGGAAGTTCGCCGCAGTAACGAGCTACAAGGCTCTGAGCAGGAGCGTTATCAGAAGTCACAAAAATCCGTGCAGGCCATGGCCAATGGCACTATAGATGCCGAAATGAATAAGCTCGGCCAAGCCGCAGGTACGGTAACCAGCTCCTTCCTCAACGCCTACAGCTACTACACTACAGGGTTGCTCCACGAGGTTTTGGGCGAGCCAAACGATGCCTTTATCGACTATCGTAAAGCGGCACAAATCAGCCCGGATAACACTTATCTGCAACAGGATTTAGTGCGTCTTGCCAAGCAACTCGGCATGCCACAGTACGATGAGTTTAAAAAGCGCTGGGGCGATGCCAAGCTTCCCAAGGCGGGCGAAGGCCAAGTCATCCTAATGGTCGAAAAGGGCTTTGTACCTGAAAAACAAGCGCTCACAGTGCCCTTCACTATCCATGGCAACTGGCAAACCGTGTCTCTGGCCACCTATGGGCCGAACAATAGTGTTGTCGCCGAGACCCAAGTACAAGGCTTAGGTACAGTGCTGAAAACCGAGCCCATCGCCAATATCGATGCCTTAGCGATTAACGCGCTCAAGGAAGATTTACCCGGCACCTTAGTTCGCCAAGTCGCGCGGGTGTATGCCAAATCGGAAATGGCCTATCAGGTCGAAAAAAGCGGTAAGCCCGGCAACAATGCCGCCGATATTGGCAGTATCGCCATGCAGATTTTTAACGTGGTCAGCGAACAGGCGGATCGCCGCAGTTGGTTGACCCTGCCAAAACAGGCGCAAATTGGCAGACGTTACCTCAATCCCGGGGAATACACACTGCAGTTGGACAAGGCACCACCTGCCAAAATTGAAGTTGCCGCAGGCAAGACCACCTTGGTCTGGGCAATTGATACTGGTAATTACACCCGAATTTATTCAATAATCATTTAACCTAGCGGTGAATGTTTGAATAAAACGAGTGTCATTAAGTTTTTACAATCACAAAATGGAACTGACTATGAAACAATTTAAACTGATTTTTGTGCTGGCTGCCGTAATGGGTCTGGCTGCATGTCAATCGAAAGTCGAGTATGGCGATGCCACAGAAGTGGAAACCGTTAACGAAAACTTTGGCTCAACGGATCTGCAAGCCATCGCTGCTAAGATGGTCGATAGCATGATGACTTTCCCCCTATCGTGGCTATGACAGCGAACAACCGCCCAATTTTGTTTGTCGATAGCATCAAAAACAAAACCTCTGAGCATATCGATACAGAGTCTGTGACCGACTCTATCAGCAACAAGTTACTGCGCTCAGGCAAGTTCCGTTTTATCGACATGACAAAAGTAGATTCAGTTCGTAAGCAACTGGATTACCAAAACAATACCGGTATGGTTGACCCATCAACCGCCATCAAGTTTGGCCGTCAAATCGGCGCCCAATACATGCTGTATGGCAACCTGTCTAGCATCGTTAAGCAAGATG